>JAYREE010000005.1:0-207491 GCA_041909105.1 Azonexus sp.
ACCGAAGTGCCGCCGTACTTTTGAACAATCAACGCCATGGATTTGTCCGGTTAAACGATGGAAACACGAAAAAAGAGGGTGGATTTTACCCCACCCTGCCCTTTTTCAGAAGAATTAAGCGCTTGGACCGATAGGCTTAGAGATCGGCCAGCGAGCGCAAATGAGCCCCGACGCTACGGGCCAGCGAGGTCATCACGTAGCCGCCTTCGAGCATGGAGACGATGCGCTTGTTGCACAATTCGGCGGCCAGCTTCTTGAGATGATCCGTCACCCAGGCATAGTCCTTCTCGAACAGCTTGAGGCCGCCCATGTCGTCTTCGTAGTGGGCATCGAAGCCGGCCGAGATCAGGATCAGTTGCGGCTTGAACTCTTTGAGACGCGGCGTCCACACCTGCATCACGGCATCGCGGAATTCTTCGCCGCCAGAGCCGGCGGCGAGCGGCACATTGCACATGTTGGCCGCCGGCTTGTCGGCGCCGCTATATGGGTAGAACGGATGCTGGAAGATGCTGCACATCAGCACCCGCTCGTCGCCGGCGAAGCAATCTTCGGTGCCGTTGCCGTGGTGCACGTCGAAATCGATGATGGCGACGCGCTCCAAGCCATGTGCCTTGATCGCATGCATGGCGGCGACGCCGATGTTGTTGAAGAAGCAGAAGCCCATCGGCGTGCTCTTCTCGCAGTGGTGGCCCGGCGGGCGCACGGAGCAGAAGGCGTTTTCGACTTCGCCGTTCATGACCAGATCGACCGCGTGGCAACCCGCTCCGGCCGAGCGCAAGGCAGCTTGCCAAGTATGCGGGTTCATCGCGGTATCCGGATCGAGGTGCACCACGCCGGTTTCCGGAGAGGCGCGCTTCAGGCGCTCCAGATGAGCGGCCGGATGCACACGTAGCAACTGCTCGAAAGAGGCGAGCGGTGCATCGAAATAGTTGAAGTAGGCATCGATCCCCTGTGCGATCAGGTGATCATTGATAGCGGTGAGACGTTGCGGGCATTCCGGATGATGCGAACCCATGTCATGCAACTGGCAGTCGCGATGGGTGATGAAGGCAGTGGTCGTCACTTGTTCTCTCTCTGCGTCTTGTGCCGGGCGGCTTGTGTTGAAATGTCATTATCGTCCCAATTCTCGCGCCGCTTCAAGTATTAGAATTTATCTAATTTGTTAAGCGTCAATACGGAAAAAACCCATGCTCGGTCCACTGGCCTCACCGTTCACTCCTCAAGTCCGCCCCTTCGATGCCGTGCTCGCCCGCGCCGAGCAAATCATCCTCGGCAAACCGGTGCAGATTCGCCTCGCCGCGGCTTGCCTGCTGGCCGGCGGCCACCTGTTGATCGAAGACCTGCCCGGCATGGGAAAAACCACCTTGGGGCACACCTTGGCCCATCTGCTCGGTCTGCGCTTTTCGCGCATCCAGTTCACCGCCGACCTGTTGCCGGCCGACATTACCGGCGTGTCGATCTTTGATCGTGAGCGCAACGACTTCCGCTTCATCCCCGGACCGGTCTTCGCGCAACTGGTGCTGGCCGACGAAATCAACCGGGCAACGCCGAAGACGCAAAGTGCCCTGCTCGAAGCCATGGAAGAAGGCCAGGTAACTAGCGAGGGCGAAACGCGCACCCTGCCGACGCCCTTCTTCGTCATCGCGACGCAGAACCCGGCACACCAGATCGGCACCTTCCCATTACCCGAATCGCAACTCGACCGCTTCCTGATGCGCCTCGAACTCGGCTACCCTGACCGTTCGGCCGAACGCACCCTGCTCGCCAGCGGCGGCCGCCGGCGCGAAGCGGAAGAACAACTCGCCTTGCTGACGCCCGATGAATTGCCGGCTCTGCAACGAGAAGTGGAAGCGGTGCGCGCCGCCGAACCGCTGATCGACTATGTGCAAGCCTTGGTCGAAGCGACCCGCCATTCGCCCACTTTCCAGCATGGCCTCTCGCCACGCGCCGGCCTTGGCCTGCTCGCCGCCGCCCGCGCCTGGTCCTGGCTGGCCGGGCGCGACATGGTCATTCCCGACGATGTGCAAGCCGTGCTGCCGGCCGTTGCCCGTCACCGCCTGCGTTCTGCCCAGGGCGGCAGTGCCGCCACCGCCGAAGATATCGCGGCACTGATCCGCAGCGTCGCCATCCCCTGAACGTGGAACTGCTCAAACGCCTGCAGATTCAGCTTTTCCGCTGGCACAGCGACGGCAACGCGCCGTTTCGCCTCGGCCAGCGGCGCATCTTCATCCTGCCCTCGCGCCACGGCCTGCTCTTCGCGGTAACGCTCGTCGTCATGCTGCTGACGGCGATCAACTACAACCTCGCACTCGGTCACGCCCTCGTCTTCCTGCTCGCCGGACTGGGGCTGAACGGCATGATCCACGGCTTTCGCAACCTGTACGGACTAACCATCACGCCGGGGCGGGCCGAGCCGGTTTTCGTCGGCGAAATCGCGCATTTTCCGCTGACACTCAGCAACGACCGTGACGATCCACGCCTGGCGCTCGAACTGGAAGCGGAAAAGGGGAAAATCGCCACTGCTGCGGTGCACGGGCAAAAAAGCACAAAAACCGAGGTGCCGCTTGGCGCGACAAAACGCGGCTGGCTGACGCTGCCGCGCGTGCGCCTCTCCAGCCGCTACCCGCTTGGTCTATTTACCGCCTGGAGCTATCTGCAGCCGGAAATGCGCTGCCTGATCTATCCAAAGCCGCTCGCCACGCCCTTGCCAGCAACCACGCCATCGGCACAGGAAGGCGGTACCGGCCGGGGCGGCCAGGATGATTTCGGCGGCTTTCGCCAACGCCAGCCAGCCGACCCCCTGCGCCATGTCGCGTGGAAAGCCAGCGCTAGGCAGACCGGGAACCAGCCTCTGCTGGTCAAACAATTTGCCGGCGGCGAGACCACCGAACTGCTACTTGACTGGTCGTTGACCGATCCGGCGTTGGACCTTGAAGGCCGCCTGTCGCAACTCGCCGGCTGGGTACTGGCTGCCGAAGGTAGCCGTCAGGACTACGGCCTCATTTTGGCCGGCCGGCAGATTCCGCCCGCGCACGGCCCAACACACTGCCGGCACTGCCTGGAAGCCTTGGCGCTGTACGAGCCATGAGCACCCCCGCCACCCTCGCCCTCGACCGCGGTGCGCCGCCCTGGCTGTTCGCGGTAGCCTTGGCCGCCACCGCACCGCATGCCCTGCATCAGCCGCTCTGGCTAAGCGCCATGGCCGGTCTGCTCTGGTTCTGGGGCGCCTGGATCTGGTGGAAGGATCAGCGCCTGCCCAGCCGCTGGCTGCTCCTGCTGCTGGTGGCCGCGGCCTGCGCCGGCACGCTGGTCAAATTCCGCACACTGTTCGGGCGCGACGCCGGCGTCGCCATGCTGGTCCTGTTCACCTCGATGAAGCTGCTGGAAATGCGTAGCCAGCGCGATGCCAGCGTTTTGCTGACGCTCGGCTACTTCCTGCTGCTGACCCATTATCTCTACTCGCAAAGTATCGCCACCGGCGCTTGGCTGCTTCTGGCTTTCTGGCTGGTCACGGCCGCCACCATCCGCCTGCAAGGCGGTGCCGAAATCCGCCTGCGCCCGACCCTGCGCTACGCAGCCGTACTCAGCCTGCAAGCGTTGCCATTCATGCTGGCGCTATTCATTCTCTTTCCACGGGTTAGCGGCCCGCTCTGGGGGCTGCCGCAGGACGCTCACGCGGGCCGCACTGGGCTCTCCGACAGCATGTCGCCCGGCAGTCTGTCGCAACTCGCGCAGAGCGGCGAAATTGCCTTTCGCGTGCGTTTCGACGGGCAGGCCCCGGCACGCGACAAACTCTACTGGCGCGGCCCGGTGCTGGAGAACTACGACGGCAAGACCTGGCAGCCTGCGGCAACGCGCGCTCCCGCCGCACGCCTCGAAACGCTGGCCCAGCCGGTCAGCTACGAAACGACCATCGAAGCCCACAACCAGCGCTGGCTGCTCGCCCTCGACGCACCGGTCAGCCTGCCGCCTGAAGCCGTGCTCAACGGCAACCTGACCGCTCTCTCCCGCCGCCCGCTGGAACAGCGCCAGCGCTACCGCCTGGCGGCCAGCCTGGATTTCCGCTTCAACATCGAGGAAACGCCCTACGTTTTGCAACGCAACCTGGCGCTGCCACCGCAGCGCAATCCGCGTAGCCTCGCGCTCAGCCGACAGTGGCGTACCGAAGCCGCCGATCCAACCATCGTCATCAACCGCGCCCTCAAGCAATTCCGCGAAGAGGAGTTCATCTACACGCTGCAACCGCCGCTGCTCGGCGACAACACGATCGACGATTTCCTGTTCTCGACGCGGCGCGGTTTCTGCGAGCACTATGCCGCCGCCTTCGTCGTCCTGATGCGCGGCGCCGGCATCCCGGCGCGCGTCGTCACCGGCTACCAGGGCGGAGAAACCAATCCGCTCGACGGCTATCTCGTCGTCCGCCAATCCGATGCCCACGCCTGGGCCGAAGTCTGGCTGGCTGGGCGCGGCTGGGTGCGCGTCGACCCGACCGCCGCCATCGCGCCGAACCGCATCGAACAAGGCATCGCCGACGCGCTGCCGGCCGGCGAACCCTTGCCGGCGTTGGTACAGATACGGGCCGACTGGCTGCGCCTCGCACGCTATCGTTGGGAAGCCCTGAACAACGCCTGGAACCAATATGTGCTGGGCTATGACAGCATGCGCCAGCGTGATCTGCTTGACCGCCTCGGCCTGCCCGATACCGACTGGCGCAGCCTGGCCGCCCTGCTCGCCGGCGTCTGCGGCGCCCTGTTGGCTGCGGTCGCCCTGTGGGCGCTTTACCGTCGGCCCCGCCTCGACCCGGCGCAACGCTTATGGCGCAAGGCCTTGCGACATCTGGCGCGAAGACGGGTAGACTGCGCCCCTTGGGAGGCGCCAATGAGCCTCGCCCAACGGGTTGCCGACGAGCGACCGGATATGGCCGAGGCTTTCGCCAAAGTCGCCGAAGCCTATTTGCTGGCCCGCTACGGCGGCGCCGAAGAACAGATCAAACGCTTGCGCCGCCTGGTTGCGCAATTGCCCTGACGGAGTATGACGTGAAGTACCGCTTAGCCCTCCATGCCGCCGCCCTCGGCTTCGGCCTGTTTGCCCTCTCCGCGCCGGTTCGTGCGGCACAGCCTCAGCCGACCTTCGCCGACGAGGCCGAGGTGGTCGAATTCGCCATGGACATGGAAAACCGACACGGCTTCGACGCCAAAGCGCTCCTCAGCCAATTCGGCCAGGTTCGTCCCAATGCCAGGGTGCTGCAACTGATCAAGCCACCGACATCACCGCTGCAACGTTCCTGGGAACGTTACCGGCCACGCTTTTTGAACGACCGGCGCATCGACGGCGGCATCGCCTTCTGGCAAGCCAATGCCGCCCAACTGGCACGCGCTCGCGCGCTCTACGGTGTGCCTGAGGAAATCATCGTCGCCATCATCGGTGTCGAGACGGAATACGGCAAGAACACCGGCGGTTTCCGTGTGCTCGAAGCCTTGGCGACGCTGGCATTCCACTATCCTCCACGCAGCGATTTCTTCCGGACCGAATTGGAGCAGTTCCTGCTGCTCAGCCGGGAGAATGCGCTCGATCCGGTCGCCGTCAAAGGCTCCTTCGCCGGTGCCATCGGCATACCGCAGTTCATGCCGGGCAGTCAGCGCCGTTACGCGGTCGACTTCGACGGCGACCAGCGCGTCGATCTATCCGGTTCGGTGGACGATGCCATCGGCAGCGTCGGCCGTTTCCTCGAGCAACATGGCTGGCTGGCAGAACAACCGGTTGCCGTGCAAGCAATGAGCAACGGCATGCCGGTCGATGACCTGATCCAGGCCGGCATCCGCCCCAGCCTGAAAGTGGCCGCTCTGGCCAGCCAGGGAATTGCCGCGAATGCCGATGCGGACGGAACGGTTGCGCTGATCGACCTCGTTTCGCCGGGCAAGGAAACCGAGTACTGGTTGGGTTATGAAAATTTCTACGTGATCACGCGCTACAACCGCTCGACCTTCTATGCCATGTCGGTGTTCCAGCTGGCCGAGGAAATCCGCAGCAGGCTTTGTCTGGTCGATGCGTCTAAAGTAGCGAATCGCGAGAAATATTGCCGCGCTTGACGATTTTGCGCAGCCGATCCAGCGCTTCCATCTGAATCTGCCTGACCCGCTCGCGGGTCAAGCCCAGTTCGCCAGCGATGGTATCGAGGGTGGAAACATCGGCACCGTTCAAGCCATAGCGCCGTTCGATGATGGCCCGCTGGCGGTCGGTCAATTGCTCCAGCCAGTTGCCGATCAACGAACCGATCTCGCTCGACTGCATTAGCGATTCGGGATCGCCGCCCTCCTCGTCGGCGATCAACTCTGCCATGGAATGGTTGGGATCGATGTCCAGCGGCGCATCGAGCGAGGCGATGTGCTCGTTCAGCAACAGAATGCGGCGAACGTCCTCAACTGACTTGTCGAGCAAGATGGCAATGCGCTCCACCGTCGAATCGCGGCTTTCTGCCGCTTCGATGTGGCGCATGGCACGCAATACGACGTTGATTTCCTTGACCACATGCACCGGCAAGCGGATGGTACGCGACTGGTTCATGATGCCGCGCTCAATGTTTTGACGTATCCACCAAGTGGCATAGGTCGAGAAACGGAAGCCACGCTCGGGGTCAAATTTCTCCAGTGCATGGATCAGCCCGAGATTACCTTCCTCCACCAGATCGAGCAGCGGAATGCCTCGGTTCAGGTAGTGCTTCGCAATATTCACGACCAAGCGCAGGTTGTGCTCGATCATCTTCTGCCGGGCAGAAAAACTCCCTTGGCGTAGGGCACGCGCCGTCGCCAACTCTTCCTCTGGTGTCAGTAGCGGCTTGGCACCGATTTCGTTCAGGTAAAGCTGCGTGACATCCTCAAGCAAATCAAGTTCTGGCGCAACGATCTCGACATCCGGCATCAGGCTGGACTCGTCAGACTGTTCGCCCAGATCTTCGATGTCCATACCTTCGCCCATATTCATCAGCGCTTCGGCAGATATTGAGCCGGATCGACCGGCTTACCCTGCTTGCGAATTTCGAAATGCAACTTGACCGTATCGGCATCGGTATTGCCCATTTCGGCAATCTTCTGGCCCTTGGTTACGCTTTGCCCTTCCTTGACCAGAATCTTGCGGTTGTGTGCGTAGGCCGATAGGTAGGTCGCATTATGTTTGACGATGACTAGTTCTCCATAACCGCGCAAACCACTACCGGCGTAGACGACCTTGCCGTCGCTGGCGGCCAGCACCGGATCGCCAGACTTGCCGGAAATATCGAGCCCCTTGTTGGAGGACTCGTTAAACGGTGCCAACAACTTGCCCGAGACCGGCCACTGCCATGGCACTTCATCCGGACCAGAAGGGGTTGCCGGTGCGCTCGGCGCCGATGGCTCCGGTTTCACTTCGGCCTTAGTTTCTGCGGCCTTCACAGGAGCATCGTCGGTCTTGTTCAAGCGAGCATACGCCTCATCGGAATATGGCTCCTTGCCCACCTTTGGTTCGCGCTTCACCCACGCATTGGCAGTTCCAGAGGGCGCAGGATCAAGCGAACGGGTTTCCACTGCCCCGCTGGAAATGGGCTGCGCAACCACCGGCCCTTCGGCTGACTGTCCGCCGACATTTGGCGGACTCACACGCAGAATCTGCCCCTCCTTGATGGTAGCCGGATTGGCGATGTTGTTCCAAGCAGCGACATCGCGATAGTCCTGGCCATTTTCCAAAGCAATGCGATACAAGGTATCGCCGCGCTTGACCGTATAGTAACCGGGCCCGCTCGGTTGTGCCGCGACCGTTGCGCGGCTTTGCGTCGCCCCCGTACGATCGACGGCCGGCGCCGGCGGCTGGGAAAAACAGCCCGCCAACAGAACAGCGGGAAGAGCAAGAGTCAGATAGCGAATCATTGTGTTCCAGAGAGAAGCGGGACGAAACGCACCGCATCGAGGCGAGTCTCGGTAAATCCCTGAGGCGTCCGTTCAATCAGGCTAAGATACTGCTCGTTCGCGCCAACTGGCAAGACCAATCGGCCACCTTCAGTCAATTGCGCCAGCAACGCCGGCGGAACCTGCATACCCGCCGCAGCCACTATGATACTGTCAAACGGTGCCGCTTCGGGCAAACCCAATTGCCCGTCGCCATGTTTCAGACGCACATTGAATTGCTGCAGGGTGCGCATATTGCCCTTGGCCTTCTCGATCAACGGGGCCAGACGCTCGATGGCATAGACCTCATTGGTCAATTGCGCCAGCACTGCCGCCTGGTAGCCACAGCCGGCACCAACCTCCAAGGTTTTGCCAAGCCCTTGGCGGCCGTTGATCAGCAGTTCGATCATCCGGGCAACGATATAAGGCTGCGAGATGGTTTGCCCCATCCCCAAAGGTAACGCCGTGTCTTCGTAAGCGCGCGAGGCCAAGGCCTCCTCGACGAAGATATGGCGCGGCACCGCGGCCATGGCGCGCAAAACCGCTTCGTTGCGTATTCCCTGCTCGCGCAGACGCTCAATCATCCGGATACGCGTCCGCTGCGAAGTCATCCCGATGCCGTGCAACACCCGTCTTACCTCATCCAGTCTCGAATTACATTCAATTGCGCATTGTGCGTCAGGTCGATCTGCAGCGGCGTGATCGATACACGGCCATGCTCCACCGCATGAAAATCGGTGCCCGGCCCGGCATCCGCCGCAGCACCTGCCGCGCCGACCCAATAAACCGTTTCATTGCGCGGCGATTTCATCTTGACCACCGGCTCCGCCTTATGGCGCCGACCGAGCCGGGTAATTTCCATCCCTTGCAATTCGGCATAGGGAATATCCGGAACATTCACATTCAACAGCACCGGTTCGGCAATCGGCTTTTCAATATATTTGGCGACAATTTCAGCGGCTACTTTTCCAGCAGTCGAAAAATATTCGCCGGCAAAACTCGTCAATGAAACGGCAATTGACGGAATTCCCAATAAATATCCTTCGGTCGCCGCAGCAACCGTTCCGGAATAAATCGTATCGTCACCCATATTGGCGCCGAGATTAATTCCGGAAACGATAATATCCGGCAATTCATCCAGCATTCCGGTCACGGCCAAATGCACGCAGTCGGTCGGCGTGCCATTGACGAAATAAAACCCGTTGGCCGCCTGTTTCAATAACAGCGGGCGGTCAAGCGTCAGGGAATTGCTGGCCCCGCTTCTGTTCTGCTCCGGAGCGACGACGACGACCTCGCCGAATTGACCCAGTGCCTCGGCCAACGCTGCCAGGCCGGGAGCGAAGTAGCCATCGTCGTTACTCAACAGAATTCGCATCGATTAAACCGCGAGTTTTTCCAGAGTACCGCCATTGGCCAACCAAGCGGCAACCCATTTCGGCTGACGGCCGCGACCGGTCCATTGCAATTCGGCATTTTCCGGATGGCGATATTTGACCTTGACCTTACCGCCGGTCGCTGCCTTGGCTTTGACTTCCTTGCCCAGCAATTCCTCGATGGCATAACCGCGCGCCTTGGCGACAGCACGCAATTCGTTCAATACATCGGCTTTTTCCTGCGATTCACGGCGCTTGATTTCGGCCGGAATCTGCTGTTGCAAATCGCGCAATTGGGCAACGGTGAGCGAAGACAAATCCATGATTACCTCCTCGTTTTAAATGAGTGGCGTTAATTTAATTTGTCCGGATTTATTTTTCAACGCGAAAAATAAAAAAACCGGCCAAAGCCGGTCTTTTTAAATGGTCGGGGTGGCGGGATTCGAACTCGCGACCCCTTGCACCCCATGCAAGTGCGCTACCAGGCTGCGCTACACCCCGACGAGCCGTGCATTATACCTGAAAAGCGCGAAATTCAAAGCCGTAACATTTCAATTACGGATTGCAATTCACCGCGCAATCCCAACTGGATTTTTGCCTTTTCGGGCTTGTCCACCGCAGCAGTCGACGCTGCGACCGGCCCTTCATCCAGACGGTTACGTGCACCGCTGATCGTAAAGCCTTGGTTATAAAGCAATTCGCGAATACGACGCACCAGCAAAACCTCATGATGCTGGTAATAACGCCGATTTCCGCGGCGTTTGACCGGCTTCAACTGAGTGAATTCCTGCTCCCAGTAACGCAGCACATGCGGTTTGACACCGCACAGCTCACTCACTTCACCGATCGTAAAGTAGCGCTTGGCGGGAATAGGCGGCAGTTCCTCGCCGCTTGGTTTATGCCGTGGTTCCATCAAAGGCGAGTTCAACGTCGGACTTCAGTTTTTGACTGGCGTGGAAAGTCACCACACGACGGGCGGTGATCGGAATTTCTTCGCCAGTTTTGGGATTGCGCCCCGGGCGCTGCGGCTTGTCGCGCAACTGGAAATTACCGAAACCGGACAATTTCACCCCATCGCCGGTTTCCAAGGCATTACGAATTTCTTCGAAGAAGGCCTCGACCATGTCTTTGGCCTCGCGTTTGTTGAGACCCACTCTCTCGAACAACAGGTCAGCGAGCTCGGCTTTCGTCAGCGTCATCGTTATTTTTTCCGTCAGGCACGCAGTTGAGCACCGAATGCCCGCTCAAGACAGGACACCAGTTGCTGCAACGCAGCATCAACTTCGGAATCTTGCAAAGTGCGTTGAGTATCTTGCATAACTATACGGAAAGCAAGACTTTTTTTGTTTTCCGGCACCCCCTTGCCGACATATACATCGAACAATTGGATGTCGCGAATCAAGGGCGAAATCTGCCCTTGTAAACCATCAAACAAGGCCTGCAGCGCCAGCCCTTGATCGACGACAACTGCGAGGTCGCGGATCACCGGCGGGAACTTGGATACCTCGGCATAAGCCGGGACGACAGCAGCCTTCAAGGCGGAAAAATCCAGTTCGAACAGGACCGGGGCGTTAGGCAAATCGTATTTCTGCACCCATTCCGGATGCAACTCGCCCAGGCAACCGACGTCCTCACCGTTCAGCAGGATGCGAGCGGCGCGCCCCGGATGCAGGGCCGGATGAGCCAGCTTCTCGAAGCGCAGTTTGTCCGGCGCGAAAAGCGCCTCGATATCGCCCTTGAGGTCGTAGAAATCCACCTTGCGACTGCCACTCCCCCAACCTTCCGGCAGCGCACCGCCAAAGGCCAGGCCGGCCAGGCACCACGGTTGGCGGTAACCCGCCACCGGTTGCGCGGAGGCATCGCGATGGAAGGTACGGCCCACTTCAAAGAGGCGAACTCGGCTTTGCTTGCGCTTCAGGTTGGTGACCAGATTGGCGATCAAGCCACCGAACAGATTCGAGCGCATCACTGCCATCTGGCTGGCGATCGGATTGGCCAGGCGGATCAGGTCGGCTTCGGCGGTTTTCGCGGCGAAATCGGCTTCCCAAGCTTCTTCGACAAAGGCGAAGTTGACGACTTCCTGGTAGCCGCGGTCAGCCAGCATCTGGCGGACACGGTAGGCTGGACGTTGCGCTTCCGGCTGGCGCAGCATCGCCATGCGCGCACGTGGAGCATGCGCCGGAATGTTGTCGTAACCGACCAGACGAGCGATTTCCTCAATCAGATCCTCTTCGATCTCCATATCGAAACGCCAGGTCGGCGGCGTAACCAGGAAATCTTCGCCTTCGCGTGTGAAACTCAGGGCAAGACCGGCAAAGATGGCAGCGATTTTTTCGGCACCGAGCGGAACGCCTAGCACCTTTTCGGCGCGCGCCGTCCGCAGGCGCACCGGCGGACGCGCCGGCAAATCGGCCTTGGTCTCGACCACCGGTCCAGCCTGGCCACCACACACGGCAAGGATCAATTCAGTCGCACGTTCGATGGCACGCTTCGCTCCGCCGAAATCGACGCCGCGCTCGAAACGGTGCGAAGCATCCGAACTGAAGCCAAAGCGACGGGCACGGCCGGCAATCGCCTTTGGCGCAAAGAAAGCCGACTCCAGGAAGAGTTCACTCGTTTCCAAGGTGATGCCGCTCTCCTCGCCACCCATGATGCCGGCCATCGCCAAGGGCTTGGCTTCGTCGGCGATCATCAGGACATCGGCCTCAACCGGAATAGTCTGCTCATTGAGCAGCAGCAATTTCTCCTCTGGCTTGGCCATGCGGGCATACACGGCACCTTCCAGTTTCGTGTTGTCGAAGGCGTGCAGGGGCTGACCGAGTTCGAGCATCACGTAGTTGGTAATATCGACCAGCGCCGAGATGGAGCGGATGCCACTGCGCTCCAGGCGACGCTTCATCCACTCCGGCGTCGGCGCCTTGGCATCGACGTTCTTGACGACCCGGCCGTAGTAAAGCGGGCAGGCAGCCGGTGCATCGAGCACGACCGGACGGCTGTCCGAAATGCTCGCGGCCACCTCGCTCACCTGCGGCAAGTTCGTCGTGGCACCGGTAATGGCACCAACTTCGCGGGCGATACCTTGCAGCGACAAGCAGTCGGCACGGTTCGGCGTCAGCTTGATCTCGAAAACGTTGTCGTCGAGTTCGAGATACTGACGAATACTCTGCCCGACCGGCGCATCGGCCGGCAGGACCAAAAGGCCGGACGTCTCTTCGGCAATGCCGAGTTCCTTGGCCGAGCACAGCATGCCGGAGGATTCGATACCGCGCACCTTGGCGACCTTGATCTTAAAGTCGCCCGGCAATTCGGCGCCCGGCAACGCGCACGGCACCTTCAGGCCAACCGCGACGTTCGGCGCACCGCAAACGATCTGCTGCGGCGTACCGGTGCCAATATCGACTTGGCAGACGTTCAGACGGTCGGCATTCGGATGCTTTACGACTTCGAGCACCTGGGCAACGATGACTTGGTTGAAAGCCGGGGCAACCGGGGCCAGATCCTCGACTTCGAGGCCGGCCATGGTCAGCAGATGGGAAAGTTCCTCGCTCGTCAGCTTCGGATCGACGAGGGTACGCAACCAGGATTCGGAGAATTTCATGGGCTTGACTCGAAAATGGGATCAGGCGAACTGACGCAGGAAACGCAGGTCACCTTCGAAGAACAGGCGCAGGTCATTGACGCCGTAGCGCAGCATGGTCAGGCGGTCCGGACCAAAACCGAAGGCGAAGCCGGTGTATTTTTCCGGATCGATACCGGCGATCTTCAGGACGTTCGGATGCACCATGCCGCAACCGGCGATTTCCAGCCAGCGGCCCTTCAGCGCACCGCTCATGAAAGCCACGTCGATCTCGGCGGACGGTTCGGTGAACGGGAAGAAGGATGGGCGGAAACGCACCGTCAGGTCGTCGGTCTCGAAGAAGCTCTTCAAGAAGTCGGCAATGACGCCCTTCAGGTCGGCAAAGGAAACGTTCTCGCCAACCCACAGGCCTTCGACCTGATGGAACATCGGCGAATGGGTCGCGTCGGAATCGACACGATAAACACGGCCCGGCGCAATGATGCGGATTTCGGGCATTTTTTCCTGTGCACCGTAGCGGGCGACGTGCGCCTGCATGTAACGCGCCTGGATTGGGCTGGTATGGGTACGCAGCAGCACCTTGTCGGCCAGCGTACCGTCCGGGTTCTGCAGGTAGAAAGTGTCATGCATCGAACGCGCCGGGTGATCCTCGGGCGTGTTCAAGGCGGTGAAATTGTGGAAATCCTCTTCGATTTCCGGGCCGTCGGCGACCTCGAAACCAATCGAGGCGAACAGGGATTCGATACGCTCCAGCGTACGGGTCACCGGATGCAAGCCGCCGCGCGCTTCGGCGCGACCGGGCAAGGTGACGTCCAGGGCCTCTTCAGCCAGGCGCGCTTCCAGCGCAGCCTTGCGAATCGCCTCGCGGCGCTCGTTCAGCGCATTCTCGACCGCGGTCTTGGCGACGTTGATTGCCGCACCGGCAGTCTTCTTTTCTTCGGGCGGCAGTTTGCCCAAGCCCTTCAGGAGTTCGGTAATCTGGCCGCTCTTGCCAAGGAAACGGGCCTTGGCCTGCTCCAGCGCGTCCGGGTCGGAAATGGCAGCGAAAGCGGCTTTGGCTTCGCTAACGATTTGATCGAGATTGTCCATGGACTTGTTCCAGCAAAACTACCGACTGCAAAACGAATAAACAAAAAAGGAGGCTTGCGCCTCCTTTTTTTTCAAGAGCTTAAGCTCAGGCGCCGAGCTGTGCCTTGGCCTGGGCGGCCAGGGCGGCAAATGCCGGCTGATCGAAGACGGCCAGATCGGCCAGGACCTTACGGTCGACTTCGATATTGGCCTTCTTCAGGCCGTTCATCAGGGTGCTGTACTTCATGCCCAGCTCGCGAGCAGCAGCATTGATACGAGCGATCCACAGGGAACGGAACTGACGCTTGCGCTGACGACGGTCACGGTAGGCGTATTGGCCTGCCTTCATGACCGCCTGTTTGGCGATGCGATATACGTTCTTACGACGACCGCGGTAACCCTTGGCCTGAGCGAGAACCTTCTTGTGACGGGCGCGAGCCGTTACACCACGTTTAACTCGGGACATGTTCTATCTCCTTACGCGTAGGGCATCATGGCGCGGACAGAAGCTGCGTCGCGCTCGTGAACAGCAGTAGCACCGCGCAGGTGACGCTTCACTTTGGTGGTCTTCTTGGTCAGGATGTGACGCTTGAAGGCTTGGCCACGCTTGATGGAACCACCAGCGCGGACCGAAAAGCGCTTCTTGGCGCTGCTCTTGGTCTTCATCTTGGGCATTTAGATGCTCCTTAATGTCATGCCGTCAGGTGGTTCCCGGCGGGAACGCTTCGAAACCCGAAAGCACTTGTTTGACAACCGGTTGCCCGGTCGCCGGTGCTGCACTCAGGCCTAAAAACCAGGCCCGAAAACTTATTTCTTCTTGGCCGGGGCGATGACCATGATCATCTGACGCCCTTCCATTTTCGGCATTTGTTCGACCTGCCCGATGGCATCGACGTCTGCCTTGATTCTTTCCAGCTGGCGCATACCGAATTCCTGATGCGCCATTTCGCGACCCCGGAAGCGCAGGGTCACTTTGACCTTGTCGCCCTCTTCCAGGAAACGCGTCATGTTCCTGAGCTTGATCTGGTAATCGTTTTCGTCGGTACCTGGGCGCAGTTTGATTTCCTTCACCTGCACCTGCTTCTGCTTCAGCTTTGCCTCATGGGCCCGTTTGGCTTCCTGGTACTTGAACTTGCCATAGTCCATGATGCGGCAGACCGGCGGCTTGGCCGTCGGCGCGATCTCGACCAGGTCAACCCCGGCTTCTTCGGCCATCTGCAGCGCAGCTCGGATATTGACGATCCCTAGCTGCTCACCTTCCAAACCCTGGAGACGAATCTCCGGCACCGTGATCTCATCGTTTAAACGATGGGCCTTGTTCTGAGCGATGGTAAAACCCCCGAAATATCAATAATTAAGCCGTGCCACTACGCGCCGCGACTTCCCCTTGAAGTCGCTCGATCAGAGCCTCGATCGTCATTTGACCGAGATCCTGACCGCCGCGTGTACGCACGGCCACCAGTCCGTCCGCCTTTTCCTTATCGCCCACAACGAGCTGATAAGGCAGCCGGTTCAAGCTATGTTCTCGAATTTTATAGGTAATTTTCTCATTACGCAAATCCGCCTCGGCCCGGAAACCCGCATCATGCAGCTTTTGCGCAACATCGGCCGCATAATCAGCCTGTTTTTCCGAAATATTGAGAACAACCGCCTGGACCGGTGCCAACCACAGCGGGAGCGCACCTGCGTAGTTCTCGATCAAAATGCCAATAAAGCGCTCGAGCGAACCAAGGATGGCGCGGTGCAACATGACCGGCACCTTGCGCTCGTCGTTGCCGGCCACATATTCAGCCCCGAGGCGCCCCGGCATCGAGAAGTCAACCTGGATCGTGCCGCACTGCCAGGAGCGCCCGATGGCGTCCTTGATGTGGAATTCGATCTTCGGGCCGTAGAAAGCGCCCTCACCCGGCAATTCCTCCCACTCCAGACCGGAAGCCTGCAAACCTTGGCGCAACGCGCTTTCGGCCTTGTCCCAAATCTCGTCGGAACCGACTCGGCTCTCCGGACGCAAGGCCAGCTTTACAGCAATGTCGTTGAAGCCGAAATCGCCATAAACCTTCTTGACCAGCGCATTGAATGCCGTGACTTCGGATTCGATCTGCTCTTCAGTACAGAAGATATGACCATCGTCCTGCACGAAACCGCGCACACGCATCAACCCATGCAACGCACCGGTCGGCTCATTGCGGTGGCAGGAGCCGAATTCGCCGTAACGCAGCGGTAGTTCGCGATAGGAACGCAGGTCGGAATTGAACACCTGCACATGCCCCGGACAGTTCATCGGCTTGACCGCGTAATCGCGGTTTTCTGACGAAGTCGTGAACATGTTGTCCTTGTAGTGCTCCCAGTGACCCGACTTCTCCCACAAGGACTTGTCGAGAATTTGCGGGCAACGCACTTCCTTGTAGCCGTTGTTGCGATAAACAGCGCGCATGTAAGACTCGATTTCCTGCCAGATCGCCCAGCCCTTCGGGTGCCAGAAGACCAGACCCGGCGCTTCGTCCTGCATGTGGAATAGGTCGTACTGCTTGCCAAGGCGGCGATGGTCGCGCTTCTCGGCCTCTTCCAGCATGTGCAGATAGGCGTCGAGATCCTCCTTCTTGGCCCAGGCGGTGCCGTAAATACGCTGCAACTGTTCGTTGCGATGATCGCCGCGCCAGTAGGCCCCAGCCACCTTCATCAACTTGAAGACCTTGAGCTTGGCCGTGGTCGGCACGTGCGGCCCACGGCAGAGGTCGATGAAGTCGCCCTCGCGGTACAGAGAAACCTGCTGATCGGCCGGAATGGCTTCGATCAATTCTGCCTTGTACTTCTCGCCCTGATCAAGGAAGAACTTGACCGCATCGTCACGCGCCCAGACCTCGCGGCTGACCGGGATATCCTTCTTGGCCAACTCGGCCATGCGCTTTTCGATGGCTTCCAGATCTTCCGGGGTAAACGGACGCTTGTAGGCGAAGTCGTAATAGAAGCCATTTTCGATGACCGGACCGATGGTCACTTGCGCCTCCGGGAACAATTCCTTGACGGCGTAGGCCAGCAAGTGAGCCGTCGAGTGGCGGATGATTTCGAGACCATCGGCGTCGCGATCGGTGATGATTGCCAGATCAGCGTTATGCTCGATCAGGAAGGAAGTATCGACCAGCTTGCCATCGACCTTACCGGCCAGAGCAGCGCGGGCCAGGCCGGCGCCGATGCTGGCGGCGACTTCAGCCACGGTGACGGCTTGCTCATAGCTGCGTACGGAACCATCGGGCAGTTTGATATCGGGCATTGCGGTATCTCTTCAAAAAATCTGGGCGAAAAAAAAGTGCGGTCCGAGCCGCACTTTTTCTTTTCAACAAAGCTGACTCGATTACAGTTTCGGAACTGCGATGCAAGTTCGGAACAGCATTATCAGCCTCATCAGGAATTTTGGTAGGCGGTATTGGAATCGAACCAACGACCTCCACGATGTCAACGTGGCGCTCTAACCAACTGAGCTAACCGCCTGAAGAAGGTCGCATTATAGACCCAATACAGAAAGTGTCAACTACTTTTTAGCGAAAACCTTGATTCCATCGGCAAAGACCGCTTTTTGAGCGCTCAGTTAAGCCACCAGGAAAGCAACAGACTCGCCAGGGCTGTTGCGGCCAATAGGCTTGGAACGCCCATCTTGAAACGCCCCAAGGCGATCAGCGAGACAAGGAAAAACGTTCCCGCCCTAAGATCGGGCATGGTCTGCCAGCCGCTCGGCCACAATACATGTTCGACAAAGAACAAGCCGAGGCTGGCGATCACGCCGACCACGGCCCCACTGACCGCCATCATCGGCACGTTCACGGCGGGCTCCCCATGCGTCGACTCAACCAAAGGACCGCCAGCAAGAATAAAGACGAAAGATGGAAGAAAAGTCAGCCAGGTCACTAATGCCGCTGCCAACACGCCACCCGCAACGAGCAACTCGGGCCCCAGCACCGCCTTGGCATGGCCGCCGACATAGGCCACGAAGGCCACCACCATGATCAACGGCCCCGGTGTCGTTTCGCCCAAAGCCAAGCCATCGATCATCTGCCCCGCCGTCAGCCAGCCGAAATGCTCGACCGCTGCCTGATAAACATAGGGCAGCACGGCGTAGGCGCCACCAAAGGTTAACAGGGCGGCCTTGGTGAAGAACCAACCCATCTGTGTCAGCGTATGCTGCCAACCCAAAGCCGCTGCAAGCACCCCCATGGTAAGTAGCCACAAGCCGATCCCGATGGCCGCGATGCGTATCAGCCTTTGCCACGAAAAAAAGGTGTGCGCCAAGCGTGGCGTATCGTCACCGATGATGGCCAGTAGAGCGATCGCCTCCTGCTGCTTCGCTGGGGCGTGCGCAGCGCCCCGGAAAATCGAAGGTCGCCGACGCCCAACGACAAAACCAAGCAATGCCGCAACGCCAATGACCAGAGGAAATGGACAAGCAAGCCAGGCGATACCGACAAAGGCGGCCAGCGCAATACCCCACAAAACAGGATGACGCAAAACCCGCCGACCGAGACGCCAGGCGGCAAGGCAAACAATAGCCGCTACGGCCGGCTTGATGCCGGCAAAGATCGCCCCGACGGCGGGCAAATGTCCATACGCGACGTAGCCCCAGGACAGCACGACCAAAATGAACAGCGAGGGCAACACGAACAGCCCGCCAGCCAATATCCCGCCCCAGGTGCGGTGCATCAGCCAGCCCAGATAGGTGGCCAGTTGCTGCGCTTCCGGCCCCGGCAGCAGCATGCAGTAATTCAAGGCATGCAGGAAACGCCGCTCGGAAATCCAGCGCCGCTTGTCGACCAGTTCATGATGCATCAAGGCGATCTGCCCGGCCGGCCCACCGAAGCTGATGAAGCCGAGTTTCAACCAGAAACGCAGCGCCTCGCCAAAGGGGATTGCCGGCACCTCCGTCGGTACCGCGACATTTTCATTCGGATCGTTAGCGGACATAACTTGCTGGCTGGCGAAAACGACCTTCAGCTTACCGCATGATCCGGGACAGCACTGTCACGGCGCGGTAATATCCCGGCTTGAAGACTGGAGTAGCCATGAACCAAGGCTGGATCATTTTCGGGTTATGCGTCCTGACGCTGATTGGCGCCACCCTCCCCCTACTGCACGAGCGCAGGTCCGCCAAGAAACCCGCCAAGCGAGACAAAGACAATGAGTAACACCGAGGCCCGGCTGACCGACCTGGAGGTCAAACTCAGCTTTACCGAAGACCTGGTCGACGACCTAAACCGTACGATCTTCCGGCAACAGCAGCAGATCGACCTGCTGATCAACGAAATTCGTTCGCTACGCGACCAACTGACCAATATGCAACCCGAGGAACGGCGTAGCCTGCGCGACGAAATTCCGCCTCATTACTGAAATGCAGCCGATCCCTGTCACCATTCTTTACCACGCCGACTGTCTGGATGGATTCGGCGCCGCCTACGCCGCCTGGTGCCGCTATGGCGATTCGGCCACCTACCGCGCCATGCATCACGGCGAAGCCTGGGATATGGAAGAGATCGCCGAGCACGAGGTGTTCGTGCTCGACTTTTCCTTCCCGCTCGAACAATTGCGCAATATGGCCCGCCTGGCCCGTGCCGTCACCCAGATCGACCATCACGCCTCGGCCATGCGACCCTGGGCCGAACAGCTCAGCGATGACGGACACGGGCGCAAGCAATTTGCCGATCCGTTGCTCCCGTTACGCGTCGTGTTCGATCTCAGCAAGTCAGGCGCCCGCCTGGCTTGGGAGTTCTTTCATCCGGAACAAGAGACGCCTTTGCCCCTGCTGCATATCGAAGATCAGGATTTGTGGCGTTTCGCCCTGCCCGACACCCGCGCCTTCTGCCGCTCGCTGCGCATGGAGGCCTTTGATTTCGCCGGCTGGCAGAATCTTGTCAGCGCCATGCCGAACCGCGAAGCGCCGCGTTATCGTGAATTCATCGCCGTCGGGCTCGGTGTCGAACGCTTTTTCCAACGCGAGGTAGCGCGCCTGGCCGACGGCAACCTCAGCATGCCGGCCACTCTGCGCGGCGAACCGGTCGACGCACTGCAGGCCGTGCGCCATGGCCAGTCCACAGTGAACGACGGCGACGCCTGCTGGCTGGCCGTTTCCGGTCTGGCGATCAACGCCAGCGTGCTGTTCGCCTCCGAACTCGGCAATGTACTCGCCGAACGTAGTGGCAGCTTCGGACTGATCTGGCAATTCTCCGCCAACGGCGAAATCAAGGCCTCGCTGCGAGCCAAGGGCAAGGTTGATGTCGCCGCCATCGCCGCCCGTTATGGTGGCGGCGGCCATCCCAATGCTGCCGGTTTCCGCCTGCCGGCCAAACGCTTTTTCAGCGAGATACTCGGGCAGTAGGCGGCCAGCGGCGTCAGGTCAGCACGTAATCGCGTGCGACCGGCGCATCACCCAGCGCTTCCATTCCGGCCAGTTCGCAGATCGCACATTCAATGGTGTGGCACATGGCATCAAGCGCCAGATCGTTGGCCTCGATGCCGAACGGCTCTTCCAGTTCCTCGCCGACCATTTCCAGCGCCAGGAAAGTGTAGGCGACAAAAGTGGCAATCAATGGTGTCAACCAACCCAGCGTTGTGGCCAAGCCCACCGGCAAGAGCAAGCAGTAGATCATCGTAGTGCGGTTCATCAGCACCCGATAGGTATAGGGAATCGGCGTACCGGCGATGCGCTCGCAGGCGCCGGCGGCTTCACCGAGTTGTTCCACGCTGCGATCCATCGCCAGCCATTCCATTTCGCCAATCTGGCCACTACGTCGCAATTCGGCCAGGCGACGCGACAGCGCCTGCAGGATGATTTGCTCCGGAAAACTTTTACCGACGAGTGCTCCGAGCGTCTCGGAATTTAGCCTTTTGGCCATGTCCACCGCAGCATCGGTCTTGCGCAGGCGATGCTTGAGCGCATAGACGAAGGCCGCCACATCGCGCACCGTCAATTGCCGAATTTCCCGCGCCTCCCCGTTCGGCAACAGGCTGACCATCTTTTGCACCAACGCCCGCCCGGCAATCAGCAGCAAACCCCATTGCTTGCGCGCCTCCCAGAACCGGTCGTAGCTGACCGAATTACGAAAGCCAAGAAAGATGGCGAGGGCGATGCCCATCAAGGTAAACGGTGGAATACTCAGGGCCGACCCGGCATGCTGGCTCATCCACCAATCGCGGCACAGCACGCTGAGCACCGAGACCACGAGGATCAGGACGAGACGCCCGACAATCCGCGGCAACACCGATCCGCGCCAGACGAAGAGCAATCGGAACCAGTGGTGATTCGGGCGGACGATCATGGCGGCAAAAACTCGCGAAAAAGAAAAAGCCGTGCGTCCTCGGTTTCCCTCGGTCGAACGGCCGTCTCGTATTATATTTTGGTGCCCAGGAAGGGACTCGAACCCCCACACCTTTCGGCGCCAGAACCTAAATCTGGTGCGTCTACCAATTTCGCCACCTGGGCAGGCGGGCCGCATTCTACCACTAACTTCGCTTCGCCCCCTATACTTGCGGCCCCATGCCTGTCGATCACTACGAAAACTTCCCCGTCGCCTCCTTCCTCGTGCCGGCCAAACTGCGCCGGCCGATCGAGGCGATCTATCGCTTTGCCCGCAGCGCCGACGACATTGCCGACGAAGGCGATGCCACAGCGGACGAACGCCTGGCCGGCCTGGCCGCCTATCAGGCTGAACTCGACCGCATCGAACGGGGCGAAACGCCGCAAACTCGGCTGTTTATCGAACTCGCCGAAGTCATCCACGCCCACGCCCTGCCGATTCAACTCTTCCGCGACCTGCTCGATGCCTTCGCGCAGGACGTGGTCAAGAAGCGCTACGCCGACTATCCGGAGCTGCTCGATTACTGCCGCCGCTCGGCCAACCCGGTTGGCCGGCTGGTGCTGCATCTGTTCGGACGAACCGAGCCCGAGCATCTGGAACAATCCGACTGCATCTGCACGGCGCTGCAACTGATCAACTTCTGGCAGGACGTCGCTATCGACTGGCAGAAGGATCGCGTTTACATCCCGCAGACCGATTTCCCGCATTTCAAGGTAACGGAAGCCGACATCGCCGCCAACCGCTGGTCGGCCAACTGGGCGGCGCTGATGGATTTCGAGATTGACCGCGCTTTCGCCCTGATGCGCCGCGGCGCGCCGCTCGTCCATGCTCTGCCCGGCCGCCTCGGCTGGGAGATCCGCCTGACCGTGCAAGGCGGCCTGCGCATCCTCGAACGCATCCGCCAGGTGCGCGGCGACGTTTTCGCCCGCCGCCCGAAACTCGGCGCACGCGACTGGCTGTTGCTCGCCGCCCGCTCCTTTAGAATGTAGGCCATGAATCCCGATCAATACTGCCAGGAAAAGTGCGCCGCCAGCGGCTCCTCCTTCTATTACAGCTTCCTCTTCCTGCCGCCCGAGCGCCGGCGCGCCATCATGGCGCTTTACGCCTTTTGCCGCGAAGTCGATGACGTGGTGGACGAATGCAACGACCCGGCCATTGCCTCGACCAAGCTGGTCTGGTGGCGCCAGGAGGTCGAGCGCGTCGCCGAAGGCCAGCCGCAGCATCCGGTCGGACTGGCGCTGAAAGGCATCGCCCCGAGCATCAACCTGCCGAAAGAGCAGCTGCTGGAAATCATCGACGGCATGGAGATGGATTTGCTCCAGTCGCGTTATCTCGACTTCAAGGGCCTGTCGCTCTACTGCTACCGCGTCGCCAGCGTCGTCGGCCTGCTCGCCGCCGAAATCTTCGGCTACCAGGATCGGCAGACGCAAAAATACGCCCACGACCTGGGCATGGCCTTCCAGCTCACCAACATCATCCGCGATATCGGCGAAGACGCGCGGCGCGGCCGCATCTACATCCCGATGGATGAACTCAAGCAGTTCAACGTACCGGCCGCCGACATCCTCAACGCCAAGTATTCGGACAACTTCACGGCGCTGATGCAGTTCCAGTACGAGCGCGCCGAGCGCTACTACGACCAGGCGCTGGCCCAGTTGCCCAAGATCGATCGCAAGAGCCAGCGCCCCGGCCTGATCATGGCGGCCATCTACCGCACCCTGCTCGACGAAATTCGCCGCGAGAATTTCCAGGTGCTGCATCAGCGTATCTCGCTGCCGCCGACGCGCAAGCTGTGGCTAGCGGCGAAGACCTGGATCAAGGGTTAAACCCATGCGCGTGGCCGTCATCGGCGGCGGCTGGGCGGGCATTGCCGCTGCCGTCGAACTGACCGCCAGCGGCGCTCACGTCACCCTGATCGAAGCCGGCCGCGTTCTCGGCGGTCGGGCGCGCTCGGTCAATATCGACGGCCGCACACTGGATAACGGCCAGCACATCCTGCTCGGCGCTTATCGCGACACACTGGCGTTGATGCGCCGGGTTGGCGCCGACCCCGACGCCTTGTTCGAGCGCCAACCCTTGCAGGTGCTCGACAACACGGGTTTTCGCCTTGCCTTGCCCAAGCTGCCCGCGCCGCTCAACGTCGCCTGGGGTTTATTGACCGCTGCTGCGGTGCACTGGCCGGAAAAGGCAAAAACCGCGTGGTGGATGCAGCAGGTGAAATGGCAGAAATTTCAACTAGCGAAAGACTGCACGGTCGCCGAATGGCTGGATCGCGCTGGACAGACTGGCCAACTTCGCCGCCACCTGTGGGAACCGCTCTGCCTCGCCGCCCTGAACACCCCGGCCGAACGCGCCTCGGCGCAAATTTTCGCCAACGTGCTGCGCGACAGCCTGGGCAGCCCGCTCCGCGAAGATACCGACCTGCTGCTACCACGCGAGCCCCTCGGCCAGTTGCTGCCGGAGCCGGCCGCTGCCTGGCTGACGGCCAATGGAGCCGACCTCCGCTACGGCCAGCGGGTGCGTAGCATCGCGCCCGATGAGGGACTAATCGCCATCGATGGCGAAGGCTTCGACGCCGCCATCCTTGCCGTCGCCCCACACCATCTCGCCACCCTGTGGCCGGAAGCTCCCGTGCCCGATGCCTACGAGCCGATTGCCACGGTGTACCTGCAATTTTCGCCAAAAACCAAGCTGCCTTTCCCGCTCTATAACCTGCTCGGCGGCATCGGCCAATGGGTGGTCGATCGCGGCGATGGTCTGCTCGCCTGCGTGCTGAGCGGGCATGGCGACTGGGAAGCGCTCGGCGATGAAGCGCTGGCTGTGGCACTCAACGACGAACTGCGCACCGCCGGTCTGGTCGATAGTCGAAGCGATTGGCACAAAGTCATCCGCGAAAAACGCGCCACCTTCACCTGCCGCCCCAATCTCCCGCGCGCCGCCAGCCGCACCGCTCACCCTCGCCTCTATTTAGCAGGCGACCACACTTGGGCCGATTACCCGGCAACCCTGGAGGGTGCGGTGCGTAGCGGATTACGTGCAGCACGAAAGGTCTTGCAGGAGGATGCCCAGTCATGCCAAAACCGGAAATCAGCATCCTAACCCTGCGTCCGCATTCCATCTGGAACGACTGGAACTTCAACTTGCTTGATCAAGAGGGAAGAATCGTCGGAGGCATCGACATTCCAACGTGGGCACAGGCAAAAAATGCTCGACTACGTTGGCAGCATCCGGAAGATGCCATTGCTGCAGAACTGAATATTGGCAGTCAAACCAGTCGTATCCGATTCGAATACCTCAGTCGAGGCTGGACAAATAACATCCGTTGGACGCTGGAATCCAATGACGGAGACGTTCTAGCTAGCCTGGATCAGCTTCGGCCTGAAACGAAACGGGGAGGTACGCCCCGTTTCCTGCTCACAAAGCCATTCCCAGCCGAGTTATTGGCGATCAGTGGGCTTTGGGGAAATATCCGAATGGACCTGAAAATCGCCGGTGGCAGCGAGATGCTCTGTGTATCCACCCCCAAGCGCTTTAGTATTCGCCGCGAATTGAGGGTCGAGAACGACGCGCTAGCCCCGGCTATTCAAGCCTTCATCGGTTTCATTGCTCTGACCTACTATTGCAGTTAGTCGTCCAAACGCCATAACGCTGCGTCAAAAACTCGACCGCCGAGCGGCTAAATGCTCAATGCCGCGGTGCACAAGCGGTTTACGCCAAAAACCAAAGTGGAAACGTCACTCCCGGTTTTCAGACTCCCGTAAACGCTGCACCACAATCTCGCCCATCGCTGGCTGCGCATGCGGGTCGGCCGGATCGGTCAGCCCGGCGATCACGCCTAGGCGATCTGGCAGCGCACGGTTCTGGCTCATCTTCCACTTCCCGTCGATCTGGCTGATGACGATCTCCAGCCCGACAATGGCCTTCATCTGGCTGGCGATGAATTCCTCCGGCGCTTCACCCAGCGCCCACGGCTGTACCCGCTTTCCTTCATGCCCGGCGGTCAGGGCATCGAGTTGAGCGCGTAGCCACTCGGCATCGTCATGCACCATCACCCGGCCACGCACCTGCACCGTGGCGTAATTCCAGGTCGGCACGGCGCGATGCGTCTCGGCCTTGCTCGGGTACCAGCCCGGCGTCACATAGCCCTGCTCGCCCTGAAACACCACCAGGCAATCGCCGCCGCCAATGAACTCCTGCCAGTGCGGATTGGCTCGCGCCAGGTGGGCACGCAGGATGCCGGACTCGCCTGCGCCGGCATCGAGCAAGAAAGGGACGGGCGACGCCAACAATCCGGAGGAACCACTGGAAATGAGTAGTCCCAAGGGGTGTTGGCGGATCAGGTCATGCATCCGCCCCAGGTCGGGGTCGCGAAAACTGGCTGGGTTGTACATATCAGTCTGTCGCTTTCAAAAAGTCAGGCGACCAGCCGCCCGGACTGGATGCGCAGCACGCGCCCGCAGCGGGCGGCGATGGCTTCATCGTGCGTGACCAGTACCAGTGTCGTGCCTTGCACGGCATTCAGCTCGAACATCATGTCGATGATCTGCCGGCCGGTCGCTGCATCAAGGTTGCCGGTCGGTTCATCGGCCAGCACCAGCGCCGGATTCGGTGCAAAAGCGCGAGCCAGGGCGACACGCTGTTGTTCCCCGCCCGAAAGATGCTTGGGGTAGTGCTTCAGGCGATGGCCGAGACCGACGCGCTCCAGCCAGCCGCGGGCGATTTCGCCGGCACCGCGATTACCGGCCAGTTCCAGCGGCAGCATGACGTTTTCCAGAGCATTGAGCGAGGGCAGCAACTGGAAGGATTGAAAGACAAAACCGAGCAGGCGGCCACGCTGGCGGGCCCGTTCATCCTCGTCGAGCGCGGCGAGCGATACCCCGTCGAGCCGCACCTCGCCAACGCTCGGTTCGTCCAGTCCGGCGAGCAGGCCGAGCAGGGTCGATTTGCCGGAACCCGAGGCGCCGACAATGGCGACCGTTTCGCCCGGCATGACCGCGAAGGAAATATCCTGCAAAATCGTCAGCGACTCGCCGCCGTTATCGACGGTCTTGCCCAATCCCGACACGTCCACCACCGGTTTTTCCGCCATGCGCTCCGCTCTCTCCACCTGCCTGTTGTTCGTTACCCTGCTGTTCTCTGCGCCCTTCGCCCACGCAGGCAAGACCATCGTCGTCATGGGCGACTCGCTTTCCGCCGGCTACGGCATCCGCCCGGAACAGGCCTGGCCAGCGCTGCTCGGGCAACGGCTGGCGGAAAAACGTTTCGATTATAGCGTCGCCAACCTTTCCATCTCCGGTGAAACGACCGCCGGTGGGCGTTCCCGCCTCGGCCCGGCGCTCAAGGAGCAGCACCCGGCCCTCGTCGTCATCGCACTGGGCGCCAACGATGGCCTGCGCGGCCTGCCGCTCGCCCAGATGCGCGACAACCTGCTGGCCATGATCGATGCCAGCCAGTCGGCCAAAGCCCGCGTATTGCTGATCGGCATGCGCCTGCCACCCAATTACGGGCCTTACGCCGAAGACTTCCGCAGCGTGTTTGCCGAATTAGCAAAGCAGAAGAAAATCACCCTGCTCCCCTTCCTGCTCGAACCGGTCGCCCTGCAGCCGAGGCTGTTCCAGGCCGACAACCTGCACCCAGTGGCCGAGGCCCAGCCCCTGGTGCTCGATCATGTCTGGGCGGCGCTGGCACCGCTGCTAAAATAGCGGGATGAAGCATAACCGCCCCACCGTGGCCGATCTGGCGGCCTACGACGAGATCATCGACGTCCGCTCCCCGGCTGAATTCGCCGACGACCACATCCCCGGCGCCATCAATTGCCCGGTGCTCGACGATGCTCAGCGTGCCGAGGTCGGCACCATCTACAAGCAGGTATCGCCGTTCGAGGCCAAAAAGATTGGTGCCGCCCTGGTCTCCGAAAACATTGCCCGCCACCTGAAAGAACGCTTTCTCGATCGCCCTAAGCATTGGAATCCGCTGATCTACTGTTGGCGCGGCGGCGACCGCAGCGGATCGATGACCACGATTTTTCGTGCCATTGGCTGGCCGGCCGGACAACTCGATGGCGGCTACAAGGCATATCGCCGGCATGTGATCGAACAGTTGGAAGCTCTGCCCGGCCAATTCAGTTTCCGCGTGATCTGCGGCCCCACCGGCAGCGCCAAGACCTGTATTCTGCAAGCGCTGGACCGCCTGGGCGAACAAGTGCTCGATCTGGAAACCCTGGCTTGCCACAAGGGTTCGGTACTCGGCATTTTGCCCAACCAGCCGCAACCCACCCAGAAAACCTTCGAAACCCTGCTCTGGCAGGCCTTGAGCAAATTCGACCCGGAGCGCCCGATCTACGTCGAAGCGGAAAGCCGCAAGATCGGCCGCATGCACGTACCGGAAGCATTGATCGAACGTATTCGCAATGGCGAATGTCTGCAGATCGACGCCACGATCGAAGCGCGGGTCGACTTCCTGCTCGACGACTACGCCTACTTTTTTAACCTGCCCGACCTACTGATCACGCAACTGGGACACCTGCGCACCCTGCTCAGTCACGAAACCCTGTTGCGTTGGCAAAACCTCGTGCACCAAGCGGAATGGCCGACCTTGGTACGTGAACTCCTGGAACAGCACTACGATCCACTCTACCGCCGTTCGCAGAACAGCCATTTCACGGGGTTACGGCAACCGCTGGTTTTTACCCCCAACAGCCTGTGCACCGCAGCGATCGACGAAGTGGCCCAACAGATCGTTCACTCGCGTACCGCGCATATCGCTTGACGCATGGCCGGTTTGGGTTCGGCCACATAGCCCTCGACGAAGGCCAGTTGGCGCAGCCCGGCCAGCGCAATGACCGCTCTGAGCTCGCCCGGTCGCAGCAGAAAATCGGGCCGCGACGGCTTGCCGTAGGTCTCATTACCGAGCATGAAGGTTTCGTAGATCAACACGCCGCCAAGTGCCAGCAAGTCCAGCAACTCGGGCAGTCGGGGCCGCCATAAATAGTTGGTAACCACGATACCGTCAAACTGGCGGCCGGCCAAAGGCCAGCCCCCCTCCTCCTCCAGTTCCAGCCTTTCCGTAGCGATACCCGGCACCCCGTGCATGGAGGCCAAGGCTTCGCCATCCCGGTCCACCGCCGTGACCCGATACCCCTGACCGGCCAGCCAGCGGGCATGACGCCCCTGACCGCAGGCGAGATCAAGAACACGGCCGCCCGCTTTCAGCTTGGCGGCGTGTGCCGTCACCCACGGCGAAGGCGGTATCATCGTAGGATTCATTTCAGGGGAGAGCGACATGTCGAGCAAGGTCATCGTGGCGGAAAACGGACAAGGAAGATACCAGCAGCAGGTCATTGCCGGCCAGCACCAATTGATTGCCGACGAGCCGGCCAGCATGGGCGGTGCCGATGCCGGGCCGGCGCCTTTCGATTTCATCATGAGCGGCCTGGGTGCCTGCACCTCGATGACCTTGCGCATGTACGCCGAGCGCAAGGGCCTGCCGCTGGTCAAAGTCACCGTCGAATTGGCGCATGACAAGGTGGAGATCGATGGCGTGCAACGTGACCGCATCTGCCGCAACATCACACTGGAAGGCGACCTGAGCGCTGAGCAACGCCAACGCCTGCTCGAAATCGCCAATAAATGCCCGGTGCATCGCGCCCTGGCGCAATCCATCCTGCTCGACTGTACATTGACCGGATAAGCAATAACCCTTTTCCATCAATGGCATTGACCATGGCTTTGTGGGAAAATGTGCGACTGCACAATAACAGCCTGTAAAGGGGCAAATCATGCTGGAGCAGCACTATCTAACCGCGCTCTTCGAACCGAAATCGGTAGCCGTCATCGGTGCGTCAGATCGTGAAAATTCAGTCGGCAACATCATCTTCAAGAACATTCTCAGTTCGGGCTACAAGGGTCGCCTCTACGCGATCAACCCGAAGCACGAGACGATCCTCGGCCAGCAGGCCTACAAGTCGATCGAGGAAATCGGCGCCCGCGTCGAACTGGCGGTCATTGCCACCCGCCCGCAGACCGTGCCCCACATCATCGAACAATGCGGCCGTAGCGGCGTGCGCAACGTCATCGTCATCAGCTCCGGCTTCTCCGAATCCGGCCATGTCGGCGCCGCCATCGAGCGCAAGATGCTCGAAATCGCCCGCTCCTACAACGTCCGCATCCTCGGCCCGAACTGCCTCGGCATCATTCGTCCCGACTCCGGCCTCAACGCCACTTTCGCCAAGGTCAACGCGGCACCGGGCAATCTGGCGCTGGTTTCGCAATCCGGCGCCATGTGCTCCGCGGTGCTCGACTGGGCCAAGGCCAACCAGGTCGGTTTCTCATCCGTCATTTCCATCGGCACCACGGCTGACGTCGATTTCGGCGAAATTCTCGACTACCTGATCTACGACAGCCGCACCCACTACATCCTGATGTATGTGGAAGGCATCCGTAACGCCCGTCGCTTCATGAGCGCCCTGCGTTCGGCCGCCCGCATCAAGCCGATCATCCTGCTCAAGGCCGGTCGCCACGAGGCCGGCGCCGCCGCCACCGCCATGCACTCGGGCATGGCCGCCGTCTCCGATACCGTTTTCGATGCCGCCATCCGCCGTGCCGGCGTGGTTCGCGTGCAGAACGTCGGCCAGCTTTTCTACGCCGCCAAGGCGCTCGCTTCGAAGTTCCGGCCGCTCGGCAACCGCCTGGCCATTATCACCAATGGCGGCGGTCCCGGCGCCATGGCCGCCGACCGGGCGGGCGACATGGGGATTCCGCTGGCCGAACTCAGCAACGAAACGATGGCCGCCCTGAACAAGGTGCTGCCGCCGACCTGGTCGCACAGCAACCCAATCGACATCATGGGCGATGCGACACCGGAACGTTACCGCGAAGCCATTCTGGCCGTCACTCAGGATCCGAACGTCGACAGCACGCTGGTCATGCTGTCGCCGCAAGCGATGACCGATCCGCTGGCCGTTGCCCAGGCGATTGTCGAAATTTCGGACAAACTGAATCGCTCCATCATCTGCTGCTGGATGGGTGAGGACCAAGTGCGTCCTGGCCGCAAGCTGCTCGAGGAAAACGGCATCCCGGCCTTCCGCATGCCGGAAACCGCCATAGAGCTGTTCCACCATATATCCAAGTACTACCGCAATCAGAAGCTGCTGCTGCAAACGCCGGAGCCCACCCGCCAGCACGACCGCCCGGAGACCGAAGGCGCCAAGATGCTGATCGAGGCCCTGCTCGCCGAACGGCGCAAGGTGCTGTCGGAAATGGAATCGAAAGCCATCCTGCGCGCCTTCCGCGTGCCGGTGGCGCAGACCATGGTTGCCCGCACGGCAACCGAAGCCTTGCTACTGGCCGAGCAGATCGGCTTTCCGATCGCCATGAAGGTCGATTCGCCCGATTTGCCGCACAAATCCGATGTCGGCGGCGTCCGTCTGAACATCGTGAATGCGCCGGCCGTGCGCAACGCCTACCACGACATCATTGACACGGTGCAGAAGCGTCGCCCCGATGCCAAGATCAATGGTGTTTCGATCGAGCCCTTCCTGTCCCGACCGAACGGTCGCGAACTGATGATCGGCGTCTTCCGCGATCCGATCTTCGGCCCGGTTATCACCTTCGGCGCCGGCGGTTTCGACGTCGAGATTTTCAGCGACCGCTCGGTTGCCCTGCCCCCCCTCAATCGCTTCCTGGCCAAGGATCTGATCGAGTCTACCCGAGCATCGAAGATTCTCGACCAATTCCACAACATGCCGCCAGTCGACCGTGAAGCTCTCAAGGAGGTCCTGCTCTGCATCTCGGAAATGGTCTGCGAGTTGCCATGGATTCAGGAACTGGATCTCAACCCGCTGATCGTCGACGAAAACGGAGCCATCGCCGCCGATGCCCGGATTGTCATTGACCACGCGACCAGCGCCTCCGGTGATCGCTACGCTCACATGTCCATCTATCCTTATCCGGTCCATCTGGTCCAGGAATGGCAGATGAACGACGGCAAGGTCGTCACCATCCGCCCGATCCGGCCGGAAGACGCGGACATGGAACAGGAATTCGTCAAGAACATGTCGGACGAATCGCGCTACTACCGCTTCATGGACACCCTGCGCGAACTGACCCAGACCATGCTAGTCCGCTTCACGCAGATCGATTACGACCGCGAAATGGCGTTAGTGGCAACCATCGCAGATGAAAGTGCAGGCGCAGAGGAAGGCAAAGACCTGCAGATCGGCGTAGCCCGTTACGTGGTCAACCCGGATGGCGAATCGGTCGAATTTGCTCTAGCGGTCGGCGATGATTGGCAAAAGTGTGGCGTCGGCCGCAAGCTGATGGCCGCCCTGATCGAATGCGCACGTATGAAAGGGTACCGCGCCGTCGTCGGCGATGTCCTGTCGACCAACTCCAAGATGTTCCGCCTGATGACCAGCCTGGGCTTCACCATTCACCCGCACCCGGAAGACACTGCGGTCAAACGCGTGGTCAAACCGCTGACGGGCTGATGGTCGCCAGCGCCTCAATGATGGAGAGCCGATCGCAAGGTCGGCTCTTTTCTTTTACGGACAACAAAAAAGCCGGTCGATGACCGGCTTTTTCCTGACAGCAAATTCTAGTTTATTCGCCGTAGAAATTAACGTCGTATGGGTACGGCTTTTGGGCAACCTTGGACTCGGCGTTACGTGCGGTCGTGTCGACCTCCTGCTTCTTGTCCCACCACAGGGCGCGGCCGGCCTTCTGGTCGGCAACCCACTCTGGGTTCTTTTCCAGTTGTTCGTTGATCCACTTCGTATGATCGGACACGTAGCTGCTATCGACGACACCCATTTTGCGACTTTCCTCTGGCAGATTTGATTAACCGCGCGATTCTAGCATGTCAGTGGAAGGCGATGGGGTGACAGACGCCACGACAGTACTCGTCCAGAAAGGCATCGACATGCTCGACATCCCTGGACACAGCCGGAATCTGCTCCATCGAACGACGGAAGTGCCAGGCCATTGCACCATCAAGATAGACACTACTACAGGCCGTCTTGTCGAAAAGCTCAAACCCTTGTTGCGAGGGATAGGAGAGGACGCAGAATTGCTCACTGCTATAGATGACGTCCATCGCAACCCCCTGCTCGGGCACTTGGTAATTCGGTTAACGTCACTTTCCGCCAGGACTGTAGGAAAAGGATCGTAGTGTTGAAAAAGATCAGCTGGCCACGAACAGCAACGAAATGCACCTTCTTTGATTACGATCAGTAAAAGATTGAGCACATTGAAATATCAGCAGCGTATGATTTATTGCAACGTCGTGCTGAATCGCTTCGACACTGCATATCCCGAAGACGTACGCACGTCGAAAAATAAAAATGTCTTATACGGAGTCTGTGATGAAAATGCATACGTTCGCATCAGCCGCACTAGCGGCTTCCCTCACCTTGCTCAGTGCAACAGCAAGCGCCTACGATGCCGACTGGAAGCGCGGTCGTGTCTATTACCGAAGCGTTTGTACGGCTTGCCACGCTGCACAGGCCGGAGGCTCGATTGCCCCCAGCACAATGACCAAGGCTGAATGGGCTACTTACCTGAAAGCAGACAAGCATGCCAAAGGCAAGGATTCCATGAAGCAATACGTCAGCAAGAGTTACCGGGCCAGTATCAAGGCACAAAACAAGGCGGCTGAGAAATTCGCCGATGTTCCGGACGATGAACTACTGGAAGACATCCGGGCCTTTGTCGCCAAGGGCGCCAAAGATGGCGACTCGCCGGCCAGCTGCAGTTGAGACTCCGGCTTGCCCTGAACGTTATTCCAGTTTAATTCGACGCTGATTCAGAACTCGGGAGTTCATCATGAAATCCGCACGCTTTTTCGCGGCCGCGAGCTTGTTGGCCGTCCTCATTGTTGCCCCCTTGAGCAATTACTCTCTCGCCTTGGCCGCCGATGCCGAAATCGTTCAAGCCAAGGAAGGCTGGTATGGCAAACGCGTCGATGATGCCTTCGTCGCCCGCTACGCCATCCTGCCAAAACCCGAGGGGGTACAGATCATCGATTCACGGCCAGCAAGCCGTAAATTTGACCCCGGCCATATCCCAACGGCCATCAACATCCCGGACAGTCAATTTGACAAGTTCGCCGACCAGTTGCCGCAGGACAAGAGCACGCTGCTCATCTTCTATTGCGAAGGCTACGAGTGCATGCTCAGCCATAACTCCGCCTTCAAGGCAGAGAAGCTCGGTTATACCAATATCAATGTGTATGCCGAAGGCTATCCTGACTGGATCAAGAAGGGTCATATGGCTGCGGTGAGCGTTCCTTTCATCAAGAAACTACTGGATGAAAAATCCCCGATGACATTGATCGACTCGCGCCCCAAGGAGCGCAAGTATGACAAGGGTCATATTCCTGGAGCCGTCAGCTTGCCCGACACGCAATTTGACAAGCTGGCAGCCGAACGCCTCCCGGCAGACAAGAACTCTGCACTTTATTTCTACTGCGAGGGGCTGACTTGCAAGCTGAGTACCGATTCAGCCGAGAAGGCCATCAAATTGGGCTACACCAATGTCAAGGTCGTTCCGGAAGGCTACCCGCTGTGGGCCAAGCTTTATGGCCCCGGGCCAACAGGCGAAAATGCGGCATCGGCCACGCCGGCAATCCAGCAGGGCAAGGAAACCGGCACCATCACCGTCGCCTCCTTCGAGAAGATATTCAAGGAAACCCCGGAAAGCATTCACGTCATCGATGTACGCGAGCCGCAGGAGTTTGCCGGCGGAGCTTTCAAGGGAGCGCGCAATATTCCGATCAACACCCTGGAAAAGCGCATCGATGAACTGCCGACCGACAAACCGATCGTCTTCGTCTGCGGCGCCGGCGGGCGCAGCGGTGAAGCTGTCGACATGGTCAAGCTCTACAAGCCTGCGCTCAAGACCTACTTCATGGATGCTGACATCAAATGGTCGAAGGATGGCAGCTATACCATCGTCGAGAAGAAGTAAGCGGGGAACAACATGTTGAAAATCCATTTCCTCGCCACTCTGGCTGCCCTCGCCTTGGCCTTGCCGGGAATCGCCGCCGAAGGCAAGCCCGTCAAGATGAACAGCACGGCTGATCACACCAAGTTCAAGGAACTGCAGGGCACCTTTGCCTCCGGCCCCGAAGTCACCAAAGCCTGCCTGACCTGCCACACCGAGGCCGCGGGCCAGGTACATCGAACCAAGCACTGGACTTGGGAGTTCCTGAATCCGGCCAACCAGCAGCGCCTTGGCAAGAAAAACGTCATCAACAACTTCTGCATCTCGATACCGTCGAACTATGCTTTCTGTACCAGTTGTCACGTAGGATATGGCTGGAAAGATGCAAATTTCGACTTCAGCGCCGAAGAGAATGTCGACTGCCTGGCCTGCCATGACACCACCGGCAGTTATAAGAAGCTGCCCGGCCTTGCCGGCCATCCCCCGGTCAAGGACACCGAAGTACCTCCTGGATCTGGCAAGATCGTCAAGGGGATCGACCTGACCAAGGTTGCTCAGAAGGTGGGCAAGACCAGTCGCGACACCTGCGGCAGTTGCCACTTCTTCGGCGGCGGCGGTGATGGCGTCAAGCATGGAGACATGGACTCCTCGCTAGCCGCCCCCGACAGGGAACTCGACGTGCATATGGATGCGACTGGCCTTGATTTCACTTGCGGCACCTGCCACAAGACATCGAGCCACGATGTTCCTGGAAGCCGCTACACCCCGGTTGCCGTAGACCGTGACGGAGCACACATGCGTGGCAAGGAAGACAAATCGAGTCCTGTCACCTGCCAGAGTTGCCATGGCCAGTCACCGCACAAGGGGCGTGGCCTGCCTGCCAAGCTCAACGATCATACTGACAAGGTCGCCTGCCAGACCTGCCATATCCCGGCAATTGCCCGTGGCGGCGTAGCTACGAAAATGAACTGGGACTGGTCAACTGCCGGCAAGCTATCGCCTGAAGGAAAGCCAATCCTGAAGAAAGATGAAAAAGGGCGGATCATCTACGACTCCAAGAAAGGCGATTTCACTCTTGGTGAAAACGTCGTTCCGGAATATGCCTGGTTCAACGGTGAGGTCACCTACACCTTGCTGAACGACAAGATCGAAAATACCGAAAGCATCACCAAGATCAATGCTCTTGGCGGAAGCCCAAGCGACGGTCGCTCGATGATATGGCCCCTGAAAGTCTTCCGAGGTACACAACCCTATGATGCGGAACACCGCACACTGGTGACACCGCACACCGCGGGCAACGACGACACCGCCTATTGGAAGAATTTCGGCTGGGAAAAGGCGATCGAATCGGGAATGAAGGTCTCGGGAGCCCCATTCTCCGGCAAGGTGGGATTCATCAAGACCGAGATGTCATGGCCAATTACGCACATGGTCGCCCCCAAGGAAAAGGCTCTTGGCTGCAACGAATGTCACGCCAAGGGGGGGCGCCTGGAAAAGGTCGCCGGCATCTACATCCCTGGTCGCGATGGCCATCCTCTGGTTAACACCTTGGGCTGGTTGGCCGCTGGTGGACTCCTGTGTGGCGTTTCGCTGCATGGTCTGATCCGCTTCCTGCGTCGCAAGCAATGAATGGTGGTCATCATGGAACGAATCTACATTTTCACGCGATTTGAACGTTTCTGGCACTGGACGCAGGCGCTGCTCATTATCGGCATGCTGTTCACGGGCTTTGAAATCCATGGCAGCTTCTATGCGCTCGGCTTCAAGACGGCACATCAGGTGCATACCGTTGCAGCATGGGCACTGATCACCCTGTGGGTATTCGCCATCTTCTGGCATTTCACGACAGGCGAATGGCGACAATACATTCCGACGATGCAGGGAGTTGACAAGATCATCCGGCACTACGCCTGGGGAATCTTCAAGGGAGAACCACATCCCTTCAAGGTGACCCGTGCGCACAAGCACAACCCGATGCAAGCTCAGGCCTATCTGGGCGTCAAGGTACTGATTAATCCCCTGATCTGGATCTCCGGGCTGGCCTACCTCTTCTACAACGAACTGGCCGCCTCGGGATATCCCATTGAGCTAGGTACTATCGCACTTGCACACACAGTCGGAGCATTTCTGATGCTGGCTTTTCTCATCGTTCACGTTTATCTGATCACCACGGGCCATACGCTGACTGCACATCTGAAAGCAATGATCACCGGTTGGGACGAAGTGGAGAACGCGAGCGAAAAATCCTGCAACTGATGTCGCAATAGCACCGGGTGCCCGAGAGCACCCGGTTTCACAACTGCCAATCCGCCTTAGCCATGAAAAACAACAACGACGGCATCGCCGTAGCATTGCCCCATCCCCCACAGAACCCCCACCCCCAGACTGATATCCCCGATTACCTGCAACGCGTTTACTGGTGGGCTTATCTGCACCCGAAGGCCGTTCACCTGTTCGAACGCGAATGGCTGGTCAATCTGATCCTGTGGGGTAATTTCGCCCGCCTGCGCGATGCCGCTCTGGACGAGTTGGGTCAGAAGATCGAAAACAACGTGCTACAAATCGCCTGTGTCTACGGCGACTTCACCCAGCGCATCGTCAGCCGCCTGTCTGGCGAGGGCTCACTCGAAGTCGTCGATGTTGCCCCGATACAGTTGGACAATCTGCGACGGAAACTTCCCTCGCACCCGGCAGTCCGTCTGCGTCTTCAAGATGCGAGTGCATTACATTATCCGGACGGGCACTTCGATGCGACCCTGCTCTTCTTCCTTCTCCATGAACAGCCGGAAGCCATACGGCGAGCTACGCTGGCCGAAGCAATACGTGTCACCCAGCCAGGCGGAAAAATAGTCATCGTCGACTATCACCGCCCGTCGCGCCTACATCCGTTGCATTTCCCGATGCAGATTGTGCTCCGCACACTCGAGCCATTCGCCATGGATCTCTGGCTCCATGACATTGTCGACTATTTACCTGCCACTTCGGCACAAGACCTTGTTATCGAGAAGCAGTGCTACTTTGGCGACCTCTACCAGAAACTTGTAATTCGTCGCCGAAGGGGTTGAAGGAGCAGACTCCGACTAGCGCCCACGAGTAGCTTGGCGTTATTCTGTTGCGCAAACTACCTCAGGAGAGACAAAGTGCCGGCGCTACTGCCCCATCCCGATCCCGATGGACTGCTCGAATACTCGGTGGTCTATACCGACCGCGCGCTGAATCATATGTCACAGCGCTTCCAAGGCGTCATGAAGGACATTTCCCGCCTGTTGAAGAAGGTCTATAACGCCAAGGCAGCGGTCGTCGTGCCGGGCAGCGGCACCTTCGGAATGGAGGCCGTGGCCCGCCAGTTCGCTACCGACCAGAAAGTACTGGTCATCCGCAACGGCTGGTTCAGCTTCCGCTGGACGCAGATTTTCGAGATGGGGCGCATTCCCGCCGAAAGCATCGTGCTCAAGGCTCGCCAGACCGGGAGCGGCGCCCAGGCACCGTTCGCTCCCTGCCCGATCGACGAGGTCGTCGCCACGATCCGTACGCAAAAACCGGCCGTGGTCTTCGCACCGCACGTCGAAACGGCATCCGGCATGATCCTGCCCGACAGCTACATCCAGACCGTCGGCGCGGCCGTGCGCGAAGTGGGCGGGCTGTTCGTGCTTGACTGCGTAGCGTCCGGCACCGTGTGGGTCGACATGCAGCAGAACGACGTCGATGTGCTGATCAGCGCCCCGCAAAAGGGCTGGAGCGCCTCACCGTGCTGCGCCCTGATCGGCCTGGGCGAACGCGCCCTCGCCCGCATCGAGCAAACCACCAGCACCAGCTTTGCTTGCGATCTGAAGAAATGGCTGCAGATCATGCTGGCCTTCGAGAATGGTGGCCATGCCTACCATGCCACCATGCCGACTGATGCGCTAACCAGCATGCGCGACGTGATGCTGGAAACCGAAGCCTACGGCTTCGCCAAGGTGTGCGAGGAACAGCAGGAGCTTGGCCGGCGCGTGCGCGAACTGCTCGAATCGCGCGGTTTCCCAAGCGTCGCGGCCGAGGGTTTCAAGGCCCCCGGTGTCGTCGTCAGCTACACCACCGATCCCGATATCCAGTCCGGCAAGAAATTCATCGCCGCCGGCCTGCAAACGGCGGCCGGCGTTCCCCTCCAATGCGACGAAGGCCCGGATTTCCGGACCTTCCGCATCGGTCTGTTTGGCCTGGAAAAACTGCACAACCCGGAGCGCACCGTGGCCAATCTGGCCAAGGGGCTCGACTCAGTGCTCGCCTGAGTACTTTTTCTCGCCCGCCGGTACCGGGAAGGGCAACCAGTTCTCGGGCGGCGGCAACGGGCAGGTGGCGAAAGGCGTAAAGGCGCAAGGCGGGTTGTAGGCGCGATTGAAGTCGAGCACGATCTGCCCGCTTTCTGCTGGCAGCGCCTTCAGAAAACGACCGGCGCCGTAGCTTTCCCTGCCGCTCGTGCGGTCGCGGAAGACGAAAAAGATCTCTTTGTCGCTTTCCGACATCGGCAACAGTTCGACGTTTTGCCCAGCCACGTTGAAGACAGCCTTGTGCTTCACTTCGACCGCTTTCAATTCGCCAGTTACATTGGGCACCTCCATCGACAACGGCGGCGAGAGTTCTTGCCATTGTGCCTCGCAGATCCAGGCCGCATCCTCGGGGAAATAGTCGAGTCCGGCAAAATGCTGCTGGCTGGCCCAGTCCAGATCGCGAACCCGCGCTGCCAACCGCCCTTCGCGCTCGACGATGAAAAATGCCAGTTTTTCGATGTGCACCGCAGTAGGCTGCCCCGCATGATCGGTTTCGAGTTCACGCTCCGATTCTCCGGTCGCCTGCCAGAAAACACGCGAGCCATCGACCCGCAACACTCCCACTTGCTCAGACCAGGATGGCAGACGCACGGCACATTCCTCTGCACTGCCTACGGAGTTGAGGCCTGCCTCCAACCAGAACAATCCGATCAGACCGAGCCAACTTTCCGGGGCTGAGAGTTCAGCAATACGGCCCGCTTGCCAATCGGCGAGTGAGAGAAAATTATTCGCTTGCTTCATGGTCAGCCCCAGATAAAATTAGCAAAATAGATATAAATTTCGATATTAGTTGACACACCAGATTCACAAGGACACCCAAGATGAAAAAGTTACTGCTTGCCTCCCTGCTCGCCTCGGCCTCGATACTTTCCTCGGCCGCGGACATCAACGTCAACCTTGGCTCGGTGCGCATCGATGCCCCGGGTGTGTCGGTCACTTTCGGCAGCCGCGATAGCCGCGGCTATTACTGGGACGGTTACGAATACCGCGACCCGGATTACTGGCGTCGCCATGAGGGTCCGCGTGGCGAACGATACTACACCGGGCGCGGTGACCGTGGCGTTCCGCATCAGGATGGCGGCCATTGTCCGCCGGGACAGGCCAAGAAAGGCCGTTGCTGAACTTCATAAAACAAAAAGGGGCGGTGTTCGGCACACCGCCCCTTTTTCATTCCGGCTGGCCGATCAAGCCTTGTTGAAGCGGATGATGCCGTTTTCGCAGCTCACCTTGATCGTATCCTTAGCAGCAAACTTGCCTTCGAGGATTGCACGAGCCAGCGGATTCTCGATCTGCTGCTGGATCGCCCGCTTGAGCGGACGCGCACCGAACAACGGGTCGAAACCGGCCTTGGCCAGTTCGGCAAGGGCACTGTCATCGACTTCGATGGCCATTTCCAGTTGCGCCAGGCGTTTCTCCAGATAACCGAGCTGGATTCGCGCGATACCTGCGATGTTCTTTTCATCCAGACTGTGGAAGACCACCACTTCGTCGATACGGTTGATGAACTCGGGGCGGAAATAGGTTTTGACTTCCGCCATCACCGCCATCTTCACCATACCGTAGTCGTCGCCCTGCATCTGCTGGATCATCTGGCTGCCCAGGTTCGAAGTCATGACGATCACCGTATTCTTGAAATCGACAGTGCGCCCCTGACCATCAGTCATTCGACCATCGTCGAGCACCTGTAGCAACACGTTGAAGACATCGGGGTGCGCCTTCTCGACTTCGTCGAGCAGGATCACGCTGTACGGCTTGCGACGCACGGCCTCGGTCAGGTAGCCGCCCTCTTCGTAGCCGACATATCCCGGCGGCGCGCCGATCAGGCGGGCAACCGAATGCTTTTCCATGAATTCGCTCATGTCGATGCGAATCAGGTGTTCCTCTGAGTCGAACATGAACTCGGCCAGCGCCTTGCACAGTTCGGTCTTGCCGACGCCGGTCGGGCCAAGGAAAAGGAAGGAGCCATACGGCCGGTTCGGATCGGCCAACCCAGCCCGCGAGCGGCGGATGGCATCCGCTACCAGACGCACGGCTTCATCCTGCCCAACGACGCGCTGGTGCAGCTTTTCTTCCATCTTCAACAGCTTGTCGCGCTCACCCTGCATCATCTTGCTGACCGGAATGCCCGTGGCGCGTGACACCACCTCGGCGATTTCCTCGGCACCAACCTGCGTGCGCAACAGCTTGTTCTTTTGCTGACCGCCGTCGCCGGCAGCTTCCGCAGATTTCAACTGGGCTTCAAGTTGCGGCAGCTTGCCGTATTGCAGCTCGGCCACTTTCTCCAGCTTGCCTTCACGCTGCAGCTTGGCGATATCGGCCTTCAGGTGGTCGATCTCTTCCTTGATCTGCGCAGAGCCCAGTACGGCCGATTTCTCCGCCTTCCAGATTTCTTCCAGATCGGAATATTCCTTGGTCAGGCGTGCGATTTCGTCCTCTATCAGGCCGAGACGCTTCTGCGAAGCCTCGTCCTTTTCCTTCTTCACTGCTTCACGCTCGATCTTGAGCTGGATGATGCGGCGGTCGAGCTTGTCCATCGATTCCGGCTTGGAGTCGATCTCCATCTTGATGCGCGCGGCGGCTTCGTCGATCAAATCGATGGCCTTGTCCGGCAGGAAGCGGTCGGTGATGTAGCGGTGCGACAGCTCGGCGGCCGCCACGATGGCCGGGTCGGTGATGTCGACGCCGTGGTGCAGTTCGTACTTCTCCTGCAAACCCCGCAGGATGGCGATGGTCGATTCGACGCTCGGCTCATCGACCAGCACTTTCTGGAAGCGGCGCTCCAGCGCGGCATCCTTCTCGATGTACTTGCGGTATTCGTCGAGCGTAGTGGCGCCGATGCAGTGCAACTCGCCGCGCGCCAGGGCGGGCTTCAGCATGTTGCCGGCGTCGATGGCGCCTTCGGCCTTGCCGGCGCCGACCATGGTATGGATTTCGTCGATGAACAGGATGATGCGACCTTCATCCTGCGCCACTTCCTTCAACACGGCCTTCAGACGCTCTTCGAACTCGCCGCGGTACTTGGCCCCGGCTAGCAGGCCCGCCATATCGAGCACCAGCACCTTCTTACCCTTCAGGGTTTCCGGCACTTCGTCATTGACGATGCGCTGGGCCAAGCCTTCAACGATGGCCGTCTTGCCGACACCCGGTTCGCCGATCAGCACCGGGTTGTTCTTGGTGCGACGTTGCAGAATCTGGATGGCACGGCGGATTTCGTCGTCACGACCGATCACCGGGTCGAGCTTGCCTTGAGCAGCACGTTCGGTCAGATCGATGCAGTATTTTTTCAGCGATTCGCGCTGCCCTTCGGCTTCCTGACTGTCGACGCCCTGCCCGCCGCGCACGGCCATGATGGCCGCCTCGATGGACTTGCGGGAGAAGCCATGCTGCTTGGCGATGCGCCCGGTTTCATTCTTGTCGTCACACAGTGCGAGCAGGAACATCTCGCTGGCGATGAACTGGTCACCGCGCTTTTGCGCTTCCTTATCGGTCAGGTTCAGCAGGTTCCCCAGATCACGACCAACCGAAACGTCGCCGCCGTGACCTTCGACCTTGGGCAAACGGGTCAGCGCCTGTTCCAGGTCGCGCTTCAGCCCCGGCACATTGACACCGGCACGGGAGAGCAGCGAGGTCGTGCCGCCGTCGTCCTGGTTGAGCAGCGCCAGCAACAGGTGCTGCGGCTCGATGAATTGTTGGTCGTTACCCAACGCCAGACTTTGCGCATCGGCTAAAGCTTGCTGGAATTTGGTCGTGAATTTGTCCAGACGCATGGAAGTCCTCCAGGGACGATATTTCAGATGATTCGGAGATGGGGATGTTCAAAACAATTTCAAGTTATCTCGCGCAAATGACAGAGAGGGCCAACAGATCCGTTGGTTTTGTCAGAGATTGGGCTAAAATATAAAATTAGTGAAACATTAAGAAACACAACAGGAATCAAGGAGACAGCCATGTCCGCAGGGGGAATGAGCCTACGTAGCAAGTTGATGACCATGTCGGTGGCAACGGTACTCGCGCTGACGGTATTGTTCATCGTACTTCTGATCAACAGCAAGGCTCAGATGCTGGGCGACCGGCAGGACAAAGTCCGTAATCTGGTCGAAGTTGCCCATGCGACCGTCGCCCATTACGAGGCTGAGGCGCGTAGTGGCAAGCTATCGCTTGAAGATGCACAGAAGGCTGCGATGAACGCCGTCAAGGCCATGCGCTACGAGAAAGTCGAATACTTCTGGATTAACGACCTCAACGACCTGATGGTGATGCATCCGATCAAGCCGGAGCTCGACGGCAAGAAGCTTGATCAGTTGAAGGACAAAACGGGCAAATACTTGTTTGTTGAATTCAACAAGGTCGTCAAGTCCCAAGGGGCGGGCTTCGTCGATTATCTGTGGCCGAAGCCCGGCGCTGAAGAAGGTGTACCGAAAGTCTCTTACGTCAAGGGATTTGAGCCCTGGGGTTGGGTGATCGGCTCGGGTATCTATATCGACGACGTCGATGCCAAATTCCGTCAAGACGCCATCAAGCTGCTGATCTGGGGTATCGGCATCGGCGGTTTTGTCATCGTCTCGCTCCTTGTTCTGTCACGCAACATCATCAAGACCCTGGGCGGTGATCCGGCGGTCGCTTCCGCCATCACCAAGCGCATCGCATCCGGCGACTTGGCAACGCCGGTCGCATGCGATGCCGGCGATCGCGACAGCCTGCTCGCCAACATCGCCGGCATGCAGGACAACCTGCGAAACACCATCGGAACGATCGTGCGCAACGCCGAACAGGTTTCCAGCGCTGCCGACCAGCTGCTGCATGCTTCGGAGGAAGTTGCCGAACGTGCCAAGCTACAGAGCGATGCCGCATCGTCGATGGCGGCCTCGGTCGAGGAAATGGCGGTCAGCATCGATCAGGTACGCGACAACGCCCGTGAGGCCAACGAAATCTCCGAAGAGGCCGGCAACATTTCCTCTGAAGGCGCCAATGTCATCTATAGCGCGGCCAACGAAATGCAGAAAATTTCCGAGGCGGTCCAATCCTCATCACAGATCGTGGAGGATCTCGGCCGCCAGTCGGACCAGATAACCTCGATCGTCAATACCATCAAGGAAATCGCCGACCAGACCAACCTGCTCGCGTTGAACGCAGCCATTGAGGCGGCGCGTGCCGGCGAACAGGGGCGTGGTTTTGCCGTCGTTGCCGATGAAGTACGCAAGCTGGCCGAAAGGACCAGTTCATCTACGACCGAAATCACCGAAATGGTTTCCAAAATACAGAATGGTACGCGCAGCGCAGTATCCAGTATGCAGACCGGAGTCGCACAAGTCAGTAACGGTGTCGAGCTCGCCAACCAGGCCGGCCAGTCGATTAACCGCATCCGCGAAGGAGCCGAACGCGTGACCGAAGTGGTCAACGGCATTTCCGATTCGATTCACGAGCAAAGTACCGCCAGCAACGAAATCGCCCGCCGCCTGGAAAGCATCGCCCAGATGTCGGAAGAAAGTGCGCTTGCCGTCCGCCATACGGCCGATGCGGCGCGCCAACTGCACACGCTATCCGCGTCGCTGCATCAAGCTGTCGGCAACTTCCGCATCTAAGAAAGGCTATCGCCCTGACGGACCGCTCACGCGGTCCGTTTTACATAGAGCCCGGCACATCTTGCGCAGGCGCGAAAAGCGCTTAGCCATTCCAAACTGAAACGGCGACTTTTTGCTTATTCGCTCAGTGCACCGCAGCAGTCGAATTCTTGACTATTTCCAGCGCGCTGCCGCACTGTCGTCGGTCTCGCGCGCATCGACCCAGCGTCCGCCGTCTGCAGTCGCCTCTTTTTTCCAGAACGGCGCCAGGGTCTTCAAATAGTCCATGATGAACTCACAGGCCGCGAAGGATTCGCCGCGGTGCGCACTGGTCACCGCGACCAGCACGATCTGGTCGCAGGGTTTGAGCGGCCCGACACGGTGGATGACCAAGGCATCGTAAATATCCCAGCGCTGCTTGGCTTCAGCGACGATGGCCTCGAGCGACTTCTCGGTCATCCCCGGATAGTGTTCCAGGGTCATACCGGAAACGCTGGCACCATCATTGATATCACGTACTAGCCCGAGAAAGCTGGCCAGCGCGCCAATACGGGCATCGCCGGCACGCAGCGCCATCAATTCGGCACCGACATCGAAATCCGCCTCCTGGACGCGCACCGTCATCTTCAGCTCTCCGTCAGGCCACTTCACGCGCTTCGAGGAAGCGCAGGTTCGGGTACTTTTCCTGCACCATGTTCAGGTACACATTGTTCGGCGCCAGATAGACCGGATCGTCCGCCCCGTCGAGCGCGACGTTGGCGCTGTAGCGGTCGGACAGTTGGCGCAGTTCGCCCTGATCGCCGACGATCCAGCGCGCCGTGGCGCAGTTGTAGTGTTCGAAAATCACCTGCACGCCGTATTCGTGTTCGAGACGGTGGGCGACGACGTCAAACTGCAGCGCGCCGACCGCGCCGAGGATCATGTCGGAGCCGGAAATCGGCCGGAACAACTGGGTCGCGCCCTCTTCCGCCAACTGCTGCAAGCCCTTTTGCAACTGCTTGATCTTCAGCGGGTTGGCGATGCGGGCCAAACGGAACATTTCCGGCGCAAAGGATGGAATGCCGGTAAAGCGCAGGTCTTCGCCTTCCGAGAAGGTCTCGCCCAGCCGGATGGTGCCGTGGTTGGGGATGCCGATGATGTCGCCGGACCAGGCTTCGTCGGCCGTCGACCGGTCGCGCGCCATGAAGGTGATGGCGTTGTTGATCGACAAGGTCTTGCCGGTGGCCACCTGCTTGACCTTCATGCCCCGGTCGAAGCGGCCGGAGCAGACGCGCAGGAAGGCGATGCGGTCGCGGTGCTTGGGATCCATGTTGGCCTGGATCTTGAACACGAAGCCGGAAAACTTGCCTTCGTTCGGCGCCACCTGGCGTGCCTCGCCCCTGGCCAGCGCCGGCCGTGCGATTGGCGCCGGCGAGAGTTCGACCACGGCGTCGAGCAGGCTCTGCACGCCGAAGTTGTTCACCGCTGAGCCGAAGAAAACGGGCGTCTGCTTGCCGGCGAGGTAATCCGCCGCGTCGAAGGGGTGCGAAGCACCGCGAACAAGTTCGATATCGGTACGCAATTCGTCGGCCTGACTGCCGATCAGTTCGTCCAGACGCGGGTTGTCCAGCCCCTGGATGATCTCGGCCGTACCCTTCTCGGCCTGCGGATCGAAGAAGGCGATGGTGTCGTCGTACAGGTGATAGACGCCGCGGAAGCGCTTGCCCATGCCAATCGGCCAGGTGATCGGTGCGCACTGCATGCCAAGCACCGACTCGATTTCGTCGAGCAGGTCGATCGGCTCCTTGCCTTCGCGGTCGAGCTTGTTGATGAAGGTCAGGATGGGCGTATCGCGCATGCGGCAAACGTTCAACAGCTTGATCGTCTGCGCTTCAACGCCATTCACCGAGTCGATGACCATGGTCGCCGAGTCGACGGCAGTCAGCGTGCGGTAGGTGTCTTCCGAGAAGTCCTCGTGGCCCGGCGTGTCGAGCAGGTTGATCATGCACTCGCGGTACGGGAACTGCATGACCGATGAGGTCACCGAGATGCCGCGCTGCTTTTCCAGCTCCATCCAGTCCGAGGTGGCATGGCGCGAGGCCTTGCGGGCACGCACTTCGCCGGCCACCTGAATGGCGCCGCCGAACCACAGCAGTTTTTCGGTCAGCGTCGTTTTACCGGCATCGGGGTGGGAAATGATGGCAAAGGTGCGGCGGCGGGAAATTTCTTCGTCGAGTACAGACACGGCAAATGACTAAGGGAGAAAACGGGACATTATACCTTCGCCGGCCGGGCTATCTCCCGACGAAAAACGGCAAGAGGCTCTTTGCAACATGGCACAGACCGCTCCTGCGGTGCACAACACAAAATGGCAAAAAACAATATCGCACGCACACAGCACTTCCCCGCTAATATGAGAAAATCAACAATGAAAAACTCAAACACTGGCTCACCAACATGGCGATAAGTCCCCGACCGACATGAACAGGGATCGACCGGATCACCGCGCTTCGCGCCTCTGCTTCTCACTGCTCTTCTGCTTATGGGCAGTGGTGCTGAGCGTGTTCGAGACACATGCCGGTGAAGGCACGTCGCTGACGGAACTACCCACTGGCCCGCTCGGGAAGCACTTGCAGGTCTTGATTGAAAACGGGCCCGTCATGACCGTCGACGACGCCTACGCCCAACTCCGGGCGGGCCAATTTATGGCCATCGACACCGATGTGCCGAAATTTGGCATTGGCGCGCCACCGGTATGGCTACACCTGCCCATACGCAATAACACGGACACCCCCATCAGCCGACAGTTGGTGATCGGCATCTCCTGGCTCGACAACGTTGATGCCTACCTCTTGCGCGAAGGCGAGGTGCAGATACATCGCGCCGCCGGCGACAGCGCCGCTTCACTGATCCATCCCCGCCCTGGCCTGGGTTTCGTTCTGGAGATCAGTATCCCTCCCGGCGACAGCGATCTTTTTCTGCGCGTCGCCACGCCGGACCCGATGCTCATTCCGGTCCGCCTGCTCGACGAACGGCAAACCAACGCTTTTCAGGTACGCCTTGGCTACGCCTATGGCAGCCTGTACGGGCTACTGCTCGCCTTGATCCTCTACAACTTCCTGCTTGCCGCGGGTCTGCGCGAAAGCAGTCCACTCGACTATTCCCTGTATCTCGGGGCATTTGCCCTGACCCATTTTGCCTATACGGGACATGGCTACACTTGGTTGTGGCCGGACTCACCCAACCTCCAACGTTACGTCATCCCATTCCTGATGGTGGCCTTTTCCTGCCTCGGACTACGTTTCGCCAAAGGTTTCCTGGCCCTGCGACAGCATGCACCGCGGACTTATCTCATCAGCAACGTTTTCAGCGGGATCGGCCTGCTTGGTCTGCCCCTGAGCATCGTTTTACTCCCACAAAAACATACCTTACTGTTCGCGTTTGTCTTTGTTCTGCTCTTCTCGGTCATGATGGTCTGGCTTGGGGCTGCGGCGGTGATCCGCGGGCAGGTGGCCGGACGCTACTTCCTGGCCGCTGCGCTCGCAGCGATGGCGGGAGCCGCCTGTACCGCACTGACGGTCTGGGTAGGCATTCCCTACCACCCGCTCACTTTCCATGCGGCGGCAATTGGCATGGCCATCGAAGGAATATTGCTGGCACTGGCGCTGGCCTACCGCATGCGCGAATACCAGCATGCCAGGCAAAAAGCCGAGGTCTTGGCCCGTACCGATCCGCTGACCCAACTCCTCAACCGACGTGCGCTACTCGAATTGGCCGAACCGCTTTGGCATGGCTGCGAACGCAAGCAGCGACCCTTCAGCGTCATGATGATCGACATCGATCATTTCAAGAAAATCAACGACGCACATGGACACGAAGCGGGCGACCGGGTGCTCAAGGCCATCGCCAAGTGCATCGCACAAGCGTGTCGCGCCAGTGACCTCGCGGCCCGCTGGGGAGGAGAAGAGTTTCTCTTGATCCTGCCGGAAACCAGCCTGCAGCAGGCAGGCAATCTCGCCGAGCGACTACGGCAGCAGATCCTCGCACTGCGCTGCCACGCCGACGGCGAAAGCATCCCATTGAGTGCCAGCATTGGCGTTGCTCAAAGGGCCGACCACGAAAACCTTGAGCAATTGATCCGCCAAGCCGACTGGTGGCTCTACGAAGCGAAACAGACAGGGCGAAACCGTGTTGGCGGGATTTCCGAGGAACTGCTCGCCGGGCTAGCCACGCCCGGCAACGTCGATTCCGCGGGGTAATGCCGCCCGATACAGGATCCAGCTGGCGTAGGCCAGCCATGGCAGTGTCCACAGCAACAGGGGTAGGAACAGGATGCTGCCAATAACGAGTACGGCAAGCAGCACGGCCCAAACCAGCAGCACCGCAAAATTACCCAAGACGATTCGTACGCTCAGCACCACCGCCTCGACCAGATTGGCCCGCTGCTCACACAGCAAGGGAACCGAGAAAGCCGACACGGCGAACAGCATTAACGCAACCACAGCGCCCGATATCGATGACCAAATCACGAAGCGGACTATGTTTTCGTTGGGGGAAAGCCAATGGACCAACCAAACTGGCGCATCCCCCAGCATATAGGCATAAAGAATTGCCGCATCGGTGAGGAAAATCATGAACAACAGGGCACAAACCAGCGCCAGCACCCAAATCGCCTGATTAGCCTCAGCGAAACCGATCCGCACATCTTGCGTCAGCGGACGCCTTCCCGCCTCGAACGCCCGCGCAATGCCAAAATAGCCCGCCATGATCGCTGGCCCAAGCAGCATGAAGGCCCCGGCTGCGCTGATGACAAAAGGGGTCCAGCCGCGGACCAGCAAACTACCGATGATCAATGCCCCACCAAGCACAAAAACCGCGGTATAGGCATAGCCAACGTTACCGGTTTGCCGGGCAATATTGCGGCCCTCGGCCAAAGCAGCGAATAGCTTATTAAACGTCAGCGAGTTGACCTGCATTGCATTGCCGGAAGAATGGGATGAGGCGCACGGGAAATCGACAGTTCGGAGCCTAATCACCGATCATCGAAATGACACTAATGCAGATCAAAAATGCCATTGAGATGTGCGAACACTGATTGTGACAGATCATCCCACCTGCCTAAGCGTATGTAATCTCCACCGTATCCGGACGATCCGGCGTCGCTGGCCCCAAAAAAAAGGAAGACACGGAGGTCTTCCTTTGTTTCATCGGCGAGGCGAACAATACCCACCTGACTCCGAGTGTCGTTTCGAGCCCCCAGAGTCCGGCAATGAGCGCTTAGAAACTCAGTTCCTTGTCGACATCCTGGGTCTTGCGGCGGGCCATCGCCAGATTGGAGCGCGACTTATCCAACACGAGATAAATGAACACACCTTCCTTACGCGAAGAAGGACGAATGACATGATATTGCTTGCCCAAGGTGATCAGAATGTCTTCAATCACGTCGTTCAGCCCCAATGCACGCATCGTCTTCTGTTTGGCTCGAATCACTTCGGTGTTCCCAGCCGCTGCAACCTCGAGATCGACACCCGATCCTGCACTACCCAGCATCATGCCGCTGGTCGAGTCGACAATTGCAGCGCACATGGCGCCATCGAGTGTCAGAAGTTCATCCAGAGTTTGGTTAATGGTAGCCATCGTGTACTCCTAAATTAATTGAATGAAAAAACTGCCCAATTAAAGGCTGTCCACCACGGCGGACAGATCCGAAACTTGCTTCTGCCAAGCGGCCCAATCGACGGGTACCTTATCCATGGTGATCCCGACCATGATCATTCCTTTGCCGCAGGGCAGCATGGTGATTCGCCCATGGGCATGCACCATTAAGGCCACGGAAAGCGGCCCCAATATTGAAAAATGACGATTCAGGCGATCGCTCAAGCGCCAGTAATCGCTGGCGGCTTCGGCATATTGGGCAATTTCGCGTATTTCTCCGGCGCCATGCCAAACCATCCCGGCCTCGATTTCCACCAGAGCACAACCGGCCATCCCGGGCATCACAGCCAGGTTGTCGATCATTTGCCGCAGTCGTTCTGCTTTCATCCGCTCACCAATATCCGCCCCAATTGGGCTGCCCGGTAATTCACTTGCGCGAGAACGGCGGCCCGATCGGCGATGACCGTCACCAGCAAGGGGCGACTCTCGTAATTCACCGATTGAAATACCGCGAACCCATCCCTGGATTGCACCATCATTCCTTCGGTCGCCCCGAGTTCAGCCTCCTGGCACACCACCTCGCCAATCGCAACGATCGAACTGGTCATCGCTGCAATCCGCTTGGCATCCGCGTTTCCCGAAACCACCGAGACCAGATCGAACCCATCGATCGAGGCGACGACAACCCCCTTCACCCCCTGCAGTTCACGCATCAACGCTTCTGCTTCTTGGCGAACCTGAAGCTGCAAACCTATTGGCAATTCAACGTACGAGCTCATTCCAGAACATCCATCCGATTGATTTCCATTTGCGCCAGCAGGATGTCGAGCAGCAACGCCACATCTTCACGTTTGCGGACATCGACATCGATCACCGGAAAGGCATAACCACGCCCACACAAGAAATCGATGTATTCGTCGAGCGACGGCTTGGTATGGGTTTCGAGACGCCCCACCCCCACAGCAAAAGGCACGCTGTCGAGGTACGGCGAAAACCCATCCAAATAGGTCACCAGGTCGGCCATCGGATCGGGGCGCGTGTTATCGATCAGAACGATCACCCCCAGGGCATTGTTGGCCAAAATCTTCCAGAGAAAATCGAATCGCTGCTGCCCGGGGGTACCGAACAGACGAATACGATCCCCGTTATCCAGCGTCATCATCCCAAAATCCAGGCCGACCGTTGTTTTCGCCTTGCTGTGCTCGCTGTCGGTATTGTCCACATCGGTGACCACCGGCGGAGTTTCGCTGATGCAACCGATCGCGGTGGTCTTGCCCGCCCCCATGGGCCCGGTAAACAAAACTTTGTATTCGTTCATATTTTTACAGGCCCAGCTTTCGCCGAAAACGGGCAAAAAAACCATCCGACAAGGGCATGGCCGCTCCCCCCCCAACATTGGCCTTCACAACCGGTGCATTTGCTGACACCGGAATGTTTTGAATCAAGCCGACACTGCGTAACGCTTCGATGAATGATTCGCACTGTCCGACAGGCCAAGACGAAATTTTGCTCATCTCGGTAATCGACAATGCGCGCTTCATCAGCATCGTCGCCAGCCGGATACGTCCCGGATCCTTATGTAACAGTAAGGCTGGTGGCCAACGCACGAGTTTCATCCTGATAATGGCTTTCTCCGGTACGGGCGAAATGCTTGCATTGATCGAAGGCCGCATGGCGTCATCACCAACCCTCGCTGCGAACTTCAAGAGCCAGGATTCCAAATGGTCGGAACGTAAAGGACGAGTCAATGAGTTTTCGTCCAAGCCCTGATCACCGCGCTCCAACACACGCAGAACCACGGTCGTTGGACGGCAAAGCCCCGCGGGCATAGCAGAGGCAAGCTGCTCACTCAGAACGACATCGACAGGCCCCGTTTCCGAAATTTCCCAAGGAAAGTCCGGGCGTGTGGAAAACAACCGGAAAAAAGCCTTGACCAGTGCCACTTCATTGGCCGGCATCTGGTAAAAACCAAATCGCAATTTCGCCACCATCACTCTGCCAACACCGTTTCTGCGAGCCCTTAAAAAAGGTCGGGCAATGCGCGAATCAAGGCACTGCAGAAAAAACAGTCCGATTCGAGAACGCCAGATTTATAAAATCAGGGCAAATTATAATAATCAAACCCAGCAAAAACACACCAAATTTACCATATTTACAAACCAAATACATTAATCAACAAATCGTCATGCTGTGCGAACGGAATCAGTTCTACTGATAGTGGAAAGTCTAGTTTTAAAATCGTCCAACAGGCTGATTCAAATAACTTTATTTGAACAACAAGCAATCACTTTCTCATTGTTTTACCAACCACCACCCGAGCTAGGCGCCTCTAAATATTACACAAACACAAAATATATTTGTTGATTTTGCAACTTAAGCAAGGTGGTTAGCATGAGCGGCGCCAAGCAAGTAGATCATTCGGGGCAGGCTCCCCCGTAGCGCAGCAGGCGCCCTGCATCAGACGCAGCGAATTTCCGGCGTACAAACCACCCACCAAACAAGGCGTCGGCTCTCAGAAAAAGCAAGATCATGCAAAAAAGGGCTGCATTACAGCCCTCGAGAATATTCAGCTCAGACTGCTACCAGCGTCTGCCGACCGTACCACTCGTCGCCCGGCTCGACGGTCACTGCTTCTGTAGCCACGGCCGCTTCGACACAAAGCATGTGGCGCCAACCATCCGCCGGCATGTCGGGTAGTGCCGCGCATTGCTCGACCCATGGATTCCACACGACAACATCCGGGAACCCCTGACTCTGGATACCCAGACTCAGATTGCCGGCCTGCAGCAGTTGCGGGCGGCCAACATCGCGGTAGATGCGATCAACTTCCTGCTCGACACCCAGGTGAGTACCGGTTTCGCGCACGACCTGTCGGCCCTTCGCCACATCGCAATAGTTGTAGCCGTAAAGCCCTTCCAGCGCGACGTCCTCAACCTGGATGGTACGCAAGTAGGTATGCAGGGCACCGGTGAAGTCGAACTCGGACTCGCCTGTATTGGCCACGCACAGTTCGAGGTCGATGCGATCGGCTTCGATCATCAGGGTCAGTTCGACGCGGAAAGGGTGCGGCCATACTTGGCGCGTGACCTGGTCGTCCGTCACCTCCATCGTTACCAACGCATAGTCGTCACCGCTGCGCTGCGCCGCCACCTCCCAACGCCGGGTACGCAGGAAGCCATGGCGCGGCAGACTACCCTGCTCGGCGAATTGCGGGAAACAGACGGGAACACCGCCGCGGATCGGCTTGCTGCCATCGAACACGGCCTTCTCGGAGAGGAAAAGGCGTTCGCGGCCATCCGGCGTCACCCAGGACAGCACCTGCCCGCCGAGGCGGCTGATGACGGCCGAAGAGCCTTTCGGGCCGTGCAGGCGCAAGGCTTCGGTGCCGTGGAAATCGATGGTTTCAATGTAAGGTTTCATGAGCTTTCGGAATGACGTAAAGATTGGGCCGGACATGCAGCAGCTCGACCTCGTGGCCAAGCAGGCTGACGCTGCCGCTGCGCCGGTTGTCGCCGGTATCGCTGTACTCGAAGGCGAAGACGCGGCGCAGGACAAGACGCCCGTCTTCATCGCGCGCAAACGCCGTCGAACGACCGGCCACGGTTTCATCAAGGAATTGCAAGCCTTCCTGGGCACAAGCGGCGCGCGCCGCCTCGATACCGATTTCCCGTGCTTTCAGGCCATCCAGCCAGAACCATGCAAGGCCGCCGAGAATGAGAAGGAAGAGCAATTCGAGCAGATCCATCGGCCGAGTATACGAAAAAGCGGCAATAAGTCACAGAAAATGACGTCAACATGAGAGATAATCCGACTGCGCGCCAAATACCCGTTTGACATATGAACTCTCCACTGCAACTGTTCCGCGACCTGCTCCCCTTCTCCAACGGCCATACCGAAGACAAGGCCGCAGCCAACGTACACAGCCTGCTCGAATCGACCGCTGGCCTCCCCCCGCAGGAAGTCGTCGTCCGCCTGACCAGCGGGGTTCTGCCGGCTGCCGCAGGGCAGAGCAACCTGCACATGCGCTTCAAGCTGCTGGAAGATATCCGCCATGTCGCGGAATCGACGCTACCAGCATTGGAGGCATATGTCTCGCAAGCGGTACTCCCTTTACCGCTGGCCGCCACAACATCCGCCCTGCATGCCGACAACCTGATCAAGGGCATGGCCCATGCCTATGCCAACCTCGCCCGCAACATCGCCAAGCATCAGCAGCACCAAGGCTTAAGCCACCTTTTCCATCGTGCGATCCAACGCGCCTTGGCTCTCGTCGCCCGGCGCCAGCGCCTGGCCTATCGCGCCTATGCGATGCCCTCGGCGACCTCGTGGCAGATGCTGCACGACCTCTACCGCATGGGCTGCGACCCGCTCACCATGCCACTAAACGGTGAGACCGCACCGATCGAACATGAGTACCTCGAGGCCTTGCTCTTCGCCTACATCGAACCCAACAAACTGCATCGCAGCGAACTGGACGAACTACTCTTCTCTACCCGCCAACTTGCCGCCTACGCGGTGATCTCCGAAGTCACGCCGGACACCCTGAATATCCGCCAGAGCGAGAGCTGCTTCCTGGTTCGTCCGGACGAAGGCTCGCCCGGCAGCCCCCTGAGCCGCATCGCGCCAGGCAGTTCGATCTTCGGCTGCCTGATCGTCGATTGCACGCAGGTTCTGGCAGCGCTGGATCGCAACATTTCGCGCGTACCTGGCAAGAGTATTGAGCCCGACCTGCGCGTTTCGCCTGCCATCCTGCAGGCCTTGCGCACGGCAATTGGCGGCAAGGGCTCGCGTCGCTTCAGCCGGACGAAGTTCCGTCCCCGCGGCGACGTCGTCGGCGGACTGGCCCAGGTCGTCGCCTTCCTCGACGGCCATGCCTTCTCGCGCCGCTCGCTCGACGCTTTCGGGCGCCAGGATGCACGCGATTTCGCTGCCAGCGAATGGGCCATGATCGACGAAAGCCCAGACGGTTTCCGCCTGCGCTTCATCAAGGGCGAAAAGTGGCAGATCGGCGTCGGCGACGTGGTTGCCCTGCAACCGCGCGAATCGAGCAAGGTGCACGTCTGCCTGGTGCGTCGCGTCACATCCACCAACAATCGTCTCGAACTCGGCCTGCAACTGATGTCGCCACAGGTCAGCATCGCCGAACTCGCCATCGACAACACCGCCGGGCCGCGCGTAATCTTCATGCACAGCCTGCCGGCCTACGGCCGCTATCCTGGCCTGATCGTGCCGCCCGGCGTGGTCAGCAGCGGCAACTCGGTGACGCTGCGTTTGCCAGGACGTAGCGTGGCGCATCGCATCGGGAAATGCATGGAAGCCAACGACGGGCTAGAATTCTATGCCCTCGAACCGTCGCCTCTCTGATTTCCCTAATGCTCAGCTACCGCCATGCCTATCACGCCGGCAACCACGCCGACGTGCTGAAACATCTCATCCTGATCCAGATCGGACTGTACCTGGCTGAAAAGCCGGCCCCTTTCTGGATCGTCGACACCCATGCCGGCGCCGGGCGCTACGCGCTGGAATCGGAGCATGCCAAGAAACTCGGCGAATACATCGACGGGATCGGCCGCCTGTGGAACGAACCGAATCTGCCCACTGCTGCGGTGGACTACGTCGAAACGGTAAAAATGCTCAACCCGGACGGCAAGCTGCGCCACTACCCCGGCTCGCCCTGGATTGCCCGCCAGCTGCTGCGCGATACCGACCGCCTGCGTCTTTTCGAGATGCACAGCACCGACAGCAAGCTGTTGATCGAATGCTTCAAGGGCGCCGGTCGTCAGGTCGGCATTACAGTCGGCGACGGTTTCACCGGCCTCAAGGCCCTGCTGCCGCCCCCGCCCCGGCGTGGCCTGGTGCTGATTGACCCTTCGTACGAAACCAAGGCGGACTACGGCGCAGTGGTCAAAGGCTTGCAGGAGGCGCTCAAGCGCTTCGCGACGGGCACCTATGCCCTGTGGTACCCGATGCTGGCCAAGCTCGAATCACACCAGTTGCCGGACCGCCTGAAGAGCCTGGGCGCCAAGGACTGGCTGCACGCGACGCTGGAAGTCAAAGCGCCGGCCAAGGACGGCTTCGGCATGCACGGCAGCGGCATGTTCATCATCAACCCACCGTGGACGCTGGAAAAGACGCTGCACGAAACCCTGCCCAAGCTGACCGAACTCCTCGCCCAGGGGCCGGGCGCGAAATACACGATCGAGAGCCAGTCAGCCTAAGTCGGTGTATTTCGCTCGCGAGCCGTAGGCTTTGTCGACCGGGTATTTCTCGTTGTTCTTGACCAGCTTGGCCCAGGCCGCCTGCGGCAGATCGATCCCTGCCTTGTCGGCCACCAGTAGCAGGAGCAACAGAATATCGGCGCATTCGTCGCGCAACTCTTCGGCGGCTTTCGCATCGGCCGACAGCGCATCGATCTCGGCGTCGGTTTTCCACTGCGTCAGCTCCAGCAGCTCTGCCGCTTCGAGATTGAGCGACACGATCAGGTTGCGCAGCGAGTGAAATTGGCTCCAGGCGCGGGCATCGCGAAAGGCGCACACTTCGGCGGTCAAGGCTTCGAATTCGCCCATGGTGAATTGGCATCAGGAAAAATCGCGATGATGCCACACACGCTGGGCGGCTAGAATCACTACTCCTGATCTGACGGCACGCCCATGAACGCACGCTCGCTCAACACTCGTATCCTGATCGGCTGCCTGCTTGGCATCGCCGGTGGTTGGTGGCTCACCGGCCAAACGGCCACGCCGCTGGGGCAAAACACACTGTACGGGGCCAAGCTGCTGGGCAATCTCTTTCTCGATCTGCTACGCATGGTGCTCGTGCCATTGGTGTTCGCCTCCATCGTTACCGGCGTCGCCAACCTGCGGGCGCATCAGCGGATGCATCGCGTCTGGGTAACGACACTGCTCTTCTTCTTCGCCACCATGGGCATCGCCATCGTCATCGGCTTTGGCGCGGCCCATTTGTTCCGGCCGGGCGAAGGGCTCCGCCTGGAGATGTTCGCCGAGGCGACGGCCAACTATCAGGCCCGACAAATGCCGCTGCCCGACTACATCGCGCAATTCCTGCGCGGGCTCTTCCAAAACCCGTTCAAGGCCCTCGCCCAAGGGGAGCTCCTGGCTATTGTGATGATCGCGCTATTTCTTGGCATCGCCCTAGTCGTCGGTGGCGAACGCTACAAGAACATTCGCACGCTGATTGAGGAACTGCAGGAAATCTGCCTGAGAATTGTCGGCTGGATCATGCACCTCGCCCCGTTCGGTCTCGCCGCCCTGCTGCTGCAACTGATCGCCATGCAGGAAGTGCGTCTGCTTGGCAGCCTAGGCCATTTCATCGCCATCGTCACCGGCACCACGCTCTTTCACGGCATCGTTGTCCTGCCAGGCATCCTGTGGCTGCTCGCCGGCGTTTCGCCCAGACGCTTCTTCAAAGGCGCCCGCGAGGCCTTGCTCACAGCCTTCGTCACCAGCTCGAGTGCTGCCACGTTGCCGGTTACGCTACGCTGCACCGAGCAACATCTGCATGTGAAGAAGGAGATCGCCAGCTTCGTTGTACCTCTGGGGGCAACGGTCAACATGGACGGTACGGCACTTTACGAAGCAGCCGCTGCACTCTTCGTGGCACGCCTGGCCGGCATCGAACTCGATCTCGCCAGCCAGATGGTGATTTTCTTCGTCGCCATGCTGGGCGCGATCGGCGCCCCGGGCATTCCCAGCGTCGGCATGCTGAGCATGGTGCTGGTACTCGAATCGGTCGGCCTGCCCACCGCCGCCATCGCCCTCCTGCTGCCCATCGACCGTCTGCTCGACACCACGCGCACGATGGTCAATGTCGAAGGCGACATGGTTGGTAGCCTGATCGTGCAAAAGTACGCCAACCCAGAAGCCAAGCTGTAACCAATCCGGCCGAACCTGCTTACCTGTCCGGCACCTCGATGCCGTGCTGACGTAGCCAGGTCTTGTCCAGTTCCCAGCGCACTTCGGCGATCCCCGGCTGCGCCAGGACGATATGCCGCGCCTCGTCCTGCACCTGGCCGAGCAGATGTTCGATGGCGATAAATTCCGGATTGTTCGCATCCTTCACGTTGATGTTCGGGTACAGCGCGCCGAGCATGCGAAAGGCCGGCACCTCGAAATTGCGCGGCGTGGACATCACGGCCGTCTTGCCTTCGACCCGCAACACTTCAAACTGATAGGGATAATCCCGCAGCTTCGGGCTGCCTTCTTTGGCGATGATGGCATTCAACTCGCGCGAGCGCGCATCCGGACGGCGCATGGCCCAATCAAGCGCCACCAGCAGCGCCAACACGATGAGCACCCATTGCCACGATTTGATTCGACGCAGTTTCATGCAACACACTTTCCTAGCGACCTGTTTGCCCCGCTCTGCTACCCGGCCAGCCGCAAGACTATCACCGCTATCACTGCTGCGGTGCACATGCCAAAATAGGCAAAAACCAAAATCACAAGGAAAATCCATGCCTCTCTTCAAACTCGGTGACAAAACGCCACAAGTTGGCGACAACGCCTGGATCGCCCCCAACGCTACCGTGATCGGCGACGTCCGCCTGGGCAAGAACAGCTCGATCTGGTGGAACGCCACCTTGCGTGGCGACAACGACCCGATCCACATCGGCGATAACACCAACATTCAGGATGGGTCGGTACTGCACACCGACGAAGGCGTACCCATGCACATCGGCAAGGACGTCACCGTCGGCCATCTCGTCATGCTGCACGGCTGTACCGTCGGCGACGGCAGCCTGATCGGCATCGGCTCGGTCATCCTCAACCGCGCCGTCATCGGCAAGGGCTGTATCGTCGGGGCCAACACGTTGATCCCGGAGGGCAAGGTCTTTCCCGACAAGGTGCTGATCGTCGGCTCGCCGGGCAAGGTAGTGCGCGAACTTTCCGACGAGGATGTCGCCAAGCTGAAGAAATCCGCCGAGCACTATGTCGACAACGCAACGCGCTACCGCAACACGCTGCAAGAACTGTAAACGCAAAAGCGGGGCCGCAGCCCCGCTCGGTGATTCTCGACCATCCGGTCAAATTTCGCTGGCCAGATTGGACAGCGTAATGTTGGAACGCAGGCTTTCCATGACCTTCTGCAAGCCAACACGCGCCTTGGTATTGATCACCAGCGGCGCGCGCAAGCTCGGCGCGATGCTGGTATTGCTACCTTCTTCCTTGCGGAAGATAAGTTGCATCACCGCGACATCCTCCGGCGCCGGCTGGCCAAGAAGCTCACTCTCGGCATCGGTCAGCGCCAATTCGTAATTGAAACCCAGCGTCGTCGGATCGACGATCTGGAAGGCCAGCATCGGATCGTCCAACGACTGCAGGGTAAAGCTCACGGGCGTGTCGCCAGCCGCTTCATGAACCAGCGTATAGCGGACGTTCCGCTCGAAACCGACCAAGCCCTTGGGGAAGTTGATGATCTTTTCCGCGCTGACTTCAATCTTGCCGAACAGATAGGTGTCGAACTGCATGCATCCCTCCTCTTGCCTCGTATAAGTTAGCTTGCCATCCTACCCGGCGGCGGTTGTAATTTCCAGCCGGATTGCGCATAGTGCACGCCCTTTTTAGTCGTCCGTCGTACCCATGCTTGCTCCGATCGAACACCGCATCGCCGTCGAACTCAACGTTCGCCCTGCTCAGGTTATCGCTGCCATTACCCTGCTTGACGAAGGCGCCACCGTGCCCTTCATCGCCCGTTACCGCAAGGAAGTCACCGGCGGCCTGGACGACACGCAGTTGCGCACGCTGGAAGAGCGCTTGGGCTATCTGCGGGAACTGGAAGATCGTCGCTCCGCCATCCTCGCCAGCATCGACGAACAGGGCAAGCTAACGCCGGAACTGAGAGCCGAAATCGAGGATGCCGACACCAAGCAGCGTCTTGAAGATCTCTACCTCCCCTACAAGCAGAAGCGCCGCACCAAGGCACAGATCGCCCGCGAAGCCGGCATCGAGCCGCTGGCGCTGGCCTTGCTCGATAACCCCGAACTGACACCGGACGAAGAAGCCGAGAAATTCCTCAACGCCGAGGCCGGTTTCGCCGACAGCAAGGCCGTACTCGACGGTGCGCGCCAGATCCTGATGGAAAAGTTTGCCGAAGATGCCGACCTGCTGCGCAGCCTGCGCGAATATCTGAACGAGCATGGACAAGTCCGCTCGCAGGTGGTCGAAGGCAAGGAAACCGAAGGCGCCAAGTTCCGCGACTGGTTCGACTTCGCCGAAGCCATCGCCGACATGCCGTCGCACCGGGCGCTGGCGCTCTTGCGCGGCCGCAACGAGGGTGTGCTGTCGGTGACGCTGATGCTCGACTCCGAACTCGACGAAGAAAACCTCAAGCCCGGCCCCAATCCCTGCGAAATGCGCATCGCCAACAAGTTTGGTATCAAAGCCCAGGGCCGCCCGGCCGATAAATGGCTGCAGGACACGGTACGCTGGACCTGGAAGGTCAAGGTCTACACCCACCTCGAACTGGAACTCATGAACGAGCTGCGCGAGCGCGCCGAGGAAGAAGCCATCCGCGTTTTCGGCCGCAATCTGAAAGATCTGCTGCTCGCCGCGCCGGCCGGCCAGCACGTCACCATGGGCATCGACCCGGGCATCCGCACTGGCTGCAAGATCGCCGTCGTCGACGCTACCGGCAAACTACTCGCCACTGAGACCATCTACCCGCACGAGCCGCGCTGCGACTGGGCCGGCTCCATCCACAGCATCGCCCGCCTAGCCAGCCAGCATGGCGTCTCGCTGGTTGCCATCGGCAACGGCACGGCCAGCCGCGAAACCGACAAGCTGGTACAGGATGTGATGAAAAAATATCCGGAAGCCCACCTGCAGAAGATCGTGGTGTCCGAAGCCGGCGCTTCGGTCTATTCCGCTTCCGAACTCGCCGCCAAGGAATTCCCGGAACTCGACGTCTCGCTGCGCGGTGCGGTCTCTATCGCCCGCCGCCTGCAAGACCCGCTGGCCGAGTTGGTCAAGATCGAGCCGAAATCGATCGGCGTCGGCCAGTACCAGCACGACGTGTCGCAGACCAAACTGGCCCGCTCACTGGACGCCGTGGTCGAAGACTGCGTTAACGCCGTCGGCGTCGATGTGAATACCGCCTCGGTTCCGCTGCTCACCCGCATCTCCGGGCTCAACGCCGGGTTGGCTGCCAATATCGTCAATTACCGCGATGCCAACGGTGCCTTCCGGACGCGCGACGACCTCAGGAAAGTGCCACGTCTCGGCGACAAGACCTTCGAACAGGCCGCCGGTTTCCTGCGGGTGCCAAACGGCGACAACCCGCTCGATGCCTCCTCGGTGCACCCGGAAGCCTACCCGGTGGTCGAGAAGATCATTGTCGACCTGAAGAAGCCGATTAAGGAAATCATGGGCGACGGGCGCACGCTCAAGGCGGTCAATGCCAGCAAATACACCGATGAACGCTTCGGCCTGCCGACCGTACAGGACATTCTGAAGGAACTGGAAAAACCCGGCCGTGATCCGCGCCCCGAGTTCAAGACAGCCACCTTTGCCGACGGGGTCACCGAGGTAAAAGACCTGCAAGCGGGGATGATCCTCGAAGGCGTCGTCACCAACGTGGCTGCTTTTGGCGCCTTCGTCGACATCGGCGTCCATCAGGACGGTCTGGTGCACGTTTCCGCCCTCTCCAACACCTTCGTCAAGGACCCGCATGACGTGGTCAAGGCGGGGCAGGTGGTTAAGGTCAAGGTGCTGGAAGTCGATCTGCCGCGCCAACGCATCTCGCTTACCATGCGCATGGGCGACGAACCGGGCAAGGGGCGTAGCCATGAGGCCAGCCAGCAACGTGGAGCACCACTCTCTCGCCAACAAGCCCGCCACAACGGACCCGCTCCAGCCAACAATGCAATGGCTGCCGCCTTTGCCAAACTGAGGAAATAGCGGTATCTAAATCAGAAAATCATTATTGGCGTATTTACCAATATTTGTTTATGTATTTGTTAAATTATCTTGCAGCCTCCTGTACATTAGGAGAAAATCAACAAATAACAAAAAAATAGAAATACATCAATCTAAGAGACTCCCAGGCTACAGGGATTTGATATGCGACGATTGCCTTGGCTAACAACACTATTTGCTGCCCCACTCCGGGCTGCTGATACGCTGGGAGCATTGAACCTGGAAAATCTGGGCAACAACGAAATCACATCGGTTCCGAGAAAACGCCAAAGCCTGAACGACGTTCCCGCTGCAGCATTTGTCATTGCCCCCCCTCGCAACCTGTTAAAACACGCCCATCGTTCTTTGTAGCGGCACGCTGGAAATATTGATTGCCATGCGCATTTGCCTTTTCAAACGACTGCTCTATTGCTTGATAGCGTTCTGTTTCGCGCTATCTGGCAGCCTGTCGTATGGAGAAGTGGCCTCCGAGGGGCAACTTAAGGCAGCCTACCTGATCAACTTCCTCAAATACATCGAGTGGCCTGGCACAAAATCCACCGTCACCATCTGCCTGTTCGGTCGCGACAGTATCGGACCCTATTTGGCACCTTATGAAGGGCGCAGCATCGCGGGTAAGGAACTACGTTTCCGACGCGTGAGCAGCCCCGATCAACTCAGCGACTGCCAGGAACTTTTCATTCCGGATACCGAAGAATCCCGCTTTTCGGCCATCCTCCGTTGGACCGACAGGCAACCCATTCTGACGATCAGCGACAACGAGTTTTTTGCCCGTGACGGCGGTGGCATTTCTCTGATCAGGCAGGAAGGCCGCCTGCAGTTTGACATCAATACCGATTCTATCGGCCGGGCCGGCCTCAAGCCGTCATCGCAAATGATGCGGCTTGCCCGCCAGGTGATAGGGAGCTCACGATGACTATCCGCAGTTTCCCACTACAGCGCAAGCTGGCACTAATCCTTGCTACCGCAATGACCGCCAGCCTAGTACTCACCTTGGCCTACTTCGCCATCAATCAAATTGACCACAGGCGCGAAGCCAAATTGAAGGAAATCCGCTCGATGGCGGAAATCATCGCCTTCAATGCCAGCGCTGTCGTCGAATTCAAGGACTTGAGCGGAGCAGAAAGCCTCTTCAACTCGCTGGCGCAACACCCGGACATCGATGCTGCCCGCTTGGTCAGTGCGGACAATACCTTCAGCTATGCTTACAACCGCAATCCCAATGCGGTACCCGCCCAAGCGAAACGCGGCGAAACCTTTCATGGCGCTGAAAACCTTTTCGATTTCCACTACCTCACCACCATTGTCCCGATTTCAACCCACGACGGCATCGTTGGGGCCGTCGCGCTCACCGCCAACCTGAATCGTGTCTGGCTGGATACACGTCACGACTCCCTGATCTTTCTTCTGGCTTCGCTCGTCGCATTTCTGTTTTCACTGCTGCTGGCCCGCCGGATGCAAGCGCCGTTGCTCCGGGCACTTGGCTCGCTCACCGACACGGCTCGGGAAGTCGCGGAATCAAAGAATTACGACAAACGCGCCACGAAATATTCGGAAGATGAAATCGGGCAACTGGCAGATGCTTTCAACACCATGCTCGAGGAAATCGCAGAACGCGATGAAGCACTAACCAAACACCGGCTCCATCTAGAGGAAAGCGTCGAGCAACGGACCCAGGAACTGCGCCAAGCCAAAGAAGTTGCCGAAGCGGCCAATCGCGCGAAAAGCGCCTTCCTGGCCAACATGAGCCACGAGATTCGCACACCGATGAACGGTATCATCGGCTTCGCCGAATTGCTGGCCTCAAGTTCGCTCAATGAACAGCAGCGAACACAGTTGAACATTCTGCGCAGTTCAGCCGACAGTCTCCTGCATTTATTGAATGACATCCTCGACTTTTCACGCATCGAGGCCGGAGGACTCCAACTTGAACAAGAGCCCTTCAACTTGCGGGAAACGATCGTCAGCATCGCTTCGATCTTTAGTCCAAACGCCCGCAAGAAAGACCTCGGACTCTGGTTCGATATCGCACCGGATGTTCCGGAGCAGATTATCGGCGACCGTTATCGTCTCGGCCAGATCGTCACCAATCTCGTCAATAATGCAATCAAATTTACCGAAACAGGCGGCGTACGTATCCACGTATCCTGTACGCGTAACACGAATCATCGCCCGCGCCTGCTGATTGCGGTGAAAGATAGCGGGATCGGCATCGAACAAGAGGCCATCAAGGAAATCTTTTCCCCCTTCCGCCAAGCCGATAACAGCATGAGCCGCCGTTTCGGTGGCAGCGGACTCGGACTTGCCATTGCGCGCGACCTGGTCTCCCAAATGGGAGGAGAAATTTCGGTGGTAAGCCAACCCGGCGTCGGCACCACATTTCACGTCGACTTGCCACTGCAGTTTGCCAACTTGTCTCGCGAATTGCCGGAATGGATGCCCCAACTCCGAGGCAAACACATCCTCGTCCTTTGCAGCGAATCCGAGCATGGCGAACGCTGGGTCGGCATGCTGCGCTGGGCCGGCATCGATGCAACCTTATCCGCGAGTTGCTCTACCGGGTTGCAGTTGCTCGGCGAGCACCAGCCCGACGCCATCCTCGTCGAAGACTCCATCTGTTTCGAGGAGGTAGCGAAGGGCCATACCGTGCCGCCAAACGTTCCTGTCGTCTTCGTGCACAACTTCCGCGCCGGCGAAACAGACCCCCCTCCTCCCCCCAGCTGGGTACAAGGCTGCCTAGCCGAACCCTTCGGCGATCTCGCCCTGTGGTCCGAACTGGCACGCGTATTTCATTTTCTCCACAATACGCCCAACGAACGTCTGACAACCGACCCTGTCCGCCAGCGCTTCGATGCCAAGGTGTTGATGGTCGAGGATAACGAAACCAATCTCCTGATTCTCGAGCAAATTCTGCTATCCCTTGGCTGCCGGGTAGAAAGCGCAAGTAACGGTAGGGACGCTATCGTTGCTTTGGAGAAGGAACGCTTCGACCTGATATTAATGGACGTGCAAATGCCGATCATGGACGGCCTCACCGCAACACGTGAAATCAGGCAGAAGGAGCAAATCAACGGCTGGCCCCGACAATTGATCATTGCCCTGACCGCCAACGCCCTCTCCGGTGATCGTGAGTTCTGTCTGCGTGCCGGCATGGACGACTATCTTTCCAAACCGGTCACGATCGGCAGCCTGAGCCAAACCATGGCGCGCTGGCTTCCTGTGAAAAATGCCCAATTTGAGCAGTCCACCGCAGCAGTCGACATTGAGCCTACAGCAGCGCCGGCAATTAACCTTAACGAGTTAAAAAAGAGCCTTGGCGATAGCGCCGGACCAATCATCAAGCAGGTATTAACTTCCTATCTCAAGGAAGGCAGTGCTCATATCACGACACTTTCCCACCTGGACGATGAATGCGACCTTGAACTTATTACTCGCATTGTGCATAACCTGAAAAGTTCCAGTGCGGCTATTGGCGCCAATGCTTTCTCCGCTCTTTGCAAGGAAGCGGAAACCGCTGCACGCCAAGGAAATAATGCTGCCCTCAAAGTCTTGGCCTCGCGCATCGTCACCGCATTCGAAGCCATTCGTAACGAAGCCAGTCTGCTGCTGGCCACAATGCCCTGAGGCGGAGGAGATAACGATGGAAGATCTCGCCACCGTATTGGTAGTTGATGACGAACCGGTAATGCGTACGATTACCCAATCGATCCTGCAGCAAAACGGTTTTGAGGTTATTACCGCCGACTCGGCAGAAGCAGCATTTCAGTTGATCGATGAAGGACTATTCCCGGATATCGTGCTGCTCGATGTCCTGATGCCCGGTCTCAACGGTTTCCAGACCTGCTACCGGCTACGTCAGCAGCAACGTTTCGAACACCTGCCCATCATCATGCTGACCGCACTGGACGACCAAGCGTCGATTGACGAGGCTTATCGTAGCGGTGCCACCGACTTCATCACCAAGCCACTGAATATCCCGCTGCTGCCTCACCGCATCCGGTATCTACTGCGCTCGGCAAACGCCTTCAAAGAGGTTTTCGCCAGCCGGATGACGCTGCTAAACACCCAGCATATCGCTCATCTTGGAAACTGGACGATGGACCCGGAGGGCAACATCGTCACCGCCTCGGCGCAGTATCTCGACATCATCGGAGAAAACTCCTCCCCCATCCCCGCGCCTCGCCTGCTATTCCGCGTCCATCGTGAAGATCGCGAACTGCTTATCCAGCATCGCCGCCTACTTCAGGAGGGACAACCCTATCGCCTCGACTATCGCCTGCGCAATCTAACCGACCCGAATACTTGGCACCACGTCCATGAACGCGGTTTCCCGAATATCGACCGGGATGGCCGCTATCAGGGTGCGACCGGCTTCACTCAGGACATCACCGAACGAGCCCAGCAGGAAGAGAGAATCCGTGATCTCGCTTGGCATGATCGAGTCACCGGGTTGAACAACCGTGGCCGCTTGAGCGAACTAATCGAACGTGAAATCGTCTCTGGCCGCCAGCAGATTTCTCTAGCCGTTCTCTACGTCCATATCGCAAGCCTGCGTGAAATCTCGACAGTATTCGGCCAAGAGGTTGCCGATAGTGCCATCCGCGTCCTCTCAGAGCGACTCAAGGAACTACTGCACACGCCTGAAAAAATGTGCAACTGTTTCGACAAGGCATGCTTCCTTGCCGCAAAACTGGGGCGTTACGACGAGCACGCTTTCGCCTTGGCAGTGACAGGCGTAACAAGTGAAGAGCCAATACGCTGCTTTGCCAACACCATCCTGAAGCACTTGTCCGAACCGATGATTCTGCAAGGTCAGGAAACGGTGTTCAAAGTATTCCTCGGTATAGCGCTCTATCCGCAAGATGCCCCCGATACCCCTGAGTTGATACGGCGCGCCATGCTGTGTGCAATGCATGCAGCTGCTGGCGATGGCAGTGACCCCATCAGCTTCTTCGACCCCGAACATGATCGTGAAGCTGCCGAGCGCGTCGCACTAGAGCGCGGCTTGCGCATCGCTCTCGACCAAAGCAGCCAGCTTGTTCCCTATTTCCAGCCCAAGGTTTGCGCTCACACTGGACAGATTGTGGGAGCCGAGGTGCTGCTGCGTTGGCTGCATCCAGAGCGGGGCATGATCTCCCCGGCCAAATTTATTCCGATCGCCGAGCAAAGCGGCCTGATCCATCCAATCAGCGAATGGTTGGTTGCCCGTATCTGTGAAACCATTGCCGACTGGCTAGCGTGGAAACAAGAAATCGGCATGATCAGCATCAATCTTTCTGCGGCAAGCTTTTATCAGCGTACATTGATCCAGTTCATCGACGAGGTGCTTCAAAGGACTGGTATCCCCGGGAAACAATTGGTCATCGAACTGACCGAGGGAGTACTGTTGCAAAACTCCGACACAGCCAGCCATGTGATCAATGCGTTACGTGAGCGAGGCATTCGAATTTCGCTGGATGATTTCGGTACCGGCTTTTCCTCGCTCGGCTACCTTAACCGTTTCAACATTGACGAAATCAAGATCGATCGTTCCTTCGTCATTGACATCGAACGCGACTCTCGCGAACTCGCCTTGGTTCAGGGTATCATCACGCTAGGTCATGCCTTGGGTTTGAAGGTCGTTGCCGAAGGTGTCGAAACTGCTCGCCAAGCGCAACTGCTACGCGAAATGGGATGCGACATCTTTCAGGGATTCCTTTTCGCAAAGCCCATGCCAGGTGACGAATTCATCCGCCTTCCGGCTCAGTTATCAGTACCCTCTGAACATCCTGAAAAATTTTCGTAGACTGATGCGCCTTAGATGGAATATCCACCGCTTCGTGTTTGCGACAATGCTCGCAGCCAGCGGCATATCAAACGCCAACTTTGATGCCATCGACATCCCACTGGAAGACCTCTCGAAGGTAACCATCATTTCAGCGCCAAAATTTGCTGAGAATTCCGATCAAATTCCTTCATTAGTTTCAGTACTGACGGCCAGCGACATTCGCCTTTTCGGCTAGCGGACACTGAGCGAAGCGCTGCGCTCCCTACAGGGCTTCAACGTTACCGACGATCACACCTATGCTTACGCCAGTGTGCGTGGCATCTCGCCAGCAGGCGACTACCGGGCTCGCATGCAGGTTCTCATCGACGGCATTGCAGTTAACGAAAACATCTACGGTAGCGCCCCCATGGGCAGTGAATTTCCGGTCGACCTGGGCCTCGTCGAGCGCATCGAAGTCATCCGTGGCCCCAGCGCCTCGGTCTATGGCAGCGATTCGATGTTCGGCGTGATCAACGTCGTCACCCGCAGCGGACAAAGCGTGAGCGGAGGAGAAGCAGGCCTGAGCGTCGGCAGCGACCGCAACTTCCGTTTACGTACCAGCCTTGGCGGAAACATCGGCGGTAGCGACTTGTTGGTTTCATTTTCCGGCTATGACTCAAGCGGCCGTGGCCTGGTATTCAATGACACCAATGCCTCCGGCGAAGCACAACGACTGCATGCCATCGGTGAAGAGCAAGGCGGGCAACTCTTTGTGCGCGCCCGCGGCTCCGATTGGCGAGTCACCCTGATCCACAGCCAGCGTGACCGCACGGTGCCGACCGCGAGTTTTAGCACCATCGCCGATGACAAAGGGCACGTCGAATCCGACCGCTATTCATTGCTCGACCTTGGCAAGGATTGGCGGATCAATGCCAAAAACACTTTGCAGCAACGGCTATACGCTAGCGAATACGGTTACGATGGGAAATTTCCCTATGATTATTCCGACAGCGGTGGCCCTAGCCGCCTATTCAACGTCGACAAGGCGCGCGGTAACGCTTGGGGACTGGAAAATCGCCTGATCAACACCGCCTTGGACAAACAACGGTGGACCATCGGTCTTGAGTATCGAGCCAACACCCGCCAAGACCAACTAAACTACGACCGCGGCGTGGGTTGTTACGATAGCTCTGCGGGAACCTCAAGCGGCAGTCCCTGCCTTGATGACCGGCGTAACAATCACATTTTCACCCTATACGCTCAGGATGAAATTCAGGTCGGTGAGGCAAATACCCTGATCGTGGGAGCCCGGCATGACCGCGTCAGTGACAGCGGGAATTTCTGGAGTCCACGCCTGGGCTTGATCCATGATGCCGGTGCTCTGGGTTTGTTCAAACTGCTCTACGGTACGGCTTTCCGCACCCCCTCGCCCTACGAACGTGCCTACATCACGCCATCCTATAGCTACGGCGACCCCGGCATTGGCCCGGAACGGCTGAAATCCCTCGAACTAACTTGGGAAAAACGTTTCTCCAACCTCGCCAAAATCAGTGCAACCGCCTACTCGATGCGCATAGATGGCCTGGTCACCGTAAACCCCGACACCGGTATCGTTGCCAACGAAACCCCGGTTCGCGCCAATGGCCTTGAACTCGGCTATGAACAACGCTGGACGAACGGCGTCCAGCTACGCGGCAGTGTGTCGACGCAATACGCCGCAAGTGACGCCGGCCGCCTAGATAACTCGCCGCGCCACATGGCCAAGCTCAACGTTGGCTTGCCGACTGGAATCGCCGGGTTGATGGCCGGCCTTGAAAGCCAATGGATAGGCGAACGTCTGGCTAACTACGGTAGTGAAAAGGTCAGCCCATACCTTTTGACCAATCTGAATTTCTCCTATGCCCCGCTTGGCAGCAATTGGGAGACAGGCTTGGGAATCTACAACCTGTTCGATCGGCGCTACACAGATCCTGTCTCACCGGACGAACCCACTACCGGTATTACCCGTTGGTCGATGCCGCAACTGGGACGCAGCATTCAGCTGCGGACTCTAATTCGTTTTTGATTGAAACATTCGTAATCGCCCCGCAACAACAAAAAGGCCTCGGAAAACCGAGGCCTTTTTGTTTTCTATCCTGGTGGAAATGGGGGGACACTCCGCTAACGACACAAAAACCTACTGATTTCCTCCTTGGCGAAATAATTCCGACACTCTTGGAGTTTTGTCCAGACATTGAGAGTAAGAGGTGAAGCCTCTGGATCATCCTTTACACGGACGTCGGATGATCAGTTTTATAGATAGTCGTCAGCTTAGCGCTCCCTCCCAAATGAAAAAAATGACTATCAAGTCTTGACTTATTCACACTTGTTACAGATTGACACATGCGTGAGGCGAGCTAGATTTCGCCACTTGACAAATCCTCAAAATCGCCTGGAAACCGCACAAAATCAGGGCTATACGGGTGTGCCTTTTATTACAGCACCGTAATAGAAACCCATGCGGGACGCAGGTTTAACACATATTTACAGGACTAACTCACAGCGTTATCCACAGGTTTTGTGGACAACTCAAAAAGTCCTTTAGGACTCATGTGTTTATGTATAAGAGTTCAGCAATAGCTAAAGCAATTTGCTGTTAGCCATTGATCAAATCCTCCACCCTAAGAACATCCAGTGACAAGGGAGAAGGATTACGCCGCTCAACTACGCCTTCCTAAAAGCTTTCAGAAATGCTTTCGGATGCTTATGGAAGCGAATATGACCTCCGGCATTTAAACGGCGACGAGACTCAGTAAACGGCGGGAGGATAGCCCCCGTGATGTCACTAGAGCCAATCCTCATGATCAAACTATGCAATATCAATAGACCATATGTTCGTCATCGGGAATAAGACATACTTTCTTGGAAGAAAACATAGCCGCCTGGATGTGGTAAATGCAAAAAGCCCGACTTCTTTAACCTGTTGATTAGATAAAGAAATCGGGCCTTGCTGAATCCTGGCGGAGAGGGGGGGATTCGAACCCCCGATAGGCTATTAACCTATACACGCTTTCCAGGCGTGCGACTTAAACCACTCATCCACCTCTCCGGGAGCCGCGCATTATAGCAGGCTTGTGCCCCGAGTCAAACGAATCTTCGTAGAAAAGCGAGCGAAAGCCACAGCATGAGCAGAATGCCGAAGGTCAGGCCATTGATAAATCCTTGGCTGCACCCCTTGGGCAGGATTCTGGTGACTAGCCTAATCGGGCCGGCTGTAAGCAACTTGAACAAACGATAGATGGGATTGGTCTCACGCCCACTGCCGGCCAACACGAACAGGATGCCTTGACCGATCAGGCATAAACCGAGCATCTCGATTACCGCGCGTAAAGCGCTGAGCAGGAAAGCCATCCCTTTGGGCTACTCGTCGTCAATGCCGAATTCGGCATCCAGTTTTTTCATCCGCCGGTTGTAGTACCAGATGATCAACAGGTAGATGACAAGAACGCCCTGTGCCGCCATGTAGAAGCCAAGAGGAAAACCAACGAAGATGTACTCGTTCAGTTCGCGGGCAAACCAATTTACCCCGAAGGTAACCAGCAACCAGAAGGCCAGCAGGCCGACGGTCAGGCGCCGGGTATGCCGCCAGTAGTTGTCAGGGCGTGCCATGATCGCTCTCCTCGCGCTGACGCACAATATTAAGAAATTGCGCGGCTTGTGGCTCCGGTTTGGTCAGCAGGCTGACCACGACGATGGTGACGAAACCGGCCACCACCCCGAACACCCCGGCTGCCGTTGATTGGACATGGAACCAGGGCTCCATGTGCAGGCCACTGACACCGAGCCAGGGAATACTGTCGAACTCGACCCGCAGGAGGTAATACAAGGTGGTCAACAGACCGACCAGCATGCCGGCCAATGCGCCGCTGCGTGTCGCCCGTTCCCAGAATATGCCAAGCACCAACGCCGGAAAAAATGCAGAACCAGCGATCGAAAAAGCCCAAGCCACCATCGACAGAATGGTTCCCGGTTTTTGTGCGGCGACCGTCGCCGCCATGATGGCGACGACCAACAGCATAGACTTCGAAATGACAAGTCGGAACTGTGTTGAAGCTTCCGGCCGAAAGATGCGGTAATAAACGTCATGCGACAGCGCGCTGGTGATGGTCAGCAATAAGCCATCGGCGGTCGACAAGGCCGCCGCCAAACCGCCAGCTGCAACCAACCCCGAAACCACGTAGGGCATGCCGGCGATTTCCGGCGTCGCCAGCACGATCACGTCAGGATTGAGAGATAGTTCAGCTAATTGCAGAATACCGTCGGCGTTGATGTCCTCGATACTGACTAGCCCGACCTTAGCCCAGGCCGCTACCCAGCCCGGTAATTTAGCAATCGGGATTTCAGCCAAGTGAGAAAGAACCTCGAACTTGGCGAATACGGCATAGGCCGGTGCCGTGATGTAGAGAAGCAAAATAAACAACAACGACCAGAATACAGACTCGCGCGCTTCGCGCACCGTCGGCGTCGTGTAGTAACGAATCAATACATGCGGCAATGCGGCGGTTCCAATGGTCAGGCAGAATACCAGTGCCAGGAAATTGATACGCTGCACCGATTCCGCCTGACTATCTTCACCGGGGAAGGCATCGGCATGGTGGATCGGCTCTCGGCTGCGCTCGACGGCAGCGAACATCGCCGACTCCCATCGCGCCTTAGCCTGCTCTGGGTCGTGTGGTAACTCGCGGCGCTGCCGCTCCAAAGCGACAATATCGCGCATCTGCGCATCACCAGCCTTCAGTTGATTGATCTGGGTCTCCAGATGCTCGCGCTCATGCGTCAACGACTGTGGCAACTGCATGATTTTCTGCGCGTACTGGTTGGCCCGCTCGGTATACAACTGCCTCACATCGATTTCTGCGCGATTGTTGAATACCCGGTTTTCAAGGGCCGTCACTTGCTGCAGGACGTCACCATAAACGAGTTGCGGCACCGGGTTACCGGTGACGTTATAAGACAGAATGGCAACGGGTGTAATGTAGGCGACAATCAAAATCAGATACTGTGCAACCTGCGTCCAGGTCACCGCCCGCATACCGCCGAGGAATGAGCAGACGAGGATTCCTGCCAGACCGACAAACACACCGATTTCGAACTGCAGACTAACGAAGCGGCTAGTAATGACACCGACGCCATATATCTGTGCCACAACGTAGACGAAGGAAGCCAGGATGGCCGCTCCGACCGCAACGATGCGGATCGGCGTACCTCCGTAGCGAGCACCGAGAAAATCAGGAATGGTGTATTGGCCAAACCGTCTCAGATACGGGGCTAGAAGCAAGGCTACCAACACAAAACCGCCGGTCCAGCCGATCACATAGGCAAGCCCCTGAAAACCCGAGAGGTACAAGGTTCCCGCCAGCCCCATGAACGAGGCGGCACTCATCCAATCGGCACCGGTCGCCATGCCGTTGAAGAAGGCCGGTACGCGCCGCCCGGCGACGTAATATTCCGACACGTCGGAAGTTCGACTGACGATGCCGATCACTGCATACATCGAAATGGTGAAAAACAGGAAAGCATAGCCAATCCAGCGCGGCGGCATGCCGTGTTTTTCTAGGATGGCCAAGCTGGCGATGAACAGGAAGAAACAACCCGTGTAATACAGGTAGTAGCGTTGCAGCCTGGTCAAGCGCTGAAGCATGTGGGCGATCAGTGGGTACGACGCAGGAAACGGCTGGCCCGCGACTCTTCGACCAAGCGTTCGGCCGTGTCGATCTGCTTGCTAACCACGCGCACCAATAGCATTTGGAAAATGCGGGCGAGCAGCAGGTTGTTGTCCATCGCATCGCGCCTGCCCTGCCCGGCATTCAACCCGAACAGTTCAATCCAGTGATCGAGCGGCATCACGGTATGGCACTTCTCGTCGAACATGGCCGGCAACAGCCAGGCCAGATCGACCCACTGTGCCTCGAACTCAATGCCGAAGCGCTCACGATAAATCTGCTTCAGATAGGCGCCGACGTAGGGCACGTGGTAAGTCACCAGGGGCGCCTTGGCGGCGTATTGCAAAAATGCCATCAAACGCCTGTCCACCGCAGCAGCATCTTCTTCCTTGGCCTCCAAATCGGCGTAAAAGGTATCACCGGGCACGATCATCGAGTGCCGCACGCTGCTCGCCGCCAAGGCCTTCAGCTGGTCACCAGCTCCGCCCGGCCCGCCGGTGGCGACATCGACCACGACGTAACGCACGTGATAGTGCAAATCGTCGAGCCCAGGCGCGGACACGATCTGCCATTGCTCCAGAGCTTGCTGCACCTCTTGCGGCAATTCGCTGGCAGCCCCGCCGCCGAACAGGATTTTCTTCAGGTTGAGCATGTCAGTTCACCTGATAGTCCAGTTTCAGACGGGTCTGTATCTTGCGCGCCTGACGGAAAGACTCCTTCAGGATGCGCCGATCGAGTTCGTTGAGCTTATCCGGATCGATCAGGTTGTCGCCCTGGACGCCCGGCTCGCCCTCCAGGTATTGGTGCTGCAGACGCAGCAGTTGAATGAAATTGAGCGCTTCGAGCACGGCATTGATCTCATCCGCACGGATCGACAAACGCTGCGATGCCAGGCGCAGGCGCTGGATCGAGTTGGTGTTGTGCACGCCCGAAGCCAGCGCGTAGATCCGTGCAACATCGACAAAGATGCGCGAACCGTATTTCTTCAGGTCGATCTTGCCCGGATGATCGGGTTCGAGATCGGTCAGGAAATCGCGAATCTTGCCGAGCGGCGGTTCGACGTCGAGGGCGTTGTGGGCCATGGATCGGAGAAAAGCGGGATTTGACGTTGTCAGCTTCAACAAATGGCGACGCATTGATTCCGCTAATTCTGTCTTGCCGTATAGAGGACGAAAATCAAAAAAGATGGTTGCATTAAGCAATGCATCAGGCTGTGGCACCCGAACCCAGTTGGCAAAGCGCTCTTTCCATTCGTCGACGGTTAGACACCACTGCGGATTACTCGCCATGATATTGCCCTTGCACAATGGGAAACCGCAGCGGTCGAGATCACGGTTGGTGTCAAGCGCAAAGGCCAGGAAACGCTGGCGCAACGATTCTTGCGCGGCCGGATCGGGGCAAGCGAAGACGATGCCGTTATCCTGATCAGTGCTGAAGGTCTGCTCGTCGCGCCCTTCGGAGCCGAACGCCAGCCAGGCCCATTCGATGCCGTGGAAATTGTGGTTATCGAGGTTGAGCTGGATAACCCGTCGAGTCAGCGCATCGTTCAAGGCTGAAATGAATTGGGTCAATTGCTCCGCACCAATGCCCTGGGCCAGCATGTTGAAAGCCAGTTGGCGCACATCGCCGGCTGCCTGCTGCAGTGCTTCGACATTGGGCGCCCCTTCGATGGATTGGCGAATCTGGCGCAGGCCGACGCGCTGCAGCGAGAACAGATCGCGCTCGGAAATGACACCTGTCAGCTTGCCTTCGGCATCCGTCACCAAGACATGGCGGATACCGTGCGTGGCCATGGCCAGCATGGCGTCGTAGGCCGTAGCGTGCTCTTCGAGCATGAAGGGATTGGGCGACATGGCTTGGCTGATCGGCACGTCGTGCGAAAGGTCGGCGAGCACGACGCGATCGAGCAGGTCGGAACGGGTGAATACGCCGACCGGCTTCCGGTCCTCGCCGGCAATGACCAGCGAGCCGATACCCGCCTTGGACATGGTTTCCAGCGCCGTGCGCAAACGGGTTTCCGGTGCCACGGCAATCGGATTGCGCGCCCCGATGCCGACCAGCGGCGAATTGAGCGTCTGCTGCTCGCTGGCGCGCTGGGCGAATTGCAGTTGCAACTGGCGGCGCGACTGGTCGAGCAGGCTGGCGATGTACTGGGTGCAGAACAGGTTGAACTCAACGCTCGTCGCCATCAACTGCATGAAGTCTTCGGCCGGCAGCTGATAGCAGAAAGTGTCTTCGACTGCCGTATAGTCGTTGGTCGACGGGCGCCCTGCCGTCACCGCACCGATTGGAAAGGCCTCGCCGGCCCCCAGGCTGAGGATTGAGTATTCGGTGACCGCCACCTCACCGGCTTGGCGCGCCTGCACCTTGCCGGATTCGATCAGGTAGAAGTAACGCACGTTGCCGGAGTCGGAGCCAACAATCCCGCTGCCCGCCGAATAGAAGGCGATTTGAGCGCGCTCGGCAAAGAATTGCAGCGCCTCCGGCTTCATCTTGTTGAACGGCGCGTGATTCTTCAGAAAAGCGAGCGTATTGCTGGCCAGGCGACGCAGCCCCTCGGTGCGGAGTGCCAACTCGACTTGCCCGAGATCGGGGCTTTTTTGTTCTGCTAGCTGCTGCGTACTCACGACGACCTCTTCTTGATGTTTGAATATTTTAAATCACCGGAAAGCGGCTCCCTGCACTCTTCCGACCCAAATCAGTATTTCACCCGGGCGAAATAGGTCTTCTCCGAGGCCTCCAGTGCCTGACGCACCGTAACAATACCCTTCGCCTCAAGTATGGGCACGAGTTTCAGAAAAACCTCGCCGGTTGCCAAGGCATCTTCCAATGCGTTGTGTCGCGTTTCGATCGTTACCCCCAGACGCTCAAGAATATCGTCCAGCTTATGTGATTCCTGATTCGGATGGACAACGGCCGACAGTAGCAGCGTATCGAGCACCGGCTGGGTGAAGCGGATGCCGGTCTGCGCTTCCTTCAATTGCAGGAAGCGCATATCGAACGCCGCGTTGTGGGCGATCAGCACCGTGTCTTCGCAGAAAGCGTGGAAGGCCGGGAGAACGATGCCGATATTCGGCTGGCCACGCACCATGTCGTCGGTTATGCCGTGGATCGGGATACCTTCCGGTTTCAACGGCATCTCCGGATCGACCAGCTGGTCGAAGGTTTCGCGGCGAAGTAGACGGTTGTTGACGATGCGCGCGGCACCGATCTGGATGATTTCATCACCCTTGGATGGCTCCAGTCCGGTCGTTTCGGTATCGAACACGGTGTAGGTCAGATCAGCCAGCTTGCGGTCGAGGTCGATCGACTGGTCTTCGAACTTGAACAGATCAAAGTCGTAGTATTCCGGACGCCCGGTAACGTGGCGCTCCTCGACCAGCAACTCGGCTTCCGGCGTGGCCACGGGCAGCACGAAGCGAAAATAGGCACGATGCACCGCCTTTTCGCGCTGGTACCAGATTTCGCCACCGTGGCGGTCAATCACATCGCGCAAGCTGAGCGGCGTCGAATCGCTGCCGATCTGCATCGATTCCATTTCCCAAGTGTAGAAAGTTTCCGACGACATGGCCGGACCGGCCCAGATCAGATCAAGATAAGCCAACTTGCCTTGGCTACTCAGGCGGAAGCGCAACTCGCGCGGCTCATAGTGCTCCTGCAATCGGGAAGCGAGGAAAGCCAGGGCAAAGACCAACGAGAAACTATCGGCCTTGATCCAAAGGTTCTCATCGACTTCCTCTGTCTTCGTCGGCAGTCTCAGGCGCTCGTCGATACGCCGTTGCGCAGCAACAATGATGTCAATGCCGAGCATGTCATCAAGTGGCCAACGCGTCTTCAGCGAATCTGAGAAGCGGCTCATCGTCTGGTCGATCGCCTGAGTACGCTTGGCAACCTCGTCGTCGATAATGCGCAGAAAGCGTTCGCGCATTTCGGCTTCCATATCCGGATAGTCGAGTAGGTTACCCACCGCGGCACGGATATTGCCAATGGCCGAACGGCTACCCTGGCTCAAGATGTGCAATGCCTGATCGCGTTTTTCTTCTTCCTCGATGCTGCGCGTGATGTTGTCGATGGTCAGCACGTAGCCGGTCATCGCGCGCTCGTTTCCCTCCCCTGCACTCAGCACGGGGACCATCTGTACGCGCAACAATTGCCCACCGCGCGTTGTCGTCGTAAAGCTGGCATGTGGCGCTTTGCCAGCGGCAAGACGCAGACGGATAACATCGCACGAATGCTCGACCTGACTCTTCTCCAGGATGGAGAAGATGGAGCGACCGAGACCGATCAGGGCACCACCGGCGACCGAGGTCGGTCCCTGTGCCAGCGCCTTGAATTGCAAGCGGGCACGATTGTTGTAAAGGAGGATTCGTCCATCGAGATTGCAGACGACGACGGCCAGCGCCAACTCGGACATCAGTGCCGCCAGCCGGTTCTTTTCCTCCTCTACCGAGGCATTGGCATTGGCAATCTGCGCTTCCACGTCCTGCATCAGGGCATCGCGCTGTTCAGCCAAATCGTTCGCAGCCTCAGCCAGTTGGCGTACTTCCGGCGGGCCGTCCGGAGTAACGCGGAAATTACGGTTGGCACCGAGCATCAGGCGCAGCGTTTCGCCCATGCGCAACAGGCCTTCGACGTAATTTTTGAATAGCCGGTGCAAAACCAGCACGCCAATGACGAAACCAAAGAGGGTCATCATCGTACCCACCGGCAGGCGCGACATCAGAAGCTCGGTCAGCAGCTGACGCTCAGCTTCCTTCATATCCATCCAGACGAGCAGCGAAGTCACAACAAAGGGCCCGGTCATCAGCAGACCAAGCACAACAATGGCAAGGAAGAAACGATGTTTAGCCTTCATGGCTGACTATCCGCGAATATCTGTTTTGATTTTTGCCCAAAAATGACCGTGCACCGCAGCAGTGGCCCTCAGGCCCCTTCCAGCAGGGTCTTCACGTGCGCCACCAGTTCCTTGGTCGCGAATGGCTTGGTGACATAGGCGTTGGCGCCAATGGCCAGGCCTTTGGCAACCTCGGTATCGCGCCCCTTGGCCGTCAGCATGACGATTTTGAGCTCGGACTTGTCCGGATCGGCGCGCAGGGCCTCGCACACTTCGAAACCGGATTTCTTCGGCATCATCACGTCGAGCAGCACGAGGTCCGGCGCAAAGCTGGCCACCTTGGCCAAGGCTTCCTCGCCGTCGCCGGCGACGGCCACCTCGAAGCCCTCCTTGCGCATCAGGAATTCCAGCGAAATGACGATGTTCGGTTCATCGTCGACGATCAGAATCTTCTTTCCCATCGTTTGTCTCCCTCTTGTTATTCCTCCGACACCGCGAGCGGTATCGTGAAAATGAATGTCGCGCCTGCTCCGGGCTGACTTTCAACCCAGAGCTTACCACCGAAGTATTCGACAATTTGTCGGCTGATCGGCAAGCCCAGGCCGGTGCCCTGCGGCTTGTCGGTCAGCGTGTTGCCGCCCTGGCGGAACTTCTCGAAGACGACGGTGCACTCCTCGGCCGTCAGCCCCGGACCATTGTCGGCAACCTCGACCATAATTCCCTTATCATCGGCCGCAACCCTGACTCCGACCTTACCGCTAGCGGCCGGCACGAATTTCACCGCGTTCGACAGCAGGTTGATGACCACCTGAGTCAGGCGGTCGCGATCCGCCTGCACCGGTGGCAACGGCTCGGCGATCTGGCAGACGAGTTCGACCGCCTTGTCGCGATATAGCTGGCCAAGCGATTCCGCGGCCTCCAGCACCACCTCGCCGACATCGACCGAAGTCGTCGTCCACTCGGCCCGCCCCGATTCCAGCTTGGCCAGATCGAGAATCTGGTTGATCAGGCGAGTCAACCGCTCGGTCTCGCCGACGATGATGCCGAGAAAGCGCGTGCGGTCGGCCAGGTCGATCTTCGGATCGTCATGCAGCATTTCCGAAAAAGCGCGGATCGAAGTCAGCGGCGTACGCAATTCGTGGGTGACGGTCGAAATGAAATCGTCCTTCATGCGGTCGAGTTCGCGCAGGCGTTCGTTGGCTGCCCGCAACTCGGCTGAAGCTGCTTCAAGCGCCTCCTGCTTGGCCTCCAGCTCTCGGCTGTAGGCGCGCACCTGCGTCGCCTCATCGAGAATGCCCAGCACCTCGTCCAGCCCAAGCTCCTCCTCCTTGGCCACCGACGCCACCATGATGCGGGCACTGGCCGAACCGATGGCCGCGGCCAGTTCGCTCTCGGCAAACTGCACGAAAGCGGCGTCGGCCGGCAAGGCCTTCCAGTCCGGCTTGCCGCGCAGGCGGGCATAAGTCGCCAATTGCTGCTGCGCCCGCCCGACACCGAGAAAACGTTCGAGCAAACCGACCAAGGCTTCAAGCGAAGCACTGCCGCGCCACAGCCGCGCATTGGTATCGCGCCCGGCATGCCGCCCGACATCGACAAAGCACTCGGCCTGGCTGGCCTCCACCGCATCCGGCACGGTCAGCAGAGAAACGGCGACATAGGCACCAAGATTGGCCAGCATGCTCCACCACAGGCAGTGCGTGATCTCGTCGAGCCCGCCCAGGCCGAACAGCGCCTGCGCTTTGAGCCAAGCCAGCCCGAACAGGCCGTGCACGACGAAATCGTTGCCGATCCAGCCCGACTTGGCGAATGACGGCAGCAGCAAGGTGTACAGCCACACGGCGAAACCGGCCAGCAAACCGGCGATTGCCCCCTGTTTCGTCCCCTGCTTCCAGTACATGCCGCCGAACATGGCCGGGGCGAACTGGGCCACCGCCGCGAAGGAAATCAGGCCGATGCCGACCAGCGCGTAGGCTTCGCCGGCCAGGCGGAAATAAACGTAGCCCAGCAGCAGGATCAAGGCGATGGCCAGGCGCCGGATCAGGAGCAGCAGCTTCGACAAATCCCGCCGTTTTTCGCCTTGCAGCATTGTCCACCGCAGCAGCACCGGCATGACCAGGTCGTTGCAGACCATGGTCGACAAGGCAATGGTTTCGACGATGACCATACCGGTCGCCGCCGACAGCCCACCGATGAAAACAAGGAGGGCCAGGCCACTGGCACCGTTGGCCAACGGCAGGGTCAACACGAAGGTATCGGGGTTGATCGCGCTGCCGAAATGCATTGCCCCGCCCAGCGCCACCGGCAACACGAAAATATTGATCAACAGCAGGTAGAGCGGGAACAGCCAGACCGCACGCCGATAGTGCCCTTCGTCGACGTTCTCGACGACGACGACCTGGAACTGCCGGGGCAGGAAAAGAATGGCCAGACCGGAAAGCAGGATCAGGCTGCTCCAATTACCCGCCCGCGCCGCATCGACCTGGAGCAAACGGGCCAGTTCCGGGCTTTGTGTCGCCTGGGCGAACACATCGCGCAGGCCGCCGTACATGCCGTAAGCGACGAACAAGCCGACGGCCAGAAAGGCCAGCAGTTTGACGATGGATTCGAAAGCAATAGCCGCCACCATGCCTTCATGGCGCTCGGTCGCATCGAGGTGCCGCGTCCCGAACAGGATGGTGAACAGCGCCAGCAGGCAGGCAATGAACAGCGTCGAATCCATCCACCATGGCTTGCCCGCCCCGCCCGCCTCGCCGAGCAAAACATCGACGCTCGCGGCCACCGCCTTCAATTGCAGCGCGATGTAAGGAACGATACCGACCACGGCGATCACCGTCACCAAGCCGGCCAGCAACTGGCTCTTGCCGTATCGCGAAGCGATGAAATCGGCTATCGAGGTGACGCGGTAGGCCTTGCTGATGCGGATCATCTTCAGGACCACGCCGGCGCACAGCAACATCAGCGTCGGCCCGAGATAAATGGTGAGGAAAGACAGGCCGCCGGAAGTCGCCCGGCCGACGCTGCCGTAGAAGGTCCACGACGTGCAATAGACGGCCAGCGACAAGGCATAGACGTTGGCCGAAATGATCGAGCGCCCGGCATCGGCACGCGCATCGCCGAAGCGCGCAATGGCAAAGAGCAGCCCGAGGTAGCCCAAGGCAAGCAAGGCGACGAGCCAAGTCGGGAAACTCATGACCTACCCCACCGCTCGGCTACCCAGGCGGCCAAGCCAATCAAACCCGCCCATACGACGAAGAGATAGAAGATGCTACCCGGAAGCTCCCACAGCCAGCCGACCGACAAGCCAAGCAAGGGAAAGGTCAGCAACAGACCGCCCAATGCAGCGAGCGCCGTCAGTCGCTGACGCATGCGGATCAGCGCTTTCATCGACCGCTCCGGCAAAAAAGAAACGGCCGACACGTTTCCCGTGCCGGCCGTTTGGGCGTGCAGTCATTTTTTGTTACTGCAACGGTCACCTTCTTGTGGGCGACCATGGTCTCCTCCTTGCCCCTTTTGTTCGTGACGGTCATCAAGGCAAGCGTGACAACCGTTCGGAATTCAAGCTGTCGCCCGCTAGCGGGCGATCACCGGGCTTCGTCATCAGACAAAACCCGGTGTAACCACCTTAGCCCTTGAGTTGCTCCAGGATCGCCGGATTTTCCAGCGTGGAGGTGTCTTGGGTGAGCTCTTCGCCCTTGGCCAGGCCACGCAGCAGACGACGCATGATCTTGCCGGAACGGGTCTTCGGCAGGTTGTCGCCGAAGCGGATGTCCTTCGGCTTGGCGATCGGGCCGATTTCCTTGCCCACCCAGTCAGCCAGTTCCTTGACCAGCTTCTTGGCAGCTTCCGGATCGGTCGGACGAGCGCCCTTCAACACGACGAAGGCGACGATGGCTTCACCGGTCAGGTCATCCGGACGGCCGACAACGGCGGCCTCGGCAACCAGCGGGTTGGCAACCAGCGCGGATTCGATTTCCATGGTGCCCATACGGTGACCGGAAACGTTCAGCACGTCGTCGATACGACCGGTGATGGTGAAGTAACCGGTTTCAGCATCGCGGATGGCGCCGTCACCCGCCAGGTACAGCTTGCCCTGGAAGTCGGCCGGGAAGTAGGACTTCACGAAGCGCTCGTTGTCGTTCCAGATGGTGCGGATCATCGACGGCCACGGCTTCTTGCAGACTAGGATACCGCCCTGGCCCCACGGCAGTTCGGCGCCGGTCTCATCGACCACGGCAAACTGGATGCCCGGGAACGGCAGGGTGCAGGAGCCCGGAACCAGCGGGGTAGCGCCCGGCAACGGGGTGATCATGTGACCGCCGGTTTCGGTCTGCCAGAAGGTATCGACGATCGGGCAGCGGGAACCGCCGACGTTTTCGTAGTACCAGGTCCAGGCAGCCGGGTTGATCGGCTCGCCGACGGAACCCAGGATACGCAGCGACGACAGGTTGTAGCTCTTCGGATGCACGGCGGCATCAGCATCGGCAGCCTTGATCAGCGAACGGATCGCGGTCGGTGCAGTGTAGAAGATGGTGGCCTTGTGATCCTGGATCATCTTCCAGAAACGACCGGCGTTCGGGTAAGTCGGCACGCCTTCGAAGACGATTTCGGTGGCGCCGCAGGCGAGCGGACCGTAGGTGATGTAGGTGTGGCCGGTGACCCAACCGATGTCGGCGGTACACCAGAAGACATCGCTATCCTTGACGTCGAAGGTGTACTTCATGGTCAGGATGGCGTGCAGCAGGTAGCCGCCGGTGGAGTGCTGGACACCCTTCGGCTTGCCGGTGGAGCCCGAGGTGTAGAGCAGGAACAGCGGATGTTCGGCTTCGACCCATTCCGGTTCGCAGGTGTCCGGCTGGTTGGCCAGTTCGTCATGCAGCCAGGTGTCGCGGCCGGCGACCATGTTCACTTCAGCACCGGTGCGCTTGAAGACGATGACATTCTTGGCGGAATCGCAACCGCCCATGGCAAAGGCTTCGTCGGCGATCGGCTTCAGCGGAATGGCCTTGCCACCGCGGTATTGGCCATCGGAGGTGATCAGCATGACGGCGCCGGCATCGTTGATGCGATCGCGCAGCGACTGAGCGGAGAAGCCACCGAAAACGACGGAGTGGATGGCGCCGACACGGGCGCAGGCTTGCATGGCGACGATGCCTTCGATGGTCATCGGCATGTAGATGACGACGCGGTCACCCTTCTTGACGCCCTTGCTCTTGAGCAGGTTGGCCATCTTGCAGACCTTGGCCAGCAATTCCTTGTAGGTCACCTTGGTGACTTGGCCGTCGTCGGCTTCGAAGATGATGGCGACCTTGTCGCCCTTGCCGGCTTCGACTTGGCGATCGAGGCAGTTGTAAGAAACGTTCAGCTTGCCGTCGGCAAACCACTTGTAGAACGGGGCGTTGGACTCATCCAGCACCTGGGTGAAAGGCTGCTTCCAGGTGATCAGGTCACGGGCGCGCTTGGCCCAGTAACCTTCGTAGTCGGCTTCTGCCTCCGCGCACAGCGCCTTGTAGGCGTCCATCCCGGAAACCGCTGCATTCTTGACGATTTCTTCGGACGGGTAGTACATCTGCACGGACTCATTCGACATATTTTTCTCCTCTGCGGTACTTCGCAATTGTGTTGAAACAACCGATCGGATTCCAGGTCGAAACCCGGAACTTCTAAAGCCGCACAAGCCGGGAAATACCAAATTTCCCACGCCAGCGTTGATGCGGCATTAGACGGCCATATTCTTACAATCGCCTTACGAAATCACGCTGCGGCGCAGCAATTCAGCAACAATTCATGCCGTATGCGAATGGCGCTGGGACCACTACTTTCGGCGTGGTAGACTCGCGGTTTTCAATGCCCACTCCCGACCAATGAGCGCTCCCGTCAAATACCTCGAATCGTTCATTTTCGCGAGCCGCTGGATACAGGCGCCGCTCTACCTCGGCCTGATCGTCGCCCAGGTAGTTTATTGCTGGCTGTTCATGGTGGAACTAAGCCACCTGGTCGCCGGTGCCTTCGGCCCGCACCACATGACCGAAACCGACGTCATGCTGATCGTCCTCGGTCTGATCGACGTAGTCATGATCGCCAACCTATTGGTCATGGTTATTGTTGGCGGCTATGAGACCTTCGTTTCCCGCCTCGACCTGGAAGGCCACCCGGATCAACCGGAATGGCTCTCCCACGTCAATGCCGGCGTGCTCAAGATCAAGTTATCGACCGCCATCATCGGCATTTCGTCGATCCACCTGCTGAAAAGCTTCATCAATGCCGCCAATCTGGCGGAGCACACTTTGATGTGGCAGGTGATCATTCACGTCGTATTCCTTTTCTCCGCCCTGGCCATGGCGCTTGTCGACAAGACCATGACCCAGACCCTTGCCCTGCAACATCAAAAACACCACTAAAACCGGAGTTCTTGCATGACCGCCATCAAACAGGAAGACCTGATCCAGTCCATCGCCGACGCCTTCCAGTACATCAGCTACTACCACCCGCTCGATTACATCAAGGCTCTCGGTGAAGCTTACGATCGCGAAGAAAGCCCCGCCGCCAAGGACGCCATCGCCCAGATTCTGACCAACTCCCGCATGGCCGCCGAAGGCCACCGTCCGATCTGCCAGGACACCGGTATCGGCATGGTCTTCATCAAGGTTGGCATGAACGTCACCTGGCCGGACGCCACCATGAGCATCCAGAAGATGATCGACGAAGGTGTCCGCCGCGCCTACGCCAACCCGGACAACCCGCTGCGCGCTTCCGTGCTGGCCGACCCGGCCGGCGCTCGCAAGAACACCAAGGACAACACCCCGGCCGTGGTGCACTTCGAGATCGTCGAAGGCGACCACGTCGAAGTCATCTGCGCGGCCAAGGGTGGCGGCTCCGAAGCCAAGTCCAAGTTCGCCATGCTCAACCCGTCCGACGACCTGGTCGACTGGGTGCTCAAGAAGATTCCGGAAATGGGTGCCGGCTGGTGTCCGCCGGGCATCATCGGCATCGGCATCGGCGGTACGCCGGAAAAGGCCATGCTGCTGGCCAAGGAATCGATCATGGCGCCGGTCGACATCCACGAACTGAAGGCCAAGGCCGCTTCCGGCGCCCAACTGAGCCGTGCCGAGGAACTGCGTCTCGAACTGTACGAGAAGGTCAATGCGCTGGGCGTCGGTGCCCAGGGCCTGGGCGGCCTGACCACCGTGCTCGACGTCAAGGTGCTCGACTACCCCTGCCACGCCGCCAACCTGCCGGTCGCCTTGGTGCCGAACTGTGCCGCGACCCGCCACTGCCACTTCCATCTGGATGGTTCCGGCCCGGCCAAGATTGAGCCGCCGAAGCTGGAAGACTGGCCGGCCGTCACCTGGACGCCGGACGTCAAATCGGCCACCCGCGTCAATCTCGACACTCTGACCAAGGAAGAAGTCGCCTCCTGGAAGGTTGGCCAGAAGCTGCTCCTGAACGGCAAGATGCTGACCGGCCGCGATGCTGCCCACAAGCGCATCTCCGACATGCTGGCCAAGGGCGAGAAGTTGCCGGTCGACTTCACCAACCGCGTCATCTACTACGTCGGCCCGGTCGATCCGGTACGTGACGAAGTCGTTGGCCCGGCCGGCCCGACCACCGCCACCCGCATGGACAAGTTCACCCGCATGATGCTGGAAAAGACCGGCCTGATCTCGATGATTGGCAAGTCCGAGCGCGGCCCGGTCGCCATCGAAGCGATCAAGGACAACAAGTCGGCCTACCTGATGGCCGTCGGCGGTGCCGCCTATCTGGTGGCCAAGGCGATCAAGTCGGCCAAGGTCGTCGGCTTCGCCGACCTCGGCATGGAAGCCATCTACGAGTTCGACGTGCAAGACATGCCGGTGACTGTCGCCGTCGATTCGACCGGCAGCAACGTGCACGAGAGCGGCCCGAAGGAATGGCAGATCAAGATCGGCAAGATCCCGGTCAAGGCCTGATCCTTCCTGCGCAACAAAAAAGCCGGCAATCGCCGGCTTTTTTATTTGCCTCGCTGAGGCTGGTCAGGTCATGCGCTCGGCCCGCGCCCGGTCCCACAGGCGCTTGTTCATGTCGTCGAGCGGCAGGCCAAGACGGAAGCTGGCATCCATCTGCTTGAGCAAGGGCATCAATTGCAGCCCGACCTGGCCGATACAGCCACTCAGTTGTGCCGGATCGGTCGTACCCAGCAGCTCTTTCAGCTTGGCGAGGAATTCGTCGTTGGAAACCTGAGCGGCGACGGCATTGGAGTCAGCCACCACCCGATTGCCGCCAGTGCGCTTCGCGACCATGAGGCGCGACTCGGCCAGATCGAGCAGTTCCTGAACGGAAATCTCGACGCCATCCTCCGGCGCCACCGCAATACCGACGCTGACGGTCAAATCGACTTGCTGACCGCGTACCGAAATCTGCGCCGAGGTCATTGCCTTGCAGATTCGGTTGGCGAAGCCGGTGCAAATCGCCCGCGTCGTCGCCGGCGCCACGATCATCACCTTGCCCTGCGCCAGCTGGCCGATGCTGTCTTCCGAACGAATCTTGCGCGCCAGCAAGAAAGAGAATTTCTGCACCGTACGCGTCGCCAGATCGATGCCGTATTTACGCACCAGATCGTCATAGCCATCGAGCGAGAAGGCCAATACCCCGACGCCCCAGCCATCGGGTGCCGATGTCAGCAACTGTCCCAGGCGCTCTTCGAGCATCTCTCGGGCAAGCACCACATCCTCGGTGCCTTCGCTATCGCCTGACTTGCCTTCATCGGCCACCAAACCGGCCATGCCGCCCATTTGGCCCATAATGTCGCTGATGCCGACATCGGTACGCACGCCGACATCGTCCGGCGCCTCTTCGGCTTCCTCGACCGGCGCCGACACCAAGGTCTGGTCGACATCCGGGCTTTCATGGCGGATACCGCTCAAACGCTCGGTCAGCGCAGTCACCACGCTTTCGAGCGATGCCGAGGCCGAATCCCGGGAAATGAACTCATTGACGCCACAACTGCGCGCCTTGGCCCGCTCTTCGTCGGAAAAGGAATCCGGCACGACGAGGAAGAAAGGCAAGCGATTCAGACGCGGCAGCTTGCTTTCGCGCAGGCGTTCAACCAAAGCCAGCCCATCGAGGCGATTCAGGTTCACACCCGAGACGACGGCTACGATGGAGTGATCAAGAACCAGGGATTGCCAGGCCGATTCCCCACTCGATTCTTCACGGACCTCGAAGTGCTCAGCCAACTGGCGAGCCAACGAAACGCGAATCACTTTCGACGCGTCAGCCAGTAGAACTTTTCCCAAATTACTCATATTTCACTCGAACTATCTCCACCGCCCAAGGCAGCTATTAGTCATATCTCAAGTGGGACAAGTTTAAGGCGTGCAGCGCCAAGCCTCAACCCTATTTCGGGCAAAAAACCGTAAATCGCCAACAACACCTACTTGCGTACTCGCCAACTCTCCGCCATAGTAGCGGTTCTTTCTGCCCCCGACCTGACCACATCGCCATGTCCGCCACCCGTACCTTCCGCTCCGTTGCTGCCCGCGCAGTATCGCCGGTCGTCGTACGCGTAGTCATCGTAGGCGTCGTAACGCACGCGCCGTCGCGGATCAGGTAAGCAGCAGAAACACCAAAATTACCAACCCCCGCCGGCGCAAACCGGCGGGGGTTTTGTTTTGGAACCTCGCCGGAATCGCCGATTACCGAGAAAGAGAGAGTTCCATGACAGAAACACTGACCGGTGCCGAAATCACCATCCGCCTGCTCGAACGGCAAGGCATCCGCACCGTTGCCGGCATTCCCGGTGGGGCCATCCTGCCGATCTACGACGCGCTCGGCCGTTCCACCGCGATTCACCACGTCCTCGCCCGCCATGAGCAGGGCGCCGGCTTCATGGCCCAGGGCATGGCCCGCGCCACCGGTGATGTCGCCGTCTGCATGGCCTCCTCCGGCCCCGGCGCGACCAACCTGCTGACCGCCATCGCCGACGCCAAGCTCGACTCCATCCCGCTCGTCGCCATCACCGGGCAGGTGCCCAAGGCGATGATCGGCACCGATGCTTTCCAGGAAGTCGACACCTACGGCCTAAGCATTCCGATCACCAAGCACAATTTCCTCGTCTCTTCGGCCGAAGAACTGCTCGAAGTGATCCCGCGCGCCTTCGCGCTGGCCGCCTCCGGCCGTCCCGGCCCGGTGCTGGTCGATATTCCCAAGGACGTGCAGAGCCAGACCATCGAGATTGCCGAGTGGCCCGAACCCGGCCGCCGCCAGGCCGCGCCGGAAGCCGACGGCTGGGCGATCTCCGAAGCCGCCGCCATGATCAACGGCGCCAAGCGCCCCATCCTCTACCTCGGCGGCGGCGTCGTGCATAGCGGCGCGGCCGACCTGGCCGTGCAACTGGCCGAAAAGGCCAGCCTGCCCACCGTGATGACGTTGATGGCGCTTGGCGCCATGCCGGTCGATCACCCGCTCGCCTGCGGCATGCTCGGCATGCACGGCGCGCGCTACACCAACATGCTGCTCGACGAATGCGACCTGCTGATCGCCGTCGGCGCCCGCTTCGACGACCGGGCGACCGGCAAGGTGGCCGCCTTCTGCCCGCAGGCCAAGATCATCCACATCGACATCGACCCGGCCGAACTCGACAAGATCAAGACCGCCCACATCGGCATCACCGCCGACGTGAGCGAAGCCCTCGCCCGCCTGCTGCCGGCAGTCAGTGAAAATTCGCGAAATGCGTGGGTGCACCGCAGCAATGAACTGAAAGCCGAGTTTCCGCAGGCCATGCCCGGCCTCGACGACCCGCGCTCGCATTTCGGCCTGATCCGCAGCGTCGCCGCCTGCCTGGACGACGAAGCCGTCATCGCCACCGACGTCGGCCAACACCAGATGTGGGTCGCCCAGGCCTACCCGCTGCGCCGGCCGCGCCAATGGCTGACCTCCGGCGGCCTCGGCACCATGGGCTTCGGCGTGCCCGCCGCCATCGGCGCCGCCCTCGCCCAGCCCGAGCGCACCGTGGTCTGCTTCACCGGCGACGGCTCCATCCTGATGAACATCCAGGAACTGGTCACCGCCGGCGAAGAAAACGCCAACATCAAGATCGTGCTGATGGACAACGCCTCGCTCGGCCTCGTGCACCAGCAGCAGACGCTGTTCTACGGCGAGCGCCTGTTCGCCTCGCAGTTCAAGGCCAGCCCGGATTTCATCAAGGTTGCCCAAGGCTTCGGCATCCACGCCGTCGATCTCGACCAGGCCGCCAACCCCTGCGTTGCGCTGATGGAAGCCATCGCCCGCCCCGGCCCCTGCCTGATCCACGCCAGCATCGACGTCGACAACAAGGTCTACCCCATGGTGCCGCCGGGTGCCGCCAACCGTGACATGATCGGAGCCTGAGATGAACGCCATCACCCAAAACGAACAAAACGCCCTCTCCCGCGCCGTGCTGGAGATCGACGTCAACAACCACCCCGGCGTCATGTCGCACGTCGTCGGCCTCTTCTCCCGCCGCGCCTACAACGTCGAAGGCATCCTCTGCCTGCCCGTCGGCGACGGCAGCTGCAGCCGCATCTGGCTCTTGGTCAACGAAGACCAACGCCTGGCGCAGATGATGAAACAGGTCGAAAAACTCGAAGACGTCATCGCCATCCGCCGCCACCACGCGGATCACGCGGTGTTTCAGGATTTGGAAGCATTCTTCAAGCCTTGATGGCTAAAGGCGACGGCCGGCTTTCGGGCTGGCTGTCGCCTTTTATCTACTGCGAAACCGGGAATTGGTTTTTGGTGTTTTTGGGCAGTGCACCGCAGCAGGCGGCCAGACAACGCTTAAAACGACCGGTCATGCCCTAGTTTCATCGCTCGATCGCACATCCGCTCGCAATGCCAAACAGATAGACGCGTTCTGCGCCGATGCGTATATTTATGTCTATTGCGTAACACCAAGGCGAATACCCTCACGGTGAAACTTGCTCACGGCTAACAATGTCCGGTTTCACAGCTTGATGGCAGCCATGAATAAACAACGAATATCCCAAAGTATTGGCGACACAAGGCGAGCCGCTTGTCCTGTATTCCAGCTTATTGGACAGGTTTCCGAATTTGGCGTCAGTTTTGACGTCTACTACTAGTTAGAACAGACCATGGTCCGATCCATCATTGAGAATATCCATATCCCGGAGTTGAAAACCATCGACCTTTCACTCTCCGAGGTTAAGGCGATGCCGGACGATGAATTGCTGTCTGTCATTTCCGGCGAAAGCCGGCACGAAGGCATTTTGTCGGCCAGGCTCCAGCAGCTCATTACTGCTGAATTGATCCGGCGTAATCTGGAAAAGGCATCAAAACCGCACTGGAGTGTCACCCCTTCGTTTTGGCTTCTAATCATTGGCACCTCTGCTGCCTGCATTGCTGCATATCCAGTTCTTTTCCCGCAGCCTCAAGTGCAACAACCCGCTGCTTCAATTGCTCCATCTGCGCAAACATCTGTGCCCGGTCAAAGTAAGCCCTCCAGTTCGCAACCGCCGTCACTAAATTCACCACAACGCAAAGCGGCGCAACAATGAAAGTGGATTTCAGCATGGTTTGTTCTGATGCCATCTGTTCAAACCTTTCAGTCAAGCGGGACTGTCGCTACGCGCCAGCCCCTTACTTTCGACGTTAGAACTCACAATCCATTCCCCACGCGCTATGACCGAAGAATCTGTAGCAAGCCCCCCAGCGGAAGTGCTCCCTGCCCAAATTGAGCGCCTCGACACTCGCCTGAAGCAAATCGAAAGGATCGCAGGGACCGTCGAGTCAATCGCGGAGAACGGATTCGCTGCTGCAACAAAGTATCTTGAAAGCAAAGCGGAGACAGAACGCAAACAGGCAGAGGCAGAGGACGCGCAGCATCAACGAGAAATTGAACTGCAAGATCGACTTCACAAACGTTCTGTTGTAGTGCTGTCGCTTATCGTTTTCGTGGTCTTCGTCCTTGTCATAACCGCAATGTTCATGGGCCAGTTCGAGTTGGTGAAAATCATCCTCGGGTCTAGCTTGGCAGTTGCGGGTGGAGCTGGCATGGCCGGCCTTTTCCGTGGAAAAACCAAGTGAGTTCTAACCTTTCAGTCGAGCGGACCTGCGTGAAAAGCTGCGCAGGCCGCTCACTTGCACGTTCGGCATCAGGAGACCGCAGTTGAAGATCCCATCTAGTCGAAACCCCAACATTGCTTCCTCGATTAATCCGTTCGTCGCCTCTTCACTCAATCCCGGCATTGCGAGTAGCCTCAATCCCACAGTTGCTTCGAGTAAGAATCCCTTTGTGGCTTCGAGCTTGAATCCGGGCGTTGCGTCAAGCATCAACCCCAAAGTAGCCAGCAGCCTGAACTACATGGTCGCCAGCAGTATTAACCCCGCGATTGCATCTAGCCTCAATCCAAACATCAGCTCATCCATCAACCCAAACGTCAGCTCAAATATCCCCGGCCTATATGCATTCGATCTTCACTTGGCGCCTGTCGGCTTTACTGTTCATGCCAATGATCGTGTTGATCTACTGTTTTCACCGAACTGCGTGTTTCAGGGCGTCCTTGTCCACGCACGCGAAGACTTCATGAACGAATTCGATCTATCCAATGATTGGGTCGGCTATTGGCTTCATGCGCGCGACAACGTTTGGCTGAGATTCAATCTTTCTAATCAATGGGTGGGTTTCACGACATGACGCCGAACAATTCGCTCAACCGGACCGTCTGCAATCGGCGCTTTGTGCCACTTGCAGCCGTCCGGTTACCTACACGTTAGGCACACAACCGAGATGCCGAAACTCACATGCCCGTGTGGTTACACTCATAACCTCTCTCCGATTCCCGATGATGGTTGGCAAACAGGATTGGATCGCGATTGGGAAGCGAACAATCAGGGACAGACCACGATTTATTTCCCAAAGCAAACGTGGTCTATCCCCATTTAATTCTGGCGTTGATCTATCCCCTGCACCTCGAGCACCACGTATTACGCTAGGAAGGAATCCGAATGACACAGCGTAGTTTGTCTCTCCTCTTCGCTCTGCTGCTCGCCTGGATCTCCGCCCCAGCCGTCGCCACGACAACGGAGCTTCCATTTAACAAGCCTTCGGGAACGCAAGTTCTGCGCGCAGAGTTCGGTTTGTTCAACTTGTCGCAATCCGGCAAGCCGCCCTTCGTGCCTGCCAAAGTCGTACCGCTGAAGCCGAATCAGAGCTATGGCTGGCTCATTCAGTTGCGTACCGACAAGCCCAAGATTCGCTGGAAGGAAGAGTTCACCTTGCCTGCCAAGCCGAACACCTGGGGCGATCCGGAGCCCATCGGAGCGCGCACGGTGTCATCCGATGGCCGGGTATCGGTCACCGAGCGCGAAGTCGCTCCGGACCGAGGAACGATTTTCAATGTCTGGACAGTAGCCCCTGGCGACCCGAAAGGCCGCTACCGGATACGGGTTTATGTTGAAGGGAGCCTTGCTCAGGAATTCGAGTTCGACGTTCAGTAATCCCAACCAACGTCGGAACGAAAGGCGCCCAAGCAAAAAGCTATCTTGATTTTCCTTGGGCTGTGGAATACCCAACCCGACTTTGGTTTTTGCCCTTTTTGACCAGTGCACCGCAGCAGCGCTGCCAAAAGTAAGCCAAGGGCTCAGCACTCAAACAAAACGAGAACCACCCCAATCACTCCGCCGGCACGAAATGCCGGCTTTTTTCCCGGGCCTTGGCCAGGGTTTCGTAGGCGCGGATGATGCGTAGCTGTTCGTCGCTGATCGATTCGAAGCGCAGGCCGACCAGGTGTTGGTGGCCGACGCGGCGGATGCGCATGATGCTGACGTAGGCTTCGACCTTGGTCGCCAGATCGGGCGATTCGATGATGCAGATGCCGACTTCGCCAGTCGGCTTGGCGCCGAGCACGGCCACATCGAGCATGACGCCGATGCCGGAAACGGAAATATCGGCAGCAGGAAACTCGAAGTGCTTGCCGCCGATGTCCAGCTGGACCCGGCCTTTCAGATTGAAACGGTTGTCGCGGCGGCGTTCTCTCACTTGGCATCCAATGCTTAAGGCAGAGGGGTATTTTACATGCCGGCCGCCAGGCGCATAGCACGGCGGCAAGGCGATACAACTCAAATCCACGCCGGGCCTCGGCCCGCTATACTCGCCCTGTCATCAATCCGCACAGCATCATGACCGCACAACCCATCGCCTGGCAAAGCGCCCACGACTATTCCGACATCCTCTACGAAACCGCCGAAGGCATCGCCAAGATCACGATCAACCGGCCGGAACGACGCAATGCCTTCCGCCCGGAAACGGTCAAGCAGTTGATCGACGCCTTCCACCGCGCTCACCACGACAACGCCATCGGCGCCATCATCCTTTGCGGCGCCGGCGGCGAGGCTTTCTGCTCGGGCGGCGACCAGAAGGTGCGCGGCGAGGAAGGCTATATCGACGAGGGCGGCACGCCGCACCTCAATGTGCTCGACCTGCAAATGCAGATTCGCCGCCTGCCCAAACCGGTGGTGGCGATGGTGGCCGGCTTCGCCATCGGCGGCGGCCATGTGCTGCATCTGGTGTGCGACCTGTCGATTGCCGCCGACAACGCCCGCTTCGGCCAGACCGGGCCGCGCGTCGGCAGCTTTGACGCCGGCCTCGGCGCCGGGTTGATGGCGCGCACCATCGGCCTCAAGCGCGCCAAGGAAATCTGGTTGCTCTGCCGCCAGTACGACGCCGCTACCGCGCTCGATTGGGGGCTGGTCAATGCCGTCGTTCCGCTTGCCAAGCTGGAAGAAGAAACCGTGCAATGGTGCCGCGACATGCTGCAACTCTCGCCGATGGCGCTGCGCATGATCAAGGCCGGCTTCAACGCCGACACCGACGGCCTGGCCGGCATCCAGGAGCTGGCTGGCAACGCCACCGGCCTCTTCTACATGAGCGAAGAAGGCCAGGAAGGCCGTAACGCCTGGCTGGAACGCCGCCCACCCGACTTCGGCAAGTACCGCAAACGGCCGTGAACATCGTCGCGGCCGACTGGCTGCCCTACGCCCTGCCGCTCAAACGCCCCTGGCAAACCCACCGGGGCGTGATGACGCAGCGTGAAGGCCGCCTTTTGCGGCTGACGGCGGCCAATGGCCGCATCGGCTGGGGCGACGCCGCCCCGCTACCGGAATTCGGCATAGACGCTGCAATGGCCGCGGCCTTCGCCGAGGAATGCGCCCAACTCGACCTGCTCGCCCAGCGCGCCGGCCTGCCGCTGAATGCCTGGCTGAGCGGCGAAGCACCGCGGGCCACTGCTGCGGTGAACAGCGTTTTGGGGGCAATTTCCACGGTCAGAACCGAGCAATTGCGGGCGGCGCACGCTTCTGGCCATCGCGTCGCCAAGTTGAAGGTCGGCGTGCTGCCGGTGGCTGACGAGATCGCCCGACTGCGTGAGTTGTGCGCAGAGATTCGTCTCGCACCGACTCAATCAGCCGAGGGTGGCGACTGGACTCCCGCCTGCGCGGGAATGACGGGGGGTGGGACCGCGAGTGCCCCCTCCTGGCTGCTCCTACGTCTTGACGCCAACCGGGCATGGTCCAAGGCCGATGCGCAAGCCTTTATCGACGCCTGCGCCGGCCTGCCCGTGGAGGGGCTGGAAGAGCCGTTGGCCGAACCGAGCGCCGCCGCTCTGGCCGAATTGCAGCGGCGGGCCCCCTTCCCGCTCGCCATCGACGAATCCATCGAATTGCTGACGCCCGATTTCTTTCGCCATCCGCCGCTGCGCCGCCTGGTGCTCAAGCCGGCCCGGCATGGCTTGCTGGCCAGCGTGGAACTGGCCTTGCGCGCCCGTGCCTCGGGCATCGAGGTGGTCGTCACCTCGGCGCTGGAAAGTGCCTGCGGATTGCTCGCCTGCGCCCATCTGGCCGCCGCGATTGCGCCGGACAGCGTGCATGGCCTGGGCACGGGCGATTGGCTGGCAGCCGACACCGGCCCTGGCCCGCGCATCGTCGAGAGTCAGTTGCACTTGCCGCAGGAAGCCGGCATCGGATTTCACCCATTTGGTGCATAAAACGCCCCTGACATTGTCGGGTTTGCAACACGACAATAGAAAAACAACACACTGATTTAACACGGTTTTTTATTTGGCTCGGTCCTTGCTAAAGGGTATGCGTACCCATTTACCCAACCGAGCAAAATGGCCGAGATCATCCATTCCAAGAAGGCACTGGCGGTCAATCCGCTGAAGGTCAGCCAGCCGGTGGGCGCGTCGCTCGCCTTCCTGGGCCTGAACCGCAGCTTGCCGCTGATGCATGGTTCGCAGGGCTGTACGGCCTTCGGCAAGGTCTTCTTCGTGCGCCACTTCCGCGAGCCGATTCCGCTGCAGACGACGGCGATGGATCAGGTGTCGACCATCATGGGCGCCGACGAGAACATCATCGAAGCACTGCGTACGCTTTCCGACAAGAGCAAGCCGGATCTCATCGGCTTGGTCACCACCGGCCTCTCGGAAACGCAGGGCACCGACATTCACCGCGCCGTGCGCGATTTCCGCGAGAAACATCCGGAATTCGCCAATATTGCGGTGGTCGCGGTTAACACTCCGGACTACCTGGGCTGCCTGGAAAGTGGCTACGCTTTGGCCATCGAGGCGCTGATCAATACATTGGTGCCGGAAAGCCAACTGGTCAGCAAGCGACCGAAGCAGGTCAATGTGCTGGCTTCCGGCATGCTGACGCCGGGCGACACCGAGGCGATCAAGGAATGGATCGAAGCCTTTGGCCTGCGTCCCGTCGTCGTGCCTGATATCGGCGATTCGCTGGACGGACATCTGACCGAAGCGGAATTCTCCTCCCTGACCATCGGTGGCACGCCACGCTCGGAAATCGAGATCATGGGCGAGTCCACCGCCACCCTGGTCATCGGCCCCTCGCTGCACAAGGCGGCAGACATTCTCAAGGCCAAGACCGGCGTCCCCGACTTCCGCTTCGAGGGCCTGATGGGCCTCGACGATTGCGACGCTTTCACGCAGGCATTGGCCGAGATTTCCGGCAAGCCGGTGCCGCCCCATATCGAACGCCAGCGCGCCCAGTTGCAGGATGCGATGGTCGATAGCCACTTCATGCTCGGCTTCGCCCGCGTCGCACTGGCTGCCGACCCCGATCTGCTCGGCCAGCAGGTGCGCTTCCTGACCGGCATGGGCGCCGAGATCGTCGCCGCCGTCAGCCCGCACAAGCACGACAGCCTAGCCGGCCTGCCGATCCCGAAGGTGATCATCGGCGACCTGGAAGACATGGAAAAAGAGGCGCGCGCCGGCGAAGCGCAGTTCGTCATGTCCAACTCTCACGCCGTCGAAACGGCCAAACGGCTCGGCTTGCCGCTGATGCGCTCCGGTTTTCCGCAGTACGACCTCGTGGGCGGTTATGCCCGCACCTGGGTGGGCTACCGGGGTTCCCGGCAGGCCTTGTTTGATCTTGCCAACCTTATGCTGGGACAACACCATGAACTCGAACCCTATCGATCAATCTACTGGGCCGACGACCGTGACGGCCCCGGCCAACAACATGTCATCTCGTCGTCTACAGCTAGTCTGGTCCATTAAGCAGGAGCCCGAAGCCGTGCTCAAGGTCGCCTTCGCTTCCACCGATCGCACGCGCGTCAATCAGCATTTCGGCGCGGCCGAGGGCTTCGCCGTCTATGAAGTGACGCCGGACAAGGCCACCCTGGTCGGCGTAGCCGAATTCGCCGAAGAGGCGATGGATGGCAACGAAGACAAGCTGGGCGCCAAGGTCGATTTTCTCGACGGCTGCGCCGCGGTCTACGTCATGGCGATCGGTGCCTCGGCCATCAAGAAGCTGATGGCCAAGGGCATCCAGCCGATCCGGGTCGAGGAAGTCGACGCCATCGACGACCTGCTGGTCGATATTTCCAAGGCCATGACTGAAGGTGGCGTGGCCTGGGTTGATCGTGCCGTCGCCGCGCAGGCCAAGACCAAGTCGGACGACCGCTTCGCCACCATGGAAGAGGAAGGCTGGGAAGGCTGATGAGCGGCGAATTCATCGAACACAACGGCGTCGTCCAGCGGGTCGACGACGGTATCGCACTGGTCGCCATCGAAACCGGTGGCTGCTCTTCCTGCGGCCACGGCAGCAGCTGCGGCGTCGGCAAGATGGCGGCCGGTCGTCCGGCCACGCTGCTCAAGATTCCCGTTTCGGACGAGGTGCGCAACGGTGACTTTGTCGCCATCGGCATCCCGGCCACCAAGCTGACGATCTCCGGCCTGCTCGGCTACCTCTTTCCCGGCTTTGCCATGTTGATCGGCGCCTGGTTCGGCGCTGTGCTCGACGGCAGCGACGGCGCGACGGCGCTCGGTGCCATCGTCGGTTTCCTGAGTGCACTGATCATCGCCCGACTGGCCATTTCCGCACTTCCCGGGATCATGCCTGCCCCGCAGTTGATCAGGATTTCCAACCATTCCAAACCTTTCCCCCAGGAGTAAGACCATGTCCGAAGCCATTGCCGCCGATCCCATCCTCGAAACCGATTTCATCAAGGAAATGGCCCGCCAGATGCGCGCCCTTGACACTTACGGCAGCTATGCCGGGTGGACGGTCGAGCAGATTCTCGACCCTTTCATCATGACCAAGGAACGCAAGGCCGAGATTCCGCTGGTCGGCGACCCGGACGACATCACCATCGCCCGCGTCAAGGCCTTCTACAACGCCATCGCCGTGCTGATCGAGAAGGAATGCAAGCTGCTCGCCGTGCCGCTGGTGCACCTGACGCACGAAGGCTTCGGCCGTTCGCTGATCACGGTCGGCAAGCTGGTCGCTGTCGACAAGACCCTGCGCGACGTACATCGCTTCGGCTTCGCCAGCCTGTCCAAGATGAAGGACGAGGCCGACAAGCTGCTGTCCGTCGCCATCGAGCGCATCGGCCAGTACCCGGGCGTCGCCGGTCTGTAAGTTCATTTCAGGGAGGTCATGAACATGAGTCCAGAAGAAATCGCCGCCCTCGACAAGGAAGTGAAAAAGCTCAAGCGCATCTCTTCCGAATGGGCTTCCCAATTGCACGACCTCGTGGAAGACCGCCTGCCGGCGGCCTACCACGAGATTCCGGGCATTTCCCAATCCACCTACGATGCTTGCAAGGCCTGGGCTGACGCCAACGCCAAGCTCGCAGCGGCACAGAAAGGCTGAACACCATGGGTCAGATCACCGGCCTCACACGCGGCGGTTCCGAATGGACGCCAGAATTCGTCACCGCCCTGGCGCAAGACAAATGCATCGGCTGCGGCCGTTGCTACAAGGTTTGTCCGCGCAACGTACTCGACCTGGTCGAGCGCGAAATGGACGACGATGACGATGATGACGACAACACGATGGTCATGACCATCGCCAATGCGATGGACTGCATCGGCTGTGGCTCCTGCGGGCGCGTCTGCCCGAAGGATTGCTACACCTACGCACCGGCCTCGGCCTGAATTCCGGCTGCCCGCGGCAGTCTGACGACTGCTGCGGTGCACTGCCGTTTTTAGGCAAAAACCATCATGTCCGAAGCCCCTCTCCTTAGCGCACCGCTCCCCACGGCGGAAGTCGGCGAAGCCGTCTGTGCCGCCCTGCGCGCACAGGTGGAAAAGCTTGGCCTGTCGATCGGCGACGAGCCGATCTGGAGCCAGGTGAGTTTCGAGCAAGCGGTCGATCCCTTTTCGCAGGAAGTCAGCGCCGTGGCTTACTGGCGCGGCGGCGCGCGCTTCGGCAAGGCGACCTTCTTCCCTGACGGCCGCATCTTCGCCGAGTATCAGGTCTTGCAGCCGCACCCGAGCGAAGCAGGCCATTACGTCGACTACGTGCAGGTCTGGGGCAAGCCGGAGAAACTGCGCGGCGACGCCGTGCTCGAGGCCTATGCCCAATAAGCCATGCCGACGCCGCAACCGCGCCTGATCCTGCTGCACAAGCAGAAGACCAGCGGTCGGGTGCGTTTTCTCTGCCTGAGTTCGGGTGTCGTCGCCTTCACGCCGCTGCCGGTGCTGTCGGCCTTGCGCGATGACGACTACTCGCCCAAGGTGCAGATTCATCCGGTGGCTGCGGTGCGCGAGGCCGAACTGAAGCTCGGCCTGCCCGAAGGCGCCATCGAGCCGGATGCGGAATTCTCGGCCTGGGTCGATACGCCGGAAGGTGACGTACCCATCCTGCTCGGCGTGTTCACCGAGCTCGATCCGCCTTTCACAGCCGCCGAACGCACCAACAGCCGCTTCATCGCGCTGACCGAATGCCGCCAGCTTTCCGAGGTCGAGCGCGACCTGCTTAGGCGTGCTTACGAACACGTTCTCGGTTGATTGTCGCAAACACGACAAGCTGCTGCTGCGCAACAATTGATATAAATCAATAGATTACGAATCAACCTGTGGCTGGCACAGGGCTTGCAGTATCTGGTTCATCCAAACTGGGAGAACCGACATGATCAATCTGACCCCCGCTGCCGTTAAGGCTGTTCAACGTTTCATCCGCGGCTCCGAAACCCCGGTCGCCGGCTTGCGCCTGATGATCTCCGGTGGCGGTTGCTCCGGCCTGCAGTACGGCATGAAGCTGGAAGCCGAGAAGGCCGAGGATGACTGGGAAATCGAAGTCGAAGGCGTCAAGCTGCTGGTCGATCCGATGACCATGCCGATGATCGACAACGTCACCGTCGATTTCGTCGATACGCTGACCCACACCGGCTTCAAGTTCGACAACCCGAATGCCAGCTCGCAGTGCTCCTGCGGCTCTTCCTTCTCGGTCTAAGGAGACGAAACCATGTGGGAATACTCCGACAAGGTCCGCGAACACTTCTTCAACCCGCGCAACTCCGGCCCGCTGGAAGAAGCCAACGGCATCGGCGATGTCGGCTCGATCCAGTGCGGTGACGCGCTGCGCCTGATGCTCAAGGTCGAACCGGAAACCGAGATCATCCAGGACGCGCACTTCCAGACCTTCGGCTGCGGTTCCGCCATCGCCTCCTCCTCGGCCCTGACCGAAATGATCAAGGGCATGACGCTGGACGATGCACTCAAGGTTTCCAACCAGGACATCGCCGATTTCCTCGACGGCCTGCCGCCTGAAAAGATGCACTGCTCGGTCATGGGCCGCGAAGCCCTGCAAGCCGCCATCGCCAACTACCGCGGCGAAGAGTGGTCGGATGACCACGAGGAAGGCGCCCTGATCTGCAAGTGCTTCGCCATCGACGCCGTGATGATCGAGGACGTGGTCAAGGCCAACAACCTGAACACCGTCGAGGAAGTCACCTTCTACACCAAGGCCGGCGGCGGTTGCGCTGCCTGCCACGAGGGCATCGAAGAGATTCTCGCCAAGGTCAAGGCCGAGCGTCCGGGTATGGGCGAAACCTCGCCGCCGGCCGCCTGCCCGGCCACGCCGGAAGCGCCGAAGCCGCCGACCAAGAAGCTGTCGATCGTCGAAAAGATCGCCAAGATCCAGGAAGTGCTGGAATCGGTCCGCCCGATGCTGCAGCGCGACCACGGCGACGTCGAACTGGCCGACGTGCAGGGCAAGAAGATCTACGTGCATCTGAAGGGCGCCTGCTCCGGCTGCATGATGGAAGCGGCCACCCTGGGCGGCATCCAGCAGAAGATGATCGAAACCCTGGGCGAACTCGTGCAAGTTCTACCCGCGTCGCACATGCCCGTAGAGGCCTGAGACAAGTGATCTGTTTCGCAATCAACTGAACATGAAAGCTTGTCTTTGCACCGCTGGCGTTGTTGCTCATCCTCGCGATAGGCCCCCTATCGCTGCGGTTCGCGCCTAGCCAGCGGCACAAATCCAGCGCTTTCATCATGTCCAGCCAATCACGAAACAGACCACCCGGAAACTCGGCTGCTGCGGTGCACTGCCCAAAACAGCCGATTTTCAAATCACCCCAACCCCAACATTGACCCCGAGGATTGCGCCATGGAACTGAAACCGATCTACCTGGACAACAACGCCACGACGCGGGTCGATCCCGCGGTTGTCGAAGCCATGCTTCCCTTCTTTACCGAGCATTTCGGTAACGCATCTTCCATCCACGCCTTCGGCAGCGAAGTCGGCAAGGCGCTGAAAAAGGCACGCAGCCAGGTTCAGGCCCTGCTCGGCGCCGAGCACGATTCGGAAATCATCTTCACCTCCTGCGGCACCGAGTCCGACTCGACCGCCATTCTCTCCGCGCTCAAGGCCCAGCCAGATCGCAACACGGTGATCACCACCGTCGTCGAGCACCCGGCCATCCTGACCCTGTGCGAGTGGCTGGAGAAGGAAGGCTATATCGTCCATAAGCTCAAGGTGGACAAGAAGGGCCGCCTCGACATGGACGAGTACAAGTCCTTGTTGAACGACCGCGTCGCCATCGTTTCGGTCATGTGGGCCAACAACGAAACCGGCACCCTCTTCCCGGTCGAGGAAATGGCTGCGCTGGCCGCCGAAAAGGGCATCATGTTCCATACCGACGCCGTGCAGGCGGTCGGCAAGATTCCTATCGACCTCAAGAACACCAAGATCGACATGCTGTCTCTCTCCGGCCACAAGCTGCACGCACCGAAGGGTATCGGCGTGCTCTACCTGCGCCGTGGCTGCCGTTTCCGCCCGCTGCTGCGCGGCGGTCACCAGGAACGCGGTCGCCGGGCCGGCACCGAGGCCTCTGCCTCCATCGTCGCCCTCGGCCAAGCCTGCGAAATGGCGCTGAACAACATGGAAGTCGAGAATACCGAAGTCCGCCGTCTGCGTGACAAGCTGGAAAACGGCATCCTGAGCCAAATCACCCACTGCTTCCCGACCGGCGACGTCTCCAACCGCTTGCCCAACACCAGCAACATCGCTTTCGAATACATCGAGGGCGAAGCCATCCTGCTGCTCTTGAACAAGATGGGCATCGCCGCCAGCTCCGGCTCGGCCTGCACCTCCGGCTCGCTCGAACCGTCGCACGTCATGCGTGCCATGGGCATCCCTTATACGGCTGCGCACGGCACCATCCGCTTCTCGCTCTCGGTCTACAACACCGAGGAAGAAATCGACCGCGTCATCGCCGCCGTGCCGCCGATCATCGAGCAGCTGCGCAAGCTGTCGCCGTACTGGGGCGCCAACGGTCCGTCGGCCAACCCGCAGGAAAGCTTCGCGCCAACCTACGCCTGATCATCCGCCGGCGACCTCGCTAAGCGCCGGCCTTACCGTCTCTCTCTGCAGCAACCTCGGTTCGCCCCGGAAGAAATTCCGGGGCGCTTTTTTTAATTCGCAGTCCGATCAGAAAAATTTAGAATGACATAATAAATGCCAGATAAATCGGAGAGGGTGCATGCCAACAGGCCACGTAGACGCATTGCCGCTCAGACGCGTGTTGCGGCGCCGCGCCCTGGCACTCATCACGGTTCCCTTACTGCTCTCGGCTGCTTTGCTTTTCCTCTTTGCCCTGCAACCGATGATCGAGCGCATTGCCGAAAGCCGTTTCATCGGCGCGGCAACCAAGCTGGAAGCTCACCTCGACCAGATTTTCGAGCCGACCGAACGCCTGCTGACCATGGCCCGGGAGTGGTTTGCCGCCAATCCGCCGGAGGCCGACTCGGCCGATAGCTTTAATCGCTTTTTCCGTCCGCTACTTACCACCCAACCCTTGGCCACTTCGGCTGTCGGCGGCACGGCTGACGGCCTGGGCTGGATGTTGATGCAGCGCCCGGATGGCAGCTGGCTGAATCGCCTGAGCAACCTCGAACGTCGTGGCAGCCAGCATCGCATGATCGAGGAGTCGCCAGAAGGCAAGGCCATCGCCTACGACAAGACGCTCGATTATGACCCGCGCCAGCGTTCCTGGTACCGAACCGCATTGGCCGAAAAAACCCGCGTGCAATGGACTGCCCCTTATACCTTCTTCACCAGCGGCGACCCAGGAATTAGCGCATCCATTCATGTTCCGACAACGCGAAAAAGAGACCTGATCGTCGGTGTCGACCTGATGCTGCGCGACTTGAGCGCGACAACGGCCGGCGCCAACCTTGGCGCACACGGACTGGCCCTGATCCTGACCGCCGACCGGCGGGTGCTCGGGCTGCCCACCGCCCCGCCGGCAACCGACCCCAATCTCTGGCAGGGTAAGATACTTGGCCCCGCCGAAAGCCTTGGCCTGCCCGCAGTCAACGATGCCCTGGCCGCCTGGACGGAGCAATCGGAGCTGATCCCCTTCCGCTCCAACAACGACGCCTGGCTGGCCCGCATCACCCCGTACAAGCTGGGCGCGCAGCAGCTGTGGGTCGTGACCCTGGCCCCGGTCCGCGATTTTTCCCCGGACTGGACACCCCTGCTCCTGCTCTGGCTAGTCGGGCTGAGCCTGATGCTCACGGTGGGAATCGTCTATTCCAACCGTCAGGCAAGGCGTCTTGCCCAGCCGCTCGAAACCCTGGCCGAGGCGAGCCAGCGGGTCGGCCAACTCGATTTCGCGGCTGCCGCGCCGGTACCCAGCGGTGTTCGCGAAATTCGCGATCTGGCGAGCGCCCACGAAACCATGCGGCTCATGCTGGAACAGAATCAAGCCAAGCTCGATGCTCAGGAAGCTCGCCTGCGCGAGCAGATCACCGAATTGAAGATTGCCCAGACCCGTTTGGGCGACAGTGAAAGTTACAACAAGGTGCTTTTCGCCGAGTCGCGTATTCCGCTGGTCGTGCTCGATCCGGAAAGCGGCCACTTCATCGATTGCAACCGGGCGGCCGCAACCATCTACGGCTATGCCGGTGTCGAAGAGGTTCTCGGTTTGGGGCCGAGCGATGTTTCCGCGCCAACACAATACGACGACCTACCCTCGAAAATCGCTGCCTTGCAAAAACTGGCTGAGGCCAGGGAAAAAGGCTCTATGGTTTTCATCTGGCGCCACCGTCGCCCGGATGGTACCGAATGGGATGGCGAGGTCAATCTGATGACCTTCACTCATCACGGACGGAATCTGCTGCAGTTCAGCCTGCAGGATATTACCGAGCGCCGCCGAACCGAGGCCTTGCTACGCGAGAGCGAACAGCACTTCCGGAACCTGGCCAACAGCGGTGCTGCACTGATCTGGACCTCCGACCAGAACAAGCTGTGCGACTACGTCAACGAACCCTGGCTACGCTTCACCGGACGTTCGCTAGCACAGGAATTAGGCAACGGCTGGCAGGAAGGCGTACATTCCGAAGACCGGCCGCATTGCATTCGTGTGTACGAAAATGCCTTCGATCACCGCACCCCGTTCAGCATGGTCTATCGCCTGCGCCGTGCCGACGGCGTCTACCGGTGGATTCGCGATGACGGCAACCCACGCTACGACAGCAACGGCAACTTCCTCGGCTATATCGGTTTTTGCGTCGACATTTCAGAACAAAAAGCTATCGTCGATGAATTGAACGACTACCGGATCAACCTGGAAAAGCTGGTTGACGAACGTACGCGCGCACTCAGTGAAGCCAAAGCTGCGGCCGAAGCGGCCAATGTGGCGAAGAGTGCTTTCCTGGCCAACATGTCGCACGAGATTCGTACCCCGCTCAACGCCATCACCGGCATGGCCCACCTGATCCGTCGCGCCGGTATTTCCGGCGAGCAGGCAGTGCGCCTGGACAAGCTGGAAGCGGCCGGCTCGCACCTGCTCGATATCATCAACGCCATCCTCGACCTGTCGAAAATCGAAGCCGGCAAGCTGACGCTCGAGGAGAAGGAAATCCACATTGACAGCCTGCTCGGCAATGTCCTCTCCATCTTGCACGATCGCGCCGCCGCCAAGGGGCTGGCCTTCACGGTCGAGCCACACGCCCCGCTGCCGGCCTTGCTCGGCGACGGTACGCGCATTCAACAAGCGTTGCTCAACTACGCTAGCAACGCCATCAAGTTCACCGAACACGGCGGTGTCAAACTGCGCGTGCTACTGGATGAAGACTGTGGCGAAACCAGGCGCCTGCGCTTCGAAGTCGAAGACAGCGGCATCGGCATCGCGCCGGAATTTATACCCCGCCTGTTCCATTCCTTCGAGCAGGCTGACAACACGACAACCCGCAAATACGGCGGCACCGGCCTGGGCCTGGCCATCACGCGCAAGCTGGCCGAACTGATGGGCGGCAGCGCCGGGGCAGACAGCGAACCGGGTGTCGGCAGCCGCTTCTGGTTCACCGTCACCTTGAAGAAAAGGCAAGGCGGCACCAGTTCCGGTCCGCAGCCGGTCGCCGACATTCCGGCCGAAACCTTATTGCGCACCCACTACCCCGGGCGACGCATCCTGCTGGCTGAAGACGAGGCGATCAACCGCGAAATCACCCAAAGCCTTCTGTCCGAAGTGGGCCTACACGTTGAATACGCCGAAGATGGCCGACAGGCGATCGCCATGGTCGAGGCCCACGATTACGACCTGATCCTGATGGACATGCAGATGCCCGGCATGGACGGCCTGGAAGCCACCCGCCGAATCCGCGCCCTGCCCGCTGGCCACCCCCTCCCGATTCTCGCGCTGACCGCCAACGCCTTCGCCGAAGACCGGGCGAACTGCCTCGAAGCCGGCATGAACGATTTCGTTGCCAAGCCGGTCGATCCGGAGCTCCTGTTCGCCACCCTGCTCAAGTGGTTGCAACATAAGAATGACGGATCCGGCGCGGCCTGAAATTTGCCCTTTTTGCCCGGTGCACCGCAGCACTGCCATTGGGCAACGGCCTTGTCGCATACCCGACACAGTCACGACAGCGGGTCAGAAGGAAAGTAATTAATAACAACAAATCAATAACTTAGTTCTTGGCACCACCCTTGCTAGAGAGGTAGCGAGGAGAATGCCATGAGCCCAACCCCATTCGTCACCATCAACGACACGACGCTACGCGACGGCGAGCAGTCGGCCGGGGTCGCCTTCTCGCTCGACGAAAAACTGGCCATCGCCCGCCACCTGGCCGCCATTGGCGTGCCGGAGTTGGAAGTTGGCATTCCGGCCATGGGCGAAGAGGAGCGCGAATCCATCCGCGCCGTCGCCGATTTGCACCTAGCCCCGCGCCTGATGGTATGGAGCCGCATGCATGCGGCCGACATCGCCGCCTGTGCCGATCTGGGCGCCCACCTGATCGACATTTCGGTACCGGCTTCCGACCAGCATCTAGCCTACAAACTAAAACAAGAACGCGCCTGGCTGTTGCGCGAACTGCCCAAGTATATCGGTGCCGCCCTCAGCCTCGGCCTCGAAGTCGGCGTCGGTTGCGAGGATGCCTCGCGCGCCGACATGGATTTCCTGTGCGCCCTGGCAGAAACCGCCGAGCGTGCCGGCGCCCGCCGCCTGCGCTTCGCCGATACACTGGGCGTGCTCGAACCCTTCTCCACCTTCGACAAGATATCCACCCTGCGCCGCCATAGCGGGCTGGAAATCGAAATGCACGCCCACGACGACATGGGCCTAGCCACGGCCAACACGCTGGCTGCCTGCAAGGCTGGCGCCACCCACGTCAATACCACGGTCAACGGCCTGGGCGAGCGGGCCGGCAACGCACCGCTGGAAGAAGTGGTGCTCGGCCTGAAGAAGCTGCACGCCATTGACACTGGCATCGACCTCAAGGGTTTCCCGGCCCTCTCCAGCCGCGTTGCCAATGCCTCCGGGCGGGCCATTCCGTGGCAGAAAAGCGTGGTCGGCGCCGGCGCCTTCACGCACGAAGCCGGCATCCACGTCGATGGCCTGCTCAAGCATCCGGACAACTACCAGGGCTTCGACCCGAGCGAGGTCGGCCAGACGCATCGCATCGTACTCGGCAAACATTCAGGCTCGCGCGCCGTGCAAGTCGTCTATGCCAGCCTGGGCATCGAGCTGAACGAAAACGAGGCTCATGCCTTGCTGCCGGCCATTCGTACTTTCGTCTCCGCCCACAAGCACCCGCCGGAAGCCGCAGACCTGTGCGCGCTGCTGGCCTCCGTCAGGAGCCACCTCCATGTCTGAAGCGATGACCATGACTGCAAACGCAATGGCTGCCCCCGGCCTGTGGGCCACCCTCAAGGAAGACCTGGCCTGCGTCTTCCAGCGCGACCCAGCTGCCCGCTCGACGCTGGAGGTGCTGACCACCTACCCCGGCGTCCATGCCATCCTCGCGCATCGCATCTCGCATCGCCTGTGGCTGGGCGGCTGGCGCTTCCCGGCCCGCTTCCTTTCCTTCCTCAGCCGGACGCTGACCAACGTCGATATCCACCCCGGCGCCACCATCGGCCGCCGCTTCTTCATCGACCACGGCGCCTGCGTGGTGATCGGTGAAACCGCCGAAGTCGGCGACGACGTCACGCTCTACCACGGCGTCACGCTGGGCGGCACCTCGTGGAACAAGGGCAAGCGCCATCCGACCCTATTGAGCGGCGTGGTGGTCGGTGCCGGCGCCAAGGTCCTCGGTCCGATCACCGTCGGCGAGCGTGTCCGGGTCGGCGCCAACTCGGTGGTGGTCAAGGACGTGCCGGCCGACCGCACGGTGGTCGGCATTCCCGGCCGCATCGTCGATACCCGCGCCGGCACCGCCCGCCCGGAAGATGGCATCAGCCTCGACCACAACATCCTGCCCGACCCGGTGGCCAAGTCCATTGCCTGCCTGATCGAACGCATCGAAACTCTGGAGAAGGAACTGGCCGAACTGCGCCACGAACCGCCTCCGCCCGACCACAGCGGCCAGTGCAATACCTGCACGGCTGGTGACTTGTGCTGCGAGCACGAGTCCATGCACTGAAAGCCGAACACACCCCATGGACCTGCTCGATTTCTCCGACTGCAAGCTGTACTTCGAGGACGCCCTGCCTGAAGAGGCTGAGCGCCTGATCGCCAGTGCTGCCGAAGACTATGGCGACCCGAGCGCTGAGCTGTCCTTGCTGCGCGCCCACTTGCTGGCGCCCGAACACCTGACCGTGCTGGTCGCGCTCTATCGCTACTACTTCTACCAGCACCGGCTGGATGACGTACTGATCGTCGCCGAACACGCCAAGCGCATCTCGGCTCGCCACCTTGGCATCCCGGCCGACTGGCGCCAGCTCGACGAAGCCCAGCTTGGCTCGGCCGCCGCCACTTCCTTCGGTCTACTGCGCTTCTACCTGCTTGCCCTGAAGGCTGAAAGCGTGGTTTTGTTGCGCCAGGGACGTATCGCCGAGTCGTGCGAAAGATTGACCAAGCTTGCCGCGCTGGATAGCCGGGACCATCTCGGTGCAGCCAAGCTGCTTGAAGTAGTCGAAGAATTTCAGGGTGACAATGCCCTGGCCGAAGAATCCAATCTCAACCTAGCCGTCGCCTGAGGAGGCCCCATGGAAGACATCACCCTGACTCTGGAAGAAGCCCTCGAAGAACTGGTTTCGGCCGAAGACTTCCTGGAATACTTCGACATTCCCTTCGATCAATCGGTCGTCCATGTGAACCGCTTGCATATCCTGCAGCGCTTCCACGACTACATGGCCAAGCAGGCTCCGAACCTGCCACCGGACGAGGAACAGCAACGTGGCATCTACCGGCTGTGGCTGGAGCGCGCCTATCAGGACTTCGTCGAATCCAACTCGATTACCGAGAAGGTTTTCGCCGTTTTCCAGAACCAGGCCAAGCCGGAAGGCGGCTTCAGTTCCTTCGTTTCCATCGACAAGGTCTTTCGCACAGAATGATGAACGCCCGCTGGGACTACGGCGAGGCCGTACGTCTGACTCGTAACGTCCGCAATGACGGAACCTACCCCGGTCTCGACCCCGGAGCCTTCCTGGTCCGCCGGGGCAGCATCGGCTATGTCATCGATGTCGGTACCTTCCTGCAAGACCAGATCATCTACTCGGTCAATTTCCTCGACGAAGGCAAGATCGTCGGCTGCCGCGAGGAAGAGCTGATCGGCGCCGACGAACCGTGGACACCGTCCAAGTTTGAATTCCGCGAGAAGGTCGTGGCCACCAAGGAGTTGGCCGTCGGCGGTGAGGTGCTGGTGCATCTGGGCGCGCGCGGCGAAGTGATCAAGGTCATCCGCGATGCCCCCGGCGGCGTGGCTTATCACATTCATTTCGACAACCTGCCCGGTCGTCTGTTACAGATTCCGGAAGCCCTGCTGGAAGCCATCGAAAGCAAGGAATGAGCATCATGTTGAGCGCCTATCTCGAACTGAAACTTTCCTGGGAGCTTTTCCAGAAAGCGCCAGAAACGCTATCCGAACCCGAGCGCAGCCGCGTTAGCGAAGTCGCCCGCAAGCAGGACAGCCTGGAGCAGCGCATCCTGGCCAGTGACGAGGCGGCACAGGTCTTCGTCCCGGCCGCCACGCTGGCGACACGGCTGGACGAGATTCGCCAGCGCTACCAGAACGGCGACGAGATGTCGCACGACTTGGAGCGCATCGGCCTCAATGAGGCCGAACTGGAAAAGGCCGTCGAACGCGACCTGCGCGTCGAGGCTGTGCTGGAAAAGGTGGCCGCCGCCGTGCCGGCCGTCAGCGATGTCGATGCCGAGATTTACTACCGCCTGCACCCCGATGCCTTCGACCGCCCGGAAGCGCGCCGCTTGCGTCATATCCTGATCACCTTCGACAACGCTCAGGACAAGGCGAAAGCGCACAAAACCCTGGAAACGCTGCGGTGCACCGTCAAAAGTGCCGAAAAATTCGGCGAGGCTGCATTGCGCCATTCGCAATGTCCCACCGCCACGGAAGGCGGCGAACTCGGCGTGGTCAAGCGCAACCAGCTCTACGCCGAACTCGAACCGGCGGCCTTTGCGCTAAACGAGGGCGAAATCAGTGCTGTGCTCGAATCGCCGATCGGGCTACACATCCTGTATTGCGACGAAATCCTGCCCTTCGGCGTGCTGCCCTTTGCCGAGATTCGCGAACGCATCATCGAACGCCTGACCGACAAGCGCCGCCGCGATGCCCAGCGTGACTGGATCAAACAACTACCGGCCACCAATCGCTGAAAGACGGTATTAGGTAGCACCTGCCCCTAGACAAACTAAAAGCCGCCTGCTAACCCAGGCGGCTTTGCTTTTCTACGCGGCTACCTCATGAAGGTCAGCAACTACGCGGAGGAACGCATTCGAGTAAGAAATAATCCAAGGTCTGCTAGGGATGCGGGCGACTTAGCCATTGCTGTGGCTGCCCCCCATAATGCGATGACCCCTTGGGGGCTAATCAACATTATTCTGTAACCGGTATACGGCGATAGATACTCATATCGCCAAGGCCGGCACGCAGGTAATTCAATTTTTCGAGCTAATCCTCCGACTGCTTGTGCGGACATGCCCAAGAGCGTACCCACCTCCGAGCTACGTACCATTCCATGATGCCTGTCATCCCGTTGGCCGCTGGCGATAGTGTGGGCAACGTAGTGCCAAACCTCTGGAATCTCATTAGCTAATTGGCGACATCCTTCCTTGAAGCACTCCTTGTATGGACGGGTTCCATATATCGCAAAAGCTCGCTGCCTAAAGTTTTTTCGAGCATCCGCCTCAGGCCCTTCTTCCGTTCCGTTGAACCAACCCGCTAGGCTTATCCATCGGCGCGGTGCGCCCTGAAGCACATGTTCAATAAATGCTTGCTCACTACGGGCCCATGCCAATCCCGCGCGTACTTTGATTTCTAGGCTGGGATACGGCCACCCTTGCAAATCCAGCTCTTTGGCTTCGTCTACTGGGTGCGTAACGCAAATTTCAATTCCCATTTTGGCGGCCGCAGGAAACATCGCTAGCAAATCAAGCCTGCGCTGATTCGCTAGCGAAATTGGTACTTCCTCTCGAATCATGGGTATTTTGCATTCGAAGGGCATGCTGGAATCGGAGACAGCGGGGAGCCATAGGCGCTTGTGTTCGATAATCAGTTCTTTTGCTCGACGATGAGCCAAGCTCTCAAGCGAACCGGAACACCAATGATTACTGATGTGAGCAAAGTGCCACTGGTTTTGGGAGCCCTGCTTGGCGTCTAGCCCGCCACCGCAAGTAGGACAGTTTAGCCTACAGGCCCTACCGTTCTTGGCTGCAGAAATATGGACTAAGGACTTCGAGCTATTTTCGCCCCATGGAAGGCGTACCTCGTTGCGAGGCGGCAGAGGCGATGAGCAGGTGAAAGGACTGAGTTCTGTCATTCCACATATAGCGCCCCCTGCCTCGGCAGCAGTTGCCCCTCCAACGCTACCGGACCAGGGCGTAGTGTTGGCTCATTTCCGAACCGAGGTGTGCCATGGCACAAGTGTTGGACATTCGACCACTACGCATTGCTGGCGCATTGGCGCTAGAGCCAACGGTTTACGTGGGGCTACTACGGCTCGGCCACCATGCTGGCCGGCGGTCGCTCAGCCTGGTCAATTCCAAAGGCGAACTCCAGCTAGGACCCCTGCTGGACCCTGAGTTCGCGATGGCTGATTTTGATGGGTTGGTGCTGGGAGGAAGGGAGCCCGAAACTGGGCTCCTTCAGGAATGGCAAGTCATCTCGGCGAGACGACTTGAGGGGTATCCCGAAATTTCAGTTTGCTAGTGTCGAGCTTCTAGCTTGGGGAAGACGGTAGTGCTGGGGGAAGACGGCCAGTTATCCCCTCTCGGCTTTTCTTCTCTTGCGTGAGTTTTACGCCAGTCGCCCTTGTGGAGTATGTGGCGAATAAAAATCGCCCTGTTTTTCCCGTCAGCCGGAATGCAATCCAGCTGAAATGGGCTGTGGGGAAGCTCCTTGTGAATCAAAAGGTCTAACCGTTCGACAAGTTCAGCACTCCACGGAATAACCGCAATGCAGAGCTCCGGCCGCCGCCCCGCATTGGGCTCGAGTGATGCGTCAATCCCCAATGCTGCAAACACTTTCGATACGCTCACCAAGGTGTCCGGCTCATTGCGCACATACAAATAGATGCGACCCATAAAAATCCTCATACATAAAGGTAGGTGATAGGCTGGGGCTTCTGTTATGCCCCGCTTGTATAGCTCCTTACCGTGTTTTTTGCCTCGTGCGTAACCGTCCGCTTTCGCAAAAAATGTATGACTATCGCGGCCTCCATGCTGCGCAGATTGTACGATTCTGGAATAATCAGAAAACCACTCTGCATAGGGAATTGTCATGGACTTCATCGACCAGCTTCGTGCGCTCGCAACCCGTATCAGCAACACCAAGGACCTCATCCAGACGGAAGAAGCCACCAAGAACGCCATGGTGATGCCATTCATCCAGGCCCTAGGGTACAACGTGTTCGACCCGCTCGAGGTCACCCCCGAATTGGTCGCTGACGTCGGCATGAAAAAGGGCGAAAAGGTCGATTACGCCATCCTCAGCAGCGGCAAGCCCATCATCCTGTTCGAATGCAAGAAGAGCGGTGCTGAGCTCAACGTCAATCACGCGTCCCAGTTGTTCCGCTACTTCCACGTCACCGAAGCCCGATTCGGCGTCCTGACCAACGGCATCCGCTACCAGTTCTTCACCGACCTGGAGCAGCCCAACAAGATGGACGAGAAGCCCTTCCTCGAATTCAACCTCCTCGACTTCAAGGACCAGGAGGTCGACGAGCTCAAGAAATTCGCCAAGGCTGCCTTCGATGTCGATACGATTCTGATGACAGCGAACGACCTGAAGTACACGCGGATTATCCAAAACCAGCTTGCCGAATGGATGACCAACCCGTCAGAAGAATTCGTCCGCCTGGTCGCTGCCGACCACCTCGCCGGCAAGCGCTTCACCCCCGCGGTCAAGGAGCAATTCACATCCATCACCAAACGCGCCTTCCAACAGCTCATCGGTGACCGCATCAACGACCGCTTGCGCGTTGCCATGGCCCCAGAGCAGGCTGCCGAACAGGTCCAGCCCGCCACCGCCTCGACCCAAGGAACCTCAGAAGCTCCCAGTGGAGACACGGCCTCCATCACCACGACCCTCGAAGAAATCGAAGGCTTCCATATCGTTCGTGCCATCCTGCGCGACCTGGTTGCTACCAAGCGAATCGTGATGCGAGATGCCCAGAGCTACTGCGCCATTCTCTTGGACGACAACAACCGCAAACCGATTTGCCGGCTACGGTTCAACAACACATCCCGTTTGGTTATTGGCGTCATGGATGCCGAAAAGAATGAGGAGCGGGTCCCATTAGCCGACCTTGATGAGATTTATAACCACGCGGACCGCCTCAAGGCGACGGTGCAAAGCTATCTCTAATAGCCTGTTTGCCAGTTGACACTGGCTATTCATCCAGTATCATGCCTTTATCGAACAAACATTCGACGAGGGCATGATGAGCGATGAAACATACCTGCAGAAGCTTCAGGACTACTACGCGACCCACCGCGTCCTGCCGTCCTTCGCCCAGATAGGCGAACTGCTCGGCCTCAAATCGTCTTCCTCAGTTTCCGCCCTCGCCAAACGCTTCAAGGAGCGTGGCTACCTCGAATCCGGTCCAACAGGCCGCCTCGCACCCGCCAAGCGCTTCTTCGAGCGCGAAGTGGTCGATACCGTCCGCGCCGGCACACCACACCCCGCCTTCGGCAATCCACTCAAGACCCTCTCCATCGATGAGCACCTGGTGGCCATCCCCTCCAAGACCGTCCTGCTCGAGGTCCGTGGGGACTCCATGGAGGACGCAGGCCTCTTCGAGGGCGACATTGTGGTGGTCCAGAAAGGCGCACCGGCCAAACCCGGCGATATCGTCGTGGCCATCGTCGATAACGACTTCACCGTGAAATTCCTGGCCTACGACGACAAGGCCGATGAGTTCTACCTACAGCCCGGCAACCAGGCCTACCCCGCGATTCGCCCCGAATTCAGCTTCGAGGTGTTCGGCAAGGTCGTCGGCTCGTTCAGACGATATGCGGGGTCTCGCGTCCGCCTTCACTCTTCGGCTTCGGCGGCCGAACAGTGAAGCGTACGTCCTCATAACCCAATGCCACCAGGCAACTGAGATAGAACGGAAAGGAGAAGGCGCCACGATTAATCTTGTTCCGCAACGCCCGCTCCGTTTCCTGAATGCCCAGCTTCCCTAGCTCGAGCGCCAGCTTCTTGTAGCCGACGTCATCACGAGCCAACAGGCCCTTCAGGATGCCTGCGGCCTCGCTTTCCCAATGGTCCTTCATCGTCAGTCCTTATGTTGTGCCGTGTGCGCCGACAGAGCCGCTTGCCGCCCCTGTTTTAAGCCGGTGCAAAAAAACCATTTGGCGATGCAATACAACGCATTGGCGAATACACGGCCAGGAGGCAGAAACAGTGGTGGTTACACGGTTAGTCCAAGGCCCTGTCATGCCCGATGTCTCAGCACTATCTCCTCTCCGCCCAAGCACGCACGCTATCGCTGGCCAAGCTACTGGCCTTCAGCGATGGCGAGGCGCGCGACATGTTCGCGCGTGTCCGCTGGGGTGCCGAGCACAAGCAGGTATGCCCGCATTGCGGGGTGGTTCGGGAGCACTATTTTCGGGAGCGCCAGGACCGCTGGCGTTGCCGCGATTGTAAAGAGTATTTCTCCGTCACGTCAGGCACGGTCTTCGCCAACGCCAAGCTGCCCCTCCAGAAAATCCTGGGCGCCATCGCCCTCTACGTGAATGCCGTCAAAGGCCTGTCGGCCTGCCAGCTGATGCGCGACCTGGATGTCCAATACAAGACCGCCCTGGTGCTCCTGCACAAGGTCCGGGAGTCCCTATGGCTCAAGCAGGACCTGAGCAAGTTCGAGGGCACAGTCGAGGTGGATGGTGCCTACGTCCATACCTACCGCCGGCCGAAGAACAAGAAGGCCGAGCGCAAGGACCGGCGCCTGGCCGAGAACCAGAACCCTGAGAAGTGTTCCGTCCTGGTCATTCGGCAGCGAGGCACCAACGATGGCGGAGGGGCGGACCGCAGCCGCATCGTGGTCATCCCGTCGGAGAACTCCAACGACATCGTGGCCGCGGTACGGGCCAACGTGGCCTATGACGCCACGGTGGTCACCGATGAGGCCAACGGCTTCACGGAGCTGGGCATCTGGTTTGACCACAAGGTGGTGCCGCACAACGAGACCTACTGCACCGAGGATGGCACCAACCAGAACCAGTCGGAATCGTTCATCGCCCGGTTCCGCCGGCTGCTGTTTGGCCAGATTCACAAGCTGAAGCGGAAGTACCTGGACGTGTATGCCTACGAGATTGCATTTCGGGAGGACACGCGGCGGCAGGACAACGGCCGCATCTTTGCGCGGGTGCTGGAAGCTTGCTTACGAGCCCGGCCATCGCGGGACTGGTCCGCGTACTGGCAGGGCAACAAGCGGCTGCATGACTCGGTAGTGAGCTTTGAGGATGGCCGGCCGGTGCATCGGTTGTATGTAGCACCGGCCAATGCGACCAAGGCTAGTTAAGCGGGATAGCTAGGAGTGTTTCTTTGGATGTGTATACCCACGACTTCGGCTCTGCGTGCAGGGTAATTACGGTTTTGTTCGTATTTTTGGCCCATTGAACGACTATTTTGTCTCGCTCCAGTTTGAGAGACATGATTCCGTAGGCAGCCTCAGGCTTAACGGGCAGGTCGCGTAAGTATTCGTGCACGTTAATAACGGCACCCGTACGGGTGCGTACTTTTATCGCCAAAGCTCCTGTGAATGAACACTCGTGTTCACCAGAATAATAGGCGTAGCCGTTTCCATTATAGGACTCTGATGCTGGCTTGCGACTACCGTCCTGTTCCAAAGAGACGTCGAGCCGCTCACGTACGCCAGGTGTTCCGTCGCCATGCATGGTTACTCGACATACCTTGGGGCCAGGGGAGGCGAATACTGTTACCAGTGCAGCATGGCCGAGAGCACATCCTTGCAAAGTGCCAATAAGCCCTAGTGCTATTACCAATCGTAGATTCATACCGACCTCCTGTGTAGTTGTCGGCAGGTATAGCGATGCCGGTCCTTGTTCCGTCCTATTGGCGATAAATCAACCTATAGAGCTAAGCGCCGAAGGAGCCAGTTTTGTCTTGGCAAGCAACGCATCATGAATCGCTTGCACACGCCAGTGCAACCTGCCGACGTCGTGAAGTTCAAGGTCGATACCCTGAGTCGCCACAATATGCGCGGTCAGCTCCTCCACGGTTGGGCTGCCGAGCTTCCGGAGACCCGCGAGGACAGCCCGCTTCAGCGCATGCCCAGGCAATGGCACGGCTAGGTGAAACCGGAGGGGCCGCAGCTCCGCAAGTACGACACCTGGTGCAACTAGGGGCAGTGCTTTGGCCAGGGCCTCAATTGCCGTGTTGAGCCTGGCCAGCTCAAGGGCTGCCTTTGGGTGATGGCTTCGGGCGGCCCAGAACTTACGTTCGCCGAGGAGCCGGCGGTATTGCTTGACCAGGCTGACGCGATGGGCAGGCCTTACTCGGACGAACCCTTGAGACGCCATAGGCCTTCCGTCCCCGTTACTTTGGCATGGAGCCGTTCTAGGTGGCCGGCTTGATACATGTTTTTTAGGGATTGTTGGACATACCGTCGAAACTGAACTTCCTCCGCCGGCGTATCGAAGTTGAGGCCTAACTCCCCACGAAGGAACTCAGCAACTTCCGACTTCCGCAGCGCACAACCGTCTGCGGCACGAAATAGCGCAAGAATGCTTCTGGTGATGCCTCCCCAAGACGTAAAGCGCTTTTTAGGGAAAGTCTGTCTCGGTTCGATGTTGGTCGAGGCGTCCACATAAACAGCGGCCAAGGCAGTCTGCAGGTGTTGTGCTTGCTCCTCTAGCCTGTCCAGTTCTGCATCGAGTTGCGTGAGCTCCTTATTTTTTGCCTCTAGTTCAGCCAGGATTTTGGTGCGCTGGCGGAGCAACTCAAGTTTAGTGCCGCGAGCACGGGCCAGCGTGTGTCGCAGGCCGAGGTGCCCCATAGTCATTCCCATGTAAGTCTCCAAGCAAGTCAGCCAAATAGCAGGCCAGTTCAATGTTTAGAGAATGAATATCCCGGCGGAGAGGCGGTGGGAGGGGGCAAGTGCTACATACAGACGGTGCGCTCGTATAGGAATGCCCCCTTCAGGCTACCGCGTGGCGGAAAGTCTGTCTGGGGGCAGGTGATACCTAATACCGCTGAAAGATAAAAAAGCCGGGCTTGCCCGGCTTTTTTATCTGAACGGCAAGCGGTTACTTGCCGTCTTTTTCGTTCGGATTCAACTGGAAGCCGGTGAACATGTTGCGCGTCTGGCTCTGTAGCTGATCCTGCATGGACTGGAACATCTTCTTGGATTGGTCCATGTAGGCCGACATCATGCTCTGCATGGCCGGCTGCTGGAAATTCAGGAACTGGTTCCAGAAATCGGCCTGCACACTGGCGTTGTCGCCGCCGTACATGGTGCGCGACTGCTCCTGTAGCTTCTGCTGAAAATCGACGAAGGTCTTCATGTTGTTTTCCAGGTACTTGCCGAGCATGCCCTGGGTGGCGCTACCGTAGAAACGGATGAAGCCGGAGAGCAGTTCGCTGGAGAACATCGGCATGCCGCCGGTTTCCTCTTCCAGAATGATCTGTAGCAGGATGCTACGCGTCAGGTCTTCGCTGGTCTTTGCATCGACCACCTTGAATACTTCGTACTTCAGCACCAGATCCTTCACATCCCCCAGCGTGATGTATGCACTCGTCTTGGTATCGTAAAGACGGCGGTTGGGGTATTTCTTGATCAGGCGTACCGATTCCGACATGCTGCGATCCTCAAAGTGAAGTCTGTGTGCAGTGCAACATTATAGCGAATAAGCCATACTCCAAAGTGAAAACTTGGCTGCTGCAATGCAAAACCTAGTGAAATTTCATGGACTTTTTTGCGCTGCGGCCCCTGGACATGTGGCCCACATCTATTTGTCGCCATCGCCTTCATCGGGCGTCTCAGCATCATCGACCGAGATTCCGCTGGCCAACGGGCGACGGCACAGTCGAACGATGTGCGACGACAAGTAGGCTACCCCGGCCAGTACGCCGCTCTCGCGATCCTCGACCAGTTCCGACCAGGCATCGTCGAGGGCCAGGTTCAGGCTATCGCGCAATTCCTGCTCCTGCGCTTCGCGCCCCATCTCGTGTAGCACGACGCCCAGGCCGACCGCGCCAATTGAAATAGCCGTTCCGGCCACCCCGCCAACCAGGGTCGATACGGCGCTGCTACCACCACTGATCGCCAATTGGCCGACCAACTGCTCACTGATGCGCTGTGCCACCGGCGTCAGGCGGGGGGGCGAATCCTTGCCCGACTGATGCTGCGCCTTCTGCTGCAAATGCTCGTTCAAGGCGAGAAACGCCGGCTGACCATTGACGCCATCCCGCGACAGCAATTCGGACAGCGCCGCATTGCGGCTGGGGGGCGGTCCGAGGTTTATCACCGGCAGCGTTTGTAGATGCGTATTGAACTGCCGTTCGGACATCCGGTAGTTTCCCGGCAAATTGGCCAGCTGCTCACGCAGTCGCTCAAGATATATCTTGCCGGCATGACTGCGCACCGTATCGAAATCGATCTGTCCGGCCACCGGATGCAAGACCCTGTCCCGGTATTCGTCTTGGAGATAAGCGACCAGCTTATTCTCCGGTCCGGCCGTCTCCCCACCCGAAACCAGGCGATACCAGGCGGATTTCACGCTCAGCCAGCGCTGCGTCCAATAGCCGGAATACCAGGGAATGAATTCCTTTTCCGTCCGGTGGCTAACTAGCAGTTTCCAGCGCTGCATTTCGCCGCGTGCGAAACTATCCGCCGCCCCCTCGGCCTCCTTGGCCCGCTCGGCGATAGCGCACTCGACGGCCCGCCAGGTGCTTTCCGGGACGGGCTTCTCGGGCTCGACCGGCGCAGGCCGACGCGGAGCAGCACAACCACTGACCAGCACGACGCCGGCGACGAACAGGTAACAGCCCATCTTCCGCCATTTGTCAGTCCGCGCATGCTCAGCCTGCACTTTTCGCCCTCGCTCTATATCCCTGATGAGAGTATAAAAAAAGCCCGGCAATCGCCGGGCTTTCGTTTGCTATCTGTCCCGTGGGCCAGATTACTGATAGTACAGGCCGCCATTGATGTTGATGGTGGCGCCGGTGGTGAAACCGGACAGTTCGTTCGACAGGTAGGCACAGGCGTAGCCGATTTCTTCCGGCTTGGCCAGGCGCTTCATCGGCACGGAGTCGACGATGGTCTGCAGAACTTCCGGCTTGATCGCCATGACCATCTTGGTCGCGACGTAGCCCGGGGCGATGGCGTTGACGGTCACGCCCTTGGCGGCCAGTTCGGCAGCCAGAGCCTTGGTGAAGCCGATTACGCCAGCCTTGGCAGCGGAGTAGTTGGTCTGGCCAGCCTGACCCTTGACACCGTTAACCGAAGAAATGTTGACGATACGACCCCAGCCACGCTCGGCCATCTTGGCGGAGACTTGCTTGGTCATGTTGAACAGGGAGGTCAGGTTGGTGGCGATAACAGCATCCCAGCCATCCTTTTCCATCTTGGCGAACATGCGGTCGCGGGTGATGCCGGCATTGTTGATCAGGATGTCGACCTGACCGCAAGCGGCTTCGGCTTCGGCAACCATCTTCTGGCAGTCTTCGAGCACGGAAACGTCACCGGCAACGCAGACGAAATCGCTGAAACCGGCAGCAGCCTGTTCCTTCAGCCACTCGTCCTTGTTGTCGAATTGCGGGTGGTAGGCGGCAACCACCTTATGACCGGCCTTGGCCAGTTGTTGGCAGATGGCAGTACCCAGGCCGCCCATGGCACCGGTAACGAGAGCAACGCGTTGCGTCATTGTGTTTCCTTCCTTGTTGATGAAATGTGTAGGTTGAAAATTCGGCGGTCAGAACATGTGCTGACCACCGTTGATGGAAATATTGGCCCCGGTCACAAAAGCTGCTTCATCGGAAGCGAGATACGCAACGAGGCCGGCGATTTCTTCCGGCTTACCCAGACGACCGACCGGGATATGCGGCAGGATTTTCGAGTCGAGCACTTCCTGCGGAATGGCCATGACCATCTTGGTACCGATATAACCCGGCGAGATGGTGTTCACGGTCACGCCCTGCTTGGCTACTTCCAGCGCCAGCGCCTTGGTGAAACCGTGCATACCAGCCTTGGCCGCCGAGTAGTTGGTCTGGCCGAAGGCGCCTTTCTGGCCGTTGACGGACGAGACATTGATGACCCGCCCCCACTTGCGCTCGACCATGCCGTCCATAACCTGTTTGGTCATGTTGAAGACGGAGTCGAGATTGGTGTTCATCACCGCATCCCAATCGGCCTTAGTCATCTTCTTGAAGGTCATATCGCGGGTGATACCCGCGTTATTGACCAGCACGTCGACCGGGCCGACCTCCTTGCTGACCGTCTCGACGCAGGCCTTGGCCGAATCGAAATTGGTGACGTCGCACGGGTAGGCCTTGAAGCCATAACCCATGTTGTTCATGTTCTTCAGCCACTCTTCCGCCTTGCTATTGCCCGGCGAATAAGTGGTCACCACCTTGTAGCCCAGTGCCGCCATCTTGATGCAGATGGCCTCACCCAAGCCGCCCATACCCCCAGTAATCAATGCTACTCGCGACATCTTAGTCTCCTTGGGAAAGTTAGACCGCGCGTTCTTTCACATAACGACCGGGCGCCGGTTCGATCGGCTTGTATTTGGTGTTCCCCGGCTTGCGCGGCGCTCGCTGTTCTCCCATGAAAGACTTGCTCCAGGCCGCCCAGTCGTTCCACCAGCTGCCTGGTTTTTCCTCGGAGGCGGCCAACCAGCCATCCGCATCCGCCTTGATATCTTCATTGACCCAGTAACTGCGTTTGTTTTTGCTGGCAGGATTGACCACCCCGGCAATATGCCCGGAGGCGCCCAGTACGAAACGCAACTTGCCACCCAGCAGGCGGGTACTCCGGTAAGCGGATTGCCAGGGCACGATGTGATCCTCGCGCGCTGCCAACAGATAGACCGGCATGTCGAGCTGGCCCAGGTCGACCTTCTCGCCGCACATGGTTAGTTTGCCCGGCACGCGCAAGCTGTTCTCCAGATACAGGTGGCGCATGTACCAGCAGGCGAACTTGCCTGGCAGATTGGTCGAATCGGAATTCCAGTACAGCAGGTCGAATGCCTGTGGTTTCTGGCCCTTCAGGTAGTTGTTCTGGACGTAATTCCAGACCAGATCGTTGGCGCGCAGGAAGGAGAAGGTATTCTGCAGATCGCGTGCCGGCAACAACCCACCCTGACCGATGGTGGCCTCCCGCGTGGCAACGCCCTGCTCATCGATGAACAGACCGATCTCGCCGGTATCCGAGAAATCGAGCAGCGTCGTCAGTAAGGTCAGCGAAGCCACCGGGCTCTCGCCGCGCGCTTTCAGCACCGCCAGCGCAGAGGTCAGAATCGTGCCGCCGACGCAGAAGCCCAGCGCATTGATCTGCTTGACCTTGGTGATTTCGCGAGCCACACGCAGTGCGGCAATCGGCCCCTGTTCGAGATAATCATCCCAGCCCAGCTCGCCCTGCTCTTCCTTTGGATTACGCCAAGACACCAGAAAAACCGTGTTGCCCTGCTCGACCATAAAACGGATCAGCGAATTCTCCGGCTGCAGATCCATGATGTAGAACTTGTTGATGCACGGCGGTACGACAACGATGGGGCGAGACCCCACCTTGGCGGTCAGCGGTGCATACTGGATCAACTGCATCACTTCATTTTCATAGACCACGGCACCTTCGGTCGTGGCGATGTTGCGCCCGACTTCGAAGAGCGACTCGTCGGTCATCGAAATGCGCCCTTTTTCGAAGTCCTTGATCAGGTTGTTGATGCCGTCGGTGATGCTCTGCCCCTTGGTTTCGAGGGCTAACTTGATGAATTCGGGATTGGTCGCGGCGAAATTGGTCGGCGCCATCGCATCGGAAATCTGCCGTGCCAGGAAGCGCATGCGTTCGCGCGCCTTGTCGTCCTGCGACGGCAGCAGCTCGACCATTTCCTTCAGGTAGCGCGTATTGAGCAGATAGGCTTGGTGCAGATAGTCGAATACTGGGCTCTGCTGCCATTCCGGCGAATTGAAGCGGCGATCCCCCGCTTCCGGAGCCACCTTGAAGGTTTCCGGCTTGCCCTGGTGCTTGCCGAGCACAGATTGCCAGAGGGACAACTGTTGGTCGGAAAAATGTTTCTGCAAAGCGGTCATTGCCTGCGGATCGACCGCTGGAGGCGGCACGTTCGCATTGGCACTGCCCGCTTTGCCAAGGTATTCCATGAACTGCTGGGCCATATTCTGTCCCGCCTGCATGAACTGCATGGCCGAGCCCAGGAATGCGTCGTTATTGTTCGATCCTTGCGCCATGGAAATGTCTTCTCGCTAGCCTTGGGGTATGAGCTTTTGGATTCTGCATACCGCCCCTGAGGCTGTCAATGCATTTGCATGCATAATTACCCGCTCAATTGAGGCAGCTTGCGTACATTGTTGCAAGCCACCGGGATTTTGAAACAAACCCGCAACTATCAAAAATGATACACGCTTACGGCGAAATTCAATGCCCAAGGCGACACTTCAGAAAAAATGCATCTATCCTTGATCATCGTAATCGGCTGGCTCTACGTCACCTTGCTGGTGGCAGCCAATGAACCGAGCATCATCGCCGGTATCATTTCTTTCGCCTTCTACGGACTGCTTCCCTGCGGATTGATAATATATTTTGCCGGCTCGAAGGTGCGTCGGGAGCGCCGCCGCTTCAAGGAACTGCAAGCTACCAAGGAAACACCAGAAGAGACCCCCTAGGTTTGCCGGCCAATCTCTGTATAACGAAGAGAGAGCCCGGTGGTCGGAAAGCGGGAGTTATTCGCCGACCAGGGCCTGGACCACGGCAATCGAGGCCACGCCCATGCCGATCAACAACACCTGCTGCAGGGTGGCCTTGAGCTCGGTACGCTTGTGCAGCCCGGGAATGAGGTCTGCGACGGCCACGTAGATCATGCTGGCAGCGGCCAGGCCGAGCAAGTATGGAATCCACTCGGTCAGTTCCGACAATGCGTAATAGGCGAGTAAAGAGCCAACCAACGTCGCCAGACTGGACAACAGGTTGTAGGCCAGCGCTTTCATTTTGCTATAGCCGGAATGCAACAGGATCAGGTAGTCGCCGACTTCCTGCGGGATTTCATGGGCAATGATGGCCAAGGCGGTAACGATGCCCAACTCGGTGTTTTCGAGGAAGGCGGCAGCGATCAGGATGCCGTCGACGAAGTTATGGAAGGTGTCGCCGACCAGGATCAGCAGGCCGGAACGTCCATGATCGTTGGCGGGGGCGTGCGCTTCGTGCGCCTCGCAATGATCGTGGTGGCAATGCCGCCAGAGAACCAGCTTTTCGAGCACGAAGAAAACCAGGATGCCGAACAGCACGGTGCTGGCCATGCGCTGCGGCTGACCATGCTCGAGTGCATGCGGCAGAATCTCTAGAAAAGCAGCTCCCAGCAGGGCACCGATTGCATAAGAGATGAGCATGCTGACCCGATGCGTGCCGAGCGCAACGCTCAGGGCAGCGGCCGCCACGACGCTGAGAGCGCCGCCGGCGAGGGCTACGGTAATGATCCAGGAAAGTGTGCTCACACGCTTCTGCGCTTGGAGAAAGGCGCGGATTATACGCCCTCCTCCCCGCCAAAGCTCAGATGCCGCTCAAGGCTCCAGCTTCACGCAGTAGCCAGTCGCGGAAAGCGGCCACCGAGGGGCGTGCCGCGATGGTTTTGCGGACGACCAAATAGTAGGCATAAGGAGACGGCACCGAGTGCTCGAAAGGTACGATCAGGCGCCCGGCCGCAATGTCGGCTTCGACCAAAGGGCGCAGTGACAGCGCCACGCCTTGCCCATCCAGCGCCGCTTCGATGGCCAGCAGCGAATTGGAAAAACGCGGCCCGCGCTCGGCGTCGATCCCGCTAACCTTGACGGTGGCCAACCACTCGCGCCAACCGGGTTGGCGCTCTTCATCGTTGACCGTTTCGTCGTGGATCAGCACGTGCTGCCGCAGATCCGCCGGCGTAGCCAGCGGTTTCGCCTCCGACGGCAGACGCGGGCTGCACACCGGTCCCCAGGCCGGGGTCATGATGCGATCGACCTGGAAGCCGGGATAGTTGCCGGTCCCGAAGCGGATCGCCACCTGGCTGTCCGAGGCCCGCAGGTCGGGCATGGCATCGTCGAGGGAACGCGCCTCTCCCCGGCGATCGACGGCACCAGCGCTGCTCGAGAGACGCAGGTCGATGCCGGGACAGGCCGCCGAAAAACGCGCCAGCCGCGGCACCAGCCAGCGTGCAGCGAATGACGGCGGAGCGGCAACGTTGAGCACGCCTTCGCCGGTTTGCCGCACTTGCTCGATGGCCGCCGCGAAGCACTCGAAACCTTCGCGTATCTTCGGCAGCATGGCCTTGCCTTGCGGCGTGATCTCCAGGGCACGGGTCAGCCGGTGGAAGAGGCTGACACCGAGATAGCCCTCGAGCAGCTTGATCTGCTGGCTGACGGCAGCCGGCGTCACATGCAGTTCCTCGGCGGCTTTCTTGAAGCTGAGATGGCGGGCGGCGGCTTCAAAAGCCCTCATGCTGGCGAGCGGCGGTAAACGATAAGTCACGGAATGGTTAAGTTTTTCTAAACCATCGCATCATAAAGAGTCGTTTGTCGGACGACAAGTCGCGGATTAACTTGAAAAAACCGCGACCGAGCCATGCGTCGCGGCGACAAGACCCCGAAAGGAAATACAGCAAAATGAAGAAAACCTGGATCGTTCTGCCCCTGATCGCCATCGCCCTCGCCGCCTGCGGCAAGAAGGATGAAGCCGCTGCCGCCGCCCTGCCGGCACCGGCTGTCGCCCCGTCGCTGACGCCCGCCCCGAGCGATGCCCCGGCTGCCCCGGCCGCCGACAAGCCGGCAGAAGCCGCTCCTGCCCCGACCCCGGCAAACGATAGCACCGCAAAATAAAACTTATCCGAGACGGACGATTAAGTTTTTCTTAACCGTTAAACAATAATTTATCGTTCGTCGGCACGTGACCGTTTGGTTACAGTGCGGCCTGCTTCCTCTAGATGCAAATTGTGTTGAGTTGTGTTTTGAGCCCGCCCCGTGCGGGCTCTTTTTCTGAGGAAAAGGTCACGCAGGGTGGACCCAGAACGCTTTCCGTTCGTTCCCCCGACCCCGGACGCTCCCGCTTCCACCCTGCCCCCACTCCTGCGGTGCACGACCCTAAAACGGCATTTTTCGGGAAGCCCAACACAACCTGAACCGAGGAGTTTCCCGACCATGGATGGTGCTTCCCGCATCCTCAACGCGCAATTGCGCAGCAAGATCATGTCGGCCGACGAGGCCGCCCACCTCATCCCGTCCGGCGTCAATGTCGGCATGAGCGGCTTTACCGGCGCCGGCTACCCGAAGGAAGTCCCCAGCGCGCTGGCCAAGCGCATCATGGACGCCAACCTGCACGGCAAGAAATTCAAGATCGGCGTGTGGACCGGCGCGTCCACCGCCCCCGAACTCGACGGCGCGCTGGCCATGGTCGATGGCATCGAGATGCGTCTGCCCTACCAGTCCGATCCGACCTGCCGCAAGCGCATCAACGCTGGCGAGATGGAATACATCGACGTCCACCTGTCGCACGTCGCCCAGTTCGTCTGGGGCGGCTTCCTTGGCAAGCTGGATGTCGCAGTAGTCGAAGTGGCTGGCATCCTGGAAGACGGCCGCCTGATCCCGTCGTCTTCGGTCGGCAACAACAAGACCTGGCTGGACCAGGCCGACAAGATCATCCTCGAGGTCAACAGCTGGCAGAACCCGCACCTCGAAGGCATGCACGACATCTACTACGGCACCGCCCTGCCGCCGCATCGCAAGCCGATCCCGATCTGTAAGACGGACGACCGCATCGGCGATCCGTATTTCAAGATCGACCCGAAGAAGGTTATTGCCGTGGTCGAAACCAACAAGGCCGACCGCAACTCACCCTTCACGCCGCCCGACGCCAACTCGAAGCTGATCGCCGGCCACATCCTCGACTTCCTGCAGCACGAAGTGAAGATGGGTCGCCTGCCGGCCAACCTGCTACCGCTGCAATCCGGCGTCGGCAACGTCGCCAACGCCGTGATGGCCGGCTTGCAGGACGGCCCCTTCGAGAACCTGACGGCGTACACCGAGGTGCTGCAGGACGGCATGCTGGAACTGATCAAGTCCGGCAAGCTGACCTGTGCCTCGGCCACTTCCTTCTCGCTATCGCCGAGCGCGCTGACCGAGCTGAACGCCGACCTGCCGCGCTTCAAGGATTCGATCATCCTGCGTCCGCAGGAAATCTCGAACCACCCGGAAGTGATCCGCCGCCTCGGTGTCATCGCCATGAATGGTCTGATCGAAGCCGACATCTACGGCAACGTCAATTCGACGCACATCATGGGCACCTCGATCATGAACGGCATCGGCGGTTCCGGCGACTTCGCCCGCAACGCCTTCATCTCGATTTTCATGACACCTTCCAGCGCCAAGGGCGGCAGCATTTCCTGCATCGTGCCGATGGTGTCGCACGTCGACCACACTGAGCACGACGTCCAGATCATCGTCACCGAGCAAGGCTTGGCCGACCTGCGTGGACTGGCGCCGAAGCAACGCGCCAAGGTGGTCATCGAGAAATGCGCCCATCCGAACTTCCGTCCGGCGCTGCGCGAGTACTTCGAGCGCTCCCTGCGCTACTCGCCGGGCAAGCATACGCCGCACCTACTCGACGAAGCATACAACTTCCTGCCGACCTGGATGGCCAACCAAGCTGCCCGTTCCGCCTGGCGGGACGACGCCACAGTTCAGGCAGACGCCTGGGCAAAATAAGACAAAGGCCGCGTCAGCGGCCTTTTTTCATTGCTGCGGCGGACTGCCCAACAGCCGCGAAAACTCATTGAGCGGCAAGGGCCGGCTGAAGAAATACCCTTGATAGACGTGACAACCCGAGGCTGCCAGAAATGCACGCTGCTCCTCGGTCTCAACCCCTTCGGCGATGACGCTGAGGCCAAGGCTCTTGCCCAAAGCCACGACTGTCCGTGCAATTGCCGCATCGTTGCTATCCAGAAGCACATCGCGGACAAAGCTTTGATCGATCTTCAACTGATCCAAGGGTAGGCGTTTCAGATAGGATAAGGAAGAATAGCCCGTCCCGAAGTCATCGAGCGAAAAACCGACGCCATGAGCCTTTAATTCATGCATCTTGGCGATAATTTCCTCGGTGTTGGTCAACAACATGCTCTCGGTCAGTTCCAATTTCAGGTTTCCGGGTGGTGCTCCAGTAACCTCAATCATCGCCAAAACTTCCTCCACCAGATTGGGCGAACTGAATTGACGTGCGCTGACATTGACCGCCAGGGTCAAATGCGCCATCGCCGGATCGAAAGCCCAGGTTGCCAACTGCTCGCAGGCGGTGCGCAAGACCCAATGCCCAAGGGGCAAGATCAATCCCGACTCCTCGGCCAAAGGAATGAACACGGCGGGAGAAATCATCCCACGTTCGGGGTGTTGCCAACGGACTAGTGCCTCCGCACCGACCACGCGCCCCGTCGCATCGACCTGCGGCTGGAAGTGCAGGATGAATTGTTCTTCGACGACGGCTCGTCGCAAATCGTCTTCCAGCGCCGCGCGCGCCTCGAAGGCTGCCTGCATCTCCGGGTCGAAAAAACGCAGGGTATTTCGTCCCATGGCCTTCGCTTGGTACATCGCCGTATCGGCCCGTTTGAGCAATTCGTCCGCACTCGGGCTTTGACCGCTGAACAGGACGATGCCGATACTGGATGTGCAATAGTGCGTCCGGTGGTGTGCCTCGCCGCCTTCACTTGAAAGATCCAGTTGGTAAGGGCGACTCAACGCCAGCAGAACTTTTTGTCCGGCATGTTCGGCATGTACCGGTGCCAACGTAACATCGCCGACATCGTCGAGGATAACGACAAACTCATCCCCCCCCAAACGCGCCACCGTATCTTCGCTACGTACACAAGCCTTCAGCCTTGCCGCGGCCTCGACCAGCAACTGGTCGCCGACGGCATGGCCAAGACGATCGTTCAAGGCCTTAAAGTTGTCCAGATCGATCAGCATCAACGCAGCATAGCGCCCATGCCGTCCCGTGCTGGCCATGACCAAAGGCAAGCGATCCATCATCAGACGACGATTCGCCAGCTGGGTCAATTGATCGTAGAACGCGAGATGCTTGATCTCGTCCTCTGCCGTCTTGCGCATGGCAATATCGACGAACGTCCCGACGTAATGGGAAACCTCGCCGTCATCGCCACGCACAGTTGTAATCGTCAGCCACTCAGGAAAAGCGTCACCACTTTTGCGCCTGTTCCAGATTTCACCCTGCCACGACCCAACGCTCCGGATTGCCTCCCACATCGCTGCATAGAATTCCGGACTGTGCCGACCCGAGGCCAGTATCCTGGGATTCTGCCCAACGACCTCATCGGGGGAATAACCCGTAATATGGGTAAAGGCCCGATTGACGCGCAGAATGATCGAGTCGGCATCGGTCACCATCATCCCCTCCTGCGCCTCGAACGCAGTGGCAGCAATGCGCAGATGCTCCTCGGCACGTTTGCGCTCGGTGATATCGAAAATCGAGACAATGCGTAGGCGTTGGCCGTCAAGGATCGCCGGCTTGCCTTCGATCGCCACGAAAAACTCCTGACCGTCAGCACGTCGCGCCTGCTGACCATGACTGCCAACAAAGAGAAGTTGGACTTCCTTCATTCCCAACAAGCCATCGTGCGTATAGCCAAACATGCGTGCCGCATTGCCGTTGGCTTTCAGAATCCGCCCACTTTCATTCACGACCAGTACGGCTGCCGCCACCTTATCGATGATGTCATCGAGCAGGCTCAGGCTACGATCGCCGAGACGAATGCGGCGCCGATACAACCACAAAGCCCAGAAGAAATTGAGCAAGGCAAGGGAAAAGGCCGCCCCCTGGAATAGCCGAATCCGTGCAGCCTGCTGCTGTGTCTGCCGCTCCAGTTCGTTGGTCAGATCGTTCATGAGGCGGAGCAATGTCTGGTTGCGTTCGTTGGCAACCTTGACTGCAGGCGTCAACACTTCCGATAGTTGATTGGGAGCTGCGTCAAGTACCTGAAGCAAGCGGGTACGCCACGGCGCCCAAGCCAAATTGGCCTGCTGTAGTATCTTCCTGGCACTCTCGCCATGCACCGGCGGTAGATCGATTAGCTCTCCCTCGCCGCTTCTTGTCCGGTGACCAGATGTCAGCCCCAGCAAGGTGTCGTCGAACGTCGTAAAGGTCAGCCGCAATTCCTCAAGGCTGCTTTCGAACGATATCCCGGTCTGCACCGAACGTTCGATAGTCAATAGCGACTTCACCATGCGTTGGGTCAGCATCCGCTGGCGCCCCGCCAAATTGATACCAACCGCTTGCTGTTCGATATGCCAAGACAACCAAAAATTCAATGCCAACGCGGCAAAATCAAAGAGCAGAAAGAGCACAACGGCAATCACCGCAATGCGTGACGATCGTTGGTCGCCTCCGGGGATCATTTCATCCAAACCCTCCGCCTAATCAACAATAAGCGCTGCATTAGGCAAACCAGGAAATTGTGACGTTAATGTGCAAATTGTAGCAAACCCGAAACAGATACCAATGGTATAGCACGAATGCGTACCTTGCCGTGAATTCCTTCACAAATGGCGCCCCTCAGGGCAAGACTGTTCAGCGCAGCCAGATTAGGCTGGCCATGCGTCCTGTGACACCATCACGCCGATAGGAAAAAAACCGTTTCTCGTCGGAAAATGTGCAAAGCACTTCGCCATAGATCGCTGTAATTCCAACGGAGTTCAATCTCTGACGCGCAAGGAGATACAAGTCAGCCAGCCACTGGCCATCGCCCAGTTGGCGAAAAGCCTTTGCCGCATGGCTTTCAACTGCAACAAAGGCTTCCTTGACCTCCTGGCCAACCTCAAAGCGATGCGGCCCGATCGCAGGTCCCAGCCAGACGAGTATTTCCTCGCCGGGTACCTGCATCGCATTGATGGTTGCTTCCAGTACGCCGCCCAGCAAGCCTCGCCAACCGGCGTGCGCCGCAGCAACAACGCTTCCTGCCCGGTCACAGAACAGTACCGGCAAACAGTCGGCCGTCATCACAGCGCAGACCCTCCCCGGCTCACGGCAGAATGCCGCATCGGCCTGAACGGATTTTGTCGTGTTTGCGATGTCCACCGCAGTAGTGCCGTGGACCTGTTGCAACCAGACCGGATCAGCTGGCAACAGCCCGCGCAGGCGAGCGCGATTGGCTGCCACGCAAGCAGGATCGTCACCGACGTGATCGCCAAGGTTTAAACTATCCCAAGGGGCAGGACTACAGCCGCCACCACGTAGAGTCTGCAAAGTGCCAATATTGGCCGGCGCAGGCCAGTCGGGAACGAAAACCTCAGGCATACGAAAGCTGCTCGATCAATTCCCGCATATCGGCGGGCATCGGCACTTCCCACTGCATGTGGCGACCGGTTTTCGGATGCACCAAACCGAGTCGGGTCGCATGCAGCGCCTGACGATGGAACGGTGGCAAGCGGGGATCGGGCTTGCCATAGACCGGGTCCCCAACCAACGGATGACCGATCGACGCCATATGCACGCGAATCTGATGCGTCCGGCCTGTTTCCAAGGCGCATTCGAGCAGCGTGCAGTGGTTAAAAATTTCCAAAACGCGATACCAAGTGAGGGCTGGTTTTCCGCCACGGCTTTCCGGCACCACCGCCATCTTGGTCCGGTGTACCGGATGCCGGCCGATGGGCGTATCGACGCCGTTGTCGCGACGGATGATGCCGGAGGCCAGCGCCAGATATTGCCGCTTGACCGTGCGCGCCTGTAACTGGCGGATCAGGTCGGTCTGCGCCTCGAGCGTCTTGGCGACGACGAGCAGGCCGCTCGTTTCCTTGTCCAGACGATGCACGATGCCGGCACGCGGCACTTCAGCAATGCCCGGCACGTGATGCAGCAGGGCATTCATCAGCGTACCGCTCCAGTTGCCGCTCCCCGGATGCACCACGAGGCCGGCCGGTTTGTTGATAACGAGCAAGGTGTCGTCCTCGAAGACGATGTCAAGCGGTATATCTTCCGGGGTTTCCGGGCGATCACGGGCATCGTCCGGAACGGTGACGGTCAGCACCTCGCCGCCGAACAACTTGCGTTTCGGTTCGTTCGCTGCGGCGCCATCAACGGCGACGCAACCTTCCCTTACCCAATTTTGCAAGCGGTTGCGTGAGTGTTGCGGCATGAGTTCGGCCAGCACCTGATCAAGACGGCGGCCAGCGCTGGCGTCCGGAACCGTCAGGCAGAGCGGTTCGCTTAGGCTATAATCGCCAGAGTTTTCCATAGGGTCATCATTCATGATGCGAAGTTTAGCCGCATTCCGGCCTTTCTCGGCCTTTCTCCGTTTGCTGACAGCGCTTTCGGTATGCTTCTGGCTGGCTGGTTGCAGTTCCTGGCAGACAAGTCAGGACGAAACCATTGGCTGGTCGGCCGGTCGTCTTTATTCAGAAGCCAAGGATGCACAGGCGGATGGCAGCTGGGACAAAGCAGCCAAATATCTCGAAAAACTGGAAGCCCGCTACCCCTATGGCCGCTATGCCCAGCAGGCCCAGTTAGAACTAGGCTACGCTTACTGGAAGGCAGGTGAATCCGGTTCTGCCCTAGCTGCCTGTGATCGCTTCATCAAACTGCACCCCGGCCACCCATCGGTCGATTACGTTTATTACCTCAAGGGCCTGATCAACTTCAACGAAGACTTAGGCATCCTCGGTTTCATCAGCACCCAGGATCCGACCGAACGCGACCCGAAGGCCGCCCGCGAAGCCTTCGACTCCTTCAAGGAACTGGTCACGCGCTTTCCGAACAGCAAATACACGCCCGACGCCGTCAAGCGCATGAACTACCTGGTCAATGCCCTGGCCTCGCTCGATGTCCACGTGGCACGCTACTACTACAAGCGTGGCGCCTACATCGCCGCCGCCAACCGCGCACAATCGGTGGTCAAAACCTACCCGCAGGCACCAGCCGTCGAGGAAGCGATGTACATCATGGTCATCAGTTACGACAAGCTGGGCGTCACAGAATTGCGGGACGATGCCCAACGAGTGCTGAAAACCAACTTCCCTGACTCCCGCTTCTACCGCGACGGACTCGGCGGCAAGAAAGCCTGGTGGCAACTCTGGTAATAACCGGAGTCGAATCGATAAATGCCCGCAATTCTGCGGGCATTTTTGTTTCATCCCCCTTGTTTGATGGCCAGTACCGCCTGATTACGCAAGGTGCGCAGGAGAGACAACTCCTTCTCGGGAATGGAAATCCCCCCAGGCTCGTCGCGGTCGGCGTAGATCAAAGCCACCGGATTACCCTTGATATTCAATGGGAAGAGCACGAAAGAATGAGCCGGCACAGCCTTGCGATACCATTCAGGAATTCGCCCAGCGATCTTCGGATCGTCGATATCGCTGATCAGGATATCGACCCCCTTCGATGTGGCCGCATGAAAGATATCTGGCGTAAACGTCAGCGGAAAACGGAAGGACTTAGCGACCTCGTTGGCATCGGGGCCGAAGCCGAAACGTCCGAGCATCATCCCCAACTTTGCATCACGTATGCATAGCAGAACGCGCTTAAAACCCATTGCCCGGTACATCGTTTCAAGGATAATGCGCAGGATATCGTTCAATTTGAAGTCATCGACCAGTGTGTTGCTGATATCCTGAATCCCCGCCGCAAGAACTGCCTGCGCATCAACTGCTACCGCACCTTCGCCATTGTCGTCGTTTCCGGGAACGCCCAGCAGCGGGTCTCCCTCGCCGAGTTTTGCCCCCTCGAAATCACCAGTGCTCGGCTCACCCGACGCAGTTGCGGCCCCACTAGTTGAAAACTGCCGCATCAAGCGCCCAAAATGAGTCTGCTGCAGATTCAGGTGGATGATACGAGCAAACTCTGCCACCTCCTCCACCGAGCGCTTGACCGTCTGCACAACATCCCGCTCTCCAAGCGCCACAGCGGCGGAGAAACGCGCCATGACCTTCTTCATCTCACGGTCGCGCGCTTCCGGCGTCAGCTGGGCAATGACGTCACATAACTCATTGGCCATTGACGACAAAACCTGCAGGCGATCCTCCGTAGTTTCTGCCTTACGTACCTTACCCGGACCCAGCTTACGCATCGATCCCACGATAACTGGCGGAAATCCCCACTGGCGGGCAATGGCGATACCCATCTCGTCGTAGGAAATACCCAACACTTGGCGCGACGCCTGTTCCTCGCTGCAGCTGCGCTGTTCCATGACGCGACGGACTTCGTCGGATTCTTCGGGGAAATAGTATTGAGCCAGCAAGCGCCCCAGGCTGTGGAATAGCGCGCAAATGAAAGTCTGCTCCAAGTCGCGCATCTGCGCCGTGGCGCTGATGTCCTTAGCCAATATGCCAGCCAGGTTGGCACGAACGAAGTCTTCCTTCAACTGGTTGATATTGACCTTGTTCTGCAGATGCTCGAACAGGAGCACGGTTATCGCAATATTGCGCACCGCCTCAAAGCCGAGCACGATGACCGCCCGCGACACCGTACTGATACTGCCGCCACCGGCCGGTCGAAAATAGGCCGAATTGACCAGACGCAATATCTTGTTGGTCAGTGCAAAATCCTTGAGGATGGAGTTAGACAGCTTGTTGATGCTTTCCGTCTCGCTGTTGGCGATCTTGTTGATGGCGCTGACCGATTCCGATAGCGCCGGGAAATCGCTCTTGTGCCGCATCCGGCGTAAAAGGAATTCCAGCGTCGCCTGCCGTTGGCCGCCTCCCGCTTCACCGACCTCGACCTCGGGTTCGAGATAATCGTCCAGCGCCTCGGCAAACTGCGCTGCCGACTGGTAACGCACCTCTGGATCACGTGCCAGGGCCTTGTACAAAATTGCACTTAACGCCTCGTCCACCGCAGCATCGTCGGGCAGCCGCAGATCGTGATCGGTAATCCGACTGAACACCGTCGACAGCTTTTCGCCACGAAACGCCCGCTGGCCGCTCAACATTTCAAACAGGATGATCCCCGCGGCAAAGACGTCGCTGCGCGGAGAAAATTCCCGGTGCACGATATATTCGGGGGCCATGTAGGTGGGTGTGCCGGTCATCCGGTTGCTACGCTCGCTCGGATTATCGACACGCGACGCGATGCCGAAGTCCATAACCTGCGGCACGCCGTTCTCGTCGAGTAGAATGTTCGACGGCTTGAGATCGCGATGAACGATGCCCATGCGGTGCGCGTGCTCGATTGCATCCAGGATGGGGCGCAGAATACTGATAGCCCTGACTGCCGACAAAGCCCCGCTTTGCGACATAAATTTCGCCAGGCTTTCGCCCGGCACATATTCGAACACCAGATAAATGTCGCCCCGTTCCTCGCCGGCCTCGTAGATCGGAACGATATTGGCGTGACGCAGTTTACTGACAGTACGTGCCTCGGTCAGTAGTTGCTGGTTCTGTGCCGGGTCGGGCTGGGAGAAATGCAGTGTCTTGATCGCGATCTCGCGCTGCAACTGTGGGTCGAAGCCAAGATAGACGACGCTCTGCGCTCCGCGCCCAAGTTCGTCCCTGACTTCGAAACGACCGATTTTCTTAGTCATGTTCCGGTATCCAAAGTAGCCGCGGAATACCGTCGGCACCGCCGACGACCACAGCGTTCTGCCCATAGTCTTCGCCCAGGGCGCAGGCATCTTCGGGCAAAAGCTCGGGGACGAAGCAACTCTCCTCGAGCGGCCAATCGCCGCAATCGGCTACATTCTCGGCAGCAAAAGGCTCGTAGTTACCCTCAAGCAGATCGCATTCCAATTGGGCTTGGCGCTCGGCATTTTCGTTCGCCGACAATCGTTGCGAGCCCGGATTGAAGGCCGTAACAACGGCAAAACTCTCGATCGACTCGCCCCGCAGCCAGTGGTGCAAAGCCTCACACGGCTGGTCGATGCGCAATTCGCACATCGTGTCCGGCAGGAAAACCCGGTAGGTCGTGGCACGGTAAAGCGCCTCCAAATCACTCGTCTTCGCCATCGAACTCCACCGTTCCGATCAATTTCTCCGCATCGCCGGCTGGCAAGGCCTCGACTTCCTTCAATTTACGCGACAATTGGCGGGTGCGTGTTTCGGCCTTGCTGATGCTGTTGCTTGCCTCATCCAGCTTCTTCTTGGTGTGCGCCAAGGCCTCGCCGAACTTGCCGAACTCTGTCTTGACCGCCCCCAGCACCGCCCACACTTCAGCCGAGCGCTGCTCGATGGCCAGGGTCCGGAAGCCCATCTGCAGGCTGTTCAGCATCGCCGCCAGGGTCGTCGGCCCGGCCAGACTCACCCGGAAATCCCGCTGCAAAGCCTCGGCCAGCCCAGGGCGCCGCAAGGCTTCGGCATACAGCCCCTCGATCGGCAGGTAGAGCACAGCGAAATCGGTGGTATGCGGAGGTGCCACGTATTTCTCGCGGATGCTCTTCGCTTCGTTCTTCAGGCGCACCTCGATGGCCTTGGCCGCTTCCTCGATGGCGGCCGGCTCCTGCGCATCGAGCAGACGCTGGTAATCCTCGATCGGAAATTTGGCATCGATCGGTAGCCAGACGACGGCGCCGTCATCCTTGCCCGGCAGGCGAATAGCGAAATCTACCCGCTCACCGCTGCCCGGCTTGGTCGCCACGTTGGCGGCGAACTGATCGATGGTCAGCAATTGCTCGAGCAAGGCCGACAACTGAACTTCGCCCCAGGTGCCACGCGTTTTGACATTGGTCAGCACGCGCTTGAGGTCGCCTACCCCGGCCGCCAGCGACTGCATTTCGCCAAGGCCCCGATGCACCTGCTCCAAACGGTCACTAACCAGCTTGAAAGATTCGCCCAGTCGCTGCTCCAGCGTCGCATGCAGCTTTTCGTCCACCGTGCGGCGCATTTCCTCGAGCTTGTTGGCGTTGTCCGTCTGGATCGCCGCCAATCGCCCTTCGACCGCTTGCTTGAGGCGCTCGAAACGCTCGTCGAGCCCGAGCGAAAAACGGTTCAATTCACGGGCGAAAGCTTCCAGGCGTTCGGCCTGCAAGGTACCGAACTGACCGACCTGGGTCGTCAAGGCTTGGCTCAACATATTGGCCGACTGCGCCCGCTCTTCGCGGTCGCGAAAAGACTCCTCGGCATCCTCGCGCCGTCCGCGCGCCAACTCCTCGCGCAATTCACGCTCCAGACGCGCAATACCCTTCTCCAGCGCCTCCTGGAGATTACGCAAGCGCGCTTCGTCGTCTTGCCGATGATTGCTGCGCAACAGCAACGCCACCAGCAACAGGATGATTACCACCACGCCAGCTACTATGGCCAGCCCCATCAACTCGCTCATCCTGCCCTTACCTCAAAGAAAAATCGACGCGGTTGCCCTTGGCCTTTTCGTCGGCCACAACCTTCTCCGGCAAAAGAAATACACGTTCTGGCGGCACCTTGCCATTATCGACCAGCCAAGCCTGCACATTCTCGGCCCGTTGCCGTGCCAATTGTCGCAAGTCGTCGTCGCTCACCGGTAAGTTGGTCAACATCAGTTTTTCCATTTCCTCGACCGGCAAATCCTTCAACATACCAATGGCGTTGCGTGGCTTTGGAAATTTGGCTTCGCGATAGGCCCGGGTCAGGTAGGTTTTGTATTCCTCTTGTGCGATTTCGATGGCTTCCAGCGAATTGCCCTCGCCGCTCTTGCGTAAATCCTTGAGCTTTTCTGTCTTCATCGCCCGCTCGATGGCAACGCGCTTGACGCCCTCCTTGTCGAGTTCCGGATCGGCCCGCCCAGTAATCTCGAGCTTGAGCGACTGACGCTCGGTCAGCGCCTTGGCCAACACCTCCAGCTTCTTGGTCGCGACATCCGACAGACTCGCACGGCCGACGACGAAATCGACGTTCGACAATTCCTCACCACCTCCGAACATCGAGCCGAGCAATGCGAAGGGCGAGGTCACGGCCTTGACGAAGAGATTGACGATCACACGCACGATCAGCCCGCCGACCGAGAATTCCGGATCGTCCAGCGAACCCGAGATCGGCAGATTGATGTCGATTTCGCCGCGATTATTCTTGAGCAAGGACAACGCCAGATTGACCGGCAACTTGGTAGCATCCGGGCTCTCCACCTTGTCGCCGAAGGTGAACTGGTCGATGAAGACGCGGTTATCGGCCGACAGCAGACGATTCTCCAGCTTGTAGGCCAGATTCATCGACAGTTTGCCCTTCTCGATCGCATAGCCGGCATATTTACCCGCATAGGGTGAAAAGCCGACCAGATCCACCCCGGTGATGTCGGCCTTGATATCGAGGAAACTCTTTGCGGCCAGCGGATTGAGCTTACCGACGATCTGCACCGGCGCCGAGTTGGCATAACTACCCCGCATATCGAGATCAGCCACCGTATCGGCCGCCGAAGACAGGCCATTGATCTTGCCGCCCAGCTTGGTGACGTTGACCGTGTAGTTCGGCTTGACGAAGAAATCCGAGAAATTGACCGTCCCGTTCTGGACGGTGATCTTGGCAATCTTGATCGGCGGAGGTGCCTTCGCCGGATCGGTCACGCCCGGCTTGCTCCCCTCCGCCGGCTTGCTTTCGCCAGCCCCAGCCACCTCGTTAGTTTCAGGCTTTTTGACGATATCGGCGACATTCAAACGACCATCCTTGTTCAGGATAAGGCGCGAATAGAAATCGGCCAGCGCAATTTCACCGACGTTAATCGCCAGCGGATCAAGGCGGAAATCGACGTTGCCGAAATAGAGTGACTTCCACTTCAGGAAATCCGCGCTATTGAGCTTGTCCACCGCAACGAAGTCGCCCAGCGTCGCGGACCCTTTGTAGGTAGCCTTCAATTTGCCGTCTGCGATCTGTACGCTGACTTCGCCCTTGTTCGACACTTGTCCGCGCGTTACCGAGATATTCAGGAACTGGCTGAAATACGGCTCCAGCGGCATCATCGGAATGGCAACCGTTTCGACCTTCAGGCCAACATCGAGCGGCGAAGCCTGCACGCTACCCGCAACATCCACGCCGCCCTTGGCATTGACCTTGCCCTTGATGGCGATCTGCCCTTTCTTGCCCACTTCGTTGGTCAGCCCTTGCCCCTGCACGCTGAAACCATCGAGTTGCTGCACCGCCGCCGGTTGCGTCGTCTGGTCCTCGAACCGGAAAGCCAATGCATCGACAGCCAATTTATCCAACTTGGCGACCCATACCTTGTCGTCCTTGTCCTTGCCCTTGGCATCGCCACCGGGCCTGACTTTCAAGGCAGGCGCATTGAGCCATTCGATGTCGCCGGTCTTGTTGCGCAGCATGCGCACCTGCGTTCCCTGGTTGATTAGTTCGCCGATCTCGACCCGATGGGCTGGCAAATCCACTCTGATATCTTTCAGGGCCATCTTCTCAACGTGCAAACGCTCGCCCATATCGATCTGGTAGCTAACCGTATGCACCGCAATCGGCTTGGTCAGGGAACCATCGACATGGCCGACCGCCACATGCAGTTGCCGTACTTCGCCGGCCGCTGTGCTGGCTCGAGATTCGTCCCGCCAGCGGAGTACCCCGCGATCCAAGGTGAATTCGCCGAGCGACCATTGCAATGCCGGCCCCGCATCGGTCTTGACTGGCGCCTCCTTGGCGTTCGGGGCCTTACTCAATCGATCGAGCACGCGCAAAACGTTCAATTCACCCTGGCGATCAACACCCAGGCTGAATTCCGGCGCATCCACAGCGGCACGCTTGATTTCGAAACGACGATTGAGTGGATCTGCCTTGTCGATTTCGATATCGAGGCGCTTCCAGCCTAACAGGTGTGCGCCATTACTTTCGTTAACCACCAGACCAGAAACATGCAGTGCCCCGACCACGGCCAGCGAAAAGGTGCCATCGGCCACTTCCTTGAAGTTCGCCTTCAGTTCGGAGTCGACCGTACCCGAGGCAATGCGAAAAGGCAGGCTATCAGGCAGGTAAGCCTGCACACTCGCCAGGTCGAAACGATCGAGATCAAGATCCAGTTCGCTCTCATGCGTCTGGGCAAATGGTTTGCTGCGCCCTTTCAAGACGAGACTGGAACCGTCAATATTGGCCGAAAACGCTGGCTGCACGAACAGTTCAGCCTGGTAAGGCAGGCTCGACACGAAAGGCAGAGCCAGGTTGATTTCTGAAATCTTGTGCAGTTTTCCCTTCGGTTGATCGTCGAACTCGATCCGAGCATCGACCAACTGGATATTGTTCAGGGAAAAGCGCGGCGTACCGCTGTCAGTCTCCTCTTTCGGCTGCATCCATTTATCGAGCAAATCTGAGATGTCATAGCGTCCATCGCCCAGATGAGCCACGGCAAGACGCAAGCCCTGCAGCCGGATCTCATCAACGACCGCTGCGAACTTGAATATCGAGGCAGACGAAAGATTGATATAAAGTTCTTCGAAACCTGCTTGCTCCTTCCCTTCCTTCCCACGTATCGACAAACCGCCAACGCGGACCGACAAGGCATAGGGATTGACGTCGATACGGTCTATGCTGACATCGCGATTCAAGTGTTCAGAAGCGATGGATAACAGGACGGATTTCAGGATTGGGGGTCCGGCGAAATAGCCGAACAAACCAAAAGCCAGAAGAAGCCCGCCAAACCATTTGGCGAAGCGATGTGTTTTGCTCGACTTGAGCACATCGGCAATGCGCGATGTCATTACAAATCGAATATTCTTGTGCTCAGCCATGATAATCTACTGCCAAAAGCCTACAGGCTAGTAAATTTAGCACATTGCACCCCATTTATTGCATTTGGCAACACCATGAATCTGCGTTGGATCATTGATGATATCGGCGAAATTGTCGCGGAATTTAAAAGGCCACAGACTTGGCTGATCATCGGCCTGATTGCCTTTTTCGGCTGGCTGACCTATTTGGTCGCCACGTATGCCTTCCGTACCGACGCGGTCCTGATCTTTCTGCACCGCACGGCGGGATCATGCCGGGAGATGACCAACGGCATCATCATCTTCATGTTCTGCGGCATGATCTTTTTCATGCTCACGGCGTTATTGATGCTCGGAGAATTTCAGCGTTACTTCGAGTACAAGGAACATCATGCACACGTCCAGGCCAAAAAGGCCTTGTGGTGGGGCATGGGATGGACTTGTGCCTCCGTAGGCATCGTCGTTTCGGCGCTGGTCTTCTTCGACAGATTCTGTCGATAGCCCCACCAAACCGGCCAACTTTGCACTAAATCATGAAAATTCTCATTGTTGAAGACAGCCGGACCAACCTGCAAATTCTGACCCAGTACGTCCAACGCCTGGGGGCAGAGGTCGTTCAAGCGATGAGCGGCCAAGAAGGCATCGAGATTTTCCAGCGCGACCAACCCGATATCGTGCTGCTCGACATCGTCTTGCCTGACATTGACGGTTTCAGTGTCGCTCAACGTATCCGCGCCTTGGAAACCCAGGGTACTTGGGCACCGATCATTTTCCTGTCTTCGCTCGACAAGGATGAAGACATCGAAAAAGGTATCGCCGCAGGGGGCGATGACTATCTGCTGAAGCCAGTGAGCGAAATTGTGCTCGGTGCCAAGATTCGTGCCATGCAGCGTATCGTTCAGATGCGAACATCACTCGTCGTGATGGCCAAGAAGCTCGACCGGGCGAATGCTGAATTGCGACGTCTATCGGCCAGCGATGGCCTGACCGGGATTGCCAACCGGCGCTATTTCGACGAGGTAATCGGTCGCGAATGGCGGCGTGCTCGACGCTTGTCTGCCAGCGTTGCGCTGATCATGTGCGACGTCGATTACTTCAAGCTCTACAACGACACCTATGGACACCAGGCCGGAGACGATTGCCTGCGTCGCGTCGCTGCTACGCTGCAAAAGTTCATGGAACGTGCGACCGATGTTTGCGCCCGTTATGGCGGTGAAGAATTCGCCATCGTCCTGCCTGAAACCAACATCGGTGGAGCCCTGTTCATCGCCGAAAAAATCCGCCACGCTATCCACGAACTGAATCTGACCCACGATGCCTCGCCGTTCGGCAAGGTGACGCTCAGCATGGGTATCGCCTCGGCCATTCCCGGCGTCGATAACCCGTACGACGACCTGATCCAAGCGGCCGACCGGGCCCTTTACCAGGCCAAACACGAAGGGCGCGACCGTGTCTGCCGCGCAGATGCCATCCCCTCGTACTGAACGATGATGCAACCTCGCCTGAGCATCATGATCGTTGACGACAATGACATGATGCGCAGCATCCTGCGTGGCATACTTCGTGGCGAGCAATACGACGTCGTCGGTGAAGCACGCAATGGCGTTGCCGCGGTCGAAATGGCAGAGCGCATGAAGCCGGATATCATCTGCATGGACATCTTGATGCCGGAGTTGGACGGCATTCATGCCATGGCCCAGATCAAGGCCAAACGCCCAGAAACAGCCTTCATCATGATCACCGGCAACGCCGACCCGGAAGCCGTTCAGCAATCGATCGAGAACGGTGCCGCCGGATTTATCATCAAGCCGTTCAATGCCGCCCGCGTTCTCGATGCACTCGAGAAGGTGGGCCACCGGCTGCGTCAGAAATCGGGCTAGAAGACGTTCCGCCAGGCGCGCAACGCTGCGAAAATTGCCGTTTTGGACCGGTCCACCGCAGCATGCTGCATCGCCGCCTCAATGACCGCCGGAACTTGGCAACGCAGGAAGGGATTGATCGCCTTTTCTTCCGCCAAGGTCGACGGAACACTGGGTAAACCGGCTGCCCGCAAGGCAGCGACCTTGGCAGCTCGCGCCTGCAAGGCCGCGCTTTCCGGCTCGACCGCGAACGCAAAGCGTAGGTTCATCTCGGTGTATTCGTGCGCGCAATAGATCAGTGTTTCATCCGGCAGCTCGGCGATGGCATCGAGCGAGGCCGACATCTGTTCCGGCGTGCCCTCAAACAATCGACCGCAACCGGCGCCAAACAAGGTATCGCCGCAAAACAAGGCGCCCGGAGCACGGTAGGCAAGATGCCCTGCCGTATGGCCAGGCACCGCCATGACTTCGACTAACGTACCCAATATATCGATCCGCTCCCCACCCGACAGAGGGTGGGTACGGCCTGTGATAGACTCGTTCGCTGGAGCGTAGACCTTCGGCTGCCAACGCTCGACTAACTGGGCCACGCCGCCCTGATGGTCAGCATGATGGTGCGTAATCAGGATGCCTTCGAGCGTCAAGCCGTCGGTGGCCAGACGAGCTTCGACCGGAGCGGCATCGCCCGGATCGACGACGAAAGCACGCTGCCCCTGGGTCAGCAACCAGATGTAATTGTCCTTGAAGGCGGGAATGAACGAAATTTCAAACATGCCGGAACTATCGAGCGCCAGGCCCCGGATGTCAAATCCCGGACTCGATGCCTGGCTCGCCTCGCCGCAAGGGCAATACGTTCTCTCTTGGGAACAACGGCAAGTCGATGATACGGTAGCCGACATTTTCGGATTCAATGCGCTGCAGATCGGCCTGCCGCAGTGTGATTTTCTGCGCGCCAACCGTATTCCGCTGAGGCAGCGCGCCTGCATGGACCCTTTGGCCGACATCCAATGCGCGCTGACCGCCCTGCCCTTCGCCTCGCACAGCACCGACCTGATCGTTCTGCCGCACGTCCTCGAATTTTCCGACGACCCACATCAGGTACTGCGTGAAGTCGAGCGTGTGCTGATTCCGGAGGGACAACTCCTCATTCTCGGTTTCAACCCCTGGTCGCTGTGGGGACTAAAGCGTCATGGCAGGCAAGGTAAAACCTTCCCGTGGAATGGCAGCTACCTTTCGCTGCCCCGCCTGAGAGATTGGCTGCAACTGCTCGGTTTCGATGTCGACCGCGGTACACTGGGCTGCTACGCGCCGCCCTGCGAGCAGTCGCAGTGGCTACGGCGCTGGCAATTGATGGAAAATGCCGGCCAGCGCTGGTGGAATTTTTCCGGCGCGGTCTATATGCTGCGCGCCGTGAAGCGCATGCACGGCATGCGCCTGATCACTCCCAACTGGAAAAAAATGCCGACGCGCACTAAGACGCTACGGCCAATTGCACAAAAACATACGCATGAGCAGCACTGAACAAATCGAAATCTTCACCGACGGCGCCTGTCGCGGCAATCCCGGCCCCGGCGGCTGGGGCGTCGTCCTCCGGTTCGGCCCGCACGAAAAGGAATTGTGGGGTGGCGAAGCGGAAACCACCAACAACCGCATGGAACTAACCGCGGCCATCCGCGGCCTGGAAGCCATGAAGCGCCCGATCACTGGCAAGGTCTATACCGATTCGCAATACGTGTTGAAAGGCATCAGCGAATGGATTCACGGCTGGAAGCGCAACGGCTGGAAGACCTCGGACAAGAAGCCGGTGAAGAATGCCGACCTGTGGCAGGTGCTGGACGGCCTCGCCCGCCAGCACAAGCTGGAATGGATCTGGGTCAAGGGTCACAACGGCCATCCTGAAAACGAACGCGCCGATGCTTTGGCCAACCGCGGCATCGACGAATTGAAGAAACAAGGCAGCAAGGATACGCCGTGAGACAGATCGTCCTCGATACCGAAACAACCGGCCTGGACCCACGTCAAGGTCACCGCATCATCGAAGTGGCCTGCATCGAACTGGTCAATCGCCGGCTGACCGGTCATCACCTGCACAAATACGTCCACCCGGAGCGTGACATCGACGAAGGCGCCCAGGCGGTGCACGGCATCACCCTCGAATTCCTGGCCGACAAGCCGAAGTTCGCCGACATCGTCGACGAGTTTCTCGAATTCATCAACGGCGCCGAACTGATCATCCACAACGCGCCCTTCGACATCGGCTTCCTCAATGCCGAACTCGACCGCCTCGGCCGCGTTCCGGTCGGCACCCTCTGCAACGGCGTGATCGACACGCTGAAGATGGCCAAGGAAATCCACCCGGGCAAGCGTAATAGCCTGGATGCCCTGTGCGAACGCTACGAGATCGACAACTCGAGCCGTACCCTGCACGGCGCCCTGCTCGATACCGAGCTGCTGGCCGACGTTTACCTGGCCATGACGCGCGGCCAGAACACGCTGATGATCGAGCAGGACGAAGCGCCACAGCCGCAGATTGGTGCCGATGGCCAGGTACGCCAGCGTAAGCCGCTGGTCGTACGCCACGCCAGCGAAGCGGAACTGGCCGAGCACACCCGAGTGCTCGCCGCCATCGACAAGGAATCCAAAGGGGCTTGCCTGTGGCTGCCCAAACCGGAAGCCGAAACCGCCACCTGAAGCCATGCTGCCGCTCAGCCTTTTCCTGTGGATCGTTGGCGAGATCGCCATCTACCTAGCCATCGGCCGCTTCCTCTTCAAGGCTGACTGGGCCTATGCCGCGGCCGGCGCCATCGGCGTCCTGCTCGGTGTGCGCGCCAGCATCAACATGGTGACCTGGATGTTCGGCATGGTCTTCGCTTCGCCCGCACCGCGCCTCGGCTTCGCCCGTACGGCGAGGCTGATGCTGGCCGAGTACGGCGCCTTCCTGCTCACCTTCGTGCTGGTCATTCCCTTCGAACGGCTGTGGATGCCGGTCGACCGCTTGCCTCCTGCCAAGCTACCCGTCGTTCTGGTGCATGGCTACGGCTGCAGCCGCGGCGTCTGGTGGCTGCTCCGTCGTCGCCTGGAAAAGGCCGGACATATCGTGGCCAGCGTCAGCCTCTTTCCACCCTATACCAGCATGGGCAAGCTGGTGCCGCAACTGCGCGAACGGATCGAGCAGGTGTGCGCCACCACCGGCGCTGCCCAGGTGATCCTCGTCGGCCACAGCATGGGGGGGCTGATTGCCCGCTCCTACCTGGCGCGTCATGGCAACGAACGGGTCGCCCGCCTGATCACACTGGCTACGCCGCATGCCGGCAGCGAATTGGCCCGCATCGGCTTCGGTCAGAATGCCCGCGAAATGACGCCTGGCTCGCTCTGGCTTTCCGACATGAACGCCGAAAAGCTGCCCGTGCCGACCGTCGCCTTGCGCAATGCCTACGACAACTATGTGATGCCGCAGGATAACCAGCGACTGAACGGCGCCCAGGATATCGAATTACCTGCTGTCGGCCACCTCGCCATGCTTTATGATCGACGCATTGCCCAGTTGCTGCTCGACCTGCTCGCCAAAAAATCCTCATGAACATCTCCGATTCCGCCCGCGCCCAAGCGCAGGACCTGCTCGATTTCATCGACGCCAGCCCCAGCCCCTGGCACACCGTCGCCACCGCCGAACAACGCCTGCAAGCCGCCGGCTTTACCCGCCTGGTCGAAACCGAGCGCTGGCACATCGCCCCCGGCGGCAAGCACTATGTCGTGCGCGGCGGCTCGTCGATCATCGCTTTCATCGTCGGCAGCGATGCCCCGGCCGCGGTCGGCCTGACGATGATTGGTGCCCATACTGATTCGCCGGGCTTGCGCATCAAGCCGAAGCCGGCCGAGGAAAACGCCGGCCTGATCCGTCTCGGCGTCGAAGTCTATGGCGGCCCCATCCTCGCCACCTTCGCCGACCGCGACCTGTCGCTGGCCGGCCGCGTCAATGTGCGAACCGCCGAAGGCTTCGCCACCCGCCTGCTACGTTTCGACACGCCGCTGCTGCGCCTGCCCAACCTGGCCATCCACATGAACCGCGAGGTCAATGAGAATGGCCTCAAATTCAACAAGCAGACTGAACTGCCCTTGCTGCTCGGCGTGGCCGACGACAGCAAGGCCGAGGCGCGTTTCCGTGCCCCGATCGCCGCGGCCCTCGATGTCGCACCGGACGACCTGCTGACTTGGGAACTCGCTGCCTACGACACGCAAAAAGGCTCGTTTTGGGGTGTGCACCGCGAGTTTCTTGCCGACAGCCAACTCGACAACCTGGCGTCCTGCCACGCCGCACTGAGCGCCCTGCTCGCCGTACCGGCAGCGCGCCGAACCGCGCTGGTCGCCCTGTTCGACCACGAGGAAGTCGGTTCGGAGAGTGCTGTCGGTGCCGGCGGCAGCTTCGTCGGCGACGTTCTGGCCCGCCTGGCTAACGCGCAAGGCCTGGATGCCGAGGACCAGCGTCGGCAATTGGCCAACAGCTTCTTCATTAGCGCCGACATGGCGCACGGCTGGCATCCGAATTTCCCGGCCGCCTACGAACCCGGCCACCGCGCCCTGGTCAATGCCGGGCCGGTCATCAAGAGTAATGCCAACCAGCGCTACAGCACCGGTGCCGAGAGTGCTGCACGCTTCATGGCCATCTGCGAGCGGGCCGGCGTGCCCTGTCAGCAGTATGCCCACCGTACCGACCTTGGCTGCGGCAGCACCATCGGCCCGATCGTCGCGGCACGACTGGGCATTCCGGCGGTCGACGTGGGCAACCCGATGTGGGCCATGCACAGCATCCGCGAGAGCGCCGGCGTACTCGACCACGGCTACATGATCGCCGCCATGACGGAGGCCTTCCATGGTTGAATCCTGGTCCGATGCCACTGCACTCGCCGTCGGTACTGGCGTGCTCATCTGGCTGTCACGCAAAGCACTGGCCCGGCCGGGCAGCCACGGTTTCTACCGCTTCTTCAGCTGGGAAGCGATCCTCGCCCTGGTGGTGTTAAACCGGCAAATTTGGGGTGAGCAGCCATTGACTCCACACCAGATGACTTCCTGGGTACTGATGCTGATCAGCATTGCGCTGGCCATTACCGGCGTGATCACCCTGAAAAAACTCGGCAAGCCCGGAGAACAACGTAGCGACGGTTCCTTCTACGAGTTCGAAAAAACCACCCAACTGGTGAGCAGCGGTATCTTTGGATTCATCCGCCACCCAATGTACACTTCGCTGCTGGCGCTGACCTGGGGGGCCTACTTCCAGGACCCGAGCTGGCTAGGAGTGGGAATCGCTGTAGCCGGCACAATCTGTTTGCAACTCACCGCACTCACTGACGAGAAGGAATGCCTGGCCTATTTCGGCGAGCCCTATGCCGACTATATGCGCCGGACCAAGCGCTTCGTGCCCTACCTATTCTGATTCGGCCTTGCTGCCCATGATCTCGTTGCAGGTTGCCCGACCAAAGGCCTCCGCCTTTTTCGGGCTGGAAATCTGCGGCTCTTCGTAAATGCGGCGGATGATGAAATTGGTGATGCGCGGCCCGTTGCTGCCATCCTCCTCGAACAGTTTCATCGGCTGACCCCGCTCGCGGTTGTAGAAGGCTTGCAGTGCATGGTCACGCACCCGTTCGCAGAAGCGGATTTTCTGCGCATCGGGCATGTCATCCGGAATCGCTCCAGCATGGGCGTGGGCAAAACATTGCTGCGCCAGCAGCAGCGCAACACTGGCGAGGAGGAAACGTTTCATTCCTTGGGTTCCTGTATAGAAGTCAGATAGGCCAGAATGTCCTGTACATCCTTTTCCTTCAGGCCGTTGAGTACGCCAACTACCCCCTCCTCGTCGTGCGGACGGTCGCCTTTCAAGAATAGATCGACCTGGCGCTTGAGGTAGCTGGTGTATTGCCCGACCAGCATCGGGAACATGCCGCGCCCCTTGCCAGCCTTGCCGTGGCAGGCGGCACATTGCTTCTGATAAAGCTTGCCGCCGTTGTCGATCTCGCCTTCGGCACGTGGGATGATCATCACCTTGTCGACCATCAGCAAGCGGGTCAGTGCATCCTCGTTGCCCTTGAAGTCAGGCATTTTGGTCGGCAGCTCGACACTGTTGAGATAGGCTGCGATGTCCTTGATGTCCTCGTCCGACAGTTCGCGCTCCTGCGTGTAGGGGAACATCGGGATATTGACCCGGGTGCGTGCCCTAAAGCTCTTCAACTGGGTTTCGATATGCTTGATCTGCTGCCCGGCGATACGCGGATACTCTCCCCGCTTCCCACCTTGCCCAAACTCGCCGTGGCAGGCGGCGCAAGTACCATTGATTTCCTTGCCTTTTTCGAGATCCGCCGCAACCGCCGGCAAACTGGCAAAGGCCACGGCCAACGACAGGTAGCGGATAGAAGCAAGAAACATCGGCGAAAACTCCAGACAGAAATCGAGGTGCGGCGAATTGTCGCATCGTCCAGCCGGCCGAAAATTGACACAAATCACGCATAATTCGGCCCATGTCGTTTTCCCCCCTCTGCCTCGAAGAAGGTCCCGAGCACTTGTCCAACCTGCGCCGCTTGGTAGCGAGTCGCTGGATCGTTCTCGGCTGTCTAGCACTGACCATCTTGTTCGTCCCGGAATTTCTCGGCATTCCCCTGCCAAGCGGTCCCTTGCTCGGCATCGTGGCCGTCACGACGGTACTTAACGGTCTGGTCTGGTGGCGCCTGAGCACTGCCACGGCAGTCAGCCCGCTTGAGCTGTTCAGCCAACTGCTGATCGACATGGCTGCGCTCAGTGCCATCGTCTTCTTCAGCGGCGGCGCGGCCAACCCGCTGGTTTCTCTGCTCCTGCCGCCAGTCGCCATCGCCGCCCTGACCCTGCCCAGCCCGCTGGTCACAGCCGTCGCCCTGCTCGCCGTTGCCGCCTATTCGCTGCTGATGTTGTTTTACGTGCCGCTTCCCATCGGCGACGCCAGTCGGGCCACGCAGTTGCACCTGATCGGCATGTGGCTGATCTTCGTCGTGTCGACCCTCCTGGTCAGTTGGCTCATCGTGCGCATGATGCGCCTGGTACGCGAGCGCGATGCAGCGCTGGCAGCCGCCCGCGAGCAAAGCCTACGCGACGAACGTGTCATGGCACTTGGCACCCTGGCAGCCGGCGCCGCCCACGAACTCGGCACGCCGCTCGGCACGATGGCCCTGCTCGCTGGGGAACTGGCCAACGACCCCGCCCTGACTGAACCCGTGCGCGAAGATATTGCCCTGCTGCGGCAGCAGATCGGCGTGTGCAAGGAAATCATCACGGGCCTGTCGCGCCGTGCCGGTGCCGAGCGCTTGGAGAATTCCCCGGTGCAGCCGGCCGACCGTTGGCTCGATGGCGTACGCCAGCATTGGCACGCCGTCCGGCCGCAGGCCAGCAGTCGGCTGATACCGGGTAGCGACGGCCCCCCACCCGATATCGTCGCCGACCCGCGCCTCGAACAGGCCTTGCTCAATCTGCTCAACAATGCAGCCAATGCCAGCCCTGCCCCGCTGGAAATCCGTCTGTCCTGGGGCGCCGGTACCTGGAATATCGCCATTCGCGACCGCGGTCCGGGTTTTCCACCAGAGGTGCTGGCCAAGGCGGGACAAGCCAGTTTTCCTGCCCATGCTGCCGGCAGCGGCATCGGCCTGATGCTGACCCGCAGCGCCGTCGAACAACTGGGCGGACAGCTGTTTCTGAGCAACCCCGAAGATGGCGGCGCACTCGCCCAAATCGAACTTCCCCTGGAGCGTCCATGAACGAAACAACCCTGGTCATCGACGACGATCCGAGTTTCAATGCCATCCTGGTCCGCACGCTGGAGCGGCGCGGCCACCCGGCTCGTGGCGTCACCGAGGCCGCCACCGCCGTCGACGTGCTGCAACAAACCGGCGCCGACCGCATCGTGCTCGATCTCAACCTGAACGGCCAGTCCGGCCTGTCCCTGATCCCGCAGCTGCTCGCCATCAATCCCGAATGCAGGATCGTCGTACTGACCGGCTATGCCAGCATCGCTACCGCGGTCGACGCCGTGAAGCTCGGCGCCATCCAGTATCTGGCCAAGCCGGTCGAGATCGAAGCCATCCTTAGCGCCTTCGACGACGACGGCAGCCCCGACTTCGACGTCCCGGTCTCGGACGAACCGCTGTCGGTCGACCGCTTGGAATGGGAACACATCCAGCGGGTATTGAACGAAAACGACGGCAACATCTCGGCCACCGCCCGCGCCCTGAAAATGCACCGGCGTACCCTGCAACGCAAACTCTCCAAGCGCCCGGTGAAAACCTGATTTTTGCCACTTTCGGCCGGTGCACCGCAGCAGTCGGCTGGCACTGCGCACGGTGCGACAATATGTCGCATATCACCCGCAGCTAAAATCGGTAGGATGACGCCATCGCCAAAGGGGAGAGCGTTGTGAATCAGAAACCACAAACACAAAACCAACCGGAAATGGCTTCCTTGCTGCTCGGTGCCGGCTTTGCCCTGGCCTCGCTGATCATCCTGCCGGCTGTCGCGCAGCGTGTCGGACTCGGTTCCAGCGTGACCATTGCTTTGCGCGGAGCCTTGATGCGGGCAGCGAACCGTTTTTGACCTAGGCCAACTTATCGCATCGCCAAACAAGGCAGACTATCGTCTGCCTTTTGTTTTTGCCGCCCATGAAAAAGATCGCAATTTTTGCCTTGGCCCTGTTCGCCACGCTGCTTTCGGCTTGCCAGCCGGCACGCGACCCCAAGTTGCCGCAAGGCGCCGATTTCGTGTTGCAAACCGCCGATGGACCACTGGACTCGAAGACCCTGCGCGGCAAGGTGATGCTGGTCTATTTCGGCTACACCAACTGCCCGGATATCTGTCCGGCCTCCCTGGCCGCCGGCGGCCAGGCACTGAAGATCCTCTCGGCCGATGAACGCAAGCGGGTCCGACTGATCATGATTTCGGTGGACCCGGAACGCGACAGCGTCCAGCACCTGAAGCAATACACCGCTTTCTTCCACCCGGAAATGCTCGGTGCCACCGGCACGCCTCAGGAAATCGCCACACTGGCCAAGGCGTTTGGCGCCGGCTACCTAAAGCAGGCCGCCAAGGCCGATGGCAGCTATGCGGTCGACCACACGACGGCAACCTATGTCGTCGGACCGGACGGCAAGCTGGCGCAGGTGATCGAACTGAATGCCGGCAGTGAAGCGATCGTCACGGCTATCCGCAAGCTGCTGTGATGCGCCCATCCACCCTGGCCCTAACGTTCCTGTTGGTACTATCCGGTGCTTTCCTGCTGGTTTTTGCCCTTTTTTCTCCGTCCACCGCAGCAGTCGACGCGCAACTGGCCGCCAAGCGTTCGCTGGTGGCCCAATACGGCCTGACCGACCTGGCGCTGTTTACCGAGGCTCGCTATACCCGCCATCCCAGCCAGGCCGACCTGCATTCGGCCTTCCAGGATCACCCCGGCGCCTTCGAGCACTTCCCGACCGGTTCCCTGTTGTCTCCCCGTTCCCTGCCCCTGAACCGCCATGCGCATCTGGCTAGAAAAACAACGACACCTGATTGATTTCACGCTGGCCTCGCTGGCCCGGCGCAAGACGAAGAACATCGGCCTGCTGCTGGCCTACACGCTGCTCGTCTTCGTGCTGGCCTCGTTGACCTTGTTCACGCACGCCCTGCGCAGCGAAGCCACCTTCGTCCTGGCCGGCTCGCCGGAAGTCATCCTGCAACGCATGGTGGCCGGCCGGCACGATCTGATTCCGCCCGGCTATCTGGAAAAAATCGGCCGCATTCGCGGCGTGCAGAAAATGGAAGGCCGACTCTGGGGCTACTACTACGACCCGGTACTGAACGCCAATTACACCTTCATGGCCCGCCCGGCCGCCGAGGTTGCCGACGGCCACATCATGGTCGGCCATGCGCTGGCGCGAGAACGCGGCCTCGACCAGCACAACACCATCTCCTTCCGTTCCTATTCGGGCAAATTGTTCACCTTCGAGGTCTCGGCCGTGTTGTCGCCGGATGCCGAGTTGCTGTCGGCCGACCTCGTGCTGCTATCGGAAAACGACTTCCGCAACTTCTTCGAATATCCCGCCGGGCATTACACCGATATCGCCCTGTCGGTGGCCAACCCGCAGGAAGTGCGCAACATCGCTGCCAAGCTCTCCGCTGCCCTGCCCGACTCCCGCCCCATCCTGCGCGAAGAGGTGTTGCGCACCTACCAGAGCCTGTTCGACTGGCGCGAGGGCATCGTCCTGACGGTGCTGGCCGGGGCCATCCTGGCCTTCGTCATTCTCGCCTGGGAAAAAGCTTCCGGCCTTTCCGCCGAAGAAAAGCGCGAAATCGGCATCCTTAAGGCCATCGGCTGGGAAACCGGCGACGTGATCCGCATGAAGCTATGGGAAGGCCTGCTGATCTCGTTGACGGCCTTTCTGGTCGGCAGCCTGGCGGCCTATGTGCATGTTTTCCATTTCGGCGCGCCGATTTTCGAACCGGTGCTCAAGGGCTGGTCGGTGCTTTACCCGAAATTCACGCTGGTGCCGGTGATCGATGGCCTGCAGATTGCCACGCTGTTCTTCTTCACCGTTTTCCCTTATACGGCAGCCGTGTTGGTGCCAATCTGGCGCGCGGCGATTACCGATCCGGATGCGGTGATGCGATGATCGAGCTGTCGAATATCAAGAAGGCCTTCAACCAGAGCCAGCCCAACGAATTCTGGGCACTGCACGGTATCGACCTGAGCATCGAGGCCGGCAAGGTCACCGCTTTCCGTGGCCCCAGCGGTTCTGGCAAAACCACCCTGCTGACCATCGTCGGCTGCCTCAGCCGGCCGACCAGCGGCCGGGTGCGCTTCAAGGGCGAGGATATCTCCGGCCTGCCCGAGCGCTTCCTGACCGACATCCGCCGGCAGAGCTTCGGTTTCATCTTCCAGCAGTTCAATCTGATCAAGGGCCTGTCGGCACTCGACAACATCATCCTGCCCGGCATGCCGACCGGCCAAGCACGCCACACCTTGCTGGCGCGCGCCGAAGAACTGCTCGACCAGTTGAAGCTCGGCCACCGCAAGCAGGCCCGGGTTGAATGGCTGTCCGGCGGCGAGCAACAGCGCGTCGCCATCGCCCGTGCCCTGATCAACGATCCGGAGGTCATCATTGCCGACGAGCCGACGGCGAATCTCGATACCGCTTTGTCGAAAGAGTTCATGGCCATCCTCGAAGGCTTCACCGCCACTGGCAAGACCGTGCTGCTGACCAGCCACGACCCGCTGGTCGTCGAGTCGAACGCCGTACATCGCGTCGTCGGCATGCGCGACGGTCGGCTGACCGAAGACTGATGCTCTTCCAGCCCGCCATCATCGCCTTACTCATGGCGGCCGGCCTCGCCGTGCTCATGCTCGCCGGTGCGGCGCCCTTTGCCATTCAGGTGATCCGCCACTGGGACATACGCAGCGGTTCCGAGCGCCAGCTGGCGCTGGAACGGCGCACCTACCTGTTCTCGACCCTGCTCTCCTTCGTGATGGTCGCCCAGCTGGCAGCGCTCTTGCTCTTCGTGTTCAATGCCGACCGGCTATCGGCGATGTTCGTCGGCGCCATGTGCGCGGTCGGCACGCTGAACGTCAATGGCTGGGGCTTCCCGTCACTGATTACGCAGATTGCGGTGTTTTTCCTGGCCGCCATGTGGCTGGCGATCAATCACGTCGATACCCAGGCTCGCGACTATCCGCTGGTACGCGTCAAATATGCCCTGTTGCTGCTCTTGCTGCCGGTGCTGGCTGCCAATTTCTGGATCGAGTTGCAGTATTTTCTCGGCCTCAAGGCCAACGTCATTACCTCCTGCTGCGGCAGCCTGTTCTCCGGCGAAGGCAAGACCATCGCCGCCGAAGCCTCGGGCCTGGAGCCCAAGCCGGCGCTCTTTCTGTTCTACGCCGGACTGACGGCTGCCATCGGCGCCGCGCTCTGGCATTGGCGCCGCGCCAGTCGCCTCAGCGGCTACGTCACGCTGGCAACCAGTGCCGCCGGTTTCGTCGCCGCTATCGTGGGCGTGCTTTCTTTCGTCTCGCTGTACATCTACGAGCATCCGCACCATCACTGCCCGTTCTGCATCCTGAAGCCGGAATACAACTACCAGGGCTATGCGCTCTATGTGCCGCTGTTCATCGCCACGGCCGCCGGCCTGGGCGCCGGCGCGATGCAGCCCTTCGCCCGCAGGGCCAGTCTGCGCCAGGTGCTGCCGCGCATTTCGGCCCGACTGGCCGGCTTGGCAGCGGCCGGCTACACTGCGTTCGCCCTGTTGGCAACCTGGTTTGTCTTGCATTCCAACCTGATCCTGATCGAACACTGACATGCGTCTGCTTTCCGCTCTGTTTTTCTCCCTGCTGCTTGCTGCCTGCGGACAGGATGCCGCCAAGGCCAATATCAACATCGGCAGCATCGCCCCAAGTTTCCAGACCGTCCGGGTCGATGGTGCGGCCGAGCATTTCCCTGCCGCCTATGGCGGCAAGCCGCTGGTCATCCGTTTCTGGGCTGACTGGTGCAAGTATTGCGAAGGCGAGATGAAAGCCATCGAAGGGGTCTATCAACGGCACAAGGACAAGGGCCTGACCGTTCTGGCGATCAATGCCGGCCAGGACAAGGCAACCATCGAGACCTTCATCAAGAAGATCGGCGTCACCTATCCGGCGCTGCTCGACGAGAACTCGGCCATTGCCAAAAGCTACGGCGTGGTCGGCCTGCCGACCACCTTCTTCATCGACGGCAAGGGCGTGGTCCGGGCCAAAGTGATCGGCGAGGCCGACGAGGCCACCTTCGAGCAGCACGCGTTGGAATTGCTCAAATGAGCGAGAACAAGGCCTGCGACCTGTGCGGTCTCGATGTTGGGGTCAAGCCCTTCCTGCTGAACACGCCGGACAAGACTTACCAATTCTGTTGCGAAGGATGCCGCGGCATTTACGAGATGTTGCATGACATCAAGGAAACACCGCCGGCAAACGGCGATAATGCCGCGAAGAATTCTTGAAAGGAACGATCATGATGAGCGAAGAAATGATGAAGCAGATGCCGCACATGATGGGGCAAGCCGGCCAGATGATGAGCCACCCGATGGCGACCGGCACCATGATGGCTGCAACCGGCTTGGCCGCCAGCAAGAGTTTGATCGGCAAGGCGGTCCTGCGCAGCCCGCTCGGTTTGCTGGCCGTCGGCGCGGTGGGTGGCATCGCGGCCGGTTTCCTGCTCTTCAAGTACCAAAAGGAAATCATCGAAGGCCTGTCGAAAGTGACCGGCATGGGCAAGGACTTGGCGCTGCACCAGAAGGAAAACCTGAACGACCTGATGGCGACGGCCGAAGAAAAGCTGGAAGGCCGAGCCACGCCGCCGGCACCGGCGGCCGAGCAAACGCCCACTGCCTGAGGAGGCCATCATGGCGAACGCCGCCCAACTGGCCGAACGGATCGTCGTCATCCATCGCGAACCGGGCTATCTGCGTCTGGAATTGCCGGGCGAATTGTGCAGCCTCGACATCGCTGCCGATATCGAAGCCGGCCTCAAAACCCTGGCCGGCATCGGCACGGCTGCGGTGGACACCGGCTGGAAGCGAATTTCCATCCGCTATGACGCCACGGTCCTGACCACGGCCCAGGTCGCCCGCCAGCTGTTCGACGTGGTCGATGCCTTGCCCGCCGGTACCGCGGAGTCGGCCGAACAGCCGACAGACGCCCCCGCCGAGGAACCTTCCGGCGGCGGCTTGCTCGACCGCGGCATCCAGCCGGTGCTCGACAAGATCAAGGCCACCCTCATTCCCCCTGGCGAACCGCCGGCCGACTCGCTGCGCGCCCGCTTTCAGCCGATGGTCGAAAGCGCCCTGACGGAAAAGGCCATCACCAACTTCTTCAACGACATCGTCGCCTTTTATCTGATCAAGGTGCATTGGGACCTGATCACCAAGCGCTGGCTGCAAAACCCGCTGGCCAACAGCAATGCCTGGCTGACCACCTTTTATCTCGTCTTCCTGCTGGTTCGCTACCGCAAGAGTCAATGAAGCATTTCCGCGTCGTTCATCGCCTGTCGCGCCGCCTCCGGATCATCGCGCCGTCCCTGGTCAAGGAGACGGAGCGCTGCTACATCCTGGAAATCCTGCTGCGCAAGCACCCGGCGGTGCAGGACGTGGCGCTGGTGCCGGACATCGGTTCGGTCGCCATCCGCTTCGACCCGGTCGCCCTGCCGGAGGCCCGGCTGCAGGCAACGCTGGATGCCATCCTCGGCAACCTGATCGCCGCTCCCAAGGCCGCGGCGAGCATCGCGGCTCCGGTCGACGGTCCAATCTCCGAATGCTCGCTCGCTGTCGAGGGGATGACCTGCGCCTCCTGCGCGCTGCTCATCGAGATGAAGCTGAAGCGCGATCCGCGCGTGCGTAATGCGGCCGTGAATTTCGCTGCCGCAACGGTGACCGTACAGGGAGTGATCGACCGCGACGGTGTCGCCGAAGTCGTCCGCCGCCTCGGCTACGAAGCACGTCCGATGGACACGCTGGCCCAACGCAAGCTGCTGGTCGAACGGGAAAAGGCCCGCGTCGACGAGGCGAAGAAACGCTTCATCCAATCGGCACTGCTCACTGCGCCGGTGATGATTTCGGGCATGCTGATGCACCGTTCGCCGACGCTGCGCCTGATCGAGTTCGGCCTGTCGACCGCCATCCTCTTCGGCAGCGCCGACAGCATCTTCAAGAAAGCCTGGGCGCTGGCCAAGCAGGGCGAGGCCAACATGGACACGCTGATCGCCATCGGCTCGGGCGCCGCTTGGGCCTACAGCATTCCCGGTGTGCTGAAGATGCACCACCATGTCTATTTCGAGTCGGCAGCCGGCATCTGTACCTTCGTGCTACTTGGCCGCTACATGGAGGAACGGGCCAAGGGCAAAGCCAGCGAGGCGATCCGCAAGCTGATCGAACTGCAGCCGGAAACCGCGCTGCGCATCGAAGCCGACGGCAGCGAACGGGAAGTCCCGATCGATGACGTGCAGCTTGGCGATCGCCTGCGCGTCCGTGCCGGCGACAAGATTCCGACCGACGGCCGGGTATGCGCAGGGCAATCCTCGGTCGACGAAGCGATGATCACCGGCGAATCCCTGCCCGTGGCCAAGGCAACCGGCGACAAGGTGATCGGCGGCTGCCTGAACGGCAACGGCAGCTTCACCATGACCGTCACCGCTATCGGCGGCGACACTGTCCTGTCCGGCATCGTCCGGTTGGTCGATCACGCCCAGGGCAGCAAGCTGCCGGTACAGAAGCTGGCCGACCGCATTTCTGCCCGTTTTGTGCCTGCGGTTGCCGGCATTGCCGGGCTGACCTTTGCCGGCTGGGCCATGGCTGGCGCCCCGGTTTCAGCGGCCCTCGCCCACTCGGTCGCCGTACTGCTGATTGCCTGCCCCTGCGCGCTCGGCCTCGCCACACCGACCGCCATCATGGTCGGCACCGGTCAGGCCGCCAAACGCGGCATCTACATCCGCAACGGCGAGGCGCTGGAAACGGCGGCCAAGCTGAGCACCGTTGTCTTCGACAAGACCGGCACCATCACCGAAGGCAAACCGGCGGTGACCGACGCTTTCCTGTGCCCCGACCTCAGCGAGGCGCGCCTGGCCTCGCTGGTTGCCGCCGCCGAAGCCGGTTCCGAACACTTCCTCGCCCGCGCGCTAGCCGACTGGAGCCGGCCGCGCCAGCAGGAAACGTTGGCTGCCGACGCCTTTGCCGCCCATCCCGGCCGCGGCATCACGGCTCGGGTGGACGGTCTCGACGTGGTCATCGGCAATGCCGCCCTGCTTCAAGAAATGGGGATTTCCCCGGCGCCACTCGCCGACGAAGCGCAGCGTCTGGCCGAGCAGGGCAAGACACCCGTCTTTGCTGCGGTGGACGGGCTGCCGGTGGCAATTTTCGCCATCGCCGACCAGCCCCGCCCCGGTGCCAGGGAGGCCATCGCCCTGCTCCATCGCCTCGGCCTGAAAACGATCATGGCCACCGGCGACCTCGAAGCGGTGGCCAGCCACGTCGCACGAGAAGTCGGCATCGACCGTGTGCTGGCCCGTTGTACACCGGGCGACAAACTGGCCGTCATCCGTGAATTGCAGGCAGCGGGCGACAAGGTCGGCATGATCGGCGACGGCATCAACGATGCGCCGGCCCTGGCGGCGGCCGACGTCGGCTTTGCCATTGGCGGCGGTGCCGACATTGCCGTCGAATCGGCCGACATCACGCTGGTCGGCGGCGACATCGCCCGCGTCGCGGCCGGCATCGACCTGTCGCGGCGCAGCATGGCGATCATCCGCCAGAACCTGTTCTGGGCCCTCGGCTACAACGTCATCGCCATCCCGGTCGCCGCTGCCGGCCGCCTCAACCCGATGATTGCCGCCGCCGCCATGGCGATGAGTTCGACCTCGGTCGTCGCCAATTCGCTGCGTTTGCAACGATGACCTTCGTTTTTTGCTTGTTTTCCCCAGTGCACCGCAGCTGAGTCATGGATCACGCCCATCACACTGCGATTGCCGAATTTTCCTACTGGCTCGCCTTCATGACCGGGCTGCTCGGCAGCGGCCATTGCCTGGGCATGTGCGGCGGCTTGGTATCCGGTTTCTTCATGAAACTGGGCGCTCAGGGCGCCTGGCCCTACCTCGCCTACCACGCGGCACGGGTCGGCATTTACACGGTCGTTGGCTTGATGGCAGCGGCTATTGGTGCCGTGCTCGTGTCGACCGGACAGATCGGGCTGTGGCAAGGGGTCTTGCAGATCGCCGCCGGTCTTGTCGTGATCATGCTTGGCCTGGATTTACTCGGTGTCTCGCCGGTGCGCAACCGACTGGGTTTCGCGCCCATCGCCTCGCTGCGCAAACAGTTCATGCTGGCCGTACAGAAAGGACCAGTGGTCGGTGCACTGATCGGTGGGGCAATCAATGGCCTGATGCCCTGCTCGATGACCATGGCGATGGCGGTCAAGGCAACGACGGCGCCGTCGGTCATCGAAGGGGGCCTGCTGATGTTGGCCTTCGGTACCGGCACACTCCCCTCCATGCTCTCCGCCTCGGTACTGTTCGGTAAACTCGGGCCACGCCTGCGCGGCTGGTTGCTCAAGGGCGCCGCGCTTTTCGTCATCGCTTTGGGCGTGTCGACATTGTGGCAGGGATTACGTTATTACCTCGTGATGTATCGGCTGGTCGGCTGACTGCGACACTATGTCGCACACCCTATCCATCACTGCAGACTAATATTTCGTGACCAATAACACGCAAGGGAGAATGCATATGAAACGCCGCGATCTGCTCAAGATTTCCGCCCTGGCTGGCCTCGCCGCCACGACCACCCAGGCCAGTGCCAACAGCTGCGCAGGTGACGGAACACCCAGCCAGTTCATCCCGAAAAAGGCAGCCGATGCCAAGCCGCTGGAAAACGAACTGGAAAAATATCCGAAGTGCCCCTACTGTGGCATGGATCGCAAGGAACATCACCGCACCCGCATGCTGGTCCAGTATTCGGACGACCTGACTGACGGCACGTGCTCCATTCACTGCCTGTCGCTGAGTCTGGGGGTCAATATCGACCGCGAACCGAAGAACATCTGGGGTCCGGATTATGGCTCCAATGCTGAACCGCGCCCGCTGACCCCGGTCGACAACTTGGTTTACCTGATCGGCGCAGACCTCAAGCATGCGATGACCAAGCGTTCCAAGCATTCCTTCGCCTCGCTGAGTACGGCCAGGGAAATCCAGGCCAAACACGGAGGCAGCTTGGGCAACTTCAACGATGCCCTGCGCGAGTCCTACCTCGATATGGCCACCGATGTCATGATGATCCGCAAGAATCGTGAAGAGCGTCGCAAGCGCGCAGCCGAAGCGAAGAAAACCTGATGCGTCGTCGCCTGATTCTCAGCCTGCTGCTGGCGGCGTGGGTGCCGCTGGCTGCGGCTCAAACCCTACCGAAACCGGGCAGCAAGGATTTATGCCCGGTTTGCGGCATGCTGGTTTCAAAGTACCCGAACTGGATCGCCGTCGTCACCTGGAAGGATGGTCACACCCATTTCTTCGATGGCGCCAAGGACATGTTCAAGTTCCTGCTGGATCTCGGCAAATATGCCCCCGGCCATCGCAAGGAAGATATCTCCGGCATCTACGTCACCGATTTCTACAATCTGGAACGTATCAGTGCGCGGCAAGCGCTCTTTGTCGTCGGATCCGATGTTCTCGGTCCGATGGGGCGGGAACTGGTTCCATTGGCCTCGCAGGGCGATGCCGAAGACTTCCTGAAGGATCACAAAGGAAAACGCATTCTGAGCTTTGAAGCTGTCAGCAAGGAAGTCGTCAATACCCTCGACTGATTATGCGAGGCAATTAGCGAAAGCCCGCCGGCTGCCTATAGCAACAGAAACGCTAAGGTCGCAACCACGGTTGGCGGCAAGGCAGCGGCGAACAGCCCGAGCGGACTGACCGCGCCATCCGAAAAACTCGACTTCAGGATGGACATCCCGGCCGGATTCGGTGCGTTGGCAATGACCGTCAAGCCGCCGCCGGTTACCGCACCGGCAACGATGGCGTATTTGAATTCCGGCGTCACGCCCTGTACCAAGGAGGCGAGGTAGGTCAGTGCCGCATTGTCGGTAATCGCCGTCAAGCCGGTCGCCATGAAGAAGAGCACAGTCGGTTCGACGCCGACCAAGGTTTGCTGCAACCACCACTGCTGCAAACCGCCGAGCACCACCAGCCCCGCCAGGAAAAACGCGACAAGCAGTCCCTCGCGCAGAATCAGTCGATCTTGATGGCGCTCATAGGCTTCGGTGTAACCGAGGAAGAATAGAAACAAACCCATGAAGACTGCCGGATGGTGTGCAAAGAGTACGACCCCCACCAGGAAAGCCAGATGGATCAGCGCTACCGATACCGGCACGGGCGGCCGCTTGGCCATGCTCTCGCCGCTGCTAACCTGCCCGAGCTCAGCGCGGAACAGCGCCGTCAGGATCAGGGCATTGACCAATACGGCCAGCATGGCCTTCCAGCCGAAGGTGGCGAACATGAACCGGGTCGTCCACTCCCAAGTTGCCGCGACCATCAGCACCGGCGGCGCTCCGAAACTGGTCAGCGTACCGCCGATCGAGACATTGACGAAGAGAACGCCAAGCGTGGCGTACTTGAGGCGGTTCGGGATATCACCCGAGAAATAGCGATCGCGTAGCATCAAGGCGGCCAGCGTCATCGCTGCTGGCTCGGTGATGAACGAACCGAGCACCGGGACCAGCGTCAGGCAAAGGAAATAGGTACCGAGGGTTGGCGAAACTGGCATCAGGCGAGCCAACCAGCGCACGGCAAGGCCACAGAATTCGAGGACCGGACGACTGGCAGCGATAACCATGATCACGAAGACAAACAGCGGCTCGGTGAAATTGCGGCTTTCCATGTAATCCACCGCATCGCTCTTGCCGGAAACCCAGAACAAGGCAAAGACCAGCACGAAAGCCCAAAAACCGAAGACGACCTCGACTTCGCCAAGCAGGTGCCAGAGTCCGGCATGGCTGGGTTGGGTATGCGCCAGATGGGCAAACAACCTAGTCGAGAAGGTGTGCAACACCGCCAAGGCGAAAATGGCGGCAGCAAGGATTTCCGGGGTGGAGACAGCAGATATATTCACAATACCGCCACGTTTCTAGGCAATGCTTCAAGGTTAGCACAGCCATCCAGCGGCCCGGACCATGCACGTTTCACCCACTCGCCCGAGTCAAGCGATCGACGCCCGTCAAAAGCGCCTGCCTGACCAATTCGGCCTGCCACTCGGAACGCTGGCCTGACGGCTCATGAATACGCCAACTCAGAACATCGGCCACATCGCCAATCGCGCTGACACCGGTGGTGCCTGGACAGCCCCATGTCCGATCATAGGCCACCAGTTTTCGGCTACCGGATGGCGATCCGAGAAGATTCAATGCCGGTTTGCCGAAGGCTTCGGCGACAATGCGACCATGCAAGCTGCTACCGACGAAGGCTTGGGCCGATGAGAGCAGCGCGCAGATATCCCACAAATGGGGTGAAACGAACAGATTGGCATGGGTTTTCATGAAGCCAGCGAGGCGCCGATAGACTGCCAGATCGTCATGCCAGGGCGCCAGTCCGGCCCGGAAAAGAACCGTAGCGAAACCTTTTTCCTCGGCCAAGGCATCCAGTTGCCCGGCCAATCGACGAAGAGTCTGATCATCGCCGAAATCTGCACTGAACTGAACCGCCAGATAACCGCCCGGATAGCTTTGGCTCATTGTCAGCACCTCTCCCTGTGTCTCGTGCCGAGCAATCTCGTCGGCAAACAGCTTAGCCACCAGCACCGCCGGATCGGGCGCCAGGAGAACGGTGATGCCAGCGGCCGCGAGATGTCCTTGCGTCACGCAATCGCGAACGCGCACGAGATCAACACTACGCAGGGCAGAAATCGCCTCGCTTCTCGCGGATTCAGGCAGACCATCAAAATCGACACCGCCAATGGACTGACAGACGATGCGCCCGGCAGCGGGATAATCTGCCCGGCCTATCAGATAGGGCAGTTGGCAGCGGCGACCGAGGAGACTCGCCGCCCAAATCTCCCGTTCTACCGGGTCTCTATCAAATTGCGCGAGGACCTTCTGTACCGCTTCCGCTTCGAGCAACATGACAGCAGCCTGATATGCGGTACAGCCAAGGATTTCTCCACCAACATGAATCAGATCGGCCGCCGGCCATTCTGCCGCTTGCGCAGCGATCAATTCGTTGGCAACACCCCCAACATGCCGCAAATCGCGGCGTGACAGCCCCGCATAAAGGAGCGACCTGCCGCGATATTGCCTGGCAGCGACCTGAAGCAAAAGCAGATCGCCAAAATTGTGGCGATCGAACGCACCAAACAGGATCAGCGGGGGAACGAACACGATTGAGTGCTTTGCTCAAAAAGCGGCACACCCTTCGGGAAGCTTAGCAGCGTCCACCGACACTGCTGCGGTGGACGCTCCAAAAACGCGAAAAATCAGTGCTTGTGTTCCATCGGCGCCGGCATCGGGCTAACCGTCGGACGCACGACCTTGGCATCGACCTGCTTCGAACTGCCGTCGTCGAAAGTCAAGGTGATGGGAACGCTATCGCCCTCCTTCATCGGTCCCTTCAGGTCAATCAGCATGACGTGCAGGCTGCCCGGCTTGAGCACAGCCTCGCCCTTGGCCTTGATGTCGATGGCCGACACCGGACGCATCTTCATGACACCACCCTCGTTGATGTGGTTGTGCAGTTCGGTCACCTTGGAGGCTGGATTGTCGGCCTTGACCAACTTCACATCCTTGTCACCGTTGTTCTTGATCACCATGAAGGCACCGGTCGCCGGCGCATTCGGCGGTGCCAGGCGCACATAGGGTTCCTGCACGGTCACGTTGTCGGCGGCACCGGCAAGGGCTCCCAAGGAAACGAACAGGCCAGCGGCCAGCAGGGACAACTGTTTCATTGTATTTCTCTCCTTCATGGTTGAGACAGGTACTTGCGAATGGCGACCACCACCTGATCCGGCGGCGTCGCATGGGCAATCTTTCCGACCAGCTTCCCGGCCGGATCGACGATATAGGTATCGGCCGAGTGGTCGACGACATAGCCGTCGCCGGCCGTTTCGACCTTCTGCTCGGCGTAGAAGGCGCCGTAGTGCTTGGCCACTTCGGCCACTTCGGCCGGGGTGCCGGTGACACCAACCAGCGCCGGGTGGAAGAACTTGACGTAATCCTTCAGGCGGGCTGGCGTATCGCGTTTCGGATCAACCGAGATAAAGATCATTGCCACCTTGCTCAACTCTTCCGGCGTTAGGCGGTTCAGGCCATCGGTCGTCGCGGCCAGCGAGGTCGGACAAATGTCCGGACAATACGTGTAGCCGAAATAAACCAGCACCAGCTTGCCCTGATAGTCGTGCAGCGAGACCGGACCGTCGGCCGATTGCAGCGTGAAATCGCCGCCCGCCGGGCCTGCCGCCTTGGGCAGCGGGCGTTCCGGCATCTCTGGTTGCCAGAAGACAGCAACCCCAGCCACAACCGCAGCAAGCAGCACGGCGGCAATCAACAACAGGCGTTCAGCTTTCATTCATGGTTCCCCGTGGCAAAACGGAAGGGGATGGCGATCCGTTCCTTCCCAGTCTCGACCAGCACGGTCGCCTGCCAGTCCATCTGACCGGTAATGCAGACCGGTAGCGTCGTCTCGCCGACGAAACTGCCTTCGCCCTTTGCTTTGAGTTCTGGGCGATTCAGCCCCATGTTCATATCGACCCCGGCGAAATCGACCTCGACGCGCGTCGGCACCACGCCAGTGGCTTTGACCTGAATGGAGAATGGTTTGACCAGCGGAATCGGACGCGTCCCCATGGCCAACTCGATCTCGCCCCCTGCCGGCAGTACCACCTTGCATGCCTGCTGCTGAAGACTGCAGGCCGAATCTGGCTGGACCGTCACGTCGGCTTTGGGCAAGAGGATAGGTGACAACTTGTAGCCAATCACCATGATCAGGACGATTAACTCAAGGCCAATAAAATCAAGCAGTATTTTTTTATTCACAAAACCCTTATCAGGCGACTTCCGTTGCGGCTCTTGCATTTTCCTTCAACAAGCCCTCATGGAATTAACCGACATCAATTTTTTCACACTCTATGGGAGCTACAGTGTGCGACAAATTGCCGCAGGGGAAGCATTTCCCATTGCGACGATGGAGGGTAGGAAACACAACTTCTTGTTTTTCTAGGGAGAAATGCAATGAAACATTTCGCAGTGAAGACCACCGCACTGCTGCTGGCAGCTGGGTTGGCAGGTACGGCGATTTCCGCCGAATCGCTGCAGGACGTGATGAAGCGGCGCAATCTGAGCCAATCGGATCTACTGGCCGCCGCAAAAACCTACGTCCCGACCGGCAAACGCGACGAATTTGTCGCTTTCAGCTCTGGCGGCCAATCCGGCCAGATCATCGTGTATGGCATCCCGTCCATGCGCATTCTGAAATACATCGGCGTCTTCACTCCGGAACCTTGGCAAGGCTACGGCTACGATGAAGAATCGAAAGCCGTTCTCGCTCAGGGCAACATCGACGGCAAGCAAATCACCTGGGGCGACACGCACCACCCGGCGATTTCCGAAACCCAAGGTAAGTACGACGGCCAATACCTGTTCATCAACGACAAGGCCAACCCCCGTCTTGCCGTTCTCGACCTGCGTGACTTCGAAACCAAACAAATCGTCGTCAATCCGATCTTCAAGTCGGAGCACGGTGGCGCCTTCGTCACGCCGAATACCGAATACGTCATCGAAGCCGCTCAATATGCTGCACCGCTGGAAAACAAGAAGTTTTTCCCGCTGGAAGAGTTCAACGAGAAGTATCGTGGTGGCGTGACCTACTGGAAGTTCGACCGCAAGGAAGGCCGCATCGACCCCAAGGAATCCTTCTCGCTCGAACTGCCGCCGTACTCACAGGATTTGTCCGATGCGGGTAAGGGACCGTCCGACGGTTGGTCCTTCACCAACTCCTTCTGCTCCGAGCGTTACGTCGGCGGTATCGAAAAGGGTCGTCCGCCGTATGAAGCTGGTTGCTCGGCCAAGGACACCGACTACCTGCACGTGATCAACTGGAAGAAGGCGGCCGAACTGGTCGCCCAAGGCAAGGCCAAGACCATCAACGGCCACAAGGTCCTGATGATGGAAACCGCGATCAAGGAAGGCATCCTCTTCCTGGTTCCGGAGCCGAAGTCGCCGCACGGCGTCGACGTGACGCCGGATGGCAAGATGCTGGTCGTTTCGGGCAAGCTGGACACCCACGTCTCGGTCTACTCGTTCGAGAAGATTCAGGCCGCCATCAAGGCCGGCAAGTTCGAATCCAAGGATCCGTACGGCATCCCGGTCATCGGCATGAAGGACGCCCTGCATACTCAGGTTCAGCTCGGCCTCGGCCCCTTGCACACTCAGTACGACTCCAAGTCCTGCATCGCCTACACCTCGCTGTACGTCGATAGCCAGGTCGCCAAGTGGAACTTCTGTGAAGGCAAGGTGCTCGACAAGATCTCGGTGCACTACAACATCGGCCACCTGATGACCATGGAAGGCGATTCCGTCGATCCGAAGGGTCGTTATCTGGTTGCGCTGAACAAGCTGTCGATCGACCGCTTCACCCCGGTCGGCCCGCTGCACCCGCAAAACCACCAGCTGATCGACATTTCGAACGACAAGATGCAACTGTTGTACGACATGCCGCTGCCGCTGGGCGAACCGCACTACGTGGTCGCCATCGAAGCTTCGAAGCTGAAGCCGGGCGTACGCTACAAGGTTGGCACCAACAGCCGTACCGACAAGCCGAGTCCGTTTGCCGTGCGCGCTGGTGAAGAGCACACCGAGAAGAAGGGGAACAAGGTCGAAGTGTTCGGTACGCTGATCCGTTCGCACATCACCCCGGAAACCATCGAGGCTGAAGTCGGCGACGAAATCACCATCCACCTGACCAACCTCGAGCGTGCGCAGGACGAGACCCACGGTTTCACCGTCTCGACCTTCAATACCCATGCTTCGGTTGAACCGGGCAAGACCGTGACCGTCAAGTTCAAGGCTGACAAGGAAGGCGTCTATCCGTACTACTGCACGGAATTCTGCTCCGCACTGCACCTTGAAATGCAAGGCTACCTGCTGGTCAAGCCGAAGGGCTGGAAGCCGTCCAAGACGGAAATGGCCAAGGCTTCCTATACGGAAACCGACTACAAGGCGACCCTGAAGAAAGTGGCTGATACGCAGGCTGTCATCGACTCCGTCGTCGGCTTCATCACCAGCACCAACTTCAAGGACTTCCCGGATGTGGTGAACATGGTCGACGATGCAACCGATCAGCTCAACAAGATCAAGGACGCCAAGGCCAAGCACGAAGCCGCTGCCGCCAAGAAGGACTGGGAACAGGCCAACCTGTGGGCAGAGCAAGTCTGGCAATACCAGGTCAAGGCTGCCGACATCGGTCTGCGTGCCAAGACCTACCTTGAGCAAAACGGTGCCAAGAAGATCAAGTAAGCAAACTTGATGTGACTTAAGGCAAACATCGGGGGGCAGAGCGATTCTGCCCCTCGTTTCATTTCAGGAGGGAAAAACCATGAAATTTGTAATGACACTCATCGCCGCTGCCTTCGTTGCAGCCCCCGCATTCGCTGCCGACGGTGCTGCCCTGTACAAGGACAAGACCTGTAACGCCTGCCACGGCCCCAAGGGCGACAAGCCGCTGATGCCAAACTATCCGAAGATCGCCGGTCAAAATGCCGCTTATACCGAGCAGCAAATGAAGGACATCAAGAGCGGCGCCCGCAACAATGGCCAGACCGCTGCGATGAAGGGCGTCATGCACCTAGTCAACGATGAGGAAATCAAGGCTCTCGCCGACTACCTGTCCAAGCTCAAATAAGCCGGAAAGCCCGGATTTCCGGGCATATGACCCACATCAAGGAACGCTGATATATCCATGCGGACAATGCATCATCGTTCCTAACGAACAGCCTTAAAAGGAAACCAAACATGAAAGCATCACTTCTTCTGGTTGGCCTGCTCAGTGCAGGTGTCGCTTTTGCCGGCCCACCCGCTCCCCATAAGGAAGGTATCGAGGGCAAGGGTTACCAATGGAATGCTCAGGAGGGCGAGAAAGTCGAAGCCCTGAAGCTCAAGGGTGACCTGAAGCGCGGCGAAGAAGCCTATGAAGTCTGTGGCGCCTGCCACCTTCCCTCCGGCGCTGGCCGCCCGGACGGTACCTTCCCGCAGCTTGCCGGTCAGCACAGCACCGTGCTGATCAAGCAGATGGCCGACATTCGTGCCGGTCTGCGCGACAACCCGACCATGTACCCATTTGCTGCCACACTAGTCGACCCGCAGGAATTGGCAGATGCCGCTGCGTATATCAACAGCCTGTGCATCCCGGTGGACCATGGCAAGTACGAAGGTGCCGATGCAGCCGTGCAGATTGCCAAAGGCAAGGAACTGTATGAAAAGCAGTGCCTGGAATGCCACGGCAAGAATGGCGAAGGCAAGAAGGACAAGTTCTACCCAGTGATCGCCGGTCAGCACTACAAGTATCTGCTGCGCCAAATGACCGAGATTCGCGACGGTCACCGCCGCAATGCCAACCCAGACATGGTCAAGGTCATCAAGCCTTATACCAACGATCAACTGGTCGCCATCTCGGCCTACCAGTCGAGCCTGAGCATGCCGGGCGCCATGTGTAAGCCCAAGGCAGGCAAGAAGAAGTAAACTGAGACACTGTCGTAAGGCTGCCCGCCAACGGCGGGCAGCGTTTCACCCGGACCCCTACCGGGCGCAACAAGATTGAGAGCAGCGACATGAACAAACAGAACAAAATCATCGGTGGCCTGACCCTGATTGCATTGATCGCCCTGGTAGCCGCCTATTTCTCTCCCATCTGGTGGGTCTCGCTGACCGCACCGAACTACCCCAAGGATGCCTTCCCCGATGGTATCCGTATCCACTTTCATTTCGACGGCGTCTATAACGGCTGCAAGGCAGCCGGCAAGGGTAGCCGCATGGCCAACGAGATCATCCAGAAGGATCTCGGCGCCGACGACGAGCGCTATAACCCTATCCTCGACGCCAAAAAGGACGTCGACAAGGGTGCAGAAGGCCTCGATTGCGTCCACGAAATGAACACCATCAACCACTACGTCGGCATGTTCCCCATCGCCACCGGCGCCCCGGTCGAAAAACCCTTGGCCAAATTCTTCTTTGGCTTCTTCGCGGTCATGATGCTCGCTTTCGCCATGCCCAAGAAGAAAGCCCGCCTAGCGGTCCTGGCTGCAGGTTTCGCCGCTGTCGCCGGCTGGATGCTGGTTGACCAGTTCGTCCTGGGCCATCTGGAAAGCCATGTTCAGGGCTACATGCAGGAAGCCGGTGCCTTCTTCAAGGAGCCGGAAAAGATCAAGGTCTGGGGCGACAATGTCCGTAGCGTCTCGCAGTTGGTCATCTTCGGCCTAATCGGCGCCATGCTGGTCGTTCTTGCCGCCACCGCCAAACTGCGCCCCTTCCAGCTGATACTCGCCCTGGTTCCCGCCCTGTTGCCGGTATTCTTCGTCATCACCTATTCCGGCTGGCTATGGTTCTTTGGTCACAACCTCCACCCGTGGGGCGCCTTTACCGTCAAGCCCTTCATGCCGACGGTTTTCGGTGAGGGCAAGGTGGCTCAATTCTCGACCTACTCCTACCCATACTGGGGTTATGGTCTCTTGCTGATCATCTTTGCCTGCCTCATGCTGGCCCTGTTGATCCGTCGCAAACAACTGCGGGAAGACCCGGCCGCGGAGTAAGACAGTGTCCAGTTTTTCCCCCATCGCTCGACTTGGTTTAGGTACGGCGCTGCTTTTCTCTGTCGGACTCGGTATCGGCGAACAGCAACTGGGATCGAATGCCGATTTAAGTACTGCACCCCGTGCCGATGTCGACCGTCCCAAACCCACCTTCATGCTTTACGAGCGCGACCCGCGCGTACATGGCCTGAAGCCTTTCCAGGAACTGGTCGACCGGGCTGAACCCGGATCCGTTCTCAAGCCGCCGCCAGGCACCTATTCCGGCCCGGTGGTTATCAACAAGCCGCTAACCATCGACGGTGGCGGCAAGGTCACGATCGATTCGGGCGACAAGGGCACGGTGATGGTGCTCAACGCCAACAATTCGACACTACGCGGTCTGCACCTGACCGGCTCGGGCGACTCTCACGATACCGACGACTCCTGCCTCGATGTGCGAGGGAACGACAATGTGATCGAAGAGCTTTCGGTCGACAATTGCCTGTTTGGAATCGACCTCAAGCAGACTAACCGCAGCAAGGTGGTACGTAACCGAATCCAGTCAAAAGATCGGGAACTCGGTGTTCGGGGCGACGGCCTCCGCTTGTGGTACTCCAACGACAATCTGGTCGAAGGCAATGAAATCGTCGATTCGCGGGACATGGTGGCTTGGTATTCGCACCGCAACGTCTATCGTAACAACGTCGGCCGCCGCAGCCGCTATTCGATTCACTTCATGTTCGCCAACGATAATGTGGTCGAAGGCAATCGTTTCTACGACAACGCCGTCGGCATTTATTTCATGTACACCGAAGGTGGCGCTGCGCGCAATAACATCATTTCGCATGCCACCGGGGCGACCGGTATGGGTATCGGCTTCAAGGAGGCGTCCGGCACGCTGATCGAAAACAACGAAATCATTTACTGCGCCATCGGCATCGGCTCCGACCTCTCGCCCTTCCAGCCCGACTCGACTATTGAAGTACGCGGCAACCGTTTTGCCTACAACGGCATCGGCATCCTGTTCAACAGCGAAACCGGTGGTAACAACATGCGCGACAACATCTTCGAAGGCAACCTGACGCAGGTAACCTACGGCGGTCGTGGCGACAATAACAATCCATCCAAGAATTTCTGGGAGGGCAACTTTTGGGATGATTACCAGGGCTTCGACCGTAACGGCGATGGCTATGGCGATAATCCTCACGAATTGCTGGCCTATGCTGACCAGATTTGGATGGAATTGCCGGTAGCCCGCTTTTTCCGCAGCTCCCCAGTCATGGAACTACTCGACTTTCTGGAGCGCCTGGCCCCCTTCTCGACGCCAGATTTGATCTTGCGCGACGCAAAACCGCGCTTCGTTAAACCCCATCGCGAGGCCTGATCATGGGCGACGCCGACCAAAAACCCCGCCCGGCCGCCAAACCGGCCATGTCCATCGAAAAAGCGCAAAAAGCGCGACGCAAGTTCCTGCAATCGATCGGCCTGACCGTGGGAGTCGTCGGCATCTCGTTGCTTGGCTACGTACCGGTAGTCAGCGCCCGCCATACGCGTCTGCGCCCGCCCGGCGCCTTGAATGAGAGCGACTTTCTCGCCTCCTGCATCAAATGCGGCCAATGCGTTCAGGTCTGCCCGGTGCAGGCGATCAAACTGGGCGATCTGACCGACGGTTTCGGCGTCGGCGTGCCGCATATCGACGCCCGCGAACAGGCCTGCGATTTCTCCTGCGACGCCGTGCAGTGCATCCTGGCCTGCCCGACCGGCGCACTGACCTATCACAAGCCGGAGTTCATGAATGTGCGCGACGGCGCCAAGCTGGCCGCCGCCCCCATCCTGAAAGCCAAGGAAAAGGATGCCGAGCCGACACTGAACCTGAAAGAGCGTATCGGGGTCGCCAGGCTAATCCGCCCGGAAGCATGCCTCGCTGTGCAGGGCAAGGGTTTCAAGGGGCAAGCGCGCGGCCCCGCCTTCCAGGGCGAGATGCGCTACATGGATGTCGATCGCTGGAAGCCGATTCCGATACGCGATCATCCCTACGACGAAGCCTTGTGCGATCTCTGCGTGCGTGAATGTCCGGTCAAGAATGCCATTGAATTGCGTCCGATCAAGGGGGCCGATGGCATCGAGCGGATGACTCCGGTCGTACTCGAACCCTGTGTCGGCTGTGGCGTCTGCGAAATGATCTGCCCGGCCGAACCGGCCGCCATCGTGGTCGAAGCGCAGGCCGTCTGGAAAGGAGAACAGGCATGAGTCGCTTTGCCGACCTGTTCATGGGCATGCTTGGCACAGCCCCCAAAAAACCGGAAAAGGTTTCCGACAAAGTGCAGCAGATCATGGTCGTCAAGTACGAGGACAAGGATCGCTACATCAAGGAAAAGCTGCACATTCGCGCCCACCACAACCCCAGCCACAAGTGGCGTAACCGCCGCTGGGCGGTGCTGTTGGCGGTCAACCTGCTGTTCGTCCTCAGTTTCTGGCTCGACATCCAGTTGCTCGAAGGCTCGCTGACGGCTTCGCGCTTCGCCGGTTTTCACCTGATTGACCTGAACTCCGCCTTGCAGGTGATGCTGGCACACAAGCACATCATCGTTAACCTATTCATCGGCACCTTCACTGTTTTCCTGCTCTGGGTGTTACTGGGGGGACGAACCTTCTGCTCCTGGGTCTGCCCCTACCACCTGATCTCGGAGCTGACCGAGAAGCTGCACCTGAAATTGGTCGACAAGAAGATCGTCACCGACCACGAATTCCATCGCGGCACGCGCACGGTGTTCTGGGTGCTGTTTGGCCTGATGTCCATCGTCACTGGCTATACGGTCTTCGAAACCATCTCGCCGACCGGTATCCTCTCCCGCGCCCTGATCTACGGCCCGGGGCTGGCCCTGGGCTGGGTCTTCCTGCTGTTGCTATTCGAGGTTTTCTGGTCACGCCGCGCGTGGTGCCGTTACATCTGCCCGATCGGCCTGACCTACGGCGTGGTCGGCAGCATCTCACCCCTGCAGATCAGCTATCACGTCGAACATTGCTTCCACGAGGGCGACTGCCGCAAGGTTTGCCTGGTGCCGCATGTCCTCGACGTGACGGTCAAAGGACGCGCCAGCGATGAAACCATGGGCCTCGGCCCGGACTGCACACGCTGCGGCCTGTGTGTCGACACCTGCCCGACCGGTGCACTGCGCTTCGAGGTCAAGGGGCTGTCCAAACTGCTCTGAGCATTTTCGGTTTTTGCCTCCAGCAAGCGGTGCACCGCAGCACCGCCCTCGAGAACCCACGCGAAATGTTTAGTTACGAAGCGTTGCACAAGCCTGCTTGAGCAGCTAGCTGGCGATCCTTATCTTGGCGGCACACGCACCCTGCCGGGTGTGCCACTCAGGATATGGAGGCCTCTGATGAAAACACTGCTTGTCACCCTGCTCATGGGCGCCACGCTTGCCACAATGCAGCCTGCCACGGCTGCCGAACCGACGCTGCATGAGGTTTATCAGGCCGCCGATGCCGGCCGGATCGACGAAGCACAACGCATGATGGGTGCCGTACTGCAATCCCATCCGAACAGCGCCAAGGCACACTACGTCGAAGCCGAATTACTCGCCCGCCAAGGCAAGAAGGCTCAGGCGGCAGACGAATTTGCCAAGGCGGAGCAACTCGCGCCGGGATTGCCCTTTGCCTCCGCACAATCGGTCGCTAACCTGCGCGCCAACATTGGCCATGCTTTGACCGCCACAGCCAGCCATCAACCCTCCGCGCCCCTAGCCACAGACAGCCAACCTAACCCCAGTCATTTCCCTTGGAGCATGCTGCTGATCGGTGTCGGCCTGGTCGCCTTTATCGCCTGGGCCGTTCGCTTCATGAGCCAGCGCAATGCCAGCCCCACCGCTAGCTCAGTTGGCGGCTATGGCCCTTATCGCATGGCCACCCCACAGGGGATGAACGTTGGCGGCAACATGCACCAGCCCGAAACGGCAGCCCCCGGACAAGGCCTCGGTTCACGCGTGCTCGGGGGCTTGGCAACCGGCGCCGCCGTCGGTGCCGGTGTCGTCGCCGGCGAGGCACTGATGCATCGACTGATGGACGGGCACAGCGGCAATGATTTGGCCGAACGCCATTTTTCCGGTGACCATGGCATCCCTGACCTGCCGTCCACACCGGTTAACGATTTCGGCGGTAACGACTTCGGTATCTCCGAGGCTTCGTCCTGGGACGATGGAAATTCCGACAGCGACTGGAACTAAACGTCTTCGATTTTGAGTACTTAAACCGATAGAGCTGTGACGAGAGCTCTGCTGGCAGCTGCTTTCAGGCCGATCAACAAGACGAAGTTTTTTGATCGAAATTCAATGTGCACCGCAGGCGGCCCCCTATAATCCGACGCATGATCCAGTTCATTGACGTCGCCAAGACCTTTCGCAAAGCCCGCGTACTCGATGGCATCAGCCTCGACATCGGCTTGGGCGAACGGGTCGCCCTGATCGGCTCCAACGGGGCCGGCAAAACCACCCTGATCCGCTGCCTGCTCGGCGAATACACCTTCGATGGCTCCGTCGCCATCGGCGGTCTCGATCCACGCGTCCATCGTACGGCGGTGCTCGGCCAGATCGGCTTCGTGCCGCAGTTGCCGCCACCACTCAAGATGCCAGTCGGGCAGCTGATCGATTTTTCGGCCTCGCTGTGCGGCACCGATCCGCAGCGCATCCACGCCATCGCCAAGCGTCTCGGGCTTGATATCGAGGCCATCCTGACCCGCCAGTTCGTGCGGCTCTCGGGCGGCATGAAGCAGAAGCTGCTGATCGCCATCGCCCTCGGCCGCGACGCCAAGGTGCTGGTCATGGACGAGCCGGCGGCCAACCTCGACCCCGAAGCGCGCAAGATTTTCTTCGACCTGCTGGCCGAACGCCTCGAAGACGCCACGATGATCATCTCCAGCCACCGTCTGGACGAGGTGTCGTCGCTGGTCAATCGCGTCATCGAAATGGACATGGGCAAGGTCGTGCTCGACGACAAGGTAGCCGACGACGTCACGCTGACCGACGTGCTGGCCTGCCGCATCCAGTTGAAGCGCTTCGAACCGGCCTTCGCCAAGGCACTCGACGGCTGGAACATCGCTGCCGCCGACGAGGCGCAGTTGCACTGGCAAGGCGAGATCGCCGGGCCGGATCGCCTGCGCTTCCTCGGCATCGTTTCACGCTATACGGCGCTGGTCGCCGATCTATCGCTAAGCGAGCGTTGAGCATGTGTGATCGCCATCGTCGCGATTTTCTCGTCCGCGCCGGCCTCGGTGGCCTGCTGCTGACGCCGCTCGCCGCCGCCCTGTCGGGTTGCAAGAGCGGCAACTGGCCGGAGGGCATGGCCGAGATCAAGTGGGACCGCGACACCTGCGTGCGTTGCAGCATGGTCATCTCCGACCGCCGCTTCGCCTGCGAGGTGCGTGGCGGGCCAGACAACGTCGTCTTCAAGTTCGACGACCCCGGCTGCATGGCCTTCTGGCTCAAGGAGAAGGCCGACAAATACCCGTGGATGGCCGATCCATCGACCAAGGTGTGGATCGCCGACTTCAACAGCAAGAGCCGTGACGAAATGCACTGGCTCGACCCGAAGCGCGCCTATTTCGTCACCCGCACTTCACCCATGGGCTACAACTTCGCCGCCGTCGCCGCTCCGCTGGCCGGTGCCCTGGATTTCACCGACATGCGCCAGCACGTACTGGCCAAAGGGAAGTAAATGAAGCAACTCTGGCTCACTGCCAAACTCGATATCGTCGAATCGCTGCGCGCCCGCTGGTTCCAGATCTACACGCTGGTCTTCGGCGGCATCGTCGCCCTGCTCTTCGTCTTCGGCCTGACCGAATCGCGCGTACTCGGCTTCATCGGCCTCTCCCGCCTGCTGGTCACCTATATCCAGCTGACCATGGCCATCCTGCCCATCTTCGTGCTGATCACCACGGTGCGCTCGGTGGCCGGCGACCGCGAGGCGGGCGTCTTCGAATACCTGCTGTCGCTGCCGGTCGGACTCGGCGCCTGGTTCTGGGGCAAGATCGTCGGCCGCTATATCGTCGTCTTCGCGCCGGTCTTCCTGGCCATGCTGGGCGCCGTCGTGTGGGCAAGCATCGTCGATATCGAAGTGCCCTGGAGCATGTTCGGCTACTACACCGGCCTGCTCGCCGTCATGGCCATGTGCTTCCTCGGCATCGGCATGCTGATCTCGGCCATCGCGCGCAGTACCGACATGGCCCAGGGCGCTGCCTTCATGGTCTGGCTGACCCTGCTGCTCTTCCTTGACCTGATCCTGTTGGGCGTCATGATTCAGGGTAAGGTAGCCCCGGAAGTGGCGGTCACCTTGGCCCTGGCCAACCCGCTGCAGGTCTTCCGCACTGCAGCGCTAGCCCTCTTCGATCCACAGTTGATCGTTCTCGGCCCCTCCGCCTACGTCATCCTCGATCTATTTGGCAGCAGTGGTTACAAAATCTTCGCGCTAGTCTATCCGGCTGCACTCGGCATGGTCAGTGCTACCATCGGCTACTTCCTGTTCCGCCGCGGTGACCTGCCCTGATCATGCCCTTGCTTAAATTAGCTTCCAGCCTGGTTTTTGCCCTTTTTGCCACGTGCTCCGCAGCACAGGAGTTGCCGAGCAGCGCGCCGCTCTTCGGAGCGACCCTGAGCAATCTGGACGACAAGCCGGTGGCCCTGGAGCGCTACAAGGGCAAGCCGCTGGTGGTGAATTTCTGGGCGCGCTGGTGCGGCCCGTGCCGGGCCGAGATTCCGGAACTGATCAAGTTCCGGAATGCGCACAAGGGCAAGGTCGAGGTCCTCGGCATCGGCATCGAGGACAAGGCCGAACCGGCCAAGGAATTCGCCAAGGCCTACGACATGGATTACCCGGTCTTCGTCGCCAAGGAACAAGGTATTCCGCTGATGCAGGCGCTCGGCAACAAGAAGGCCGGCCTGCCCTACACGCTGTTCATCGACCGTAACGGCCAGATCGTCCAGCTCAAGATGGGCCTGATCAAGAAAGCCGATCTCGACGCCGCCGAAGCGGCGATCCTCAAGCCCTGACTCGGACTTAGACAGTCACGCGGTTGATCAGCGCCGTCAGTTCCGGGTAATAGACCAGGCGGCTGAGGCGCAGTTGGCGATTCAGCCGGATGGTTTCCATTTCTTCGCGAGCGGCAGCCGATTGCTCCAGCAACATCGGGAATGCCGTGCGCGGATCGACCAGGGAAAAGATATTGCCCAGCAGCTTGCCGCATTCACGATAGTGACGCGGATCGAGCGGGACGTATTGAGCACCGCCATCGCACGCATCGAGGTAACTCGCGGCAGCGGTGGCCGTGGATTCGAGGGCGCTCAGTTGCGATCGGGTGAAGTAGGTCATTTTCTGACTCCAAATACTACCTGGCACGAGACCAGACGGTTCCCAGTCTAGGCGTCGTCCACACCGAATTCCGTGATTTATTTGGCACTTCCCGGCAAATGCCCTTTAGGGCAAATGCTAGGCCAGATCAGCGTTCGCGGAAATTGCGATGGCAGGTCTGGCAGCTGTCGTAGACCTTCTTGTACGGCTCGCCGACGGCATTTTTATCCTTCTTGTTGGCAGCGGCCAGCAATTCGTCGGTGGCGGCGAGGAAATCCTGCTTCTGCTTGTCGAACTCGGCCGCCTTGCTCCACACCTCGGGCTTGGATTTGCTCGGCGGGTAGTTGGTATCCGCCCCGAAATGCCCCCACGGCTCATCGCGCTTGGCCACCAGCTCGGCGGCCAGGGCGGCGAACTTGTCGGCGTCGTAGCGATTGTCCTTGAGCATCGTACCCATCGGCTCGAAGCTGCGCAGGATGCTCTTGAAGGCCAGTTGCCGGGTTTTTACCGGCTGACCGGGACGGGTATCCTCGACTTCGCCGCAGGCGGCCAAAAAGAAGGCGGGCAGGAGCACGAGCACAAACAAACGCGACATGGTTAGACAGGCTTGGCAATAAGGAGCGGTAATTATACGGAGGCAGCCCCCGAGGTCCGACCGGATATTTGTGCGGATTTCCGGAATCGCTACTGATTGCTTTCCGGAATTCCATACTCCGCAAAATACAGAGCGGTCAAACGCCTCAACAAATCAGATACTTGGAAGAAATCAATCGCTTGGCACATCTCCTGCAATCGGTATCCGCCAAGCCGCCCTGCGGTTATCTAAAAACTTTGGAGGAGATATCCATGCACAAGTCCGTCCGCCTCGCCCTGATTGCCGCCTTTGCCACCGTTAGCGTTGCTGTTCAGGCACAGACGCCCGACGTCGTCCGCCTCGGCAACCTGAAGTTCGCCCACTACGGTGCCGTTTCCTACATGAAGGAATACTGCGGCAAGTACAACCTGAAGGTTGAGGAACGCATGTTCCCGAAGGGGCCTGACATCATGCCGGCCATCGTCGCCGGCGAGATCGACATCGCCGCGCTGGCCTCCGACGGCGCCATTTCCGGTCGCGCCAACGGCGTGCCGATCGTTACCGTGGCCGGCTTCGCCAAGGGCGGTGCCCGCCTGGTCGCCGGCATCGACACCGGCATCAAGGACATCCAGGGCCTGAAGGGCAAGAAAGTCGGCGTGACCCGCGGCGGCGCCCACGAACTGCTGCTCTACGCCGAGTTGGAAAAAGCCGGCCTGACCTGGTCCGACAAGCCGGGCAAGGACGTGCAGGTCGTCTTCCTCGCCTTCGCCGACCTCAACCAGGCCCTGGCCACCAAGCAGATCGACGCCATGTGCCAGTCCGAGCCGCAATCCTCGCAGGCCATCAACAAGAAGTTCGGCGTCGAGATCATGAAGCCCTACAACACCAAGATGGGCGAACCGGTGCGCCTGCTGGTCATGACCGAGAAGATGTACAACGAGAAGAAGGACGTCGCCCAGCGCGTCATGAAGTGCTTCGTCGAAACCACCGCACTGTTCAACAAGGACATGGCGCTGGCCGAGAAATACGTGCGCGAGCAGATGTTCAAGGGCCAGATCACGGCACAGGACTTCCAGGATGCGATGGACAACGCCGACTACACCTACGACGTTTCGCTCGAGCACGTCGACATCACCACCGATTTCATGAACAAGTATGGCGTCGGCCGCATGGCCAAGCCGCCCAAGGCCGCCGAATGGGTTAAGCTCGACCTGCTGCAAAAGGCCAAGGCCGACCTGAAGGTGAAGTAAGCGATGCTGCAGAAACTGAAGAATTTCGCCCACGGCGCGCTGGTGCCCGTGCTGGTGCTGATCGTCTGGGAGGCCTGCTCGCGGGCAGGCCTCTTTTCCGAAGTCGTCATGCCGGCCCCGTCGGCCGTTGCCGCCAAGTGGTGGGCCTACCTGCTGCCGGCCCAACCAATCTCCGAAGGTCAAACCTATTGGGCCTGGCTGCTCTCCGGCGAGTTGCCGCATGACGCTTATTCCAGCCTCTATCGGGTCATCGCGGGCTTCGTCATCGGCGCCGGTCTGGCCCTGCCGCTCGGCCTGCTGATGGGCGCCAACCAGCGCATCTACGACCTGTTCAATCCGCTCGTCCAGATCCTGCGCCCGATCCCGCCCATTGCCTACATTCCGCTGGCCATTCTGTGGTTTGGCCTGGGCAATCCGCCGTCCTTCTTCCTGATCGCCATCGGCGCCTTCTTCCCGGTGCTGATGAACACCATCGCCGGCGTCCGCCAGGTGGACGGCATCTACATCCGCGCCGCGCGTAATCTGGGCGTCGGGCAATGGACCATGTTCACCCGCGTCATCCTGCCCGCCGCCACGCCCTACATCCTGGCTGGCGTGCGCATCGGCATCGGCACCGCCTTCATCGTCGTGATCGTCTCCGAGATGATCGCGGTCAACGACGGCCTCGGCTTCCGCATCCTGGAAGCGCGCGAATTCATGTGGTCCGACAAGATCATCGCCGGCATGATCACCATCGGCCTGCTGGGTCTGGCCATCGATACCGCCGTCAGCCGCCTGAACAACCACCTGCTGCGCTGGCATCGCGGCTTGGAGCACTAAGCATGAGCGACATCCTGATCAACAACGTGCAGAAAGTCTTCAAGACGCCGGGCGGCGACGTCGTGGCGCTGAAAGACATCAACCTCACCATCAAGCAAGGCGAATTCGTCTGCCTGCTCGGCCCTTCGGGCTGCGGCAAATCGACCCTGCTCAACGCCGTAGCTGGCTTCCAGCCGCCCTCGGCCGGCGAGATTGTCATCGAAGGCAAGAAGATTCTGTCGCCCGGCCCGGATCGCGGCATGGTCTTCCAAGAATACGCCCTCTTCCCGTGGATGACGGTGGCCCAGAACATCGCCTTCGGCCTGGAAATCCAGAAGAAGGACAAGGCCGAGATCGACCTGACCGTGAACCAGCTGCTCGACCTGCTGCACCTGAAGGATTTCCGCGACCGCTTCCCGAAGGACCTGTCCGGCGGCATGCGCCAGCGCGTCGCCATCGCCCGCGTGCTGGCGCTCGACTCGCCGATCATGCTGATGGACGAACCGTTCGGCGCGCTCGACGCATTGACCCGGCGCAACCTGCAGGACGAACTGCTGCGCATCTGGGAAAAGCTGGGCAAGACCATCCTGTTCGTCACCCACTCGATCGAGGAGTCGATCTACCTGGCCGACCGCATCGTGGTCATGACCTACCGCCCGGGTACGGTCAAGCGCGACCAAGTGGTCGACATGCCGCGCCCGCGCGATCCGTCGTCCGCCGCCTTCAATGACCTGAAGCGCGAACTGGGCCGCCTGGTCATGGAGGAACAGCAGCGCCACGCCGCCGCCGAAATGAAGCTGGCTGCGGTGGACTGACTGAAAACGGCAAAAACCCGTACGATGGCGGCAGTGAATTCCTCCGATCTGCCGCTCCCCCACTCCCGCCGTGCCTGGTTCTTGCTGGGCGCGGCGGCGTGCTTTTGCCTGCTGCTCGGCAGCCTGTGCTACCGCATCTTCCTGGCTGGCTACATCGACAGCGAACGCCAGCTTTCCGCCCAGCGCCTCGACGCCTTCGCACTGTCGCTCGAAGCCACGCTGTCGCGCCACGAATCCCTGCCCGGCCTGCTCGCCCTCGACCCAACGCTGGCCGCCCTGCTGCGCGACCCGAAGAATCCGCAGCGCATCGCCGCCGCCAACGCCTATCTCGAAACCGTGCAACAAGGTGCGGCGCTGGCCAACGCCTTCCTCATCGACATCGACGGCAACACGCTGGCCGCCAGCAACTGGCGCCTGCCACGCAGCTTCGTCGGTCATAACTACGCCTTCCGCCCCTACTTCCGCGATGCGCTGGCCAAGGGCCTCGGCCGCTTCTACGGCGTCGGCGTCACCACCGGCGAACCCGGCTACTTCTTGGCCGGCCCGGTGCGCGAAGGCGGCCGCACGCTCGGCGTGGTCGTCGTCAAAGTCGGCCTGGAAGCGATGGAGCAAGCCATGGCTGGCGCCGGCGAAACCCTACTACTGGCCGACCAGGATGGTGTTGTATTCCTCTCATCCAACCGCCAACTACGCTATCGCACCCTGCGCCCCTTGCCCACTGCCATCGGCGAGCGCCTGGCCGAAACAAAGCAATACGGCGAACCGCCGATCACGCCATTGGCCGATCGCCCACTCCCGCTCGACGCAACCGAACCAGTACGCCTGGCGCTGACCGGCCAGCCCGAACGCGAGTGGCTGATTCACGCCCGCCCGGTCGGCAATTCCGGCTGGCAGGTCGTACAGCTCGGCAATCCCGGCGAAGCCCGCTCGGCCGCTACCGCAGCAGCCACCGCCGTCACCTTCGCCGCCGCCTTCCTGCTCGGCCTGGCCGCCCATTTCCGCCACCGCCAGCGCCGCCGCGAGGAGTTGCGCCGCGTTTACGACGAACTCGAAAGCCGCATCGCCGAGCGCACCGCCGACCTGACCGAACAGATCGCCGCGCTCGAACGGACCAAGGCCATCCTGCGCGAGACGCGCGATGCCGCCGTGCAGACCGGCAAGCTGGCCACGCTCGGCCAGATGTCGGCCGGCATCAGCCACGAACTGAACCAGCCGCTCGCCGCCCTGCAAACTTTCGCCGATAACGCCCGCGCCCTGCTGGCCCGCGGTCGCTACGACGAGGTCGGCGAGAACCTGCAGACCATCAGCGAACTGGTCGACCGCACCGGCCGCATCGTGCGCCAGTTGAAGAGCTTCGCCCGCAAGGAAGCGGCGACGCCGCAAGCGGTCACTGTGGCCAGCGCCATCGAGCACGCCCAGATGATCGTCGAGCCGCGCCGGCGCGAACTGGCGGCGCACATTGCCGTCGAGCTGCCGGCCGAAACCTTGCTCGCCATCGCCGAAGCCGGCCGGCTGGAGCAGATTCTGGTCAACCTGCTGCGCAACGGCCTGGATGCCATGGCCGGCCAGACCACGCCGCAGCTTGAAGTCTCGGCCAAGCGCGAAGGCGAACAGATCGCCATCCGCGTGCGCGACCACGGCCCCGGCGTGCCGGACGAGGTGCGCGCCCATCTGTTCGAACCCTTCTACACGACCAAGCCGGCCGGCGAAGGCCTTGGCCTTGGCCTGGCCATTTCACTGACCATCGCCGAAAGCTACGGCGGCACGCTGAGCGCGCATAATGCGCCGGACGGCGGCGCCGTTTTCGTGCTGACCCTGCCCGCCGCTGGAGAGAACCATGCCGCACCTGACGCTTGAATATTCGCGCAACCTGACCGACTTCGACGCCGACGCCGCGCTTGTCGCCATCAACCAGGCCATGGCCGACAGCGGCCTGTTCGGCGAACCCGACATCAAGAGCCGCGCCATCGGCTTCGATCACTTCCGCATCGGCACCGCCGACCTGCCGCGCGCCTTCATCCATGTGCGCATCGCCATGCTTTCCGGGCGCAGCCCGGAAGAGCGCAAACGCCTGGCCGATGGCGTGCTCGCCGCGCTGACTGCTGCGGTGCACGGGCAAAAAACGGCAAAAACCGGGATGGAACTGCAACTGAGCGTCGAAACCACCGACCTCGACCGCCCGAGCTACGCCAAGGCCGTGCTCAATGGCTGACGCCATCGTCTTTCTCGTCGAGGACGATACTGCGGTACGCAAAGGCTGCGAGCAGGCGCTGGCGCTGGCCGACATCGCCGTGCGCGGTTTCGCCGATGCCGAGTCGATGCTCGCCGCGCTCGCCCTGACACCGCCGGCCCTGGTCGTCACCGACGTTCGCCTGCCCGGCCGCGACGGCATGGCCGTCCTGCGCGAACTGCGCCAGTTCGACCGCGAGTTGCCGGTGCTATTGATCACCGGCCATGGCGACGTGGCGATGGCCGTCGAAGCCATGCGCGAAGGCGCCCACGACTTCATCGAGAAACCTTTCGCCTCCGAGCGCCTGATCGCCGCCGTACGCAGCGGCCTGGAAAAGCGCGCCCTGCGCCTGGAAAACCGCCAGCTCAAGGAACGCCTGGGCAGCGGCACGATGCAGATCATCGGCCAGTCTCCAGCCATGCAGCACATCCGCCAACTCGTCTCGACGCTGGCGCCGACCGGCGTGGACATCCTGCTCAACGGCGAAACCGGCAGCGGCAAGGAAGTCGTCGCCCGCGCCATCCATGAGGCCAGCGGCCGCCGCGGTCCCTTCGTCGCCATCAACTGCGGCGCCCTGCCGGAAAGCGTGTTCGAAAGCGAGCTGTTCGGCCACGAGGCCGGTGCCTTCACCGGGGCCGGCAAGCGCCGTATCGGCCGCATCGAGCACGCCAGCGGCGGCACCCTTTTCCTCGATGAAATCGAGTCGATGCCGCTCAACCTGCAGGTCAAGCTGCTGCGCGTGCTGCAGGAGCGCAGCATCGAGCGTCTGGGCAGCAACACCGCCATCCCGATCGATTGCCGCCTGGTCGCCGCCAGCAAGGCCGACCTCAAGTCCGAGGCGGATGCCGGCCGTTTCAGGGCCGACCTCTATTACCGCCTGAACGTGGTCAGCATTGACCTGCCGCCGCTACGCCAGCGCCGCAAGGACATCTCGCTACTGATGGCGGCCTTCCTGAACGACGCGGCACAACGCTACCAGCGCCCGCTCGCCGAATGGTCACCAGCCGACCTCGCTCGCTGGCAAGCCCACGACTGGCCGGGAAATGTGCGCGAATTGAAAAATGTAGCAGACCGCTGGGCACTCGGCTTGCCCGATACCTTAAGCAATCCGATCCTGAACGCGCCAGCTGGTCAAGCGCTCGCCACCCAGGTCGACGCGGCGGAAAAAGCCATCATCGAGGCGGCCTTGCGCCAATGCAACGGCAATGTTGCACAGGCTGCAGAATCCCTGCTGACGCCGAAAAAGACGCTTTACGACAAGCTGACACGGCACGGAATTTCAGCCGAAAATTTCCGCACATAGCACGGCTCGTTTCCGACACCGAAAAGATGTTGGTCAGCTCATTGACGCAAAAAGAGGCGTTCCCCAACGCTTGCATTTTTTTCACTTTCAGAATAAAGTTCAGGATACCATTTTTCATATTTTTAACATTGTTAAAAATACGACATAGTCCTGACTCGTGTTTCTGGGGGAAACGCCAATGACCATTGCCCAACGCCTGACCTTACTGGTCGTATCCGCTATTGCCAGCTTGCTGTTGCTGGCCGGCATCAGCCATCAGCAGATGAACAAAGTCTACGATGCCGCTAACTTCAACAGCGTTAACGTCGTACCGAGCATCCTCGTTCTCGACAAGGTCATCGTCGATTTCAGCCGCATCCGCATTCGTGTCTATCGCCACGTGCTCGCCACCGATCCGAAGGAAATCGAGGCCGTCGACAAACAGATTGTCGAAGCACGCCAAATGGTCGAAAAAAACCTGAAGGATTACGAACCGCTCGTCATCAATGACGAAGACAAGCGCCTGCTCGAAACCGAACGCAAAATGTTTGTCGAATACAACGCAGGGGTCGATCGCGTTCTCGATCTTTCCCGGCAGAGCAAGAACGAGGAAGCCAGGAAATTGCTGGCCGCATCGGCAAAGCAAGCGATGGCCCTGAATGATGCCCTCGTCGCTCACATGAAATTTAACGCTGACCTCGGCGCCAAGGCCTCCGCCGAAGCTGAAGCCACCAAGAGCCGTGCCGACTGGATATCCATCGTCATCACGCTGATCGCCCTTGCGGTACTGATTGCTCTTGGCTTCGCCATCGTCCGCAGCCTGCTCTCCCGCATCGAAGCCGCCAACCAGATGGCCGCGCGTATCGCTGCCGGTGACTTGAGCAGTTCCAGCCAGCTCAACGCTGGCAACGACGAAATCGGCAAATTGCTGCAATCGCTCGACAAGATGCGCGGTGATCTGGCCAGCACCATCCGTGAAATCGTCGGTCAGGCCGAACAGGTCGGCACCTCGGCCACGCAGGTGTCCGCCGCCGCCCAGCAGGTCGCCGTCAGCAGCGAAAACCAGTCGCAATCGACATCCTCTGCTGCTGCCGCCGTCGAAGAACTGACGGTCAGCATCGACCACGTCGGCAGCAGCGCCGACGATGCTCGCCAGCAGGCTGTGGAATCTCAGGATCTTGCCCTGAACAGCGCCCAAGATGTGGACAGCGCCTCCCAACAGGTTCGCAATATTGCACAGCGCGTTGAAAACACATCGCAACAGATTCAAGCGCTGGCCGAACAGGTCCAGAAAATTGGCAACGTGACGACCGTAATTCGTGATGTGGCCGACCAGACCAACCTGCTCGCTCTCAATGCCGCCATCGAAGCCGCCCGTGCCGGCGAACAGGGACGCGGCTTCGCAGTCGTCGCCGACGAAGTGCGCAAGCTGGCCGAACGCACCACGCAATCGGTGCAGGAAATCGCCTCGATGATTTCCGGCATTCAGACCGAAGCGACCACCGCCGTCAGCAGCATGCAAGGCAGCCGCGAAGTCGTCGGGGCCGTTGTCGAATCCGCCGAACGTGCCAGCGGCTCGATGAACAGCATACGCGGTTCGGCCGAAACCATGCAGCACGCCATTTCCGGCATTTCCGAAGCCCTGCGCGAACAACGCTCGGCCTCGGTGGAACTCTCCCGCAACGTCGAATCCATCGCCCAGTTGTCGGAAGAAAACGCCAGCGCCGTTGCCTCGGTCTCGCAAACAGCCACCCAGCTCGAAGCTGTCTCCGTCCGTTTGAAGAGCAGCGTCGCACGCTTCCGCTTCTAAACCCGGCCGACCTGGCTGGCGCCAAAAAATGCCGATTCCTGCGGTGCACCGCGGAAATCGGCATTTTTCATGGACCTTCCCTGACTGATAGCGCGTTGTCTTTGGCTGGTCTAATCGCCTGGCAGAAGGTAGAGTCTCGCCCTTTACGCTCCACTCAGGCCGCCATGAAACAAGCCAAAAGCCGTACCCGCTACCCGGAAATGTCCCTTCCCGCCGAACTCGCCAACATTGTCGACAGCGAAGTTCAGGACAAGGGTTTCAGCAACCATCCGGATGCCATGAAGGCCATCAGCGCCTACCTGCGCCGCGCCGTCGCCTTCGAGCAAAAGCAGCGCTACGGCCGCTAAGCGTGCCGGCTTCTCCGGCAGTTACCGGAGACTGGCCCATGTTGCAGCAAGCAAACCGCCGTCGCCATTTCAGCCAAGCCGCTCGCGGCGTGCAGGCCGTTCAGACGGCGGTGCCGAGCATGCGAATCTCGCGCAACGGCACCGACAGTGCAATATTTTGCGCAGAGAACATTTCCAGAAGGCGTTTATTGATTTCACGGACCGCCACATCGTGATCGACTACCGCCACCCAAGGTCCGACACCGATAACGACACCGGCATCGGTCAGCCGCACAATCCCGAAGAGCGGCACTGGCTCGCGTAGGACCCGACTGCTCTGCTGCAGGACTTCCTCGACCAGGCCCAAGGCCCGATCGACATCGGCCGCATAGGAAAGCGTCACACTGATCTGCAGTTGGCGGATCTGCCCATAGTTATGCAGGATTTCGCCAACAATCTTGCGATTGGGAATGACCACCTTGGACTTGTCGGTATGACCCAGGGTCGTACTGAACAGGCTGATGTCGAGTACCTCGCCCTCTTCCTTGACGATGGAAATGTAGTCGCCAACGTGAAAGGGGCGGGTGAAGATGATGGTCAAGCCGGCCACGATGTTGCCCAGAATGCCTTGCATGGCCAGCGCCACGCCGGCACCGGCGACGCTCAAGCCGGCGATCAACGGTAGCAATTCGATGCCCAGGTTCTGCAGGGCCATGATCGCGAACAAGCCGACGACCAGCAATTGCACCATCTTGCGCAGCAGCGAGACGACGGGCGGGTCCAACTTGAAGCGACTCAGCAACCGCTCCAGCAAACGCGCCGCCCAGCGCCCGACGAGATAACCGGCCACCAGGATGGCAATGGCAACGACCAGCTTCGGCCCGAAGCGGATTGCCATATCGATCGCCGATGCCCGCACCTGATCGATGGAATTTAGCGAGCTATCCATGATGTCCTCCCCTATGCCAGTCGTTTTTTCCTTCGTCCCGCGGCGCTTGGCAGCACCGGCACGACGAAGCCACTGTGCGTCATATTGCGCCCCGCAGCCCAGTGCCGCAAGGTGACCCAAGTCACAGACTCTGCTCCAGCCAACTCATACACTTTCCCGATTACCACAACCGATACCGGAGAGACCCATGCCTACCACCCGCCTTGCCTCCCTATTCCTTGCCGGCAGCCTGTCGCTGGCCGCCACCGCCAGCCAGGCCGACGGTCTGAAGTTCCTGCCCGTGCTGGATGCCGGCTTCAAGGCCGAGCCGACCTTGGCACTGACCGCCGGCGTGATGAATGCAGCCGCTGCCAAGGACGACGCCATCGGCCTATACGGCATCGACTTCAACATGAATTGCGGCCTGATCCAGACACCGGACAATCGCATCCGCACCCACGTGCAGTTGAACCACGCCAACCAGTCCGGCGTGAAGGCGACCTCGGTCGAACTGTCGCCGCGCTACACGCTACCGCTGGGCGGCGGCTTCTCCTTTGGCGTTGGCCCGGCACTGGCCTACGTCAATGCCGACACGCCAGCCGGCGACAAGAACCTGTTCGGCTATGGCGCCGCCGCCGGTGTCAATTTCCGCAAAGGCATGTACTACTCCGGCCTCGACGTGCGCTACCTGAACACCAACGAACGCGACCGCGTGCAGTTCGAGAACTGGACCTTCGGCATCAAGGTCGGCGTCAATTTCTGAGCGCCAGCCACATCAACGACAAGGAGGGGATTTCCCCTCCTTTTTTATTGCCGCCAGACATTGGCGGCTATGACTCTCCACCGGCATTCCGATATCATACAAACCTTCGCACCGTGCTTAGCCGAATGCCCATGAATACGCCCATCGCAGCCAGTTCCCCCCAGGAAACCGAGCATTTCTCCGCCTCCAGCAAAAGCAAGACGGGCAAAGTCAGGCGTTGGCTATGGGTAGCCGGCATTTTCGTCTTTCTGATCACGCTGCTGACCAGCCGGGAGCGTCCCGGCACCCTGTTGATGAGCGCCATCTTCTGCCTCGTGGTGTTCGGCAGTCTGGACCTGATGTTGCGCCGCCGCATGCGTTTGGGCGAACCCTTGATCACCCTAGATCAACACGGCATCTGGTCATCGCTCTTTCCCGGCGACAACAAGCAATACGATTGGCCGGCCATCGAATCGGTCAGTCTGAGCGTGGTCAATAATGTCCGCCTGCTGCAGCTCAACCTGCATCCCACACCGGACTTGCCCAACCGCAGCAGTTTCTGGACCGGGCGCAATGCCGCCCGGCCGGCCTTGCAGCTCGACCTCTTCGATGAAGCGACGCAGCAGGGCATCTTTTCCGCCATCGACCGGCGCTTGCAGGCGCAAGGCAGCCGGACGACCGGCCAGCGTTTCCTCGATGAAATCGCTGAGGAAAAAGCCTTCCAGGAGCAGCTGAAATCCTTCGCCACGCCCTGGCTGACCTGGCTGGTGGTCGGGCTGAACGTCGTCATCTGGCTATGGACGGTGCAGCATGGCGGTGGCGCCATGGGCTCGCCGGCGGAGAAGTTGCTGGTCTGGGGCGGCAACGCCGCCTCCGAAGTACAGAAGGGCGACTGGTGGCGCCTGCTCAGTGCGACCTTCCTGCACAACGGCCTGATGCATGTGCTGATGAACATGATCGGCCTGGTGGCCGCCGGCGTCACGGTCGAACGCATTTACGGTCACCGCCAGTTCGCCCTGATCTACTTCGGCTCGGGTCTGATGGGCAGCGCCTTGAGCCTGCATTTCGCCGCCCAGCAGGCCGTTTCGGTCGGCGCTTCAGGCGCCGTTTTCGGTGTCACCGGCGCGCTACTCGTCGGTATTCTGCAACACCGCGACAAACTACCGCCGTCCTTCGGCAAGCAGACCATCAGCAGCCTGGGCATCTTCATCGTCTACGCCCTGCTCCAGGGCTTCACCAAGCCGGGCATCGACAACGCGGCACACGTCGGTGGGCTGATCGGCGGTTGCGCTCTCGCCTACCTGCTGCCGGAACGCTTCGACATGGAGCATTTCCTGCGCACGCGCAAATCGCGCGCATTGGCCGGACTGGCGGCAGTGCTGCTGGCCACCTCCGGCTTGGCGGCGATGGCGCCGCATGCGCGCATCGACCAGAAGCTGCGCTTCACCGCCAACACGGCTTTTGCCGAGGCCATGACCTCGTTCAAGGCAGCCTTCGCCGCGCTGCAGAAGGAACAGGACGATATCAAGGCCGGCCGGCTGAGCGAGCGTGAAGCCGACGACCGCAGTCGTAGCGTGCATGCGCCGGTTTTCCGCAAATTGCTCGCCCAGTTCGAGGGTATCGAGCTGCCCAACGGCGACCCGCGCCAACCGATGCTCGACGATACCCGACGCTTGGTCGCGCTGATGCTGGAGTCCCTGGCCATGGAGTCGATTTATGCGGAAGACAGCGACAAACCGCAGCCCGCCGACCCGGTGCGCATGCAGGCGATCCAGCGCGAACTGGAAGAAGTCGGCCAACGCTTGCAGCGCATGGCCGAGGCCCACAAGGCGACAAAGAAATAGACGCTAAAGCTACTTGAGCGCCGCGATGAAGCGCTGGCGGGCTTCCTCCAGTTCGGCCGCAGCGCTCTCACCGACCAGGCCGGCACAGGTGGCGTGATAGGCATTGAAGGCCTTGAGCACGGCTTGACGGCTCAAGATGGCGCGTCCGCCAGCTGGGGTCTCCGGAGCGGGTAAATCGAGCGGCTTCAACACCGCATAGCGCGGAATGACGCGTTGCCCACCCTGTTCCGCGGAGGCCGTCAGCGGGCCGGTCTTCACATAGACCACGCCTTCGTATTCAAAACGGGCGCCAATCGCCAGATGCTGCAACTTCATGCTTTAGTCTCGGAAAAACGAGGCGGCAGTTTAGCAGCCGGCCCACAGGCGACAAATGGCTTGGCGTAATAAGCGCGCAACACGGAGGAAATATGATCGTCCGACCTCCCCCTTGACCCAAATGCGGTGGCTTTCAGCGAAACTTTTCCGTTCCACGCCTGGCTGGGCAAACTCCATCGCTCACTCCGACGCCAGCTTCCCCACGGCATCGTCGTCGTGATGCTGGGCATGCTGGCCGTGGCTTGGTGGTATGGCCTGCAGCGTCTAAATACCGAGCGCCTGTTGATCCTGGGAAATGCCCAGGCACAGCAACAGAATCTCGCCACCATCATTGCCGAAAACTTGGCGCAGATCATTGATCGCGGCCGGCTGATGGCCCTCGCCTCGGCCGAGGTGCAAGAGCGGCGGGGTCTCGACCTCAACTCGGCGATGTCGCTGGTACGCACGGCCGACAAAGTGTATCTGCGCATTGCCCTGTATGACCGACAAGTGCGCCCGCTTTTCGCTTCCACCCCGGGCCGGCTCGGTGCCGAAGGTGAAACGGCGTTGCACGCCTTGACCGCGGCCGGCATGGCCGATGCGGAAGTAATCGTTCTTCCCGACGGGAAACGCAGTGAACAGTCGTGGCAGATCCCACTCTACTTCCCCCTGCGCGATGAGGCTGGGCGCAGCAATGGCGGCCTGCTTGCCATTCTCGATCTCGGCTATTTTCTCGGACTTTACCAGCGCATCGAAATCGGGCGCAGCGGCATGATCCATGTCATTAGCCGCGCGGGGGAGGAGCTGATCGAGGCTCGCCGGGAAGGCATGACCCTGAAAAGTCAGGCGCGCCCCCCCTCTGCCCTGCCCGCCAATGAGGAAACGGCGGGTTCGGTTGCGGGACGGCTGTTCGACGATGGCGGCTACTATCTGGCAAGCTACCAGCCGCTCAAGCGCTATCCGTTCACGGTTGCGGTCAGCCGCTCACAAGATGACATCCTGAGCGAGCACCAAACCAACCGTCAGCGGTTTTTTACCATTTTGTGGCTGTGCACCGCAGCAATCATCTTTGCTTCCTGGTGGATCGCCTTCAGTCTGCGCCAGCAAGCCCAACTACTCTCGGCACTGGAACAAGCCGACGGAGAAAACCGCCAATTGATCCGCCGTCTGGAAGAAGAAAAGCGCCGCGCTTTCGAACTGGCCGCACACGATTCGCTGACCGGTCTACCCAACCGGCGGATGTTCCACGAGCTGGTCAACAGCCATCTGAACCATGCCAAACGCAGCCGCAAGCACTATGCACTGATGTATCTCGATCTCGACCGGTTCAAGGCAATCAACGACAGCCTCGGACACCATGTCGGTGACCTGCTGTTGCAGGAGGTGGCTGCACGATTGCAGCTGTCGCTGCGCGAATCCGACGTCATCGCCCGTCTCGGCGGCGACGAATTCGCCATTCTGGTCACCCGCCTCGAATCCGCCGGCGACTGCAGCGCCATCGCCGACAAACTGATCCAGAGTATCGGCCAACCACTTACGCTCGACGGAAATCATGTCAGCACCAGTCCGAGCATCGGCATCGCCATCTACCCACGCGACGGTAGCGACATCGGCACACTCTGCCGCCATGCCGATGCCGCGATGTATCAATCCAAGCAGGCTGGCCGCAGTCGCTTTACCTACTACGATCCGTCGCTAAACCAGGGCAACCATCGTACCCAACACCTTGAACACGCCCTGCCTAGGGCCGTGACCAACGGTGAACTCACCCTGCACTTCCAGCCTCGTGTCTGCCTCGAAAACTATGGCATCGTCGGGGTTGAGGCTTTGGCTCGTTGGCGCCACCCGGAATTCGGTCTGATCTATCCGGGCGAGTTCCTGCCCCTGGCGGACAAGAGCAACTATCTGCCGCTGCTTGAATATTGGGTCATCGCCGCCGGCTGCCGGCAGATCGTCGAGTGGCGTAGCAACGGCCTAGTGGTGCCCCCCCTTGCCATCAACCTATCGCCACGCCTATTGAATACGAACGACCTGCCCCGCCAACTGAACGCGGCCCTCAGCCAGTATGGCTTGCATCCCGGCGACATTGAAATCGAAATCGCCGAAAGCACCGTACTCAAACTGCAAGACGGATCGGCTGACGCAGCGCTCGCTATGCTGGCTACCCAAGGCTTCCGGCTCACCCTGGACAATGCCGGGCATGGCATCTCGAATCTCCACCACCTGCGAACCTTGCCGCTCCACGCCATCAAGATCTCTCCGGCTCTGGTCGGCAATCTCCGCAACAGCACGGACGATGACGCCATCGTAGCCTCGATTATCACCTTGGCCCACAACATGAAGTTGCGCGTCATCGCCGAGCACGTCGAGATGCTGGACCAGTTGGTCCATCTCAAGACCGCCGGCTGCGACGAAGCCCAGGGCTACCTGTTGAGCCGCCCGGTCGCGGCCGAAGAGGCCGGCCGCCTGCTACGTGAACGGACACTCGCCCCACTATGAAAATACCCTTTGCCTGCCTGCTGGGATTCCTCTGGACACTCGTTGCCAGCGCGCATGCCGCCTGCGACGACCCCAAGCCGCTGCGATTGGCCGTCATTCCGAAGAAGAGCCAGGAAACCGTCGCCCGCCAATATCGCCCCTTGCTCCGGGAAATGGAGAAATCGCTCGGCCGGCGGGTCGAACTGGTCCGTTCGAACTCGTATACGACCTCGATCGAGGGGCTGGTCGAACACAGCATCGATATCGCCGAACTCGGCCCGGCCGCCTACGCCATCGCTCGCCGGCGCGATCCGGGCATTACCCCGTTTGCCACCCTCAGCCAGTTGCCCGGACATTTTTCCGATGCTGCCAATAGCTACCGCGCCTTGCTCATCACCCGTGCCGGACAAGGTTTGGACCGACTGGAGAACCTGCGCGGCCGGACCCTCAACCTGATCGATCCGGCCAGTACGTCGGGAGCGCTAATTCCCCGTCGGGCCATTGCCGCACTCACTGGCAGCAATCTGGAGAGCTACTTCCAGCGCATCAGCTATGCCGGCTCACATGACCGGGCAATTGAAGCAGTTCAGCGAGGTATCGTCGATGCTGCCTTCGTTTCCAGCCGTCGCGTCGACGAGGCCATCCGCACTGGCAGCCTCAAAGCGGACGAACTGACCATCGTCTGGCGCTCGGAACCAATCGCCTACGACCCCTTCGTGTACCGCAGCAAGCTATGCCCCCCCTTGGTCGAGCGCATACGCCGCACATTCTTCGGAGATACCCCGGCCCTGCACGCCATGTTCGGCGATCTCCAAGGCACAGGATTCACCGCCGTCGGCGACGATAATTATCGCGAGGTACAAGCCCTGTACGACAGCATGCAATGACCGCCCCGGCCACTTTCATATCTTTGAAACCTGAGCGGTCCAACATGCCTGCCAAACCATCGTCGTCGAGTGAGACCATGACCGCCGAGACCTTCGAAATCGCCCATGCCCCCGAAGACATGCGTTCGCTGCGCCAATTGATCAGCCGCATGGCGGCCGAATGTGGCATCAACCTCGGCGAACGCCATAGCGTGCGCCAGCTGCTCGATGGTTCAACTCACGCCTCGTCGCCCGCCTTGGCCAACGAACTGCGCTCCTTGCTGATCCTGCGCTATCGTCTGGAAGCGGCGTGCAGCGAAGATCTGGGTTATGACGGCATGAACGGCCTGTGGCAGCAACTCGACGACACGCTGCGCCGGCATCGCGAAAGCCGGCTCTGCTGATTCAGTCGAGAAACTGCGGCGCCCGTTTCTCCCGACTCGCCGACATCGCTTCCTTCAGGTCGGCCGACAGCAGCATCGCCGCATTCCAGGTCGCCACGTAATTCAGCCCATCGGCCACGCCGTGGTCGCGGCTGTAATTGAGGATTTCCTTCGAGCCGCGCACCGACAACGGCGACTTGGCGGCAATCTGTGCCGCGATCTGCAGCACGCCGGCGCGCAGGCTTTCGGCTTCCGGCCACAGCGCATTGACCAGCCCGCCCGCCTTCGCTTCTTCGGCACCCAGATTGCGCCCGGTATAGGCCAATTCGCGCGCCAGCCCTTCCGGAATCAAGCGCGGCAGACGCTGCAGCACGCCGACGTCGGCCACCATGCCGATATCGATTTCGCGCACGGCAAATGTTGCGTCGCTGCTGGCGTAGCGCATGTCGCAGCAGACCGCGAGATCGAGTCCGCCGCCCAGGCAGGCGCCCTGAATGGCGGCCAGCACTGGCTTGCGGCAACGCTCCACCGCCGTCAGGCAATCCTGCAGATCAAGGATCAAGCGGCGCAGCGCTTCGCGACCGCGGGCTTCGTCGGCATGAGCGACGCGCGCCATGACGCCGCCGAGCATGGCCAGATCGATCCCCGAACAGAAATGCTTGCCGGCACCGGACAACACGATGGCGCGCACGCCTGCTTCACCGTCGGCCCAATCGAAGGCCTGGCGGATTTCCTGCCACATGGCATCGTTCAGGGCGTTCGACTTGTCCGGACGATTCAGGCGCACTTCCAATACTTGTTCGTGCATGAGCAGTTCGAGGGTGGTCAGGGTTGGCAGATTCATGGCAATTCCCGTTTCGGATATAAAAATGCCGGCAGGTTTGCACCTGCCGGCAATCGCGCTTAAACGCTAGCGTTCAGGCTCAGAACAGCTCTTCGCCGCTCAGACCGGCAATCCCGGCATCGCCTGCCTTGACCGTCTCGGCGTAGGCGATGGCCTGCGGCAGGATCTGGTCGGCGTAGAAGCGGGCGCTGGCCAGCTTGGCACGGTAGAAGACCTGGTCGCCCTCGCCCTTGGCCAGGTAGCCGGCAGCTGCCAAGGCGGCCTTGCCCATCATCCAGCCACCGCAGACGGTCACGGCCAGGTGCAGGTAAGGCACGGCAGCGGTCAGCACGCCAGACAGCCCGGTCTTGGCGTTGGCCGCCAGCCATTCGGTGGCGTCGGTCCACATCTTGAGGCCGGCACCGAGGCGCTGGCCGATGGCCTGCAGTTCGGGATTGCCGGAAGCGCCGAGAGCCTTGGCCGTGGCATAGACCTCGCCGAAGACGATCTTGGCGGTAGCGCCCTGGTCGCGCATCAGCTTGCGGAACAGCAGGTCGTTGGCCTGGATGCCCGTGGTGCCTTCGTAGATGGTGGTGATGCGCGAATCGCGCCAGTGTTGGGCCGCGCCGGTTTCCTCGATGAAGCCCATACCGCCGTGAATCTGCACGCCGAGCGAGGTCACTTCGATACCCATTTCGGTACCGCCGCCCTTGACGATGGGAATCATGAACTCGGCCAGGTAGAGCTTGGTTTTTGCCGTTTCCGGGTCGTGCACCGCAGCATGGGCGCGGTCGAGCAGGCCGGAGGTGTAGTAGGCCATGGCGCGGCAGGCTTCGACGCGCGACTTCATCAACATCAGCATGCGGCGGATATCCGGGTGCTTGTCGATGGTCACCAGCGCTTCGCCAGTCAGTGCATCGCGGCCCTGCTTGCGGTCGCGGGCATAGCCGAGCGCCTGCTGGTAGGCGCGCTCGCCGAGGGCGATGCCCTGGAGGCCGACGCCCAGGCGGGCTTCGTTCATCATGATGAACATGTATTCCAGGCCGCGGTTGGCTTCGCCGAGCAGGTAACCGACGGCGCCGCCGCCGAACGTACCTTCATCGCCATAGGCCATGACGCAGGTCGGGCTGGCGTGGATACCGAGCTTGTGTTCGATGGAGACGCAGTAGGCATCGTTACGGGCGCCGAGCGAACCGTCGGCATTGACCAGGAACTTCGGCACCAGGAACATCGAAATGCCCTTCACGCCGGCCGGCGCATCCGGCAGGCGGGCCAGCACGAGATGCACGATGTTGTCGGTCATGTCGTGGTCGCCGTAGGTGATGAAGATCTTCTGGCCGAACACACGGTAGCTGCCGTCGGCCTGCGGCTCGGCGCGCGAGCGGATGAGCGCCAGGTCGGAGCCGGCATGCGGCTCGGTCAGGTTCATCGTGCCGGTCCATTCGCCGGTGATCATCTTTTCCAGATAGACGGCCTTCAGCTCGTCGCTAGCGCAGGTCAGCAGCGCTTCGACAGCGCCGGTGGTGAGCAAGGGGCCGAGCGAGAAGGAAAGGTTGGCCGAGCAGACCATTTCCTTGACGGCAATGCCCAGCGCATCGGGCAAGCCCTGGCCACCGAACTCGGCCGGCGAGGTGATGCCGTTCCAGCCGGCTTCGCAGAACTGGGCGTAGGCTTCCTTCCAGCCGGCCGGCGTGGTCACGCCGTTCGGGGTCAGCTTGCAGCCCTGGGTATCGCCCACACGGTTCAGCGGGGCGAGCACTTCACCGGTGAACTTGGCGGCTTCGTCGAGCACGGCGTCGACCAGGTCGGGCGTCGCTTCCTCGAAACCGGGCAGTTGGCTGATTTCATTGAGGCCGGCGATTTCGTCCAAAACGAAACGCATGTCCTTCACGGGGGCGCGATAGTCGCTCATCTTGTCTGTCTCCTTGGTCTTGTCAGAATGGATTGCTGCACAACGCGGCCTTGGCCGCCTGGTATTCCTGCTTCATACGGGCGATGACCTCGCCGGTCGGACGCACTTCGTCGATGGTGCCGACCCCCTGCCCAGCGCCCCAGATGTCCTTCCACGCCTTGGCACCGGAACCGGCCGCAGCAGCCCCGAAGTTCATCGCGGTCTTGTCCTTGTCCGGCAGGTTGTCCGGATCGAGGCCCGAAGCGACAATGCTCTTCTTCAGGTAATTGCCATGCACGCCGGTGAAGTAAGGCGTGTACACCACGTCCTTGGCCGCCGAATCGAGAATGGCCTGCTTGTAGGCCTCGACCGCGTTGGCCTCGGTGGTGGCGATGAAGCGCGTGCCGATGTAGGCGAAATCGGCCCCCATCGCCTGCGCGGCGAGAATGGCGTTGCCGTTGGTAATCGAACCGGAGAGCGCGATCGGGCCGTCGTAGAACTTGCGGATTTCGCCGACCAGGGCGAACGGGCTCAAGGTGCCGGCATGGCCGCCGGCTCCGGCACAAACCAGGATCAGGCCATCGACGCCAGCCTCCAGCGCCTTCTCGGCATGGCGCACGCTGATCACGTCATGGAAGACCTTGCCGCCGTAGGCATGCACATGCGGCACGATCTGGGTCGGCGCCGACAGGCTGGTGATGATCAGCGGCACCTCGTGCTGCACACACAGGGCCATGTCGTGCTCCAGCCGCGTGTTCGACGGATGGATGATCTGATTGACGGCGAACGGCGCGGCCTTCGGGTCGGCCGCCAGTTCGCGCTTGATACGGGTCAGCCACTCGTCGAGCAGCGATTCCGGACGGGCGTTGAGCGCCGGGAAGGAGCCGATGACGCCGCTTTGGCACTGAGCAATGACCAGATCGGGGTTGGAGACGATAAACATCGGCGCGCAGATGACTGGCAGCGCGAGGTTCTGGTTCAGGGAGGCAGGAATGGGCATTTATGCTCCTTCTTTCAGGGCACGACGCAGAATCTTGCCGACGTTGGTACGCGGCAGGTCGTCGCGGAATTCGACATGCTTGGGAACCTTGTAACCGGTCAGCACGCTGCGGCAGTGCTCGATCAGCATGCGTTCGTTGAGCGCCGGATCCTTGCGCACGACGAAAATCTTCACCGCTTCGCCGGAGTGCTCGTCCGGCACGCCGATGGCCGCCACGTCGATGACACCCGGATGCATGGCGACGGCCTCCTCGACTTCGTTCGGATAAACGTTGAAGCCGGAAACCAGGATCATGTCCTTCTTGCGGTCGACCAGGAAGATGAAGCCCTGCTTGTCCATGTAGCCCATGTCACCGGTGCGCAGGAAACCATCCGGGTAGAACACGAAGGAGGTTTCTTCCGGCCGCTGCCAGTAGCCCTTCATGACCTGCGGCCCGCGGATGCAGATTTCGCCGACCTGGGTGATCGGTACTTCGCCGCCGTTGTCGTCGCGGATAGACACTTCGGTCGAGGAAATGGGCAGGCCAATGGCACCGTTGAATTCGTGCATGTCGAGCGGATTGATCGTTGCTGCCGGCGAGGTCTCGGTCAAACCGTAGGCCTGCAGTAGCGGCGTGCCGGTCACTTTCAGCCACTTCTCCGCCACCGGGGCCTGCACCGCCATGCCGCCGCCGAGGGTGACGTTCATGGTCGAGAAATCGAGCTTGGCGAAATCCGGATGGTTGAGCAGCGCGTTGAACAGCGTATTGACGCCAGTGACCACGGTCACCGGATACTTGCCCCACTCCTTGATGAAGCCCGGAATGTCGCGCGGATTGGCAATCAGCAGGTTGCGCGCCCCGATCATCAGGAAGGTCAGGCAGTTCGCGGTCAACGCGAAGATGTGATAAAGCGGCAACGCCGTGATGATGAACTCCTGCCCCTCATGCACCACCGGGTGGATCCAGTTGTAGGCCTGGGTCACGTTGGAGGCGATGTTGGCGTGGGTCAGCATGGCGCCCTTGGAAACGCCAGTCGTGCCGCCGGTGTATTGCAGGAAGGCGATGTCCGACTGCTCCAGCGGCACACGTGTCCAACCGTGGCTGCGGCCGCTGGCCAGGGCCGATTTGAAGCCGATGGCACCAGGAATATTCCAGGCCGGCACCAGCTTCTTGACCTTGCGCACGACCAGATTGACCAGCATGCCCTTCAGCGCGCCGAGCATCTCGCCCATCGGCGTCACGATCACGTGCTTGACCGCCGTATGCCCGACCACCTGCTCCAGCGTGTGAGCAAAGTTCTCGACGATGACGATGGCCACGGCGCCAGAATCCTTCAACTGGTGTTCCAGTTCGCGCGGCGTATAGAGCGGATTGCAGTTCACCACCACGCACCCTGCGCGCAGCGTGCCGAACAGCGCCACCGGATATTGCAGCAGGTTGGGCATCATCAGCGCGACGCGGTCGCCCTTTTTTAGCCCCTTGGCCTGCAGCCAGCCGGCGAAGGCCTGGCTTTCCGCTTCGAGTTCGCGGTAGGTCATCTCCTTGCCCATGCTGATGTAGGCCACCTGGTCCGCGAACTTGCGGCAGGCATCCTCGAACAGCGCGACGAGCGAGGGAATGTGATCGATATCGATCTCGGCCGGAATACCTTCCGGATAGCTTTTCAGCCAGATTTTTTCCATTTTTTGTCTCCTCCTCCAGTGCCCGACTAGCTACCCAGCAGCGCCTTCTTCAGCGAGGCGTCAGCCGGCTTTTCTCCCAACCAGACCTTGAGCAAGGCTTTGGCCAAGGTCGGGGCGATGACCTTGCCCCGGCTCTCGCCATTCAGGCTGACCAACACCCCATCAGTGGTGAAGTCGATGGCGATGGTATCGCCTTCACGGGCCTTGCCGATGCCTTTCATGATGCCAGCAAGTTGTTCGGACGGCGCCTTGATTTCGGCCAACTCGGGTGGCGTATGGTTGTTCTTCAAGCCTTCGTCGAGCGCCGAGTGCAGCGATTCCGCATCGACATCGCGCAACATGCGCAGCGCCATGCGGCGCGGCGCTGTGCTGTCATAGATGGCGGTCGGGACGGCGCTCTTCTGTCCGACGTAAAGCGCGCCGACATAGACCTTGATGAACAGCTTGGAACGCACGCCGGCGCCGTTCAGCACCAGTTCGCTACCACCCACGCGTATCTTGTCGTCGATCTTGACGCCGGCCACTTCGGCCGCGTGCAGCCCGGGTGCAGCAAGCAGCGTGGCGATCAGCGCCGCCTGGCGCACCGTGTTGGAAGTAATCATCAGTTGTCTCCTCCACCGTTCTTGGTTCGGTAGTAGTTTTTGTCGGCGATATACACCGTCCGTTCGACCACGGTATGTACCGTGCCGTGCTTGTCTTTCAGTTCGACCGTATAAGTCCGGTCCAATTCATGGTTTTCTTCGAGCAACCTGCGGATTTCGGCCAGTTCTGCATCCTCCAGCACGAAGTCCGCGTACAACGTCGTGTAACCCGGCTTCCGGTAGCGGATGCTGGCCGCCTTGTCCCAGACGATGTAACCGTTGCCCAGCGCCGCCATCAGCATCATCGGATGCGCCCCGTCGGTGATGGCGAACAACGAGCCCCCGTAGAGCGAACCGACGATATTGCGCGTCTTCCAGTTGAGCGGCAGACGGATGCGGATGTGGCGCAAGTCACGCGCTACATGCTCGACCCGCCCGCCCGTCCCGCGGAAGGCCGGATGCAGGTTGAACCCCAGACGCACCATGCGGGCGCGCCAGGCTGGCGAGAGTTTGGCCAACCAGGCGGGCTTCATGGGCGACTGCTGCGGTGCACAGGCATTTTTGGGCAAAAACCGGCCATCGTTTCAACGCTGTCCAAACTGACTGTTCGCGAAAAGCGGTGGCCGAATCGCATCAGACGCGCTCGAAAATACCGGCGGCACCCATGCCGGTACCGATACACATGGTCACCATGCCGTACTTGCCGCCGGTGCGCTGCAGGCCATGCACCACGGTTGCAGTACGGATAGCACCGGTGGCGCCGAGCGGGTGGCCGAGAGCGATGGCGCCGCCGAGCGGGTTCACCTTGCTCGGATCGATGTTGAGCTCACGCATCACCGCCAGCGACTGGGCGGCGAAAGCTTCGTTCAGTTCGATCCAGTCGAGGTCGTTCTGGCTGATGCCAACTTGCGCCAGCACCTTGGGAATGGCGGCGATCGGGCCGATACCCATGATCTCGGGCGCCACGCCACCGACGGCATAACCGGCGAAGCGAGCCAACGGGGTCAGGTTGTGTTCCTTCAGCACCTTTTCGGAAACCAGCATCACGGCACCCGCACCGTCGGACATCTGGGACGAGTTGCCGGCGGTGACCGAACCGCGCGCATGGAACACCGGCTTCAGCTTGCCCAGGCGTTCCAGCGAAGCATCGGCACGCGGACCTTCGTCGTTCTCGGCCAGGCGCTCGCGCAGCTTGATATCGCCCGTCTTCAGGTCGGGCAGGCTTTCGCGGATGGCGTACGGCGTGATCTCGGCCTTGAAGTGGCCGGCGGCGATGGCGGCGCAGGCCTTCTGGTTGGAGGCCAGGGCGAAAGCGTCCTGCTCGTCGCGACTGATTTGCCACTGGTTGGCCACCTTCTCGGCGGTCAGGCCCATGCCGTAGGCGATGGCGACGTGCTCGTCGGTAAAGATGGCCGGGTTCATCGCCATCTTGTTACCCATCATCTGCGGCATGATGCTCATCGACTCGGTGCCGGCGGCGATCATCACATCGGCCAGGCCGAGGCGGATCTGGTTGGCAGCATCGGCCACCGCCTGCACCCCGGAGGAGCAGAAGCGGTTGATCGTGATCCCCGGCACGGTCTGCGGCAGACCGGCCAGCAACAGGCCGATACGGGCGACGTTCATGCCCTGCTCGGCTTCCGGCATGGCGCAGCCGACGATGACGTCCCCGATGCGCACCGGATCGATACCCGGCACCTGGGCGACCACCGACTTGATGGCGTGCGCCAGCATGTCATCCGGCCGCACGTGCTTGAACATGCCGTTCTTCTTGGCCACCGGCAGACGGGTCGCGGCGACGATGTAGGCGTCTTGAATCTGTTTGCTCATTCTTAATGTCTCCTTGGAGCATTCCATGTCAGCGCTGCGCCAGGACGCGAAGCCGGCGCGCAGACAGTACAAGTTGTACGGCATGCGGCGGCGACAAAGTCATGGCGCGGCGTGGGCATGGAATTAGTTGCGCAGGGGCTTGCCGGTTTCGAGCATGTGCTTGATGCGGGCCTGCGTCAGCGGGTTCTTCAGCAATTCGACGAACAGGCGGCGCTCGACAGTCAGCAGCCACTCCTCGTCCACCAGGCTGCCGCCCTCGACTTCACCACCGCACAGGGCGATGGCAGCCGACTTGGCGACCAGGTAGTCGTGGGCCGAGATCATGCCGCCTTCCTTCATGTTGACCAGCATCATCTCGAAGGTGGCGATACCGGTCTTGCCGGCCACCGGTATGCCACGCGCCATTTGCGGCGGGGCATAGCCGACGTCGGCCATGGCCCGCGCTTCCTTGATGGCCACCCAGAGCAGTTCGTTGGCGTTGAACAGGATGGTGTCGGACAGCTTGGCGAAACCGAAGTCGATGACCTCCTGGGCGCTCTTCGCCACCTTGGCCATGGCGATGGTGGTGAACACCGGCTGCAGGAAGTTGAACAGCTCGGTCGGCGTCGCCGATTGGGCCGCCCACTCGGCAGCGCGCACGGCAAACTCCTTGCAACCGCCACCGGCCGGAATCAGGCCGACACCGGCTTCAACCAGACCGACATAGCTTTCCAGCGCCATCACGCGCTTGCCGGCGTGCATGACGAATTCGCAACCACCGCCCAGGGCCATGCCCTGCACCGCGGCAACCACCGGCACCTGCGCATACTTCAAGGTTTGCGAGGCGCGCTGGAATTTCTCGACGGTCTTTTCCAGCACATCGAATTGACCGGCAGCGCAGGCTTCGCCCACTTGCTGCAGGTTGGCTCCCACAGCGAACGGCGCTTCATGCCAGACCACCACGCCATCCAGCGTGCCTTCGGCTTGGCGCACGGCGGTGATCACACCGTCTAGCACCTCGTCGCCGATGGTGTGCATCTTGGACTTGAAGGAAATGATGCCGATACCGCTGTCCACCGCAGGCAAACGCCACAGGCGCACGCCGTCGTTTTCGTACAGCGTCTCGCCAGATTTTTCCGGGCTGACGGCGGCTTCACCCAGCACGCGCTCCGGGAAAAGCTGGCGCTGATAGACCGGCAGGGTCGAACGCGGCACGTAGGCGTTCTTGCTGGCCGAGTAGGAACCTTCGGCAGCATGCACGCCGGCACGGCCGGCTTCCAGCACCCAGGCCGGCAGCGGCACATTGGCCATGGTCTTGCCGGCGGCGATGTCAGCAGCCACCGCCTGGGCAATTTCGGCCCAGCCGGCCGCCTGCCAGGTTTCGAACGGACCCTGCGCCCAGCCGAAGCCCCAGCGCATGGCGAGGTCGAGATCGCGAGCATTGTCGGCCACGTTTTCAAGCTGCGTGGCGCAATAGTGGAAGACATCGCGGAAGATCGCCCACAGGAACTGCGCCTGCGGATGAGCCGAAGCGCGCAGCGCGGCGAACTTCTCGGCCGGGTTCTTGATCTTCAGGATGGCGGCCACTTCTTCGGCGATTTCGCCGGCCGACTTGCGGTAATCCTGCGCCGCCAGGTCAAGCACCTGGATTTCCTTGCCCTGCTTACGGAAGATGCCGCAACGGGTCTTCTGGCCCAGTGCGCCCTTCTCGATCAGCAGCTTCAGCCAAGCCGGAACGGTGAAGTGGCTGTGCCACGGATCGCCCGGCAGGGTGTCCTGCATGGTCTTGACGACGTGGGCCAGGGTATCGAGGCCAACCACGTCGGCGGTGCGATAGGTAGCGCTCTTCGGACGGCCGATCTTCGGACCGGTCAGCGCATCGACTTCGTCGAAGCCGAGGCCGAAGGCCTGGGTGTGGTGCATGACGGCGAGAATGGAGAAAACGCCGATGCGGTTGGCGACGAAGTTCGGGGTATCGAGCGCGCGGATGACGCCCTTGCCCAGACGCGAGGTCAGCCAGGTTTCCAGCGCATCCAGCGTGCCGCCGTCGGTACCCTGGGTGGCGATGATCTCGACCAGATGCATGTAGCGCGGCGGATTGAAGAAGTGGATGCCGCAGAAGCGCGGACGCACATTTTCCGGCAAGCCCTGGGCCAGCGCATTCATCGACAGGCCCGAGGTGTTCGAGGCAACGATGGCGTTCGGCGCGATGTGCGGCGCGATCTTGGCGTAGAGGTCGTTCTTCCAGTCCATGCGCTCGGCGATGGCCTCGATGATGAGGTCGCATTCGGCCAACTGCGACAGATGGTCGTCGTAGTTGGCGGCATCGATGAACTTCAGTTTGGACTTGCTCGACAGCGGAGCCGGGTCCAGTTTCTTCAGGCCGTCGAGGGCCTTCTTGACGATACCGTTCTTGTCACCTTCCTTGGCCGGCAGGTCGAACAAAACGACCGGTACGTCGGCGTTGGCGAGGTGCGCGGCAATCTGCGCCCCCATCACACCGGCGCCCAGCACGGCAGCCTTTTTTACGATCAGCTTGTTCAAGCGTGTCTCCTTTGGTCTCTGAGTGCTGCTTCGTTAAATAAAACGAACGTTTGAATTATAGATAACGCGTTCAACCGGTCAACAACTTTTTGCCAAAATTTTTCGAGCACCTAACGAATATTTCGTTCCATACCCTGGCGTACGTTCTCTAGCGCAGATCGCACGCCAAACGGGCAAAAAATCGAAAGCGTTATGTCATCACTGCAACAGATGCATAAAAAAATCCCCGGACTGCCCGGGGATAAAGTTCACGCAAGGAGTTTCTCCTTGTTAGAAGGAGTAGTTCAGTTGCAGCGAGAAGTAATCGACGGACGTCTTAAACGTGCCGCGAACAGTCTGCCGGAGTACTGTTTCATTGGTATCGCTATAGACATTACGTGCCGTTTTCGCATCCTTCACGAAAATATGGGCATAACCGAAGTCGACTGAAGCCTTCGGCGTGATATTCCATTTGGCGCCAAGCGCCAACCAGATACGATCCTGATCCGGCACAGTCATCGTACGCGATGCCTCATTGGGAACAGCCCCTTTGTCGAAGGCGGTACCCATGCGCAACATCCATTGATCGTTCACCTTATAGGTGGTACCCAAACCGACGCGATAGGTGTCTTTGAAGTTGTAGCGCAACGGTGCGACGGCGCGAGTCCCCGAAGCGGTCACCGGTTCCAGTTTTTGCAGGCTGCTCCAACCTGTCCAGGTATAGTCAGCCAACACGGCCCAACTCGGCGTCAGTTGGTGATGAAGGCCGAGCGAGGCCGTATCCGGCGTTTCCAGATCTGCTGAAATCTCGCGATCAACCCCCAAGGTGGGGACCTTCTGGCGCCCTTCCAGTTCAAACTTCATTTTGGAGCGATAGCTCAAGCCAACACGCGTGTCTTTCGTGATTTGGTACATCAAACCCAGGTTATAGCCCCAAGCGGTATCGTCACCCTTCAGTTGGCCCATACCATCGGGGTTAAGTCCATTCGGCACTGCCTGCTTGAACTCGACATCGGCCTTGGCGAAATTGATGCCGAAAGCCAGCGACAACGCATCATTCACCTTGTAGGCAACCGACGGGTTGAAATTGATGATTTGGATACTGGTTTTCAGACCGGAATAGCGGCCGGCAAAATTCTTGTCGTACTCGGTTTGATCAGCGAACGTCGGGTTAATCGCCAGACCAAGACGCCAATCCGGGTTCAAAGCATATGAGTAATAGAAGGCCGGAACCACATGCGTGCCACCACCATTACCGCCATCACCACCGACCGGGTAGAAGTTGGCATATTTATTCGTTCCCTCGTCGGTGAACTTCGTGCTGCGATCCAAGACCGTTGCAGCAACACTGAAGCTGTGCCCCTCTGGGAGATAAGTCATCCCGGCCGGGTTGTAGTAGAGCGTACTCGTATCCTCGGCAACAGCAGAAGCGCCAGCGTTCGCCATACCAACACCACTAGCGCTTTGCCCAGTCAACTGAAAGGCGGCAGCGAAAGCCCCGCCAGAAAAGGTCACTGCGATCAGCGCCGGAATAAGGCGCAGGGTGATTCTCTTTTGCATCGATTTGTCTCCTGTTTTGTTTATGTTGGGAACGAGTTCCCGTTACTACTGCCACCACGATTAAATCTCAAACAAGCGTTTGAAATTCCGTTTAATCGAACATTCGTTTAAACAACTGTTGGATAAATACAACATTGTTAAATCGATTTACGATAATTCAATGGACCACCGGTAAACGGTGCGAAGCCTGTACCGAAAATCACGCCGGCATCGGCCAATTCGGCATCGGCAACGATGCCCTCGGCAACCAGGCGTTCGGCCCGGTCGATCAATGGCGTAGCTAGCCTTGTGGCCAGCCCGGCCGGTGCGCTGCCCGCTTCTGCTTTCGTCGGTTTGCCGTCGCGCCAGGCGTAGAAGCCCTGCCCGCTCTTTTTGCCGAGCTGGTTCTGCTCCACCCGTTTGAGCAGGCATTTCGGCGCCTGGGCACCGCCGGCCAGTTGCTGCCCGGCGGCCATGGCGATATCGAGACCGACGGTATCGACCAGTTCGATCGGTCCCATCGGCATGCCGAAGGCCAGCATGGCTTCATCCACGGTTTCCGGCGAAATACCCTCGTCCACCGCACGCATCGCTTCCAGCATGTACGGGGCGAGCACAGCATTGACCAGGAAGCCCGGCGCGCTCTTGACCGGCAGCGGCAGCTTGTCGATCTGGCGGACGAAGGCGCAAGCAGATTGCACGGCAACCGTATCCGCACCCTCGGCCTCGACCACTTCGACCAGCGGCATCATCGATACCGGGTTGAAGAAATGGATGCCAACCAGGCGTTCCGGGCGTTGCAGCACAGTACGCAGGTCTTCCAGCTTGAGGCTGGAGGTGTTGGTCGCCAGTACGGCTTCCGGCTTCATACGCGGTTCGAGCGACTTGAACAGCGCATGCTTGGCCTCGACGTTCTCGAAAATGGCCTCGATCACTACATCGGCGTGCGGTACGCCATCGCCGTTCACATCGGGAATCAGGCGATCGAAAGCGGCACGGGCCTTGAGCGGATCGCGCAGCTTCTTCGTGAACAACTTGTGCGCGCGTTGCAGGGCCGGCCCCATGCGCTCCAGGCTCTGGTCCTGCAGCGTCACGGTCATGCCACGCAGGGCGCACCAGGCGGCGATGTCGCCGCCCATGACGCCAGCGCCGATGACGTGCACGCGCTTGGCCTTGAAGTCGGAGGCCTTGCCGAAACTCTTCAGACGCTCTTGCAGGAAGAAGACACGCACCAGATTGCGCGCGGTCGGCGAGGAAATGATGCGATCGACCACTTCCGGTGCAGCCAGGGCATTGCCATTGTGCTTGGCCCAGATATCGATGATGGCGTACGGCGCCGGATAATGCTCCGGCCGTGCCTTCTTCGCCACCTGCTTACGCGCGCCGTTGGCCACGATGCTTTTCAGCGGGCCGTTCATCAGCCGCTGCATCAGCGGCAGCGGGCGACGCGGCTGGCCGGAAAGCAGCAACTGGCGGGCGGCCGGCTCCATGATGCGCGGCGGCACGCAGTCGTCGGCCAGGCCCATTTTCTTGGCGCGCCGGGCATCGATCGATTTGCCGGTCAGCATCATGTCCATGGCCGCCGCCGGGCCGACGCGCTCGGGCAAGCGCAGCATGCCGCCCCAGCCCGGGAAGATGCCGAGCATCACTTCCGGCAGCGCCATCTTGGTGCCCGGCTCGTCGACTGCCAGCAGATAGCGGCAAGCCAGCGCCAGTTCCAGGCCACCACCCAGGCAGTGGCCGCGTACCAGGGCCAGCGTCGGGTACTTGACCTCGGCCAGGCGGTTGAACAGTTTCCAGCCGCGGGAAACCAGTGCCACGCTCTTTTCCGGCGTATCGAGCTGGGTAAATTCCTCGATATCGGCACCGGCGATGAAACCGGCCTCCTTGCCCGAACGGAAGATCAGGCCCTTGGGGGCTTGCCGGTCGAAGGCATCGAGGATTTGGCCAAGTTCGGTCATCACCGCGACCGACAGCGAATTGGCGGATTCACCGGCCTTGTCCAGGGTGGCGGTGGCGATACCTGCGGCGTCAACATCGACGCGCCAGTGTTGCAGATTCAGATTCATTGTATGTGTCCTCAGTGGGCGCGGTGGCGGCTGGACGCGAAGGCCAGCGACAGGGCGCCGGGCCCGACATTGACGGCCGCCGTCTTGCTCATCGGCGACACCAGAACTTGCACGCCGTTGTCTTCGGCGGCCTTGGCCAGCTTGGCGTAGCCGGGCAGCTTTTCGACCTTTTCCGGCAGTCCACCGTAGCTGATGCAGATACTCGGCGCATCGAGGCCGTCCTGCACGCGATGCACCGCCGTGTCGAACAATTGCTCGACCCCGGCTTCGAAACCGCGCACCTTGTCGACCGTGGTCGTCACATCGCGATGGCAGTGCAGGATGGGTTTCACATCCAGCCACGAGCCGAGCGTGTAGGAACTCCAGCTCAGGCTGGTATCGCCCTTCTTCGACGCCCGCTTGTAGATGTGGAAAAGATCGGCCGGCACCAGGTAGGTGTGGGTATGGTCGATCAGATGTTTCAGGCGCGCACCGATTTCGCTCGGCGTGCCGCCCAGTCGGATCAGGCGCACGGCTTCGGCCACCGGCACGGCCTGCCCGGTGAACAGGTTGCGCGTGGACAGCACGGCCATGCCAAAACGCTCGGGCACGCCGGCATCGCGCCGGATCGCCTTGTACTTGGTCAGGATGGCGCGCGAGGCCTGCATCGCGTGATCGAAAATCGGACTGCGCGTGCTGGTGATGGTCAGGCAGAACACGTAGTCGTAATCCAGCACGAGACGATCCAGGAACAGGCGCTCGATCTGCTCGACCGAATAGGGGAAGGACTCGGCGAAATCCTCGCTCTTGGCATCCAGGTGTTTGGCGTAGAAGGCCTGGGTTTCCTCGGGGTGGCGGCGATCCTCGACCAGGGTTCGGCCCAGGCGCAGCGTGATCGGCATGATCATGACGCCATGCTGATCGAGGAAATCGCGCGGCAGATCGCACGCCGAATCGACGACGATACCGATGCGCATGTCAGTTCACCGCCTCGACCAGCATGGCGCCGCCCAGGCCGCCGCCGATACAGATGGTGGCGATACCGCGCTTGGC
>JAYREE010000006.1:0-192880 GCA_041909105.1 Azonexus sp.
CGAAGGCCGCGGTGAACACCGTGCCGAGCCGGGCCGCTGCGCCGGTGCGGGCGAAGATCAGGCCGGCCAGCGTGAACAGCGGCAGTGCCGGCAGCGAGGGATTGACCGTGATCTGGTAATGGCTGAGTGGCACCGAGGCGAGCGGCTGGCCTTCGCTCCAGAACAGCGCCAGCGCCAGCCCGCCGAGCACCGCGAAGATCGGCGCACCGCACAGCAGCACGGCGATCAGCCAGAGGGCGAAGGACCACAGCGGCAAGGTGGCGCCGTCGAAATGCGCGGCGAACAAAAATCCGGCGGCCGGCAGCAGCATGCCGAGGCTCACGCGAGTGATCCACTGCGCGCCCGGGCGCATACCCAGACGCAGGCCGAGCAGGGCAAAGCCGAGCGGCATGGCGGCTTCGATCATCCAGCCGGCGATACCGTAGGCGATCTCGCGCGGCGCCTCCATTTCGCTGGCAACGAAAGTCCAGCTGGCTTGCGCCAACGCGCCACAGAGCAGGGCCGAACTGGCGTCGGCAAAGAGGGCGGCACCGGCGCTCAGCAACGGCTGGCGGGCGGCGGCCAAACCGGCGCCGAGCGAACTCAGGTGCCCGGTGCGCTCGGCCACCAGCGCCCCGGCCATGGCCAGGATCAGCCCGAGGTGCTGGACGAGCACCGGCGCATTGTCGATGCCCCTGCCGAGCAGCGGCCGCAGGCCGATCTCGACCAGCGGCACGAACAACATCAGGGCGAGCGCCGCGCCGGCGAACAGTGCGTCGAGCGTGTTGAACTGCCGCCAGAGCGGCGGGTGGCGCGGGGCGAGCATTATTTCTTGGGAACGCCGGCGCGGAAGGCCTTCAGGTGGCCCATCACCTCGTCGAAGGTCTCGGCCGGCACCAGCTTGCCGCGGATGCGCGGGTAGAGGGCGTCGGCCAAGGCGTTCCATTCCTTCATCTGCTCGGCGTTCGGTTTATTCACGTTGAGCCCGCGCTTCTTCATGGCATCGACCGCCTCGTCCACTTCCTGCCGCGCCTTGGCGCGCAGTTGTACGCCGGCCTTGGCGCCGGCCTCGCGCAGTGCCGTTTGGCCTTCCGGCGTCAGTTCATCCCAGGCCTTCTTGGTGACGATCAGCGCGCCGACGATGGGCGCCCAGTTGAGGTCGAGCATGTTGTTGGCGGTGGTATAGACCTGCGTCGCCAGCGCAAAGTAGGGCGTGGACGGCACGGCGTTGATCATGCCGGTCTGGATCGACGGCAGGATGTCGGCGGTTTCCAGCGGTACCGGCGTGTAGCCCAGGCTCTTCATGATTTCCTGCTGCTCGGTTTCGCTCGCCCAGGCGAAGAACTTCATCTTCTTGAAGTCGTTCGGGCCGAAACCCGGCTCCTTCGAAAAGAAACGTACCCAGCCGGCGTCGCCCCAGGCCAGCACCACGAAGCCTTTTTCCAGGAATTTCTTTTCCATCGCCGGGCGCATCTTTTCGCGCACGTAATCGACTTCTTCCCAGTTGCGGAAGAGCAGCGGCATGTTCTGTAGCGCCGAGATGCTCGGTTCGATCTCGCGCAGGCCGACCACCGAGAGCAGCCCGCCCTGCAACTGACCGATGCGCATGCGGCGCACCATGTCGGTTTCGCCGCCCTGGCTGCCGTCGGGATAAACCACGTACTTGGCGCTGCCGCCCTGCGCCGTGCGCCAGGCTTCGCCCACTTCCATCAACTGGCGGTGGTAGAGCGAATTCTTCGGCGCCAGCGTGCCGATGCGCAATTGCTTATCGGCGGCCAGCGCAGTGCAGGCGAGCAGGGCGCCGAGCAGCAGGCCGGCCAGTTTTTTCCAATGGGTCATCTCTTCTCTCCGGGTGTTTTTGTTCAGAACAGCGAGTCGGCTTGATCGAGCAGCCATTGCGCCCGCTGGCGCATCACGGCGTCGTTCAGCGAGGGCGTGGCCGGCGCCGGCATGGCCAGCGCCTGCCGTAGCAGACGTTCGAATTCGGCACGCTCGCCGGCCGGCTGGGCAATGCTTTCCGCCTTGCCGACCAGCGCACCGGGCGATTGCTGGCCGGATTGCGCAAAGCTCTGGTCGAAATAGTCGGCCGCCTTGCTGCGGCTGCCGCCGGGGCGCGCCGCCTCGAAGGTGGCGACTAGCCCGGTCAAGGCGCCTTTGCCCCAGGCCGGATCGGCCGCCCAGGCCAATTGCGCCAGGCGCACGGCTTGCGGCAGATCGGCGACGATGTCCGGGTGATCCTTGCTCAGCGAAATCCATCCACCCCAGGCAGCAGCCGCCCAGTAGGCGAGGCCGGCCTGTTCGGCGCGTAGCGCCGGCCAGTCGGCCGGTTTGGCGCTGCTCAGACGGGCGGCGAAGCCGGGCATGCTAGCTTCCAGCGCCGCCATGGCGTGCCGATAGGCGCGCTCGTAGAGGCCGGCGGCACGCCGGCGCAGGCGGTCGGCTTCGGCGACGTTCTTGGCTTCCACCTTGTCCGCCTCGAAGGCGACGAAGGCATAGGCATATTGCGTGAAGCCGGCGGCGACCGACTCGGCCAGCCGGGCATGGCCGGGATTCTGGCGCAGCACGGATTCGGAAAGCTTGAGGTAGAAAGGCGCCGCATCGCGCGCCAGTTCAAGATCGCCCTCTGGCGCCTCGCCCTGGCTGGAAAGTTCGTCGGCCAGGCTGCCGACGATCATCTGGCGCGGCGAACAGGCGCTCAAGGCCAGTGCCGCGAAAATTGCCGCCAGCCAAACGCCGGCCTTGCGCATCGGTAATTGCACGTTCATCCAACCGTCACAAATCGGTAGTCCGGGACAGTAGCGGGCGGATGTTACGGCAGCGTGACTAGTGGTTCAGAGAGGGGATTTACGTTTTGGGAGGGAACAGATTGTTGGTTTCAAAACTGACTGGAATCGACCCAACTCACCTTAATTAGTAATGAAACTTCCGGCCCCACTACGATAAACATGGCGAAGAGACCACTCAGAAGATTTGATGAATACCAAATAGAACGAATGTTCAATGTAGCCATCCCAGCGTTTGTGGTGAGTTGTCAAATCCACAATGCACTCATAGGAGCGAGGGCATGAAAATTTCTCCTTTGTGATGCTTGTTTTCTCTCTGCCGCCCATGTTGACGGAATAACCATTTACAAAGTTGCGTGCTAATAGCTCTATTTCTGCGCGCTCCGCAATGCTCTCGGGTTCTTTAGATAATCCCTCGCTATAGCGTTCAACAACGATTTTCTGAGCGCTCTTGTCTTGCCAAAGCCATTCTGGTGCAGGAGGCCACTCACGTTGAGTCACGGCACATCCAGATATTGCGACCACGCAAAGGGAAGTAATTCCAAACTTCAACCAACGTTCGACGCTTTTGTTTCTATAACTTGGCATCATTTATCTATTCCAGTAGCGCTTTATATGGAGTTATTCAGATGCAGAAACGAATGATTGCAACTAAATATTGACACGACCGAATAGCCCATAAGCTATTTAATGACGTTGAGATTACCTAGTGTGAGCCAACTGATCAATCCATAATCTACGGACTGGGCCAATGTCTGCTACGTTGAATCTTGCTTGGGAGCTGCTACTGGCCGGATGCCGCCCATGAGTCCAGCCGCAAGATTTTCTCCCTGCTGCGGTGCACCGCCCAAAATGGGCAAAAACCGTTTTTCAGTCCGCTCGCTGTGGTGGTTGTTGCGAGTGCATCGCCGCGCGGGTGGCGCTGTAGGTCGAGACGCAGAAGGGAACGATGTAGTTCAGGCAGACGTGCGGCCATGAGATTGGCGTGCCGTCGAACAGGTGCTGCCCCTGATTGATGGCGTTCAGAATACTGCCGACGACCAGGGCGACTTTCAATGCGGTAACGACGATGGGGCGCTGGCGGGCGGTGGCGAAAAATTGGCGAAGGGCGTTCATGGCAGCGGGTATTGTGCCATTGCGGGAACAAAGTGCGCAGCGTCGGGTCAATGCGCCGTGCCTGCTGTGGCGGGCGGAACAATAACGGAGAGAGCGATGGCAATTCGTGTCCAACAAAATTCAGAAGACTTTGGCCGCTGCGGCTGTGGCCGCCGGCAGTATTGCGATGGCAGCCATGGCCTGAGCGAGGCGCAGTGGCAGGCCCGGCTGGCGGCGGAGCGCGGCGAGGCGGCGGCGCAGGATAACCCGCAGGAGCGGGAAACGGCCGGCGAGGAAAATTCCGCGTTGCGGTAGCGCTGCTTTCGGCGCATAGTGGGTGCGCTTAATTCGTGCCCAGCGCCGGTCACCTAGAAAAGCTTCGCGCGGCATTGCTGCCGCTTTCAAACGCTTTCAAGGTTGCTGGACATGTCCCACCCCGATCACGCCCTTTGGCGGGCCGGTTGGCGTGCCAACCGGATCGATTTTCATCAGCACGAAGTCAATCCTTCTTTACTCAGATTCTGGCTGGAACTCGCGCTAGCCGCGAGCGACCGCGTCTTCGTGCCCTTGTGCGGCAAGAGCCTCGATCTGCTCTGGCTTTATCGCCAAGGGCATCCGGTGACCGGTGTCGAGCTCAGTCCGGTGGCGGTGCAGGCGTTTTTTCAGGAAAGCCGCTTGCCGCCGAAGCGAGCATCGCGGGGGGCACTGGTGCATTGGGCGCACGAGCGCATGGAGATTTTTTGCGGAGATTTCTTTCAGCTTGGCGCGAGCGATCTGGTCGGCGTCAAGGCGGTTTATGACCGGGCCTCGTTGACTGCGTTGCCGGAAGAGTTGCGGGCGAGTTATGTGGCGCATTTGCGGGCCATCCTGCCGGCCGATTGCGTGATTTTTCTGCTGACGGAGGAAGATCTCGATGACGAAGAATCGGAATCGGCAGCAATTGAAGCGTCAGAAGAAATCCAGCTGTTGTATGCTGACGGTTTCGAGATCGAGCTCCGGCACGCGGAATGTTTTCCCGCCGTCATGCCAACCGGAGATATTGTCGCCGAGCCGCGCAGCGTACATAAGGTCTATCTGATTCGACGCGGGCAGCCTTAAAAGCAACTGAGCCATGATTGTCCATCGTCGTACCTGGTTTTACCGTTTGCCCGGCCAGGAATTCGCCAAGGAGATTTCCTTCGAATTGCCGGTTACCGCAGCCCAAGCGAAGGAATTTCTGCGCAAAACCTTCGGTGTACTTCCGCTGGAGTTGTGGAGCCACTAGGCGCCAGCAAAGGGCCTTTGCTTCCGCTTCATTCAACGAAAAAAAGCCGCGAAACCGCGGCTTTTTTGTTGCTTGCGTGACGCTTACTGCTTGATCGCTTCGATAGCCACGTCGATGCGCACTTCGTCGCCGACGTAGGGGGCGTACTTGCCGGCGTTGAACTCGGAACGCTTGACCACGGTGTAGGCGTTGGCACCGATGGCGTCCTTCTTCAGCATCGGGTGCGGCATGGCCTGGAAGGAGGTGACGGTCAGGGTGACCGGCTTGGTCACGCCCTTCATGGTGAGGTTGCCTTCAACGGCTACCGGCTTGTCGCCTTCGAAGACGACCTTGGTCGACTTGAAGGTGGCGGTCGGGTACTTGGCAGTGTCGAGGAAATCTTCGCCCTGGATATGCTCGTTGAAGGTGTCGTTACCGGTATCGACCGACTTGGTGTCGATCACGATGTCGACCTTGCCGGTCTTGGCAGCCTTGTCGAGCACCACGGTGCCGGTGTTCTTGTTGAAGCGGGAGAGCTGGGTCGAGTAGCCGAAGTGGCTGTACGAGAAGCGCGAGAAGGTGTGGCTGCTGTCGGCGACGAAGGTTTCCGGGGCAGCGAAGGCCGAAGCGGCGAAAGCGGTGGCGATGGCGACGAAGGCGAGTTGCTTTTTCATGTGGGTTCTCCTGTAGAGGTTGGGGTTACTTGCTTGCTGCGGTGATGCGGAACTTGACGACGACGTCGTTGGCGACGATGTCGAACTTGGCCCAGCTGCCTTCGCCGATGGCGAAATCAGCGCGGCGAATGGTGAAGCTGCCGTCGAACACGCCGGTGTTGCCCTGGGCGGTGAAGCTGGCCGGGACGACGACATCCTGCGTCTTGCCCTTGATGCTCAGCTGGCCGGCGATTTCGTAGCGGTTATTGCCGAGCGGCTTGACCGTGCCGGAAACGAAACGGGCGGTCGGGAAAGCCTTGGTGTTGAACCAGGGCTTGCCGACGACTTCCTGATCGCCTTCCGGGGCGCCGGTATCGACGCTGCCCAGTTCGACATCGATGGTCGCCTTGGCGGCAGTGGGCTTGGCCGGGTCGAAATTGAGTTGGCTGGAAAACTTCTTGAACTTGCCGTCCACCGCGACACCCATCTGCTTGTAGGTGAAGGCGATGCTGCTCTTGTCCGGCTGGACGTTGCTGTATTCAACGGCTTGCGCCGCGAGGGGTGCAAACTGCGCGGTAGCCAGGGCGGCGGCGAGGATGATCTTTTTCATGGGTTTCTCCTTGGGAATGTTTATCAGTCATTCCCGCGTAGGCGGGAATCCAGAGGGGCTTCTGGGCTCCCGCCTGCGCGGGAGCGACGGAAATGGAGGGTTAGTGTTTCGGCAACATCCGGGTCAGGATGTCGTCCTTGTCGATGAAGTGGTGCTTGAGCGCCGCGCCGACGTGGCCGACGACGACCAGGATCAACGCGATATTCAGCGCTTCGTGCACCTCGGCCAGGCATTCGCCCAGTTCCTTGTTCTTGGCCAGCAGATCGGGGATGGGCAGCAGGCCGAAATAGACGGTCTGGAAACCCTTGGCCGAACTCATCAGCCAGCCGCTGAGCGGAATGGCGATCATCAGTGCATAGAGCGCGAGATGGCCGGCGTGGGCGGCGAGCTGCATGGACTTCGGCATGCTCTCCGGCAGGGCCGGCGGGCGATGTGTGAAGCGCCAGGCGAGGCGCACCAGTACCAGCAGGAAGGCGGTGACGCCAGCCCATTTGTGCCAGGAGTAGAGCTGCAATTTCTCCGGCGACAGCGGCAGGTCGTGCATGTAGAAGCCCAAGGCCAGCAGGCCGAAGAGCAGGGCGGCCATCAGCCAGTGCAGGCTCTTGGCGGTCTTGGTGTATTGGTGTGCCACGGTGCACCTCCTTATTGGGGCAAAAATCGGTAAGCGTCCATCGCGATTACGTAATCGTCGATGCCCGCGTGAAAGCGTTCGGTTTTCGGTTGTTCGCCGGCTGCACCATAAGCGACGTAGAGCGGCAGCAAGTGCTCGTCGCGTGGGTGGGCGCGGCTGGCCTGCGGGGCCTGGCTGCGGTAGTCGAGCAGGGCGACGGTGTCGTCGGTGGCCAGCTTGCCGGACATCCAGTCGGCAAATTCGCGCACGTAAGTCGGCGTCTGGCCGCCCATCTGATAGGCCATCTGGTAGTCGCGCAGGTTGTGGGTGATGCTGCCCGAGCCGATGATCAGAAAACCTTTGTCGGCCAGGGGGGCAAGCGCACGGCCGACGCGGTAGTGATGCTCCGGCCCCAACTGGGCTTGCACGGAAAGCGGCACGACCGGAATGTCGGCATCCGGGAACATCAGGCGCAGCGGCACCCAGGCGCCGTGGTCGAGGCCGCGCTCGGCGTCGGTGGCGACCGGTAGTTTTGCCGCTTGCAGCGCGGCGACCACTTCATCGGCGGCTTCGCGGCAACCGGTGGCCGGGTAGCGCAGGGCGTACAGCTCTTCCGGGAAACCCCAGAAGTCGTGAATCGTTTCCAGCCGCTCGGCCAGGCCAACGGTCGGCACGGCGGTTTCCCAGTGCGGGCTGACGATGACGATGGCGCGCGGGCGTTCCAGCCGGTCGGCCATCTGGCGCATCGCCGCACCGGCCGCACCCGGACGCAGCGCAAAGGTCGGCGCACCGTGCGGGACGAAGAGGGCGGGTTGTCGGGTGGTGTTCATGGTCTTGCTCCGTTGTCGTTGGACGTAATGTAGTCCTTGCCATTCGTGCGAAATAGGGGACAATTTGCAAATGTTTATTGCCTAAATTGCAACAATGGACCGACTCGATGCAATGCGCCTCTTTGTCCGCGTGGCGGAACTGGGCAGTTTTTCTGCGGTAGCGCAGCAGTTGGGTGTTGCCCGTTCGGTGGTGACGCGGCAGGTGGCGGCACTGGAAAGCCACCTTGGCGTCAAGCTGATGGCGCGTAGTACGCGGCGGCTGACGCTGACCTCGGCCGGCTCGGCCTATCTTGAGAAGTGCCGGGTCATCCTGAATCTGGTCGAGGCGGCGGAAACCGACATTGCGGTCGAACGGCAGACGCCGCGCGGCCATATCCGCATCGCCCTGCCGCTGAGTTTCGGCCTGAAGCGCGTTGCGCCGCTATTGCTCGATTTCGCCGCGCAATACCCGGAAGTCTCGCTCGACATGGATTACAGCGACCGCCGCATGAACCTGATCGAGGAAGGCATCGACCTCTCGATCCGCATTACCAGCCGGCTTGCTCCAGCCGATGTGGCGCGCAAGCTGGGCACGGCGCGCATGCGGGTGGTGGCCTCGCCCGACTACCTGGCCCGCCATGGCACGCCCCAGCGGCCGGATGACCTGACGCACCACGAATACCTCGGCTACACGCTGGCCGGTGTGGGTAGCGTGCATTTTCTCGTCGACGGTCAGCCGAAGGATGTCCCGGTGCGCAGCCGCATTACGGCCAGCAACGGCAACGTGCTGATCGAAGCGGCGGCGCGCGGCATGGGTATCACCTGCCACCCCGATTTCATCGTCGATGATTATCTGGCCGACGGCCGGCTGGTACAGATTTTGACCGACGCCGATATGCCGAAACTCGGCATTTACGCCATGCTGCCGGGTAATCGCCATGTGCCGCATCGAGTGAGGGTTTTGATGGATTTTCTCGATGAAAGGCTGTGAATTGGCGGTTTGATAGAGCATGAATGCAACGTTGCGGGTGCGTGGACGGAAAAATTGTGTCAATTTGTTGATAATTTGCCTAAAGCATGGCTTAGACTGCCGCTACCCGAAATGAAGGATAGCGCTCGCTTCACCGCCTTAACCGATGACACTTTCGCGTAACCAAAGACATCGTATCAATACCATTGCGGTACTTGTCGCAGCGGCGTTTGCGGTGATCTTGTTCGCCATGGAAATACTTTCCGGGACGTGGGACGCCGGCTCGGCAGGGAGCGAGCCCGGTGAAGGCTATGTTCGCAAGCTGGGGTTCGGTTTCGCAGCGGTGGTCGCCTTGACGATCTCGTTTCTTTATTTCCGCAAATCCGATCGTATGGTTCGCTTGGCAATCCTGCTCTCTACTGTCGGCGTAGGCATCATTTTCGATCCGCGTGCCTTCGAGCATGCCATTCCCCAAGGTATATGGATCCCCTTCATTCTGGCCCTGGCCTTGAGCAGCCTGACCTGGGCCTTGCTGGTGCTGGCGGCAACCCTAGTCGTTGTCGTTGTCGCCTATCCATCTGCCTTCCAGCCGGCATTCACTTTCTCCACTTCGCTGATCATCGCTTCACTCCTGGTGCTTGACCGTTTGGTCAAACAAAACCTGGTCAGCGACTTGGTTGAGACGAACCGCAACCTGCTTGATTCGCAGTCGTCGTTGCATGAAAGCGAACAGCGCTACCGTCAGTTGTCCGAACAGTCGCCCGTGCCGATTGTCGTCTTCTCGCCCGAGGGGTACGTGCTACGGGTCAACAAGGCCTGGGAAAAACTGTGGGGTACGACTTTCGAAAATGCCCGGCGCTATAACGTCTTCGACGATCCGCAAGTTATTCAGGCGGGCATTCCCCCCCTTTTGCAGCGCATATTGGCAGGCGAAAAAGTCGACCTGCCCATTATCGGCTACGATTTTTCACGTAAGCCCACCGCCCGGCTGTACCAAGGTAAGTGCTGGATACGTGCGGTTGCCTATGCCGTGTTTGGCGAGGCGGGGAATTCGCTAGAAATAGTGGTGCTGCAGGAAGACATTACGGAGCGAGTCAAGGCCGAGGAGCAGATTCGCCATCTTGCCTATTTCGATCCACTGACCCAGTTGGCGAATCGCCGCTTGTTGATGGATCGTCTGGAGCATGCCATGGCCTCCAGTGCCCGCACGCAGCGTTTTGGTGCCGTCCTGATGCTTGACCTCGATGATTTCAAGGCGCTGAACGATACTCAGGGGCACGATGTCGGTGACCAGTTGCTGATCGAAGTGGCTCGCCGCTTGGGTGGGGTGGTGCGAGAAGGGGATACCGTCGCCCGTCTCGGCGGAGACGAGTATGTCGTGGTGCTGGAAGAGCTGACTTCCGAGGAGGAACTCGCGGCCACACAGGCGGAGCGGGTGGCTGAAAAGGTCCATGAGGCGGTTCGGCAGCCCTATCTCCTCAAGAGTCAAACCATGGAGTACCGCTGCAGCACTTCGGTTGGCGTGGTGCTTTACCGGGGCAAGAATCTGTCTCCCGAAGCCCTGCTCAAGCAGGCCGACATTGCCCTTTATCAAGCCAAGGGGGCGGGGCGGAACGCTATCCGTTTCTACAATCCCGAAATGCAGGCTGCCATCGATGCGCGTATGGAGGTGGAACAGGCATTGAACGGCGCGCTGGAGCGTGGCGAATTCGAGTTACATTACCAGCCGCAGGTCAATCGCTCGGGCGCACTGATCGGTGCCGAGGCCTTGTTGCGCTGGCGCTCCGAGACTTTGGGCAATGTGCCGCCCAATCGCTTCATTCCGTTGCTCGAAGACAACTGGCAGATTCTTCAGGTCGGCCAATGGGTCATTGAGATGGCTTGCCGCCAACTGGCGCAATGGGCGACCGAACCGGCGACTTCTGGCTTGCAACTGGCGGTCAACGTCAGCGCCCGTCAGTTTCAGCATCGCGATTTCGTCGAGCAGGTGAAGACGGCTTTGAAGAGCCATGGCGTCGAGCCGTCACGGCTCAAGCTCGAATTGACCGAAAGCGTCGTGCTTAACGACGTCGACCTGATCGTCGACAAGATGCGCGAGATCGATGCACTCGGCGTCTGCTTCTCGATGGATGACTTCGGTACTGGTTACTCCTCGCTCTCCTACCTGAAGCGCCTGCCCTTGGAGCAACTGAAGATCGATCGCAGCTTCGTGCGCGATATCGCCACCGACCCCAACGATGCGGCCATCATTCGGGCCATTCTGGCGCTCAGCGAATCGCTGGCGATACACACGGTCGCCGAAGGGGTGGAAACCGAAGCGCAGTTCGAATTTCTGCTGGCCAACGGCTGCCAGGCCTTCCAGGGCTGGCTGTTCGGTAAGGCCGTGCCAAGCGAGGAGTTTTCAAGCTACGTTCGGCAAAGCGCCCTGCAGTTGGAGAGTTGACACAGACTGCTGCGGTGCACTGCCGAAAAAGGCAGATTTCCAGCGGCCTTTCGCCGAGGTCCGGCCGCCGGTCATGTGCTCAGAACCGGTTCGGTTCCTTGGGCTCCTGCACAGCCCAATAGATCGCGATCAGCCAGCCGACGAAGGGGATTAGGGCGACCAGAAGAAACCAGCCGCTCTTGTCGATATCGTGCAGACGGCGGACGCCTACTGCAATGCTTGGCAGGAGCAGGCCAATGGCGACCAGGCCGTAGAGAATATCGCTGATGATGGCTGCTCCCGCGTAGAGGAGCAGGGTGAATAGTGCCCACCACCAGTATTCGGAGCGCGATGCCCGGCCGGTGAAGTCTGCATACTTGCTGAAGCAGGTTTGAATCGACTCGCCAAAAGTCATGCCGTTGCTCCTTGTTCTATGAGAATGGAATGATTCTACGCGGGATTGTCTTGCCAGTGGCGCTGTCGTTCAGAATCCATACTCCCGTTCGACCTTGCAGACGCGCACACGAAAGCCGGCATACCAATCGCGGGCGCGTGCCTGGGCCTGCCGGTGAAAAGCATTTTCCTTCCAGGCCTGGATTGCTTCCAGGCTGGTCCAATACGATACCGAGATGCCGATTTCCTGGCGCGCACTTTCAAAGCCGAGAAAGCCCGGTTGTTGGCGGGCCAAGGCGAGCACCTGTTCGGCAATCTCTCCATAGCCGTTGTCGCCCGGCGTGCGGGTCGAGGTGAAGATCACGGCATAGTAGGGCGGCGGTTCAGGGGTCTGGCTGGGAACGTTCATGGCATTTCTAAGGTGCGTGGCGGGTTGTGGGGCGGGGGGAGCTGCTTGTGGGCAAGCAGCGCGTAAGCGAACAAACCGCCGGCGACAGTGGCGGTCGTTAGCAGGAGGTCTGTCCACAGGACGACAGCGGCGACCAGGCTGCCCGCAATCAGCGATGCCAAGGCACTTCTGAGTTTGCCCTGCGGTGCGACGAGGTAAGCGACGACGACCACGGCAAAAGCCGAAATGGGGGCAAAGAACGCGTAGGTCAGATCGATCCTGTTTCGAATCGCCTCGTCTTCGCAAAAACCGGAGGTGATCAGATCTGCCGGACAAAGCCAGGTGGTAACGAGACCGTGCGTCCAGATCGCCAATACGACGACGGCCAGCCAGGCAAAAATGCAGGCCGGGACGATCAGGAGCCAGCGCATCAGCTTCAAAGCCTCTCCCGATCCAGCTGTTTGCTCATGAAGTGCGATGAGCTTGGGCACAGTCCGCTGAATTGTTGGGTAGCGGCAATGGCCGTGGGGGCGTCGGCCCGCTTGGAATCGACATAGCCGAGTCGGGCGAAAAAGGCCGCGGCTGTCGTGGTCAGCAGGTAGAGAGTCGATACGCCAGCGTTGCGTGCCTGGCTTTCGGCGAATTCGACCAGACGCTTGCCCAGGCCGAGGCGGCGCCAGGCGGGGGCGACGGCTAGCGAGCGCAGCAGGGCGGCCGGTGGATAAAGTTCGAGTCCGATCAGCGCAATCACTTGGTCGTCGCGCAGGATACCGAAGAAGCTGCCGGGCAATGCCTCGCTGATGTCGGCAGTCGGGAGGTCGCAGGTGGTGAGCAGCGACTTGATCGCCGCAGGATCGGTGATGGCTACGATGTTCATGGTCGGTTGCTACCAAGTCGGATTCCGAAAGCATACGGCGCCACCGCTTGGCTGTCGACGGGGAATCGGGCTTGACGTTCGGCGCAGCTTGCCCGGACAATGCCCGCATGCCTAGCAAATTGATGACCTCCCTTTCCCTGTGCCGCCGCGTTCTGCGCGCATGGCGCATTGGCGCGCGTCCGCTGCCGGGGAGGGCATAATCGTTCAGTCGATTTAAAGCACCAGTTTCCCAGAAGGCCGCGGCTTGAACCCCGCGGCCTTTTTGTTTTTGTCTCCCGAAAGGAAAAGCCCATGAATCCGATCATCGAATGTCGTTCGCTGGAAGATGTGCGCGGCCAGATCGACCGGCTGGATCGCCAGCTGGTCGGGCTGGTCGCCGAGCGTGGCGCCTATGTGCAGCAGGCCGCCCGCTACAAGAAGGATGCCGCCGCCGTGGCCGCACCACAGCGCGTGGCAGAAGTGTTGGAACGCGTCGATGCGCTGGCCGTCGAGTTCGGCGCGGAGCGACGAGTCGTCGAGGCCACCTGGCGCGCCATGGTCGCCGCCTTCATCGACGCCGAGCAGGCGGCGCATGCCGCCTTGCATCCGCCGCCATCCAGCCCCACGCCATCGCATTGAGGAGAAATTCATGTCCGTACCCGCTGCCTATCTCGGCATCGTCCTGATCTGGTCCACCACGCCGCTCGCCATTCAGTGGAGCACGCAGGGCGCCGGTTTCGCCTTCGCCGTTTTCGCCCGCATGGCCATCGGCCTGACTCTGGCCACAGCACTTGTCGTCGCCTGGCGCATCGGTCTGCCGCTGCATGCCCGTGCCCGGCGCGCCTACCTGCTGGGTGGGGCCAGCCTGTTCGGCGCCATGGCGCTGACCTACTGGGGCGCGCGCTATGTGCATTCCGGGTTGGTGTCGGTGCTGTTTGGCCTGTCACCCTTGATGGCGAGCCTGATGGCGGCTGTCTGGCTGGGCGAGCGTTCGCTAACGCCGCTGCGCCTGTTTGGCACGCTGCTCGGCGCAGCGGGTCTCGGCGTCATCTTCCTGCATGGCGACAGCCTGGGCGGCGAGCATGCCTTGGCCGGACTGACGGCTTTGCTGGCGGCGGTGGCGATCTATTCGGCGGGACTGGTCGGTTTGAAGCGCATCGGCGACGATAGCCCACCGCTGGCGACGACCGTCGGCACGCTATCGACTTCCCTGCCATTCTTCGGGCTGGTCTGGTGGCTGGATGGCGGCGCGGTGCCGGCCGACCTGCCGCTGCGCTCGGCCTCGGCCATCGCCTATCTCGGTATCTTCGGTTCGGTGCTCGGTTTTGCGCTGTATTACTACGTGATCAAGCATATGGAGGCTTCGCGCGTGGCCTTGATTACGCTGATCACGCCGGTGATCGCGCTCTTGCTCGGCCATGCGCTGAACGACGAGGTGATCGGCTGGCGGGTATGGGCGGGTACGGGGCTGATCCTGGCGGGGCTGGCCTTGTATCAGTTTTCCAGTATCCGAGGCCTGCTTGTCAGGCGTGGTCCAACTGGCGGAGAAGTATTGCCTTAGAAGGCGATGCGAATCCTGAGGCCGCCGCCCGGCAGATTCTCGATGTCGACCTTGGCATTGTGTACCTGGGCGATTTCGTGAACGATGGGCAAACCCAGGCCGCAGCCGTCGCCGGGCGAGCCGGGAACGCGGTAGAAGCGTTCGAAGACCCGCTCCATCTGGTCTGTAGGGATGCCAGGGCCGCTGTCTTCCACTTCCAGGAAGCAGCGGTTGCCGGCCTGACCACAGCGTACCGTCACCACGCCGCCTTGTGGGGTATAACGCAAGGCGTTGTCGATCAGGTTGCCGAGCGCTTCCCTCAGTAACCACGGAATGCCCTGAACATGGGCGGGGGCGATCTCGAATCCGAGGTCGATCTGCTTGGCCAGTGATGCGTCAAGGAAGGTGGTTGCCGCCTTCTCGACGATCTCTTCGAGGGCGACGGTCTCGAAAGTGTTGAGTGCCGGCGAGGCCGTTTCAGCGCGGGCGAACACCAGCAATTGGGTGAGCAGGTGGCCGATGCGAGCGGTCGCTTCTTCGAGCCGGGCCAGCCGTTCCGGATGCTGCTCGAAGATTTTTTCGCTGGCGGCAAGATCGATCTGGGTCTGCAGGCCGGCCAGCGGCGTGCGCAGCTGGTGTGCCGCATCGCCTATGAAACGTTGTTGCGCGCTGTGGGCCTCGCGCAGCATGCCGAACAACTCGTTCAATCGTTTCAGCATCGGACGGATTTCCTGCGGCTGTTCGACGAGGTCGATTTCCCGAAGGTCGCTGGCCGAACGGGAGGCGATTTCGCGCTCGACCAGATGCAGCGGCAGCAAGCCCTGGCGTACGGCAAGCAGGATGACAAGCAAGGTGGCGATGATGACGGCCAGATTGGGCAGGACCATGGCCTGTAGGATGCGATGGCTTGATTCCTGACGCTTCTTGGTCGTCTCCACGATGACCACGGATAACTCGTGCTTCGGCGTCCGGAAATGGTGAACGGCGGCCCTGACCTTCAATCCGCGATAAACACCGTCCACATAGCGAATCTCGTTACCGGCCGGCTGTTCGAATTGGGGCAGGCCGCTGTCGCCGGCGATGGTTTTTCCAGCCTGATTGCGTACCGAAAAATAGAGCATGTCCGGTGTGCTGCTGCGAATCATGGCTTCGGCTTCTTCGGCCAGGTCAACAACGATGTCCTTATCGTGGGTACGAAAATGGGCCTCGAGGTCGAAGACCGCATCTGCCAAGGCGGCGTCGTGTGCAGAGTCAGCTGTCTGCCGGGCAACGCGGTAATCGAGCGCGGCGCTGACGATGGCGATGATGACTAAGGGTACGGCCAGCGCAACGATCAGGCGCTGACGTAGCCCCCAGGGGCTGTGCGGTCTAGCTGTTGGGGGCGTCGAGGCGGTAGCCAATTCCACGGACGGTCCGAATTTGAATGTGCGAGGCCGTCAGTTTATTGCGCAGCCGGGAGATATGCACTTCGATGGCGTTGGGAGTGATGTCCTTGTCCCAGCCGGTCAGAGTTTGCACCAAGCGTTCCTTACTGACCACGGCTGGCGTGGAAAGCATCAGCATTTCCAGAATGGCCCATTCGCGATTGGTCAAGTCAAGCGGCTTGCCATTCAAGGTAGCTGTCCGGCTGGCGGTATCGAGGCATATGCCGTCATGGCGCAGGCAGGAATCGGCCACTGCTTTCGTCCTGCGGAGCAGGGCGCGCATGCGGGCTGCCACCTCGGGGAGACGGTAGGGCTTGGTCAGGTAGTCATCAGCGCCGGCATCGAGGCCCTGGATCGTGTCTTCCATGCTGTCGCGCGCGCTTAGGATCAGCACTGGCAAGCACTGGCCGCGGCTGCGCAGTTGCCGGATGAAGTGCAAACCGTCGGCCTTGGGCAGGCCGATATCGACTAGGGCGATGTCGAAGCTTTCGCCGGCGATACAGGCTTCGGCCTCTTCCGCCGAAGTGGCGACATCGACCGCGTAGTTGAGCTGCTTCAGGCCATCCTTCAGGCCGTCGGCCACCAACTTGTCGTCTTCGACAATCAGTACGCGCATTTGCGGGTCATCCGGTCAGCGTTGCAGCACATCGGCGGGCTCGTGGTCACCTTCCGGTTCCTTGTGGGCAATGCCGTAGTGGCAGTCGATGCATGTCTTCTCTCCGGCGAGCAGCTTCTTGTGCTGCTTCTGGGCGGTCTTGCCCTGTTTCTCCGGGTCCATGGCCTTGGCGTCGTGACAGTTGCGGCATTCCTGCGAATCGGTTTCCTTCATGCGCAACCAGACGCGTTCAGCCAATTCCAGGCGATAGGCCTCGAATTTCTCCTGGGTATCGATTTTGCCAGTGAAATGCTGGAGAACGTCATTCGATGCCTTGAGTTTACGTACAAAAGTGCCAACCAGATCATGCGGTACGTGACAGTCCGAGCAAATGGCCTTGACCCCGGTGCGGTTGCGGGCATGGATGGTGTCCTTGTACTCCTCGAAATTGTTGTCCTTCATTTCGTGGCAGGAGGTACAGAACTCCAGCGTATTGGTGTGATCGATGGCGATCTTGCCACCGACAAAGATGAGGCCGCCGGCCAGCAGCAGGCCGAGGCTGCCTAGGCTAATGCGTTGCAGCAGGCGCTTGGCTAGTGAGGGGCGGGTTTGTTGTTCGGACATACGCAATCTCCCTTGGCGGAATGTTGCGCATGATCCACTCCCGAAGCTTGCGAATGCCTGACGGGCGGATTCGTCAGGCATTCGCAAGCTTCGGCCGCCGACAATCGCCCCATCATCTTCCAATCATGAGGAAAATCATGAGTATTTCACGGCTTTTCAACAGACTGTCCAAGCCCGGTTCGACCCTGGCGCGCGCAGTCTGCCAGGTTGCCGCACTGGCTTCGCTATTTGCCGTCGCCGACATGGCGCAGGCGGTTCCCAGCTATGCCCGGCAGACCGGCTCCGAATGTGCAGCTTGCCACGTCGGCGGTTTCGGCCCGCAACTGACGCCTTACGGCATCAAGTTCAAGATCGGCGGTTACACCGATACCGACGGCCAAGGCACCAAGGTGCCGCTGTCAGCCATGCTGGTCGGCAACTACACCAAGACGGCCAAGAACGCAGCTGAAGGCGACAAGGTTGAGCATTTCGACACCAACAACAATGCCGCCATGCAGGAGGCCTCAGTCTTCCTGGCTGGCCGCCTGATGGAAAACGTCGGTGCTTTCATTCAATCCACCTATTCTGGCGTCGATCGCAAGTGGGCGCTTGATCAGGTCGATCTGCGCTATGCCCGCAGCCTGAAGTTGGGCGACAAGGAAACGACGGTTGGCGTGTCGCTCAACTCCAACCCGACGCTGACCGACCCGTTCAACACCCTCGGCCAGTGGCGTTTTCCTTACACCTCGTCCGATTTCAATGGTGGCTTTGGGCCGTCGCCCTTGGTGGAAAGCCTGGGTGGCAGCGTGGCCGGCGTTAATGGCTACGCTTTCTTCGATAACAGCATTTATGCCGAAGTCGGTGTCTATAACTCGTTGTCGAAGACTGGTTTGAACATGGTCAACGCGGACGATGCCGGGCGCTTCAGGGGGATGGGGACCTATTGGCGGCTGGCCTACTTCAAGGACATGAAGCGGGACAATTTCTCGGTTGGCCTGATTGGGTTCAGTGCCGACGTGCAACCGGATCGCGGTGTTCTCGGTACGGCGGACAGATACCGTGACCTCGGCGTGGATGCCGCTTATCAGTTCCTTGGCAATCGCCAGCATATCGCTACGGTGAATGCGAGTTACATTCGCGAATGGCAGACGCTCAACTATACCTACGGCGGGGGTACCGGTACCGATAACCTGAAGAGCCATCTCGATCAGTTCCGCCTGGCAACTTCCTATCACTACAATCAGACCTACGGGGTGACAGCTGGTCTGTTCGCCAGTCGTGCGACCACGGATGGTACGCGCTGGGGGAATGCAATGGCCCCGCTGTCGGGCGAGAGCAGTTCGCTGAACGGTAAGCCGAATACCAATGGTTACATCCTGCAGGCTGATTGGACGCCATGGGGCAAGGAAAACTCCTGGGGTGCGCCGTGGGCCAACGTCCGTCTGGGGATTCAATACACCGGTTACACAAAATACATGGGCGGCTCGACCTATCAGGATGTCGACGGCAACGAACGTCGTGCGCGTGACAACAACACGACCATGCTGTTCTTGTGGACCTCGATCTAAGGCAGGGAGCGAATATGAAACTGCGTGATTTTTCCCTGCTGGCGCTGATCCTTTGTAGCGTGCTTGTTTCGAACGCTTGGGCATCCGGCGATCCCCGCAAGGGCGCGGACGTCTTTGCCGAGGAATGCGGCGACTGTCACAGCGCCGTTCCCGGCAAGAACAAGAAAGGCCCGGCGCTGGCCGGCGTCAACGGGCGCAAGGCCGGCTCGGTGGCCGACTATTCGGGTTACTCCGAGGCCATGAAGCAGGCCGGCTGGCTGTGGTCGGCCGAGAAGATCGACGCCTACATCACCCAGCCGCGCAAGGTCGTGGCCGGCGGCAAGATGAAGTACGACGGTTTGGGCGACGCAGCGGCGCGCGCCGATGTCATCGCTTATTTGCTGTCGCTGAAGTAAGCCCTCTCGTCAGAGAATACGGCCCGGCGTCCGATGGATGCCGGGCTTTTTTTACCCGAGCAGCGCCACGGCCTTGATCTGCGCGCGTAGGGCGAGGCCGGGGCGGATGCCGAGCTTGTCGGCGGAGCGCTGGGTGATGCGGGCGAGCAGCGGCTGGCCGGCGACGTCGAGGCGGACCAGCACGTGGCCCGGCGTGTCGGTCGGGCCGAGATCGACAACGTTGGCGGCGACGCAGTTCAGGATGCTGCTCTGCAACTGCGGGGCGAGGGTCAGGCTGACGTCGCGGGCGTGGATGCGGCAACGCAGTTCGGTGCCGACCGCCTCGCTGCGTCGCGAGACATAGATCGCGCCGCCGGGGAATTCAAGGCGGGTCAGATCGTCGGCCTCATGTTCGGCCACGCAGGTCGGGATGACGACGCCGGCATCGTCGGCAAAGGCGACCGGTAAATCGAGGCGCGACAGCACGTCGTTGAGCGGGCCGCTGGCGACAACCTTGCCCTGGTCGAGCAGCACGAGGTGGTCGGCCAGGCGGGCGACTTCATCCGGCGCATGGCTGACGTAGATGATGGGAATCGACAGTTCGCCGTGCAGGCGTTCGAGGTAGGGCAGGATTTCCAGCTTGCGCTTGAGGTCGAGGGCGGCGAGCGGCTCGTCCATCAGCAGAATCTCCGGCCCGGCAAGCAGGGCGCGGGCGATGGCGACGCGCTGGCGTTCGCCGCCGGAGAGTTCGCTCGGACGACGGGCGAGCAGGTGCCCGATACCGAGCAATTCGGCCACCGCGTTGAATTGCAGGCTGCCGGCTGCGGTGCACGAGCGTTTTTGGCCAAAAACCATGTTCTGCTGCACCGACAGATGCGGGAACAGGCTGGCCTCCTGAAAGACGTAGCCCAGGGCGCGTTGGTGGGTCGGCACGAAAATGCCGCGGCTGTCGTCCTGCCAGACTGTGCCGTCGAGTGCGCAATAGCCGCCGGCGAACCGTTCCAGCCCGGCCAGGCCGCGCAGGCAGGTGGTCTTGCCCGAGCCGGAGTGACCGAACAGCGCGGTGATGCCGCGGCCGGGCAGGGACAGGTCGACATCGAGCTGGAAATCGCCGCGATCAACCGTGAAGCGGGCGCGAATGTCGGCACTCATGCGATCTGTTTCCGGGCCGGGTTGAAGGTGTATAGGCCAAGCAGCACGAGGAAGCTGAAGGCCACCATGCCGCCGGCCAGCCAGTGGGCCTGCGCGTATTCCAGCGCCTCGACGTGGTCGTAGATCAGTACCGAGACGACACGGGTCTTCTCCGGGATGTTGCCGCCGATCATCAGTACGATGCCGAATTCGCCGACCGTGTGGGCGAAACCGAGAATGGCGCCGGACAGGAAACCCGGCTTGGCTAGCGGCACGGCCACCGACCAGAAAGCATCCCACGGGCTGGCGCGCAGCGTGGCGGCGACTTCGAGTGGACGCTCGCCGATGGCCTCGAAGGCATTCTGGATCGGCTGCACGACGAAAGGCAGCGAGTAGAACACCGAGGCGATGACCAGGCCGGGGAAGGTGAAGGGCAGGATGCCGAGGCCGAGCGACTGGGTCAGTTGTCCGACCGGCCCATGCGGCCCCATGACGATGAGCAGGTAGAAACCGAGCACGGTCGGTGGCAGGACCAGCGGCAAGGCGACGATGGCGCCGATCACCCCTTTCAACCGGGAGCGTGTACGCGCCAGCCACCAGGCGATGGGCGTACCGACGATCAGCAGCAGCGTGGTGACGACAGTGGCCAGCTTGAGGGTCAGCCAGACGGCAGCGAGATCGGCAGCTTCCATGCAGGGTCAGTGTCGGGAGAAGAGGTCGCGAATCTTACACAGAGTCGTGGTGATGTCGAAACGCGGATCGCTCAGCGCTTCGCCGGCCAGGATGCGGGTGATGGCGACGGCCGGGTCGAGTTCGCCGGAGAGCAGCACTTCGGTGCCGCGCTTCTTCATGTGGCGGATAAAGCCGTCGCCGGCACTGTTGGCGACCACGATGTCCACGCCATCCAGCGGGTGCGGGCGGTCGTCCTCGAACACGTGCAGCACTTCGTCCTTGCCCAGCTCGATCATTTTCGGGGCGGGCAGCAACTGGTTTGACTGGTGTTGCGACAGGTCGTAGAGCAGCCACTGGCGGGTTTGGCCGGCGTGGCCGCTGACTTCGGTGAAATCCTTGGTGGCGATGGCGATCTTCATGGTCGGTTTGTCTCAGGCAGCAGTCAAAGTTACCGCCACGTCGCGCGGCGGAGCGAAGTACGGGGCCGAAGTGACCAGAATGTCCGCCCCGGCCCGCGCATAGCTTTCCGCATTAGCAGAATTTATGCCGCCAGCGGCGGCCAACCGCGTACGCGAACCGGGCGCGATGTGCTGCTTGATACGGTGCACTGCCTCGACCGGCCATTTTTCCAGTTGCAGGATGTCGGCATCGGCCAGAAGCCAGGCCAGTGCTTCGTTTTCGTCAGACACTTCGACGACGATGGCCCGTTCCGGCCATTGTCGACGCAAGCGGCGCACGGTGTCAGCCGGCTTTTCTTCGCCGAGAAAGACCCGATGCTCGGCGAAGATGAGTAGGGTTTCCGACAAACTGAGCCGGTGCGGGCTGGCCCCACCGCTCAGTACCGCCTTGATCGCTGCCCGCTTGGTACCGGGAAAGTTCTTGCGCGTGCAGGCCACGCCGATCTCTGGGTTGCCCCGGTGGGCGGCCGCTACGATATCGGCGGCGCTGGTGGCGATGCCGGAGAGATATTCCATCAGCGTCTGTGCCGTCTTCCACACCTGATGCAAGCCGGCGGCTTCGCCTTCCAGCGTCAGGATGGTTTCGCCGGCGGCCAGGCGTTCGCCGCTGGCGCGCACCGGGCCGAAGACCGTGAGACCGCGCAGTTCGCCCAGGCGGCGGGCTTCTTCAGCGCCGCACAGCACCATGTCGTGGCGGGCGCGGCAGATCAGGGTTCCCAATTGCTGGCCGATGCCGAGGGCGAAGGTGGTCGCATCGCCGGCCGGCGTGTCGTCCGCCAGTAGGGCTTCAAGTTCGGCATCGGTCAGCGTGTAGGGGCTCATGGCTTGGCTCAGGGCAATTCGTAACCGAAGGATTTTATGACGGCCTTGGCCTTATCGCCTTTCAAATAATTGAGCAGGGCGACGGCGGCCGGCTTGTCCTTGCCCTTGCTGAGGATCACGCCATCCTGGCGGATCGGGTCATACAAATTGCCCGGCACGAGCCAGCCCGAGCCACTGCCGATCTTGTCGTTCTTGATCACCTGCGAATAAGCGACAAAGCCGAGTTCGGCGGCGCCGGTGGACACGAACTGATAGGTCTGCGAGATGTTCTCGCCCTGCACGATCAGCGGTTTGATGGTATCGGCCACGCCGAGCTTGGTCATGGTTTGCAGGCCGGCGGCGCCGTAGGGGGCGGCTTTCGGGTTGGCCAGGGCGAGGTGCTTGAAGCCGCCTTTCTTCAGGATTTCGCCCTTGCTATCGACCAGATTGGGATTGGCCGACCACAGAACCAGCTTGCCGATGGCGTAGGTGAAATTGCTGCCGGCGACCGCCGTGCCTTCCTTGACCATGCGGGCCGGCGTTTCGTCGTCAGCCGAGAGCAGCACTTCGAATGGCGCGCCGTTGTTGATCTGGGCGTAGAACTTGCCGGTGGCGCCATAGGAAGCAACGACCTTGTGGCCGGTGTCGCGCTCGAACAGATTGGCGATGACCTGGATCGGGCCGGTGAAGTTGGCGGCGACGGCGACCTGAACTTCGTCGGCGAGGGCGCCGGCACTGACGAGTAAGGTGGCGAGCAACAAGCTGAGGCGTTTCATGGTGTTCTCCTAAAGGTGTTATGGAAATACGGTGGAGTTGGCGCCGGCCTTCTCGATTTGCGGATCGTTGGCGCTGGTTGAACTGTGTTCTGGCTGGCGATTGGCAGTCGCAGGTGTGACGGCCAATGCCGAACTGGGGCGAAATCCCGCGCAGCAGCCATGGGCAAAGGCTGCGCCGGGGCCGATTCGGAGCTGAGTCGGGCTGTTGGGTTCGCGGTTCATGGCGGGTCCGGGTACTCAGGAATATTTGCAGAGGATCACGGCCGATGCCTTGAACACCGCACAAGCCTGTTCGCCGACGGTCAGGCCAAGGCGCTCGACGCTGTCGTGGGTGACGACCGCGCATACCGATTTGCCGCTCTTCATGCTCAGCGTGATTTCGGAATTGACCGGCCCGTCGTGAATGCGGGTGATTTCGCCCCACAGGTGGTTGCGCGCTGTCGTCTTGACGTTCGGGTCGTTGAGCAGCAGCACTGACGATGACTTGACCAGGGCATTGATCTCCATGCCGATGTTCAGGCCGAGGCTTTCGGCCGAATCGCCGGTGATCACGGCGACGATTTCGTTTTCGTCATCGAGCTTGATGCGCACTTCGAAATCGACGTGTCCTTCGCGCAGGGCGACGATCTTGCCGGCGAACTGGTTGCGCGCGCTGGTTTTCATCGACAGGTGCTTGAGCAACTGGCGGAACTGCTGGAAATCGCTGGCCTGGCCCTCGTTCATGCTCGCCATCAGGCGGTCGAGCGCGGCCTGGTATTCGGCTTCGAGGGCACGGTAAAGGGCGACGACCTTGCGCCCGTAGTCGGTCAGTTGGGTGCCGCCGCCGTGCTTGCCACCAGTCGAACGCACGACCAGCGGTTGCTCGGCCAGGTTGTTCATGGCATCGACGGCATCCCAGGCGGCCTTGTAGGAAAGCGGCACGGCTTTTGCTGCCTGGGAGATGGAGCCGTGATTGTCGATGGCCTCCAGTAGGCGGATGCGAGTATCGCCGAGAAAAGTGCCGAATTCGGAATCAACTTCGAGTTTGCCGCGCAGGCGGTGCAGGATGGTGTCCATGAGCGACCTTGTGTTATCTGTATACGTTGCAATATAACGCAAATGGCGAATTGGCAAAAAAACTTGTGCGTTATGGTTGAATATGCGGAGCGTGGTCCGGTAGAGTGTGTTCAGCCCAATAATATTCGTTAGTTAGTTTTGTATATAGCGAAAAACGGGCCAACTTTCGAACCCTACTCAGGAGAACAGCATGAACGTCAGCGCACGCAATGTTTTTAAAGGAAAAATTTCCGCTCTGGTCGACGGTGCAGTGAATGCAGAGGTTGAAGTCACGCTGCCCGGTGGCGACAAGATTGTCGCAATCGTGACAGAGGGAAGTGTCAAATCCTTGGGCTTGGCCGTGGGCAAGGAAGCAGTCGCTTATGTCAAGGCGCCGTGGGTCATGCTGCTGGTTGGTCCGCAAGCTGCCAAGTTCTCGGCACGCAACCAATTGACCGGTAAGGTCAGCGTGCTGCACAAGGGCGCGGTCAATACCGAAGTCGGCATTACCTTGCCCGGTGGCACGGTCGTGTTTTCTGTCGTGACCAACGAGGCGGTCATGGAATTGGGCCTCAAAGAAGGCGTCGAGGCCAGCGCATTGATCAAGGCCAGCCACGTGATTCTCGGCATTCCGAGCTGATCGCGGCAATTGCTGGGCGAAACAGGGCGGCCTAGGCCGCCCTTTTCTTTGGGTAAATTTCACAGTGATTCCAGGAAGGCGAGCAAGGCCGAGCGCTGGGCCGAGTCGGCTGCCGCGTAGCGGTGGCGGGCCGTACCGGCCTCGCCGCCGTGCCAGAGAATGGCTTCTTCTGCGGTGCGGGCGCGGCCGTCGTGCAGGAAGCCGACGTTCTCGTTGATCGCTTGCAGCAGGCCCAGTCCCCACAGCGGCGGCGTGCGCCATTGGCGGCCGTTGGCCTGAAAGTCGGGGCGGCCGTCGGCCAGTGCCTGGCCCATGTCGTGCAGCAGCAGGTCGGTATAGGGGGCGAAGCTGCGGTTCGACAGCAGCGGATAGCGCGGATGCTCGCCGCTGGTCAGCGTCGGGCGATGGCAGGCGGCGCAGCCGAAGGCGGTGAATGCCATTTCGCCTTGGCGGACTTGCGGGGCGTCGACATTGCGGCGCGGTGGCGGCGCGAGGTGGGCGACGTAGAACTCGATGTCGTCGAGCTGCTCATGGCTGAGTTCCGGCTGCCCGCCGTGCGGCGCTTTACGGCAGGCGGTTTGCGCCGGTGTGCAGTTTTCGTGCGGGAAGAGTTCGGAGGTGATGCTCATGTCGCCGACGAAGGCGCCGGCGATCTGCTGGCGCAGGTTCGGCGCGTTGGCCTTGAGGCCGAAGCGGCCGACGACGAGCTGGCCGGTTTTTGCGTCTTTGACCCGGTTCACCGCAGCACTGATTCCGTCCGGGTATTTCTCTTTGGTCATGGCTTCCAGCGTGGCGGCCGGCACGGCGTCGAGCAGGCCGAGGCCGGCCACATGCGGCGAAACGCGCAGCGAGGTGAGTACCCGGCCGAGATCGCCGTAGGCGAGTTCGACGAAGCGGATCTTGGGTTTGCGCAACTCGAGGCGCGTGCCGTCGGCCAGTTGGGTTGGCACCGGCTGCCAGGCGATCTGCACGCGGCCTTCGCCGTGCACGCCGGGAATGCCTTCCTCGTTCAACTGGTCGCCGTAGACCGGGTGCGGCTTCGGCGCGCCGTCGGCTGAGCGTCCCGGCACAGAGAGGCGGACGAGCATGGACTGCATGCGTTCGTCGGGCGTGGCCGGGGCACCGCCGCGGCCGTTCTTGGCATGGCAGGAGATGCAGGCCAGGCGGTTGTAGAGCGGGCCGAGGCCATCGACCTCGCTGTCGCGGGACGGGGCGATGACCCAGCTTTGGCGGAACAGGCTGCGCCCGCGCAGGAATTGGCTCATCTGGTCGGCCGATAGTCCGGGCAGCGGCTGGCTGAGCTGTTCGCGCTCGCCTTGAGCCTGGGCCGTGCCGAGCAGGGCGATGGCGAAGATGGCGGTGAGCCAGTGTGGGGCCGGTCTCATGCGCCGACCTCCTTGAGCAGGGCGTCGACCTCGGCGCGCTGGGTGCGGCAGGCGTCGCGCCAGCTAATTTCGGCCGGCGACAGCGGGCGCGTTTCGTTGCCTTCGAGGCGCGGGCCGATCTGGCGTTGCACGGTCGGGTCGTTGGCGATGCTCTCGGCAATGGCCGGTGCACCGAGCCGGGTGCGGATGGCCGCGACCTTCTTGCCGGCGGCTTCGGCGCGCTGAAGCCGGCGCCACAGGGCAGTGATTTCACCGTGCGGCTCGACCAGCATCTGGTGGAACAGGGCGCTGCTCGCTGCCAGGCGTGGCCGGGCGGCATCGCTGTCGAATTGCAGGCCGCCGGCCTGCGCTGCGGCGAAGGGGTTGAAGCTGCCGGCCGGCTGGTCGGCATAGGCGTCAGGGCGGATGGGCAGGCGGCGGATGTCGGGGTGGGCGAGCTGGCGCTGGCCGTCGCGCGACAGGATGAAATCGACGAATGCCTTGGCGCCTTCCGGATTGGGTGCGGCCTTGGCGACGGCGACGTGGGCCGGGTTGAGGCCGGTGTGGGCGGGATAGACGAAGCGCAGCGGCGCCCCGTTGGCAATGGCAGCATTGACGAAGAAATCGATGGATAGCCCGACGGCACAACGCCCGGCGACGATTTCGTCGGTGACGAAGGTGGAGCCGCGCTCGATGAAGCTGGCGTTGGCCGAGATTTCGCTCCACAGCGCCCAGCCGCGTTCCCAGCCGAGCGCTTGCAGGACGATCTCGATCATCGGTGGTGCGAAGCCGACGCGCGACGGGTCGGGCAGGGCGATCAAGCCGGCCAGGCGCGGATCGGCCAGGTCGCTCCAGTCGTTTGGCACCGGCAACTGGTGGGCGGCGAGCAGCTTGGGCGAAACGGCGAAACCGAAGCCGGCGACCTCGGTGGCGGTGTAGAAGCCCTGGCCGTCGCCCAACTGCGCATTGCCGATGCGCTCGGGCAGACTGCTGCGGTGCACGGGCAGTTTTTGCCAAATTCCATCGGCCGCCAGGCGGGCGAAGGTGCGCGGCGAGGCGGCCCAATAGACGTCGGCCGGCTGGGTGGCTTGTTTCAGGGTGTCGTAGGCATCCTGCGGCATGCGCCAGATGACCTGCATGCGGTAATCCGGCCGGGCCTTCTCGAAGGCGGCCTGGATGCGCGTGACGAATTCATCCGGGTAGCTGGTGACGACCGTGACGGTTTTCGGGGCGGCGAACACCGGGCGGGCGCCGGTCAGCGCAAGGGCGGAACCGGCCAGCAGAAGGCGCCGGCGCTGCCGGTCGATGGGGTGGTGGGCCATGCTGTTCTCCTGAGGGTTCTTAGTGGAAGGCGGCGTTGCGTGGCTGCGGACAACGCGTCGCGAACCAGACTTCCAATGCGCTGCGCTCGGGGGGTAATTCGGCCGCCAAGCCGCCGGTGAATTCGCGCCAGGCTTCAAGGTGCGGCGGTGGCACGATGGTCAGCAGCGGAATGTGGCGTTGCATCAGGTCCAGCATCTCGTCACGGAAACCGCCGCCGTGCGCTTCCAGCTTCGAAAAGCGGTTGCAGATGGCAAGGTCGGCGCCGAGCAGAGCAATGCGGCGGAGCACGGCGGTCGCTTCGGCGACGTAATCGGTACGTAGCCGGCAGGACACCGAGTGGGTGCCGAGAAACTGGCTGATCGGATAGAGCCGGCCAGTTTCCAGATCGACCAGGCGCAACAGGCGTGAGCGGTGCGTCGCGTAGGTTTCCTGGACCAGACCGCGGATGTGGCGCCCGCGGTTGATCTGGCCGATGGCGAAGCCGGCGACGAGTTCGTCGCAATCGACCGCCGGGGCGGAAATGACGGCGGCGACAGCGATATCGGGCAGACGATCCATGCTGGCCTCAGTAGCGATAGCTGGCGTTGGCGAACCACATGCGGCCAGGGTTGGGGAAACCGTAGGCCAACTCGTAGTTCTGGTCGGTCAGGTTGGTCACCCCGGCTTCCAGCGTCACGTCCTTCATCGGCCGGTAGGCCGCTTTCAGGTTGAGCGTGGTGTGGTCGCCGACCTTGGTGGTGTTGGAGGCCCAGCGACCGCTTTCGGATTCGAGGAAGGGCACGATCTCCAGTTGTCCGAACGGGCGGATCAGTGCATAGAGGGTGAATTTCTCGCGCGGTACGTCGGTCAGCTTGGTGTTCGGGCTGCTGACGTTCTCCATGTCGATATAGGTGTAGTTGCCGCCGAGGTCGAGCCAGGAGGCAACCGGCGAACGCAGGCCGAGTTCGAAGCCGCTCGTGTGCACCTGGCCGACGTTCTGCATCTGGCAGCGGTTGGCTGCCGTGCAGCTCGACGTGCCCGGCTTGTAAACCGTCTGGATCTTGTCGTCGATGTCGCTGTAGAAGACGGCGGCCTCGGCCTTGGCGCCTTGCCATGGGCTGCCCTGATAGCCGATTTCGTAATTGACCGATTGCTCCGCCTGCAGGCCAGGGTTTTCGATATAGGTGTTGAGGCGTGCCGAATAGCGGTCCTTCAGCGTCGGCAGCCGGGTCTTCTGGGCGACCGTGGCGTAGAAGCGCGTGTCGGTCGAGAAGTCGTAGAACAGGCCGATCTGGCCGTTGTCGGCGCTCTGTTTGTCGGGCAGCGAGTAATTGTTGCCGCGGCTGAACACGCTGTCCGGGCGCAGTTCGTGATGCGCATAGCCGAGCGAGATCTGCCATTTGTCGCCGAGCTGGATGTTGTCTTCGATGCCGAAGGACATCAGCGTGTCCTTGAACTCGGTATTCATCTGGTCGGTGGCGTCGGTTTCCTCGTGCTTGTCCTGCTTGTAGTGGGTGACGAGGCGCAGCGTGTTGAAGGGAATGCGGCTTTCCTCGAACTCGAGCGAGCCACCCTGGGTACGGTCGTGGTAGATGCTGCGCCCGGTCGAAACGCTGCCGCTGCCGCTGGTTTTCAGCACCGAATAGCGGCTGTCGGTATAGGTGTCGACTTCGTTCTCGAACTTGTCGACATAAAGCCGGACCTTCAGCTTTTCGTATTGGGTGAAAGCGGTGTTGGAAACGTAGTAAAGGCTTTCCTTGTTCCAGAAAGGCCATTTCCAGTAACGGGCGGCGGTCGGGACTGTCGACGGCGGCTGCCCTTTTTCGCCATCCTGCCTGATGTAGCTGAGCGAGTATTCGTCGCTGGCGTTCGGTGTCAGGCCGACCTTGAGCGAAACCTTGCTGTCCTCGTAATAGGAGTTCTCGCGCTTGCCGCCGTTTTCGGTCGAAGTCGGCTTGAAATCGGACGACATGCGGAAATTGTCAGCTTCAGCGTAGGAAGCGCCGAGTTGGAAATACCACAGACCCTGGTTGCTGCCGATGTTGGCCGAGGCACGGCGTTCGTTGCCGGTACCGAAACCGGCGCTGGCATCGGCCTCGAAGACGTTGCGCGGCTTGCGCGAGATCAGGTTGATCGCGCCGCCCAGTGCGTTGGGGCCGTAAGCAATGGAGCTGAAGCCCTTGACCACCTGGATGGCCGACAGGTCGGCCGTGGTGAAGCGGTTGAAATCGACGTAGCCGTCGTAGGGTACGTAAACCGGAATGCCGTCGATGAAGAGCGGCGCCTGGCGCACGTCGTAGCCGCGCAGGTAGATGGTCTTCTCGTTGCGCGAGTTGTTGGCGACGGTGACACCGGACAGCAGATTGACGGCATCGGCGACGTTTTCCCGGTTGAAGCGGCGCATCTCCTCGCGGGTGACGACGGAGGCGACCTGTTCCTCACCGACTTCGCCGATGGCCTGGCGCGGTGCGGTGACCTGGATGGTGCCGAGCTCGAAGACCGAATCGGCGGCCTGGCCCGGAGCGATCCAGGCCAGGTTGGCGACGAGTGCGGCCAGTAGTTTCGGTCGGCTAAACGGTGGCCTGTTCTTCTGTTGCATGCGGGTTCCCCTGTTGAGACATTGAAAATTCTTTTTTCCTGAGACCGGTGTGGGCATCGAGATCTAGGCTGAGCCTAAGCTTGCCGACACGGACATGCAGTTCGAGTTCGCCGCCCAAGGCTTCGACGTAGCGGCGCAGCGAGGCCAGGTGCATGTCCTGCTGGCCTTCCAGCTTGGCGACGTTCGGCTGGGTAACTTGCAAGCGCTCGGCCAACGTCGTTTGCGACAGGCCGAACAGGCGGCGCAGGGTGCTGAGGCCGATCGGGGTGCCGCGCTCAGCGCGGCATGTCCGGACTGATGACATAGAAACCTCGCGGGGGGTTGGCCTGATTGGCGCTGACCATGCGGAAGACCAGCCAGCGTTCGTCGCGCAGTCGCCAGGCGGCCAGTTCCTCGCTGTAGGCGACGGCCTCGTAGAACTCCTCATCGTCGTCCGTGGTCAGGCGGGTCAGGACGAATTGATGAGCGGTGAAGCAGGGGCGGTCGTCGGCGTCGTAACCGACCGAGCGCTCGGCAGCGATCTCGTATTCGCTGAAATGCTTCATGTAAAGCGGTTCCTCCACTGCGCCGCGCCAATCGACCGGCAAGTATTTCTTCCAGTTTTCGAATAGCGCCTCATCGGGGTTGCTGGTCTGGAAGCGCGGCTTGTTCGCTGTGCGTCTAAGTTCGAGGTCCATTTTATTTGCTGTATAACAATGTATATAACGTATGGCGTGCTAAGCACCTTTGGTGCCAGCCAATAACGCGTTGAAATAAACGTTTATGGCGCCATGACTTGTCGTCTATCAAACGATATGTAGTTAACTATACAACGATGTGAGAAACGCGACAGAGCATTGGAAGAACTACATCAAATGACCGATGGGGGAGGGGATTACTTCGCTGCTGCGGTGCACTGCCCGTTTTGGGCAAAAAACCAGGCGTCGAGCGCGGCGGCGCTGGGCGGTAGTTCGGCCGACAGGCCGCCAGTGAATTCGCGCCATTGCGCCAGGTGGCGGTCCGGCACGATGGCCAACACCGGAATGCCGCTGGCCATCAGGCTGAGCATTTCCTGGGCAAAGCCGCCGCCTTCGGCTTCCAGGCCGCCGAAGCGGTTGAATACGGCGAGGTCGGCGCCTTCGCTTTCGATGCGTCGCATGACGCGGCTGGCCTCGGCGATCAGCGACGGGTCGAGGCCGCAGGATTCGGCGCCGGGGCCGAGATCCTGGGTGATCGGGTAGCGCGTGCCGTCATCGAGATCGACCACGAAAATGCGGCAGCCATCATCACATGCCGGCTGCTCCTGGATCAGGCCACGAATGCGCCAGCCGGCCGCCTGGTGACGGACGGCGAAGTCGGCGATCAGGCGATTGGCTTCACCCGAGGCGCGGGTGACGATGGCGGCGATGACAGGTGGGCGGGTATCGGGCATGAGGGGGCGGCGTAGGCCAAACCCCGCGAGTTTAGCCGGTTTTACCCAGCCATTTCAGCAGGGTGCCGTACAAACGCTCGGGATCGACTGGCTTGGCAACGAAATCGCACATGCCGGCGGCGAAGCAATTTTCGCGATCTTCGGCGAAGGCGTTGGCGGTCATGGCGATGATCGGCACCGTGGCGGCCTCGAGTCGTTGCTTGAGGCAGCGCGCGGCTTCCAGGCCATCCATGCGCGGCATCTGCATGTCCATCAGGATCGCATCGTAGTGCTTGGCTTCTGCCTTGGCCACGGCCTCCAGGCCGTCGGCGGCGAGGTCGACTTGCAGGCCGGCCTCTTCGAGCAGCATGCGCGAGATCTCCTGGTTGATCGGTTCGTCTTCTACCAGGAGGATGGTTTTTCCGGCATGCAGGTCGCGTAATGCCTTTTCCACGTCGGCCGGGATCTCTGGGGTGGTGGGGGCAACCGGGGAGCGGCGGTGCAGGCGGACAGTGAACCAGAAGGTGCTGCCCTGACCTGGCACGCTGCTGACACCGGCTTCGCCGCCCATGACGCGGCAAAGCCGGCGAACGATGGACAGGCCAAGGCCGGTGCCACCGTAGCGGCGTGTCGTCGAATTGTCGGCCTGCTCGAATTCGGCGAACAGGCGGCTGACCGCGTCAGGTGCGATGCCGATGCCGGTATCTTCGACCTCAAAGCGGATCAGGGTGTCATCGGGCGTTTCTTCCAGCGTTGCAACACGCAGCGTCACCTGGCCAGCCGGGGTGAATTTGACGGCATTGACTGCGTAGTTGAGCAGGGCTTGCTGCAGGCGGGTCGGGTCGCCAATGAGGTTGTCGGGCAACTGGCCGATCTCGCGGAATAGCCGCAATCCCTTCGCTTCGGCCCGGCCGTGAATCATCGACAGGACATTGGCGACGATGCCGTCGACGGCGACAGGGGCTTCTTCAAGTACGAACTTTCCGGCCTCGATCTTCGATAGGTCGAGAATATCGTTAATGATGGAAATCAGATGCTGGCTAGCGGTATCGATCTTGCCCACCTTATCCGCCTGTTCGATGGTGAGTGCCGTGCGTTGCAGCATGTGCACCATCCCGGTGATCGCATTGAGCGGGGTACGGATCTCGTGGCTCATGTTGGCCAGGAAGACGCTCTTGGCTCGGGTTGCCGCCTCGGCCGCCAGACGCAGGTCGCGATCGCGCATCTTGTCGATACCGAAGGAAATGTTGTGCGCCATTTCTTCGAGGAGCGCCACTTCGCCAGGAGTGAATGAATCAGGGTCGCGGGAATAAATGGTGAGCGCACCGAAGACGGTTTGGTCCGGTGTATGGAGCGGCAGCGAAATGCTGGACTGGAAGCCGCGCGCCAGCGCAGCGCTACGCCAAGGAAGTATGTGCGGATTGTTTTGGTAGTTATGGTTGATTTGTACCTGTCCGGAACGGATGCACACACCGGTCGGTCCCCGTCCCAGTTCTTCGGTTTCATCCCAGGAGATATGTGCATCGCGCAGGTAATTCGTTGTATCGCCCCATTGCGCGACGGGGCGAATGCTTTTCTCAGGGTTTTGTTCGGCAAAGCCGATCCAGGTCATCAGGTAGCCACCCGATTCGACAATCAGGCGACAGATTTTCTCCAGCATGCTTGCTTCGCTGTCTGCCTGCGCCAACACGTAGTTGCAATCTCCCAATAATTTGAGAGAACGGGCGGCGCGACGTTCCGTTTGCTCGGCCCGGTAACGTTCGCTGATGTCGCGCGAGACGCCGAGGACGCCGATAATCTTGCCATGATCGTCGCGTACAGCGGTTTTCAGCGTTTCGAACAGGCGCGGTTCGCTTTCTCCAGCAAAGGTCAGCCATTCCTCGTTCTTCCGAGGTTTGTCGCTTTGCATTGCCAGTCGGTCATTTTCCCGGAAAAAATCACCCAGTTCGCGGCTGACGAAGTCATAGTCGGTCTTGCCAATGATTTCCCGTGCCGGTTTACCGTAAAGGCGCTCGAATTGCGCATTGCAACTGAGAAAGACCCCCTGGGCACTCTTTACCCAGACCAGGTCGGGAATGTTCTGGACCAGAGCAGCCAGATTGGCCTTCTCCCGGTCGACTTCCGCCGTCTTCTTGCGTACGGCCCGGCGCAACAGGCTGATCCACAGCGCGAGCAGCAGACCGATGATCAGGATGCCGGCAATGCCAAGCAGTACCAAGGTGCCGAGTTGCTGATGCGGGATGGGGGAGCCCATCCATTTTTTCATCAGGGCGGATTTTTCCGCCTCGCTGATATTGGCCATTCCCTGTTCAACGCGGGCGAGCAAGGCGGTGTCGCCCTTGCGCACCGCTCGGTGAAATTCGCCCTGATACAACTCGAACGCCCTAATGAACTCGTCCTGAGCTTGGTGCCGGTACAGGTAGAAGTTGGCCGGTGAGTCGTCCAGGCAGAAAATCCGGATCTGCCCGGCTAGTGCCGCATCGATGATGGCGTCGTTGTTCTTGTAGCGGACGAGGGTGTGGATGCCTTCACTTTCGAGGTGATCGATACAGGCATCGCCTTCCTGTACTCCGACCTGGAAGCCACGCAGCGAAGCGCTGGAGGCGATGCCTGTGATCGAGTGGTGGGAATAGATGCCGACTGGTAGACGGACATAGGGTTCCGAAAATTCGTATTTGGACAGGCGGGCCGGCGTTATGTTGAAGGTATCGATGACATCGGCTTCGCCGGAGAGGATTTGGCGTTGAGCCTCGATCCGTCTTGTCGGAACAAACTCGACCGGGGTACCGGTCTTGGTTTCGTACAGCTTCCACAAATCGACCAGATAGCCCTGAACTCGGCCGTCGGCGTCGCGAAAAACATAGGGCGGGTAATTGTCGTCGCTAACCACGCGCAGTGCAGCATTCGTGGCAAGCCAAGGCCAAGCGAGGCTGAGAACGAGCAGACATTTGCGGAGGGCGTGCATCGATTTCCCGGTTGGGTCGAAGTAAAAAAACTACAAAAATGATACACGCTTCGGAAGTGATCCGGGGAATTCCATAGAGGTTCAGGGGGCGGGGGCTTTAGCCAATTGCCTAGGTGCACCGGTTCAGGTTGGCGACTGCCAGCCCGTCTCCTAGCTTCGTGCAAAGTGCTAGGAGAGGTGCGCCGGGAACGATGTTAACCCCTTATCTGATCCGGGCTTGGCGCCGGCGGTCCACTTCCTCTGCTAACTGGTGGAGCGCCGGCGCGACGACGACCGGATAGCGGGCCGTCGGGGTGAGGCCAGTGTAAGGCGATGGCAGGGCGGCGAGTTGTGCGTGGGCGTGGGCGCAGATAGCGGCCAGGGAAGGTGAGGGCGCCAGCCGGCGGCCCTCGGCCATGACCTGCTGCAACAAGGGCTCGCCCGGCGCCTCAGCGCCGAGCAGTGTCAAGGTGTCGCCTGCCATCCGTCCGCTGGCATCGTATTGCCGGAAGACTTGTTTGCGTCCCGGCCAGGTCGTCTTGCCTTCGGAATGTTTGCGTCGGGCCAGGCCGGCATATTCCTGCAGCTTGTAGGCACAATCGAGATATGGCTGGTCGGCGGAGACGTTCATGCGGGTGCCGACGCCAAAACCGTCGATCGGTGCTCCCTCGGCCAGCAGCGTGGCGATCGCGTCTTCATCGAGATTGCTGCTGGCGAAAATGCGGATTGTAGTCAGCCCGGCGGCATCGAGGATGGTGCGGACGCGCCGGGCATGCTCGCCCAGATCGCCGCTATCGAGGCGTACCGAGGTCACGGCGATCCCTTCGCCGGCCAGCCGTTTGGCCAGCGGAACCAGGGCCGCGGCCGCCGCTTCGGTATCGTAGGTGTCGATCAGCAGCGTGATGTTGCGGCCATGGGCGCGGGCGAAATGCTCGAAAGCGGCCAGTTCGTCGTCGTGCGCCTGGACGAAGGAGTGCGCCATCGTGCCGTAGAGCGGAATATCCCAGCGTAGCCCGGCGAGTACGGTCGCTGTGCCGTCGAAGCCGGCGATGCGGCTGGCGCGGGCAGACAACAGCCCGGCTTCACCGCCATGAGCGCGGCGCAGGCCAAAGTCCACCAGCAGCTTGCCCGGCGCCGCCAGGCGCACGCGTGCGGCCTTGGCAGCCACCATGCTCTGGAACTGGAGCAGGTTGATCAGGCGCGACTCGGCCAGTTGCGCCTCGCGCATGGGCGCCACCACGCGCAGGATGGGTTCGTCCGGGAAGAAGATAGTGCCTTCGGGCATGGCCCAGACTGCGCCGGTGAAGCGCAGATCTGCCAGCGAGTCGATAAAATCAGGCCGGAAGCGACCGCTGCTCTTGAGCCAGGCCAACTCTTCGCCGGTGAACCGCAGGTTCTCCAGATAATCGAGCGCCTGCTCCAGACCGGCCGCGATCAGGAAATTGCGCTTCTCGGGGAGTTTGCGTACGAAGAACTCGAACACCGCAATGTCGTTCATGCCTTGCTCACGGTACGCCTGGAGCATGGTCAGTTGATAGAGGTCGGTGAGCAGGACGGATTCGCTCATGGCGGGCTGTTTCCCAGGAATTGGGCGCCGGCCGCCTCCATCGCAGCCAGGGCGCGTGCGCCATCGCCGGCCTGCACATCGACGGCTCGACAGGCGCCAGTCAGAACCAGCACCCGATAGCCGAGGCGGAGCGCGTCGAGTGTCGTGTTGAGTACGCAATAGTCGGTGGCCAGGCCGCCGATCATGATGCGCTCGACGTCGTGGGCGCGCAGTCGGGCATCGAGGTCGGTGCCGGCAAAAGCGGAATAGGCCTCGCGATCCTGCCGGGTGGCCTTGTCGACGATCTGCCCATTGGCCGGGAGCCCGAGTCCCATGGCGAATGCCGCGCCCGGCGATCCGGCCACGCAATGGACCGGCCACTGCCCGCCGAAGGGCTGGAAGGAACAATGATCGGCCGGGTGCCAGTCACGGCTGGCAAAGACCGGACGGCTGGCTCCGGTAAAGCGGGCGATCCAGGCAGCCAGCGGAGCGATCACCGCGTCGCCGTCGCCGACCCCGAGGCGGCCGCCTGGCAGAAAGTCGTTTTGCACGTCGACGACCAGCAATGCGTCTCCCGAGTCAGGTAAAAACCACGACGGCGGTCGTGCGCTGTCAGGCGGCCGGGACGGGGTGTCGGGAACGGGCGATTCGCGCAGCCTTGCCGCCAGTCGGTCGGGGAGCGGGCGGCTTGTATCCACCTCCAGGCAATACTTCATTTCGTCTGGCGATAAGGGTTCGACGGTTGATTGTTGGCGGGCGAGAATGCCGCTATCGGCTTCCGAGGCGTCGTCTGCGGTTGCGTTACGTGCTGCCAGGCGGTGCAGCAGGGTGGCTTCCGTTGCGGTGCAGGCGACGATGGCCAAGGGGAGGCGCAAGACCGCCGCCAACTCGAAAAAACACTCGCGCTGCTCGGCCAGTAGGCAGGTTGCGTCGATGATGGCCGGGTAGCCGGCGCGCAGCACCTGTTGGGCCAGTTCGGCCAGGCGGGCATAGGTGGCGGCACCGATGACCGGCGTATAGATTCCTGCATTCGTCGCGGAAGCGCTGCGGGCCAAGGGCGGGAGGCCACACAGCCGCTTGCGCTCGACATCGGAGCGCAAGCGGATAGCTCCGAGATCTTCGAGCAGCCGTTGGCTCAACCAGGTTTTGCCCGAACCGGAGAGGCCGTGCATCAGGATCAGCAATGGTCGACCGGGCGCGCTCGCCCGCGCGGCGAAAGCGAGGTAACGGTTGCATTCGTCGAGCGCGTCCTGGCGATCGGTCGGCGCTTCCTGGTCGGCCCGGATGGCGGCCACCTTGGCCCGGACCAGGGCCCGATAGACCTGGTAGAAAGGCAGCAGGGCCAGTCCGCCATAGTCGCCCGTCGCCTCCAGGTAGCGGTTGAGCAGGCGGTAGGCGTAATCCGGCCGACCGCGCGCCTCCAGGTCCATGCTCAGGAAGGCGATTTCGCAGATGACATCGATCCAGCGCAGGTTGGGGTTGAACTCGATGCCGTCGAAAATCTGCAGATTCTCTCCGACCAACGCAATATTGCCGAGATGCAGGTCGCCATGGCATTCGCGCACCCTGCCATCGCGTTGCCGGTTGTCGAGGAGGGGGCTCAGTTCAGCGAAGCGCTCCCGGCTCCAGGTTTCCAGGTCGGCCAGAGGGGGCAGGATATCCGGGCGATGAGCGCGCAATTGCGCGAAATTCTCGGCCACCGGCCTCCATACGGCAGCCGGCGTCCCGAAGGAGGCATCGGCCGGTACTGTTGCCACCCGGTCGTGAAATTCGGCCACGGTGTCGGCCAATCGATCGATCAGCGTCGCTGGCAAGGTTCCTGATGCCAGTCGGCGATCAAGCAGGGCATCCTGGGAGAAACGGCTCATGCGTACCGCGTATTCGATGGCTTCGCCCGTCCCGTCGATTCGAGGCGCTTCCGGGGAACCGCTGATCGCCACCACGCCAAGATAAAGCTCGGGAGCGAGACGCCGATTGAGGCGCACCTCTTCCGTGCAGAAATGTTGGCGCAAGGCCAGGGTTGAAAAGTCGAGAAAGCCCAGATTGACCGGCTTCTTGATCTTGTAGGCGTAATCGCCGGCGAGCAAGACATAAGAAATGTGTGTCTCGATCAGTTCCACCTTTTCCACCGGGTGGGGATAGCAGCACGGCTCGAGCAAGGCTCGCACGAACTCCTCATGGCTGTCCGTCGCGTTTGTGCGCGCGCTATTCATGATCGATGGGCGCCAAGCAAGGTGGCAACGAGGTGAAACAGCGAGAAAGCAGGACGCATCATGGCAATTCCTCCACGATGGAAGCATGTTCATGCTAGCAAATCTGGTGTTTGACTGTGGCATTGACTGGCTAACTATTGATCGCGGTCAATAATCTGCCGACTTGAATGGTGACATGGTTTATTGCGTCGAACGTGACGCGATTTGTCGACAAATTGCAGTTTACGTTCTGCAAGTTGACGATTGTCAATGCGTCTTGTCGTTCCCGGGTGCTAAATATCTATAAAGGAACGTTGATCGTGTTCGATTTGCAAAGGAGGAAAGTTATGAGTTCTCGTATGCCTGTGCCGGGTTTTCATGTCGTTCGTCGCGATCAGTTGCGTGAGGAGCGTGTACACGACAGTTACAAGTTGCTTCACAAGCCGGTGGAGCCCGCAGTTTGTCCGCTATGCGGTGCTGTCTTCCAAGGGGGACGATGGCAGTGGCTGGCGGCACCGGAGGGTGCCAAAGGGATGGTTTGCCCAGCCTGCCATCGGGTGCAGGATCGTTACCCGGCCGGTTTTGTGCATGTCGCCGGGGATTTCTTCGCCGGTCATCGCGATGAAATGCTTCAACTGTTGCGGCACCACGAAGAGAAGGAAAAGGCCGAACATCCGATGGCCCGTATCATCGCCATCGAGGATGAGGGGGCGGGGGTTCTGGTGACGACTACCGACATTCATCTTGCTCGCGACCTCGGCGAAGCCCTGCACCATGCCTATCAGGGCCAACTGGATTACCACTACAACGAAGCGCAGATGCTGTTACGAGTGTATTGGGAGCGCTGAGTCAGACGATTCCACCGTTTGCCCGCAGGGTCTGGCCGTTGATCCAGCCGCCCGACGGGCTGATGAGAAAGGCTACTGTATTGGCGATATCTTGCGGGGTGCCGAGGCGTTCCAGCGGGGCGGCGAGGGCGAGGCGTTCGATCGCGTCGGCGCTCTTGCCATCGAGAAAAAGTTCGGTGGCGGTTGGCCCGGGGGCGATGGCATTGACAGTGATTTGCCGGCCGCGTAGTTCCTTGGCGAAGATGTTCGTCATCGTTTCCACGGCTGCCTTTGCTGCCGCATAGACTGCATAGCCGGGGAGGGCGAGGCCGATCACGCTGCTGGAAAAATTCACGATGCGGCCACCATCGTTCATCTGCCGGGCGGCGAGGCGCAGCATGTTGAAGGTGCCGCGCGTGTTGATGGCGAATAGTCGCTCGTACAGAGCATCGTCGGTATCGGCGAGGGCCACGTTACCCGGTTGAATGATGCCGGCGTTGTTGATCAGCGCATCGATGCGGCCGAGTTGGCCTGCCGTCCGGGCGAACAGTTCTGTTGCCTGCTTCGGGTCGGCGATATCGGCTGGCACGGCGATGGCCTTGCCGCCATCGGCGACGATGGCGGCGACGACGGATTCTGCCTCGCTCTGGCGGTGAACATAATTGATGGCCACCGCATGGCCATCGGCGGCCAGACGCAAGGCAATGGCCCGCCCGATGCCGCGCGAGGCACCCGTGACGAGGGCGACTTTTTGAAGGTGAGAGGTATTCATCGTTGTTCTCCGGTTTGGTCGGGGTGAGGGCAGTCTAGTTTTTGTTAAGAGACGAATAAATGCGGTTTTCTGCAATTTATTGTTTGTTTAAACGAAATAGTATGGGTGGACCACGTGGATCTCTTCAAAGCGATGCGGGTTTTTGTGCAGGTAGCCGAACTGGGCGGATTCAGTCGAGCCGCCGAGCGCTTGGAAATGCCGGCGGCCTCGGTGACGACCACGGTGCAGGCGCTGGAGCGCGAACTGGGGGTGCGCCTGCTGCAGCGCACGACTCGCCGGGTTGAGGTGACCCGGGAGGGCGAGCAGTATCTTGAGCGCTGTCGCCAGGTACTGGTCGGCGTGGAGGATGCTCAGGGCCTGTTTCTCGGTCCGCAGCGCTTGCCGCGCGGCACGATCGGCATCAGTCTGCCGGAAAGGCTGGCCCGGCAGTGGGTGATCCCCGCCTTGCCGGCCTTGATGGCGGCTTATCCGGATATCCAGTTGCGGCTCGATGCGACCGACCGCTTCGTCGATCTGCTGGAGCAGGGCATCGATTGTGCCGTGCGGGTCGGCCAACTGGCGGAATCCTCACTGGCTGTCCGCCCTCTCGGCGGCATGGTGCAGGTCAATTGTGCCGCTCCAGCCTATCTGGCCCGCCATGGTACGCCGCAGCGCCCGGCGGAGTTGGCCGCGCACCGGGTCGTGCGCTACCACGCCAATCACCTCGGGCGCGATCTGGCCTGGGAGTATGTCGCCGATGGCGAGGTGCATCGCCTCAAGCTGCCTGGGCCGGTGGCGGTCAGCAGCTCCGATGCCTATCTCGCTTGCGGCTTGGCCGGACTCGGTCTGATTCAGCTGCCGCGTCACGGTGTCGAAGACTTGTTGGCGAGCGGAGCCTTGGTCGAGGTGATGCCGCAATATCCGCCCCCGACGCTACCGGTCGCCATTGTTTACGCCGGGCGTCCTGCGCTGCTGCCGCCGAGGGTGAGGGTAGTCGTCGACTGGCTGGCCGGTGTCTTGCAGCCCGGCTTGTTGCCGGCTTGACGGGGCTGCTGCGGTGCACTGAGCCAAATGGCAAAAAACGGGGCTGGCGTCACCGAGCGTTACACCCGGTCAAGCACGGGTGCCGGCCAGCGGGCTAGACTGCACCCATCTTTTCGCCTGTGGTACCGCGATGACCCGCCGCCTGAAACGCCTGCTGACGCCCCCATTCATCCTGAGCGCAGCCTTCCTGTTGTGGTTCTGGGAGTGGATGTGGGAACCGCTCGCACGCCTGATGGCGCGTTTCGGCCAACTGCCGGGTTTGCGCCGGATCGAAGGCTGGATCGCCGGCGCACCGCGCTACGCCGCCTTGTTGTGCTTCCTGATCCCGGGCGCAGTGTTGTTGCCGTTCAAGGTGGCCGGGCTTTATTTCATCGCGCATGGAGCGGCGCTGTTCGGCCTTTTGACCTTTCTGGCCGCCAAGGTGGTGGGAACTGCCCTGGTGGCACGCATTTTCGCACTGACCAAGCCACGGCTGCTGCAAATTGGCTGGTTTGCCCGGGCCTACGGTGACCTCATCGCCTTTCGCGAGCGCATTTTCGCCATTCTGCATGCCCATCCGCTCTACCGCCGCCTGCGGGGCGCGCTGGATGCCTGGCGTCAGAGCCTGCGCATGGCGCGGCGCGGCTTGCGCTATCACCTGGCCCGACGCTGGCGCGCCGTCTATCGTTTGAGCCTGAGGCGAGGCCGTCTGACCTGTTGTTAAGGCGCGGCCTGCCCGAGCATGCGCTGGGCCGATTGGGTGATGGCCAGGACGCAGGGGTGGGTGACGCGACGTTCGACGGAAATGGCGTAATAGCTCGCCATCACCTCGGTGGTGCGGCCCACGATGCGGAGTTGGCCATCGCTGACGAATTCTTCCTCGACGATGCTCGGCACTGGAAACACCCCCTTGCCGGCGCGGCCAAAGGCAGCCATCAGTGCCGTATCGTCGAATTCGCCGACGATGCGTGGGCGGATGCGTTTGCGTTCCAGCCAGGGGTCCAACCCGCTGCGTATGGCCGAGTCCTCGCCCGGCAGCAGCACCGGCAGGGCGCCCAGGCAGGCGGGGAAGGGCAGGGGTTCGCCGCTGACCAAGCCGGGGGCGGCGAGAAAGCTGAGGCCGGATTCCAGCAAGCGATGGTTGTAGGCGCGCAGACTGTGGGATGGGGGCAACTGGCCGTCAGAGATGACCAGATCGAGCTGATGCACCGCGAGCTGGCCGAGCAGGCGGTCGAGCTGCCATTCGCGGCAGACGATACGGGTCGGTTGCTCGCCTTCGATGGCCGGCTGCAGCAGGCGATAGGCTAGCGATTTGGGTACGGCATCGGAAACGCCGACACGAAATTCGGTCGGTCGGCCCTGCGGATGGTGTTTGATGACGCTTTCCAGCTCGGCGCTCAAGGCAAACATTTCATCGGCGTAATCCAACGCCAGTTTGCCGGCCTCGGTCAGCACCAGCGAACGTCCCTGCTTGGCAAAAAGGGGCGTTCCCAGGCTGTCTTCGAGCAAGCCGATCTGGCCGCTCAGGGTCTGTGGCGTGACATTGATCGCTTCGGCCGCCCGCGCCACGCTGCCGGCTTTGGCCACCTTCCAGAAGTAGTAGAGGTGCTTGTGGTTCATAAGCGTCGAAAAATTCGATGTATTGGAAGAAATAAATCGAATTTATTTTACTTTTTCCTTGCGTTAAGGTGTTGCCCGCTTAGCCCGTACAACCTGCTGTCAGGACTCCACCATGCTCGTCGCTCTCGTCGCCGTTTTCGTCCTTGCCTACGCCGCCATTGCGCTGGAACACCCGCTCAAGATCAACAAGTCCGCCTCCGCCCTGGTCGGTGCCGGCCTGTTGTGGACCATTTACGCGCTATTTTCCGGCGATCATCATCTGGTCAGCGAGCAACTCGGCGAGTCGCTGATGGGTACCGCGCAGATCGTCTTCTTCCTGATGGGTGCCATGGCTATCGTCGAGGTGGTCGATGCCCATAACGGTTTCGAAGTCATCACCCAGCGCATTCGTACGACCAAGCTGTCATCGTTGCTGTGGCTGGTGGGTTTCGTCACGTTTTTCCTCAGTTCGGTACTCGACAATCTGACGACGACCATCGTGATGATTTCGCTGATGCGAAAACTGTTGGCCAAGCATGAAGACCGCTTGTTCTTTGCTGGCATGATCGTGATTGCCGCCAACGCGGGCGGCGCCTGGTCCCCGATCGGCGATGTCACGACCACCATGCTGTGGATCGGCGGCCAGATCAGCGCATTGAAGATCATCGAGTCGGTGCTTCTGCCGTCGCTGGTCAGCATGGTCATTCCGCTTGCCATCACCGCCTTTGTCCTGCGGGGCAAGCCGGTCGAGTCGCCGACCGGTGCCGCCAGTGCCCATGGCATCAAGACTAGCGAATTCGAGCGCAAACTGATGTTCATGCTCGGTCTCGGGATTCTGGTCGCCGTGCCGGCCTTCAAGACGGCGACCCACTTGCCGCCCTTCATGGGCATCCTGTTCGGCCTCGGTATCCTGTGGCTGGTTGGCGACCTCGTGCATCGACACAAGGAAGACGAGTTCAAGCAGCATCTGACGCTGGCCCATGCGCTCACCCGTATCGACATGAGTTCGCTGGTCTTCTTCATCGGTATTCTGCTTGCCGTGGCGACGCTGGAATACACCCACATCCTGGGTGCGCTGGCGGAATGGCTGAACGCGACGGTTGGCCGGCTCGACCTGATCGTGCTGATCATCGGCGTGATCAGCGCCGTCGTCGACAACGTTCCGTTGGTTGCGGCCTCGATGGGCATGTACAGCCTGAACCAGTTTCCTGCCGACAATTTCCTGTGGCAGTTCCTCGCCTACTGCGCCGGTACCGGCGGGTCGATCCTGATCATCGGCTCGGCGTCGGGCGTGGCGGCGATGGGGCTCGAGAAGATTCACTTCTTCTGGTACGTCAAGAAGATCAGCGGTTTGGCCGTGATCGGCTATTTCGCGGGGGCGGGCACCTACCTGCTGCAGCAGTTGCTGCTCAGGTAGCTGCTGCGGTGCACCGGCCAAATCGCCTAAAAATCGGAGCGCTCACTCGATCGGCCAGATCAATCGTTGTCCGTTCGCATTGGCCAAAATAGCGCGCCCAAGTACGGAGCCGGCCGGCGCCCCCTGGAGACGGGGTGGCGCCGGTTTTTTTTACCCATCCAATGGCCGCCGGTGCGGGCAAAAAAAAGCCCACCGAAGTGGGCCGAAAAATTGGTTCATGTAAAACCAAGCAGCAACCCCATAACGCGCGAAGTCCGCTCTGGAGTTTTTTCAGGATAGCAATCCACGGGTCTGGATCAGGTCAGCGAAAAATCAAGATTTGGTCAGTGCACCGAGAAAATCGCCGGCGGCCGCCGGGCAAAACACAGCGGGGAATCTGGGCGATTTTTGGTCCTTTTCGAACGCTTGTTTCAGGCGGTTTATTTATGTTTGGTAAGCGTTAGGTCAGTGAACGATCAACGCGGACTCATTCCCGGAAATTTGCCCGGTTTCTGTCAGCCAGCCGTAAGTTTCGGACAAAAAACTGGCCGTAGGGTGGCGATAAGTCCTTGTTCTGCCGCCCATTCTCATAACTTGGAGGAGACAATCCATGGACGACACAGGTAAGGCCTATTGGTCCGCTGTGCTGGGGCTGTTGGCCAAAGTGCTCATTATTTGGTTCGCAGTCTCGTTCGGTGCCGGCATTCTTTTTGCCGATGTGCTGAACAACATCAAACTCGGGGGCTACCCGCTGGGCTTCTGGTTTGCCCAACAGGGGTCGATCTACATCTTCATCGCCTTGATCTTTTACTACGCCAAGGCCATGAACAAGATCGACCGCAAGTTCGACGTGCACGAATAACAGGGAGTCAGTATGGATCTGCAAACCATGACCTACCTGGTGGTCGGCGCGTCCTTCGCGCTGTACATCGGGATCGCAATCTGGGCTCGCGCCGGTAGCACCAGCGAGTTCTACGTCGCCGGCGGCGGCGTGCATCCGGTCACCAACGGGATGGCGACGGCGGCTGACTGGATGTCGGCCGCCTCCTTCATCTCGATGGCGGGCCTCATTTCCAACATGGGCTACGGCGGTGGCTTGTTCCTGATGGGCTGGACGGGCGGTTACGTCCTGCTCGCCTGTCTGCTCGCCCCGTACCTGCGCAAGTTCGGCAAATTCACCGTGCCTCAGTTCATCGGCGACCGCTTCTACTCGAAGACCGCCTCGACGGTGGCTGTGGTGTGTCTGCTGACCGCCTCCATCACCTACATCATCGGTCAGATGACCGGGGTCGGTGTGGCCTTCTCCCGCTTCCTGGGCGTTTCCAGCGAAATGGGCATCTACATCGGTATGGGCATCGTCTTCGCCTACGCCGTGTTCGGTGGCATGAAGGGCATTACCTACACCCAGGTCGCTCAGTACATCGTGCTGATCTTGGCCTATACCATTCCGGCCATCTTCATCTCGCTGCAACTCACCGGCAACCCGCTGCCGCAATTGGGGCTGGGTTCCAATATGGTGGGTTCCGACGTCTCGCTGCTGCAGAAGCTCGACCAGGTCGTCACCGACCTCGGCTTCGGCAAGTACACGACGACGACGGCCGGCAGCACGCTGAACATGTTCGTGTACACCCTGTCGCTGATGATCGGTACCGCCGGTCTGCCGCACGTGATCATGCGCTTCTTCACCGTGCCGAAGGTCGAGGATGCACGCTACTCCGCCGGCTGGGCGCTGGTCTTCATCGCCATCCTGTACACCACCGCTCCGGCCGTGGCCGGCATGGCCAAGATGAACCTGATCCGCACCGTCACCCCGGGCGTCGTCATGCAGAACGTCGACCCCTACGGTGCCGAATCGCAGATCAAGTTCGACGACCGTCCAGACTGGATGAAGCGTTGGGAAAAGACCGGCCTGCTGAAGTTTGAGGACAAGAACGGCGACGGTCGTATCCAGTACTACAACGACAAGTCCAAGAACGAAGACTTCAAGAAGAAGGCTGAAGCCGCCGGCTGGAAGGGCAACGAACTGACGGTCAACGCCGACATCATCGTGCTCGCCAACCCGGAAATCGCGCTGCTGCCGAACTGGGTGATCGCGCTGGTTGCCGCTGGTGGTCTGGCTGCCGCACTGTCGACCGCGGCCGGTCTGCTGATGGCGATCTCCGCCGCGGTGTCCCATGACTTGATCAAGGGCGTCATCAAGCCGGATATCAGCGATAGCGGCGAACTGATGGCCGGCAAGATCTCGATGGCCGTTGCGATCGTCATTGCCGGCTACCTGGGTCTGAATCCGCCGGGCTTCGCGGCCGGTACGGTGGCTCTGGCCTTCGGTATCGCTGCATCCTCGCTGTTCCCGGCCATCATGATGGGTATCTTCTCCAAGAAGATGAACAAGGAAGGCGCCATTGCCGGCATGCTGGCAGGCCTGACCGTGACCCTGATCTACGTGTTCGCACACAAGGGTATCTTCTTCATCAAGGGGACCGAGTTCGTCGGTGCCATCGGCGGAGCCAACAGCTTCTTCGGCATCACGCCGGAAGCCTTCGGTGCTGTCGGTGCCCTGGTCAACTTCATCGTCGCCTTCATTGTCGACAAGATGACCAAGGAACCGCCCGAGCATATCCAGCATCTGGTTGAAAGCGTGCGCATTCCGCGTGGCGCCAAGGCCGTGGATGGTGCTCACTAATCCCTGACGGGAATGGGCGGCGGTGCGATCCGCCGCCCATGGGCCCCTCCTCGCAAAGGAGGCCTGGAGGGGGCTCACCAAATTGTTTAGTGTTCTTTTTTTGAAAAGGTCTGGACATGGTTTTCGATGTGGGTGTCGCGCTGACCTGGATACTGTTCCTGGCGCTGTTTCCCGTGGCTTTCTTCTGGATTCGCCGTGCCTGGCGCATCGTGGTGCGCCGCGATTTCTCCGAAGTTGCGCTCAAGCGCGGTCGGTCGCCGGACGATCCGGCCAAGTTTGCCCCCTATGCCGCGGCGATCAACATAATCGGCGGCGGGGTCATCGTCTTCGTCATTCTCGGCGTCGTTACCGGGGCGTTCCAGTACGAAACCTGGACGGCCATTGCCGGTTCGACCCTGTGGATCAAATTCATGCTGGACTTCGCGCTCAGCCGCCACGCGCATCCCTTCATGTTCCGCAAGCGCGCCTGAGTGGGCAAGGCCGTTGTTTTCGTCGACGGGCGTGCGTCTCCGGTCACGCCTGATTTAGAATCGTTTTTTGCATCTATATAGACTGCGATCCTGGCCGAATTCGCCGGGAATCGAGCAACCGGGGACAACCGAAGCGTGGCACATAGTGTTCTGATTGTGGAAGACGACCGCGATCTGGCCAGAAACCTGATCGACTATCTCGAACTGCGGGGGTACGTGACCGACTACGCCCCCGATGGCTTTGCCGCCATCAACCAACTCAAAACCAACCATTACGATCTGGTCGTACTCGACCTGATGCTGCCCGGCATCGACGGCATCGCCGTCTGCCATCGCCTGCGTCACGAACTGTTGAAGACGACGCCGGTGATCATGCTGACGGCCAAGGACGATGTCGACGTCAAGGTGTCCGCCTTCGACTTCGGCGCCGACGACTACATCGTCAAGCCGGTGGCGCTGAAGGAACTCGAAGCGCGGGCCCGCGCCCTGATCCGCCGCTCGAACAGCGATGGCGAAAGCCCGGTGATGGTGGTCGGCGACCTGCGTTTCGATGCCGGCACTATGCGCGTCGAGCGGGCCGGCAAGCTCATTACCATGCCGCCGGTGCAGATGCGCATTCTTGGCCTGCTCATCAAGCATTCGCCCAACGTCGTCACCCAGCAGGCCATCGCCCGCGAAATCTGGGGCGACGAGCCGGGCGACAAGCATTCGATGGTGGTGCACATGCACGCGCTGCGCGCGGCCGTCGATAAACCCTTCTCCCAGCAACTCATCCATACGGTGCGCGGCTTCGGCTACCGTATCGCCGCTACCGATGCGCCCCTATGACAGTCTTCGCCAGAAGCTCGTCCAGCCCTTCCTGCTGCTCGGCTTCGTCGTCAGCGCCTCGCTCAGCCTGACCACTTTCGCGCTGCTGGCGCAGATCGAAGAGCGGGCCATCGCCCGCACCCTGCATGTGGAACTGGAAAGCTTCCGCCATCGCCATGCCAGGAGCCCCAATGCCATTCCCGCCGAGTCGCGCCTGCTGCAAGGGGTTTTCCTGCCTGATTCTCGGCTCCGCACCGTGCCGTCGATTACGGCTAACGATGAAATCATCGAAATCCGCAGCCTGGACGACGGCGACTACAGCGTTCTCTTTGCGCTGGTCGATGGGCAGCCATTTGCCTTGCTCTACGATCGTTCCTACATCAAGAGCAACCTGGAAAACATCGCCTTCCTGCTACTGGTGGCCACGGCGGTGATGACCCTGATCTCCTTCCTGATCGGCAACCAGTTGTCGCGGCGGGTGGTGCAACCCATCGTTCGCTTGCTCAACGACGTGTCCACCCAGGCCGAGCAGCGCGATCTGCCGGAGGAGCCGGCCGGCTTTTCCGACGGCGGCTATCCGGCCGATGAAATCGGCCAACTGGTCCGCGCCATGGACAAATTCTCGGCACGCCTCTACGACTTCGTGCGGCGCGAAAGCTATTTCGCCTCCGATGTCAGCCATGAGCTGAGAACGCCGGTCGCGGTGATTTCCGGCGCGGCCGAGGTCCTCGCCGAATTGCCAGACCTCAGCCCCGCCGTGCAGCGTCGTATCGCCACCATCCAGCGCAGCGCCGGCCGCATGTCGCAAATCCTCGAAGCCATGTTGTTGCTGGCCAAAGAGGAGCGTCTCGATGCCGATCCCACCTGCAACCTCGACGAAGTGGTCGGCGAGGTCATGGCCGACTGCCAGCCCCTGCTCGACGGTCGGCCGGTCGTGCTGCAGGCCATGATGCCCAGCGGCGTGTGCCTGCCGATCGAGCGCTCGCTGGCCTACGTCCTGATCAGCAACGTCGTCAGAAACGCCTGTGCCTACACGCGCGAGGGGCGAATCTCCCTGTTCCTCGATCAGCGCCGCCTGCAGGTCAGGGACACTGGCATCGGCATTCCCGAAGAACGCTTCAGGGAGATGTTCCGCCGCCACGCCAAGGGCGAGGAAAGTGCCGGGCATGGTCTGGGGCTCTCCATCGTTGCCCGCATTTGCGAGCGCCTGCGTTGGCAGATCGATGTCGCCAGCAGCGAAGGGCAGGGCACCACCTTCACCTTCACTTTTCCAGGCGAGGCCTAGGGCGTGCGCACAGTCACCGTCGGGGCTGCGTTTGCCGATCGGGCAAGCAAACCGAGGGAGGCGGTGCGGAGAAGGGCGGCTGGCCGCACCAGCCGAGGAGCCATTGCCGTTCCGGCAACCGGCGGGTTGGCGCAACCCCCCATATACCGCGGGTCTCCGCCTATTGCTGTTTTCTATAGCCAGAATTGCACATCACAATTTGGCTAAGGTATTGCCATTACCTAAGATGACCGTGTTGTTTCATTAATCGTCTTTATCGAGGAGAGCGTCAATGACTACGGAAAACGGCAACAATCACGGGGGCAAATGCCCGGTCATGCATGGCGGCGCTACGTCGTCCAACCAGTCGCCGATGGCTTGGTGGCCGAATGCGTTGAATCTGGACATCCTGCACCAGCACGACAGCAAGACCAACCCGATGGGCGCTGGCTTCAATTATCGCGAAGAGCTGAAAAAGCTCGACGTCGAAGCCCTCAAGAACGACCTCAAGGCCCTGATGACCGACAGCCAGTCCTGGTGGCCGGCCGACTGGGGTCACTATGGCGGCCTGATGATCCGCATGGCCTGGCACTCGGCCGGCACCTACCGCATTGCCGACGGTCGAGGCGGTGGCGGCACCGGCAACCAGCGCTTCGCGCCGCTCAACTCCTGGCCCGACAACGGCAACCTCGACAAGGCCCGCCGCCTGTTGTGGCCGATCAAGAAGAAATACGGCAACAAGATCAGCTGGGCCGACTTGATGATCCTCGCCGGCAACATGGCTTACGAGTCGATGGGCCTGAAGACCTTTGGCTTCGCCTTCGGGCGCGAAGACATCTGGCATCCGGAAAAGGACACCTATTGGGGTTCAGAGAAGGAATGGCTGGCCCCCAGCGGCGCCCAGGGCAGTCGCTATTCCGGCGAACGCGATCTGGAAAACCCGCTCGCCGCCGTGATGATGGGCCTGATCTACGTGAACCCGGAAGGCGTGGATGGCAAGCCCGATCCGCTCAAGACCGCCCAGGATATGCGTGTCACCTTCGCCCGCATGGCCATGAACGACGAAGAAACCGTCGCCCTTACGGCCGGTGGTCACACCGTCGGCAAGGCGCACGGCAACGGTAGCGCGGCCAATCTCGGCCCGGCGCCGGAAGGTGCCGACATCGAAGAGCAGGGCATGGGCTGGATCAACCACAGCGGCCGCGGCATCGGCCGCGACACCGTGACCAGCGGCATCGAAGGTGCCTGGACCACGCACCCGACGCAATGGGACAACGGTTACTTCAAGCTGCTCTTCAAGTACGACTGGTGGTTGCAAAAATCGCCGGCCGGCGCGCACCAGTGGGAACCGATCAACATCGCCGAAGAAGACATGCCGGTCGATGTCGAAGACCCCAGCATCCGTTGCAAGCCAATGATGACCGACGCCGACATGGCGCTGAAGTTCGACCCGGCCTACCGCAAGATCGCCGAGCGCTTCCGCGACGACCAGGCTTACTTCGAACAGGTCTTCGCCCGCGCCTGGTTCAAGCTGACCCACCGCGACATGGGTCCGAAGGCCCGCTACTTCGGACCGGACGTGCCGGCTGAAGACCTCATCTGGCAAGACCCGATCCCCGCCGGGCGCAAGGATTACGACGTCGCCGCCGTCAAGGCCAAGATTGCCGCCGCCGGCCTGAGCATCGGCGAAATGGTCGCCACCGCCTGGGATAGCGCCCGCACCTACCGCGGCTCAGACAAGCGTGGTGGTGCCAACGGTGCCCGCATCCGCCTCGCCCCGCAGAAGGATTGGGAAGGCAACGAACCGGCCCGTCTGGCCAAGGCGCTCGCCGTCTATGAAAAGATCGCCGCCGAAACCGGTGCCAGCGTCGCCGACGTTATCGTCCTCGCCGGTAATGTTGGGGTCGAGCAGGCCGCTAAGGCTGCCGGCTTCGCCGTCGAAGTGCCTTTTGCAGCGGGTCGCGGCGACGCCACGCAAGCGATGACCGACGTCGAATCCTTCGCCGTGCTCGAACCGCTGGCCGACGGCTTCCGTAACTGGCAGAAGACGCACTACGTGGTGACGCCGGAAGAGATGATGCTCGACCGCGCCCAGCTCATGCGCCTCACCGCCAGCGAAATGACGGTTTTGGTCGGCGGCCTGCGCGTCCTCGGCGCCAACCACGGCGGCAGCCCGCACGGCGTCTTCACCGACCGCGTCGGCACCCTGAGCAACGACTTCTTCGTCAATCTCACCGACATGGCCTACACGTGGAAGCCGACCGGCCGCAACAGCTACGCCATCGTCGAGCGCAAGAGCGGCGCCACCAAATGGACCGCCACTCGCGCCGACCTGGTGTTCGGTTCCAACTCCGTGCTGCGCGCCTACGCCGAGGTCTACGCCCAGGACGACAACCAGGAGAAGTTCGTCAAGGACTTCATCGCCGCCTGGACCAAGGTGATGAACGCGGATCGGTTCGATCTGGTTTGATGCGGTAATGGCCCCGAACTGCGAGGGATCGTGGAGAGGGGCGTGGAAAAAGGCCCGGCGCTGTGCGTCGGGCCTTTTGTCATTGGCTGGGCCGTCTAAATTTCGCTGCTGCGGTGCACGGGCAAAAAAGGGGAAAACCGAATTCGTACTGACCAATGCTTGGCGGCTGTGACCGGCTGATCAAAGCAGATCACTTCGGCAAATCCCAGTTTTTCCAGTCATTCATTAAAAGCAGCTTCGGCGCCGCACGATTATGGCGTTGGCTTTTCGGGGTCAGCACTGTGCCCGTCCGGCAAGGAGATTTCGTTGTTTGGATCGGCTTGCGGCGCTTCAGGATTGGCCGCCTTGTTGGCAAGTTTCTGCTGACGCTTATCTTCCTGTCGCTGCTTCTTGGCCAAGTCACGCTGGCGTTTTTCGAACTGGTAGTTTGGTTTAGCCACGAACGCGCTCCTTAATGCCTTTTCAGGCCGAGTGCACAACGGATTTCACTGTCACGGAACAGGAGTCTTCCACACACCAGGGAAGGTTTCTCTGCGAAGTATTTGCAGGCCGGCTGATATGGCTGATCAGCGGCGATGCTGCCGTGGGCTGGAGGGTGTGCGACCCTCAATATGGCGGAAGGTGATCCGTCCCTTGCTCAGGTCGTAGGGGGATAGTTCGAGGGAGACCTTGTCGCCCGCCAGGACGCGAATATGGTTCTTGCGCATCTTGCCGCCGCTGTAAGCCACGAGCGTGTGTCCGTTGTCCAGCGTAACGCGGAAACGCGTATCCGGTAGTACTTCCATCACAACGCCTTGCATTTCAATGAGATCTTCTTTGGCCACGGTTGTTTCTCCAGAGGTGGTCGTTGGGCAAGCCCGATGGGAATTGGGCTCAGATAAATACGTTTCAAAAGCGCTGGCGCGATGCCCGGGGCGTCGCGCTCGGGCTTCTGTTTCCAACGTTCATTCGGTTGGAGCGAACCCGTAGTAAGAACCGTAGGGCGATGGAGCCGGCGCATAGGCGGCAACCTTGATTGCATCGGCCAGGGTAACTTGGTTGGTGAGGCCATCGATCCCGTTCGCCTCTCTCATCCAGCGCTCTTCGACCTCTCTTTCGCTCAGGCCGTTCAGGCCGAGGTTACGGTCGAATTGCTCCGAGCGATATTCGAATGCCATGTCATGAGCGATGAACAAGGTGTGAGGGCAGGCAGTGATGCGAGTCTCGTCATCCGGGTCGGCACCCATGACCCGAATGCCGCAGAAGGGGCAATGAACAGGGGTGTAGTAGAAGGTCTTGAGTTCAGTTCGTTGAATAGCATGGGTCATGCTGTACTCCATATCGTTGGAAACGGCCTGGCACGAATGCTGCCGGCACGCCGTTTGAGATTTATCGCCGTGTCGATTGAAAGCGATGAGGGGGCGACTGGGACAGCCCGGCCAATTCGCCAAGCACTCGGTTGATGCAACCCGCGGGCAGAGACGATGCGCGTTGCCGTTCTGCAGTATGAGAACGCCTGATTCGGCGCACAGAGGTTCGGCTTGGACTATTCGATTATTGCGGCTTGCCCGCAAGACGTCGCGACGGGAAGGTGCTGGCCGCCACGCCAAGGTGGCAACCAGCGAGAACGCCAGGGAATCAGGCGATCTGGATATTGCTGGCTTGTTTGCCTTTGGGGCCGGTGGTGATGTCGAAACTCACCCGCTGGCCCTCGGCCAGGGTTTTGAAACCGTTGGATTGAATTGCAGAAAAGTGAGCGAAGAGATCTTCGCCGCCGTCTTCCGGCGAAATGAAGCCAAAACCCTTGGAGTCGTTAAACCACTTGACGATACCTGTTGCCATATCTTGAATCTCCGATAAATTGCGGGGCGGGGTGCCCCTGCATGGGGCGAGATCAAGAGGGCGAGGCAAAAATGGGGGAATGGCGCCGCAGAGCTGCGGGTACTAGACCGACAAGATAACAACACAACTAGAAATCGCTGCGGTGCACAATACGCCCGATTGCGTCACATAGCAAACAGAACCTTGCAATTCGTCGTGGAGTTAGGTCTGCGCATGTGCTGCAGGTTGTCGTACATTCTGCGCTCCGGACAGAAAATGGCAGCCCTGTGTGTACGCAGTGCTCATAAGTTTACCGACATGGCATTCGGCTTAACGACCCTCCGTTGAGGGGGGCGCAGAATTTCTCCGATAACGAAGGCGGACACGGACTGCCATTGGCCGGTGAGCGGCAGCCAAGCTTGCTTTGGCCGAGGAGCGGAAATCAGCCCTGAGTGCCATCCCATGACTCTCGGACGATCCGGGAAAGAACCCAGTCCGCTCACTCGGGGGAGCCGAGTTGGGCGAACTGCTCACGCAGCCTGTCCAGCGTCGCGGGTTCGCCGCGTAGCTGGAAATAGGCGCCTTCTTCTTCCGAGCGTTCGGAGACCACGACGCAATTGGCGTAGATGTCCTTGCGCAGTTGCTGGGCTGACCAGGGCAGGAAGAGTTCGGTTTCGACCACGCCTTGCTGGAAGAAGGCGATGATCTTGAGGCGCAGCGCGGCCACGTCTTCCGGGCGTCGGGCGCTCATCACGACGCAATCCGGGTATTGCGCCCGCAAGGCCGCTTCGCGTTCGGCCTGGGCGGTGGCGTCGCCCACGTGATCGATCTTGTTGAAGACACGAACGCGCGGCACGGCGTCGGCGCCGATTTCGGCCAGCACCTTGTCGGTGACTTCCAGTTGGCGCTCGAAGCCAGGATCGCTGGCATCGATGACGTGGAGCAGCAGCGCGGCATCCAGCGCTTCGTCCAGCGTCGATTTGAACGAGGCGACTAGGCCGTGCGGCAGGTTCTTGATGAAACCGACCGTATCGCTGACCAGCACGCGCGGCACGCTCTCCGGGTAAAGCGTGCGCACGGTGGTGTCGAGGGTGGCAAAAAGCTTGTTGGCGACGAGCACTTCGCTCCCGGTCAGCGCCCGCATCAGGGTCGATTTGCCGGCATTGGTGTAGCCGACCAGCGCCACGCTGTTCAGGCCCTGACGTTCCTGGCGCCGGGCGCGCTGCGTCTTGCGTTCGGCTTCCAGGGCGACGATTTCTAGTTGCAGCTCGGCGATGCGATCGCGGATCTTGCGGCGGTCCATTTCGGTGGCCGATTCGCCGGCCCCGCGTCCGCCCACGCCGCTGCGCTGCCGCCCCTGCGGCCCGGCCAGCTTGGCCGCCTCGCGCAAGCGCGGCGCCATGTAGCCGAGGCGGGCGATTTCGACCTGCGCCTTGGCGGCGCGGGAGCGGGCGTTGCGGTGAAAAATCTCGAGGATGACCATGGTGCGGTCCATCACCTCGCAACCCGCGTCGATCTCCAGGTTGCGCGCCTGCGAGGGCGAGATTTCGTGGTCTACGAAGATGGCTTCGATATCGTAAGCAGCGGAATTGGCGACCGCCGGGGGGAGGCCGTCAATATCCTCGAATTCGGTTTCGTAATCGATGAATCGGCGGATTTCCTGACGTTTGCCGATGCCCAGGTAGCCCGTGGTGTCGAAGGCGGCCCGCTTCTGGATAAAGGTATGCACGACCACGTAGCCCAAGGTTTTTGCCAGCTCGCGCAGCTCGGCCAGTGACGCCTCGAACTCGACATCGCTGACCGTCGGGAGCTGTACCGCCGCCACGACCGCGTAAAGGGGCTTTTCGTTGATCTCTATCTGCATTTGTGACGGCTTTTCATGGGCAAAGGCGGATAGTACCCGGCTAGCGCCGACTTGACCCAACGAACTGGCCGCGAAGCCATCGCCAAGAGACCGTTGCCGGTTGGCGAGCCCAAGCGATGCGCCGCTCCGAAGATGGGCAGCGCAACTTGCCGCGAATCCAGGGAGAGCACGATTCAACCGGCAAGCTGAGGTGTCTGCCGTCTATCGCTTCGCTTCAGGTTTCAAGTGACTGCTGCGGTGCACGGGGCAAAAATGGAAAAAATGGAGTTGAGGCGAACGAGGTTTGGCCGAGCTCGGCTGGGGGCGCGGCCAAACCAATAGATGATCGAAAGACCTGCGGCCTTCCCATGCGCGGCTTGAAAATACGCAACCGCCGCCAAACTCACGCTGCAAGCAATCTCCAACTCAGTTGAAAGATTGGAGTACGCTAGTTGTTCCTGCCACACAGAGGGGCGGTCAATGAACGTTTGCCATCCATCATCGGTTGCCAATGAGTGGCCGGAAGAGTTACGGCTGAAAATCGCGGACTCCCTGTTCAATAATTCAAGCGAGGGGATATGTGTCGTCGATGCCGGCGAGCGAATCGTTGAAGTCAATCCAACGTTTTGCAAGATTTCCGGTTATCGCAAGGAGGAATTGCTCGGCAAGACCCCGAGGGTGCTGGCTTCCGGACTGCAGGATCACGATTTTTTCGTCACCATGTGGGCCGACCTGCTGGATGCCGGGGAATGGCAGGGCGAACTTTGGAATCGCAAGAAGAGCGGTGAGTTGTTTGCCGTCCGACTGAACATTTCGGCGATCTGCAATGCGGTGGGCGAGGTTTCCCATTACCTGGCCATCATGGCCGATGTGACGGCCATGAAAGTGCAGCAGCAGGAGTGGGAGAAAAACGCCAACCATGATCATTTGACGGGTTTGCCCAATCGCACGCTGTTGATGGATCGCCTGCATCAGGCCATGGCGCAGTCGATACGCACGAATCTCGTACTGGCCATTTGCTATCTGGATCTCGATGGCTTTAAGCCGATCAACGACATCCATGGCCACAAGGCCGGCGATGCCGTATTGGTCGAGGTGGCTGCGCGCTTGCACCGTTCCGTTCGCGAAGGCGACACGGTGGCCCGGGTGGGTGGCGATGAATTCGTCCTGCTGCTCTGGGGGTTGGCCGGTGTCGAGGAATGCAATCACACGCTGGCTCGGGTTATCTCCGAAATCGACCGCCCGATAACGATCGGCCCCGCCGAGGTCTCAATCACTGTGAGCGTGGGGGTGACGGTCTTCCCGCAGGATGGCAAAGACCCCGTGTTGCTGACGGCGCAGGCCGATTCTGCGATGTATCGCTCGAAGGTGGCGGGGGGAAACCGTTTTACCTATTTCTGATCGCCGCATTTCCTTAGCTTGGCGGTAACTCAGTCAAGGTCATCAACGCATCGGCATACCAGACGCAGTTCAGCCCCAAGGCTTCGTCCAGCACGAGGTCACGCGTGCCGACATCGAGCCGGGATGAATGTATGCCCAGCAACAGCCAGGGCAGGTTCGGCGAGTTCAGTTGCTCGTTGCGGGCGACGACCGGCGCGCCGCTGGTTCCTCGATGGGTGCGGGCATCGGTCAGGAAATAGCCATGACCTTGAAAACGCAGCCCGAACGAGGAGGCGATGGTGGCCTGGCGGGCGACCGGCAGGTGATGCAGGGTGTCCTGAAAACCCAGCGGATAGCCGACGACGACAATCGAATGCCCGACCTCGATGGCGTCTTCCTGCTTTGCCAGGTGCGCTGGCGAGAACGCCTGATAAACCACGTCATTGGGCAGGAGTTTGCGGGTAATCTCAATTGCGGCAATATCCACGTCGCCAGCGGTATCCGAGCAGGTGCGCCACAGGCTGAGGCCATTCTTGTACAAGGGAATGGAATAACGGGACGACTGGGAGAGGTGTTCCTCGCCGATATGGAGCTCGATTTCTATCCGGTCGGGGTAATGCGCGTTCAGCGAGTCAAGAACCACATGCCGGCAGGTGATGAGGAAGAGTTGCTCCCCGCGCTCAAAGAAAAACCCCGTGGCATTCGTCAGGGGCTGGTTGCCCATGAAGGTTTGCACCCTGACGGTGGTTAGCAGAATCGATTCGATCCTCATTGGCTGAATCCGGGACTTGAGCTGCGCAATAACTCAAGCAGGGTAAGGCTCATGACTGATGAGCGCGGGCGTAATTGAGGGCGTCGGCCAGACGGTCGTAATGATAGTCACGGAACTTGTAGCGCCAGTCTTCAAAGCTGACCCCGAACTGTTGCATCAGTGCTCGATCCGTACTGTTCGGGATCGGCCGCGGTAGCCAGTCTGCGGAACTCGTCGCTATCGGTTGTCTACCTTCTCGCTGGATATCCAGTTCAGCGAATGAGAAGGCATCGGACAGACGGTCGTATTTGAAGTCGCGATAGACGAATTGTGTTCCGTTAAAGGAAATACCCATTCGCATGGCGCGCTCCTGATCGACCTCTGAAATGCCTGAAGCCGCAAATTCAGGAATGCTGTTTTCGTTTGTCTCAAGCATGGCTTATTGACTCCCAAGTTTTTCGGGAAACCCCGACGGTGTAAGAAACAACGGAAGCGCCAGCCGCCTGACGTATTGAAGGTTCTTGGTGAACCGTTGGCTAGATACAAACTCAATGTAGCACATAAGCATGGCCTGGCCAGGCCAATAACATCCGCCCGAGCAGCAACGAGAAAATGGCGCATACTGGTTCCGTTACCCGCCGCGATGGGATGCTTCGTATGGCAATGCATTTGGTGATTTATGTGAAGGATGGACAGGTCCTGTCCGTTTTGTCTGATTTCCAGGGGGAGATGCAATGCCTGGTCGTCAGCGCTAACGATGACGCGACGCTGCAGATAAAGGGAGAGCCCTGGGTCAAGCCCATGGATTTCCCCGAGGCGGATGGTCAGCAGGCGGTGCTGCAGCCTGTGACGGTTGCGTTCGATCCCGAGCGAGTCCGACAGATTTTCTGCTTGGGCGATGCTTCCAAGCATGCATTGTTGAAATTGCTCAGCTAAGCCGCCTTCCATCGAGGCGAGGGAAGGCTGACCGCTGAGCCTGTGCTGGAAAGATATTCGGCTTGCCGGCTACGGCTGGTGTTACAGTGGGATGCGTTGGCCTCGTCCTTTGAGAAGCCTTGCCGTTTCCCCGCCACGCAAGAGACAGGCCTCGTCTCGGAACTTGCCGTTCATTGCTTTCAGCCATTCGCTACCTTGGTAGCTTAACCAGGCGCTTTGAGCCTTCTCGAAACGCCGCTTTGAAGGCCCTCTATCCTCTTGACCGCTGCTCACTGGTCTCTCCTGATCGGCATGTTGCTGATTGCCATCCTCTTGACGGGAACGCTTCTGGCGCGTCTACCGATGAGTGCTGCCATGATTTATCTGGGCCTGGGCTATGTGATGGGGCCTGGTGGTTTTGGAATCATCGATATTGACGTGTTTCGCGATGCAGGTTTGCTGGCATGGATGAGTGAGGCGGCCGTCTTGATTTCGCTTTTTGCCATCGGGCTGAAACTGATGATTCCTCTCCGTGACCCGCGCTGGCTGATCCCGTTGCGCTTGGCTTTCCCCACGATGGCCATCACCGTTGGGCTCGTCACATGCATTGGTGTATTCGGGCTGGGGATGTCAGTAGGGGCGGCGATGCTGCTTGGTGGCATTCTGGCGCCCACCGATCCTGTGCTGGCCAGCGGCATCCAGGTAGAGTCTGGAAAAAATCCGGAACGTGTACGCTTCAGCCTGGCGGGCGAGGGAGCCCTCAACGATGGTTCGGCATTTCCGTTCGTTCTGCTTGGACTGGGGCTTCTGGGACTACATCCGCTAGGGCTTGCGGGGACTCGATGGCTGAGTGTCGATCTGTTCTGGGCAACCATCGGTGGTCTGCTCATCGGGGCTAGTCTTGGCGCTCTCATTGGAAGGCTCGTTGTTTATCTGCGTCGGCGCCACAAAAATGCTGTTGGCTTGGATGAATTCTTGTCGATCGGATTAGTTGCGATTTCATATGGGGCTGCCCAACTGAGTATGGCCTCAGGCTTTTTGGCCGTCTTTGCTGCAGGCATTGCGATTAGTCGTGTTCAGGATGTGCCGATTCTGGATTCGATCGAGGTTGCACCCTGGCTGGACTCGTCTGGGAGTATGCGAGGCAATTGGGCGACTCACCCCCAGCATGCGAGTTCGGCAATGAACCGGGCACTTCGGGGGTTTAACGAGCAACTGGAGAAGCTGGCGGAATTGGCCATTGTTCTGGTGATCGGCGCGATGTTGCCAAGTATTTCGACTTTTTCATCTGCCTGGTGGTTCATTCCGTTGTTCTTCTTCGTGGTTCGTCCGTTGTCCATTTTGTTGGGTTTGTTCGGCAACCCCTTCAAGCGGGATCAAATTTTTATCGTCAGTTGGTTTGGGATTCGCGGTATCGGCTCAATCTTCTATCTGGCGTTTGCGTTGGATCATGGGGTTGCCGGCCCCCTCGCGCAGAATCTCGTGAGCCTGACCTTACTAACGGTGACAACTTCGATTCTGGTCCATGGAATCAGTGCTCGCCCGATCATGGCTTGGTATGCCTCCCGCAATTCTTCGATCTAGGGTCACCAAGAGCTTCCATCTGGTTTTACCACTGACCGAAAACGTGAACTTCCCATTTTGGCCAAAAACCAATCTGTCATTGGCGCTCACTGCCGTTATCATTCTGCCTTCAGCGAGCTTCCGACCGGAGGCTTCGCCGCCGTCGGCGACGGCGGTTTCGTTTCCCATCAAACACTGAGGAGGCCAGCAGATGTCACAAGGTCAGATGATCGAATTCAAGCGTCCCGACGGTTCGAATTGTGCGGGCTATTTTGCGGCGGCGGGCAAGGACAAGCCGAGCGTCGTGGTGATCCAGGAATGGTGGGGGCTGAACAGCCAGATTCGCAGCGTGGCCGAGCGTTTTGCCGCGGCCGGCTACAACGCGCTGGCGCCGGATTTGTACAAGGGCCGCGTGGCGCAGGATGCCGACGAGGCCAGCCATATGATGAACGGGCTGGATTTCCCCGGCGCCACGTTCCAGGATATTCGTGGCGCGGTGAGCTACCTGCAGGCCGCCGGTAACGGCAAGGTGGCGGTGCTGGGCTTCTGCATGGGCGGCGCGCTGACCGTGGCGAGCGCCGTGCATCTGCCGGAGATCAACGCCGCCGTGTGCTTCTACGGCATTCCGCCCAAGGAATTCGCCGACCCGGCCAATATCCGCGTGCCTTTCCAGGGCCACTTCGCGACACGCGACGATTGGTGCACCCCGGCAGCCGTGGCTGCGCTCGAAGCCGCCATGCAGGCGCAGGGTCAGCATCCGGAAAACTACCACTACGAGGCCGACCACGCCTTCTTCAATAAGCTGCGCCCCGAGGTGTACAACGAGGCGGCGGCCGAGCTGGCCTGGTCGCGCAGCCTCGATTTCCTGGCGCGCAAGCTGTAAGGCGCATGCAGGCCAGTCGCTGCGAGCAGGTCGCCATCCGCGGCCTGCGTTACAACGTTCGACATTGGGGCGAGGCGGGGGCGCCCGTCCTCTTCCTGTTGCATGGCTGGATGGATGCGTCGGCCACCTTCCAGTTCGTCGTCGATTCGCTGCAGCGCGACTGGCACCTGATCGCGCCCGACTGGCGCGGTTATGGCGACAGCGAATGGCTGGGCCGGCCCTACTGGTTTCCCGATTACTACGCTGATCTCGATGCGCTGCTCAACCATTATTCGCCGGAGCAAGCGGCGAACGTGGTCGGCCACAGCATGGGGGCCAATATAGCGGCCACTTACGCCGGCGTGCGCCCCGAGCGCATTGCGCGCCTAGTCATGCTCGATTTTCTCGGCCTCAAGCCGGCGCCGGGCAACGATGCGCCGAGCGTCATCGGCCGCTGGCTGGATGAAATCGCCGAACCGCCGCGCCTGCGCATCTATCCCGATCAAGTGGCCCTGGCGCGCCGCCTGCTGGCGGTCAACCCGCGCCTAACCCGCGAGCGTGCCGAATTTCTCGCCGAGTTTGTCGGCCGCCCGGCACCGGAAGGTGGCCACGAAATGGCCTGCGACCCCTGGCACAAGGTCGCCGCACCGGCGGTCTATCGCATCGAGGATGCGCTGGCGGCGTGGGAGAAGGTGACGGCGCCGGTGATGCTGGTCAATGCCGAAAAAGGCTTCGTCAATCAACGCTTCGGCCGCGATACCGAAGAGTTCTGGCGCCGCGCCAAGCACTTCCGCGACCTGCGCGTCGAATGGGTGGCCGACGCCGGCCACAACCTGCAACACGATCAGCCGGAAGCCGTGGCGGCGTTGATTGAGAGTTTCTTTCCGGGCTGAGTGCTTTCTGATCCGCCGAAGTGCAGCCTTATTGATGCAGTGTCGCGGTGTCAGTCGCAGGTCAATATAGCGGGATACTTAGCCGGATAAGTGCCTGCATTGCTGACGAAGGTTCTGTTCCTGATTATTTGTCAGGCCGCTGGTTCCAGTGACGCGCCCCTCGCACTCTTCGCTGAGGCCATTGGTCCCTCGATAGCAATTGACGCGACGCTGACCTGTTTCGTAGGCTGATAACCCTGTTTTCGCAGTCACGGCCATCAGGCATGCATAAATCCGGTCGCGTCCTTCGTGATCTGAAGCATCGCCACTAGGGCGATGGACAGTTGGGCTTTGTGTGACGGAATAGGGTTGTTGTTGCCCTTCCTCGCGCTGTCTTAGCCACTGTTTTTGCCGTTCGAGATCGCTCTGGGCCGTTCTGAGACTTGCTGCGTCGGGAGATTCACCTGAAACAACACTGGTTGTCTTGTGGCTGTCCCCACAAGGGATATTGGAAATGACGATCTGCCCTGTGCTACTACGACAGCGGAAGGCGTCAGCTTGAGTTGGGGGCGAGACGGATAAAAGCATGCAGGCGATAAGCCCGGCGGAGGGGAAAGCGTGAATTCGGCAGCGGTACCAAATCGTTTGGCTTTGGATTGAGCGCATTGCTAGTCAAGACACTTGGAAGAATCAGTGGATTTTGGCGCTGACATTCCTTTGGGGTCAATCAGACCAAAGGCATATATGTTCTTGGTGGTGTTGCTCCTTTGAGCGCTCATTCCTGCGGTGCACTGCCCATTTCAGCCAAAAACCAAAGCTTGCTCAGCGATAGAAGGCGTAAGCAATCAACACCGCACCCACCAGCCCGACGGCATCGGCGATCAGTCCGGCGGCCACGGCGTAGCGGGTTTTGGTGATGCCGACGCTGCCGAAGTAAACAGCGAGGACGTAGAAGGTGGTTTCAGTGGAGCCCTGGATGATGGCGGCGAGCTTGCCCTGGAAAGAATCGACGCCGTAGGTGTTCATCACATCGACCATCAGCCCGCGCGCGCCGCTGCCGGAGAGGGTTTTCATCAGGCCGACGGGCAGGGCGGGGACGAAGGCGTCGTCGAGGCCGATGGCCTGCACGCCGGCGCGGATGGCACCGATCAGATAATCCATGCAGCCGGTGGTGCGGAAGACCGAGATGGCGGCGAGCATGGCGACGAGGTAGGGAATGATCTGCACGGCGACGCCGAAGCCTTCCTTGGCGCCTTCGACGAAGCTCTCGTAAACATCGATGCCGCGCCAGGCGGCGACGCCGACGAAGAGCACGATCAGGCTGACGATCAGGCCGCTGCCGAGCAGGCCGATCATCTGCGCCATTTGCTCGGGCGGCATGCCGTTCAGCCAGGCGTACAGCCCGCCCATCAAGGCGGCGAAACCGGCGAAGAAGGCGAGCACCGGCCGGGTGAACAGGTTGATGCGCTGCCAGATGGCGACGGCGATCAGGCCGGCGCAGAACGACACGAAGGTGCCGAGCAGGGTGGGCAGGAAGATGTCGGCGGCATTGAAGCCGACCAACCCCTGCTTGATGGCGAGGCTCTGGCGGATGGCGATGACGGTGGTCGGGATCAGCGTGATGCCGGCAGTGTTGAGCACCAGGAACATGATCATCGGGTTGCTCGCTGTGTCCTTGTGCGGGTTGATCTCCTGCAGCTCGCGCATGGCCTTGAGGCCGAGCGGCGTGGCGGCGTTGTCGAGGCCGAGGATGTTGGCCGAGAAATTCATCACGATGCTGCCGCTCGCCGGGTGGCCGGGCGGAATGTCCGGGAAGACGCGGCGGAAGAAGGGGCCGACCAGCCGCCCGAACAACTCGATCAGCCCGCCACGCTCGCCGATCTTCATGATGCCCAGCCACAGACACATGACGCCGACCAGCCCGAGCGAGATGTCGAAGCCGGTCTTGGCCGTGTCGAACAGCCCAGTGAGCACGCGCGTGAAGATGTCGAGATCGCCCTGGGCCAGATGGGCGAGGGCGGCGGCGAAGCCGATGAGGATGAAACCGACCCAGATGCGATTGAGCACGTTCGTCAGCCGGGCTGGCGCGCCGGCGCGGGGAGTGGAAAGGTTGCCAGTCTAGCGGGCGGGCGGGGCGATGTCATGGGCTAAGGGCAATTGCCAGGCGCTGCGCAGCCGCACGTACTCGGCCTGCGGCAGCTGCACCAGGCAAGGCGAGGCGGCAGCCTCCAGCCACAGGCAGATTTCCCGGATGTCGGTCATAGCCCCGGCCGTGCAGCCGGCGGTCGGCGCGCTGGGCTTTTCCCAGACGTGCAGGAAGATGCACGAACCGGCGCCGGGCTGTGGCGGCGCGGCATTGTGGGCGATGACGGCGCCGACGGCGTAGCGCTCATCCGTGCGCAGCATGTTTTCGCAGGAGCTCCAGTCTTTGTCGACCGTACGTTGATCGACGATGCGGTTGTAGTGCTTCGAGCGCGGGTCGTCGATGGCCTTGAGGTCGAGCGTGGCGGCGAGGTAGGGCAGGCGGGCGGTGTGGGCGAAGTCGCTGTCGGCGTCGGCGCTGCCGAACAGCGCGGTGATGGCGAAGAGGCCGGCCGGGGCGCGACCGTCGCCTTCGGTTTTGCGCGGGCCTTCTTCGCTGGCCGGGTGCAGGCCGATGCCCCACGCCAGGCCGCGGCGGCCGAGGCTGACCGGGATGGCTTCACCGACCGGCTGCCAGCCATCCTCGGCTGTGGCGCGGGCAAAACGTTGCAACTCGCCGGTCGTGCTCGCCCAATCCGGCGCCAGCACGCGCAGGATCTGGCGGCAGCCGGCCAGCGGTTGGCTCACTTAGAGCATGCCCTTGTCGCGGATGAAGGCGATGATCGTGTCCAGCCCTTCGCCGGTCTTCAGGTTGGAGAAGACGAAAGGCCGCTCGCCGCGCTGGGTCTTGGCGTCGTGCGCCATGACGTCGAGCGAGGCGCCGACCATCGGCGCCAGGTCGATCTTGTTGATGACCAGCAGGTCGGACTTGGTGATGCCCGGCCCGCCCTTGCGCGGAATCTTCTCGCCAGCGGCGACGTCGATCACGTAGATGGTGAGGTCGGAGAGTTCGGGCGAGAAGGTGGCGGCCAGGTTGTCGCCGCCGGATTCGACGAGGATCAGCTGCACGCCGGGGAAGGCGCGTTGCAGGCGGTCGACGGCTTCGAGGTTGATCGAGGCATCCTCGCGGATGGCAGTGTGCGGGCAGCCGCCGGTCTCGACGCCGATGATGCGCTCGGGCGCCAGCGCCGAGTGATTGACCAGGAACTTGGCGTCCTCGGCGGTATAGATGTCGTTGGTGACGACGGCCATGTCGATCTTGTCGCGCAGGGCCTGGCACAGGGCCAGGGTCAGGGCAGTCTTGCCGGAACCGACGGGGCCGCCGATACCGACACGCAGGGCTTGTTTGCTCATGGTTTTACGATCTGAAGAGACGTGAATATTGGGTTTCGTGCCTCGCGCAGGCAATGGCGAAGGCGGGGGTGAAGTTGGACCACTCGGTTTTTGGCAATTTGAGGGCGTGCACCGCAGCAGCGGGGATTTGCCGGCCGAGTTCGGCGAGCAGGCGTTGGCCGGCGGCCTGGCCGAGGGGGACGGCTTTCAGTGCGGCCATCACCTGGTTTTCGGCCCACGACCACAGGTAGGCGGTGATGGCGGCCTCCGGGTCGATTTGCCAGGCGGCGGCGATGCCGGCCCAGACGGTGGGGAAGGCGACTTCGGGCAGCGGTTCGACGACCTGCGCGATGCCGGTTAGGCTGTCGTCGCGCAGGTCGTGCAGCAGGCGGCGCATGGAGAAGCCCATTTGCACGGTTTCGGCGCGCAGTTCGGCCGATTCGCGGGTGGCCAGGAATTCGCCGTTGAGTTCGAGGATTTCGCCGGTGTTGCCGGCCGACCAGGCGGCCATCAGGGCGGCGAGCAACGGGGCTTCGAAGCGGCCGATGCCGTGTTGCATCAGGTCGGCGATCCAGCGGCCGGCCGTGGCTTCGTCACGGATAACGCCGGATTCGACGGCCCATTCGAGGCCTTGCGAATAGGTGTAGGCGCCAACCGGCAGGGCCGGGCTGGCGAGTTGCAGCAGGCGGGCGAGCTGCAGTTGGGCGGCGGGCGTCATGCGTGCACGCTCCCGCCCGAAGCCGGGTGGAAAATTACTGGGCGGCGGGCTTTTCGGCTGCCTTGCCGCGCAACAGCATGACCTTCATGCTGCCGCCCTGGCAACGGCCAACTTCCTTGCCGGCCTGCTTGTCGTCCACGGCGACGACCTTCAGTTCGTAATCCTTGATCTGCTTGGATTCCAGGCGCTGCGTGATCTTTTCGGTCAACGCCTCGCATTTGAGCAGTTCCGCCGAGGCCGGCAGGGCGAACAGAATGCCCAGCGCGGCTGCCAAAGAGATGCGAATGTGCTTCATGGCCTATGTCCCCTTTTATTCGAATGTACTGAGAGACTAGCCGCGGATGCCGGGGCTGTCCATCAGTACAAGGCGATAAAGCGGGGAAAGCGTGGTGAAAATGCATCAACGCGGCTTGAATTCGTGGATTTTCGGCACGGAACGGTGCGGGCCGTGGCCGGGATTGTGCAGATCGGCGTGTTCGTGATCGTGCTCGCCATGGTGATGATGGTGGCCGCCGTGTGAACCCGCATTTGCCCCATACGCGCCGGATTCCGGCTGGAAGGGCGCTTCGGTTTCGCTGACCGCGCAGCCCAAGCCTTTGACCATCTCGGCCAGCACATGGTCGGTCTGGAAGCGCAGCTTGCCGCCGCCCTCGGTCGGCAGAATCTGCACCGGCACGTGGCGGTTGCCTAAATGGTAAGTAGCGCGGGCGAAGAGCAACGGGCTGTCGGCGACGGCCTCGATCAGCTTTTCCGGCGCGGCGAGGATTTCGACCACGGTCGAGCCGTCCTCAGCGATCAGCTTGTCGCCGCCGTGCAGATGGTCTCCGCGTTCGAGGAAGATGCCGGCTTCGGCGCCGGAAGCGAGCATGACCTTCAAGCGGCTGCGCTTGCGTTCGTCGTAGGCCAGCGCCACGGTATCGGTTGCCGGGGAGAGGGTGCGTTGGTTAAGGATCAGCATGGAGTCAGTGGGCGACGGTTTTCGAGAAGACATTGAGGACGATGACACCGGCGACGATCAGCGTCAGGCCGAGTATGGCCGGCAGGTCGAGCGCCTGGTCGTAGAGCAGCCAGCCGGCCAGGGCGATCAGCGCGACGCCGACGCCGGACCAGATGGCATAGACGATACCGACCGGCAGCGTACGCAGCACCAGCGACAGACAATAGAAAGCGACGCCGTAGCCGACGACGACAATCGCCGACGGCAGCAGCCGGGTAAAGCCTTCCGAAGCCTTCAGCGCCGAGGTGGCGATCACTTCACTGACGATGGCGATGCCGAGGATGAGCCAGTGCTGCATCGCGCCATCAGAACAGGAAGTAACGCTGCGCCAGCGGCAGTTCGGTCGCCGGCTCGCAGACCAGATGCACGCCGTCGGCCTTGACCACGTAGGTTTCGGGATCGACGGTGATTTCCGGTGTGGCGCCGTTGTGCACCATGTCGGCCTTGGTCAGCGTGCGCGTGCCGGACACGGCGATCAGCGGTTTTTGCAGATTCAGCGCGTGCACCGCAGCATTGTTCAACGCGGCCTGCGAGACGAAGGTGACCGAGGTTTTCAGTGCCTTGCCGAAGCTGCCGAACATCGGCCGGTAATGTACCGGTTGCGGCGTCGGGATCGAGGCGTTGGGGTCGCCCATGGCGGCGGCGGCGATCATGCCGCCCTTGAGGATCAGGCTCGGTTTGACGCCGAAGAAGGCCGGCTTCCACAGCACCAGGTCGGCCAGCTTGCCGACTTCGATGGAGCCGACGGTGTGCGCGATGCCATGCGTCAGCGCCGGGTTGATGGTGTATTTGGCGATGTAGCGCTTGACGCGGAAGTTGTCGTGGCGGGTGCTGTCTTCGGGCAAGGCGCCGCGTTGCAGCTTCATTTTGTGCGCTGCCTGCCAGGTGCGGATGATCACCTCGCCGACGCGGCCCATGGCCTGCGAGTCCGACGACATCATCGAGAAAACGCCGAGGTCGTGCAGGATGTCTTCGGCGGCAATCGTTTCGCGGCGGATGCGCGATTCGGCGAAGGCGACGTCTTCGGCGATGCTCGGATCGAGGTGGTGGCAAACCATCAGCATGTCGAGATGCTCGTCGATGGTATTCACTGTGTAAGGCATGGTCGGGTTGGTCGAGCTGGGCAGCACGTTGGGCAGCCCGGCCGCCTTGATGATGTCCGGTGCGTGGCCGCCGCCCGCGCCTTCGGTGTGGAAGGTGTGGATGGTGCGGCCCTTGAAGGCGCCGATGGTCGCTTCGACGAAGCCGGATTCGTTCAGCGTGTCGGTGTGGATGGCGACCTGCACGTCCATGTCGTCGGCGACTGACAGGCAGCAGTCGATGGCGGCCGGCGTCGTGCCCCAGTCCTCGTGCAGCTTGAGCCCGATGACGCCGGCTTCGACCTGCTCGCGCAGGGCTTCCGGCAGGCTGGCGTTGCCCTTGCCGAGGAAGCCGAGGTTCATCGGGAAGGCGTCGGCCGCTTCGAGCATGCGGTGGATGTGCCACGGCCCCGGCGTGCAGGTCGTGGCGTAGGTGCCGGTGGCCGGGCCGGTGCCGCCGCCGATCATGGTGGTCACGCCGGAATTGAGCGCTTCCTCGATCTGCTGCGGGCAGATGAAATGGATGTGGCTGTCGATGCCGCCAGCCGTGACGATCATGCCTTCGCCGGCGATGACCTCGGTGCCTGGGCCGACGACGATGGTGACGCCGGGCTGGATGTCCGGGTTGCCGGCCTTGCCGATGGCGGCGATGCGGCCGTCCTTCAAGCCGATGTCGGCCTTGACGATGCCGGTCACGGCATCGACGATCAGCGCGTTGGTGATCACGGTATCGACCGTTTCGGCCGACACGCGCTGGCTCTGGCCCATGCCGTCACGGATGACCTTGCCGCCGCCGAATTTCACTTCCTCGCCGTAGATCGTGTAGTCCTTTTCGACCTCGATGATCAGCTCGGTATCGGCCAGACGCAGGCGGTCGCCGGTGGTCGGGCCGAACATTTCGGCATAAGCCTGACGGGTAATCTTGTTCGCCATCACAGTGCTCCCTGAACGAGGCCGCGGAAACCGTAGACCTTCTTGTCACCGGCCAAGGCCACCAACTGAACGGTGCGCGTCTGGCCCGGCTCGAAACGCACGGCGGTGCCGGCAGCGATGTCGAGGCGGTAGCCACGCGCCGCTTCGCGGTCGAAGCTGAGGCCGGCGTTGGTTTCGTAGAAGTGGTAATGCGAGCCGACCTGAATCGGGCGGTCGCCGGTGTTGGCCACGACCAGCGTGATCGTCGGGCGGCCGACGTTGAGTTCGAGTTCGCCGGGTTCGGCGAGGAGTTCTCCGGGGATCATGTCAGCTCCTCAAACAATCGGGTTATGCACGGTGACCAGCTTGGTGCCGTCCGGGAAGGTGGCCTCGACCTGGATTTCCGGGATCAGCTCGGCGATGCCGTCCATCACGTCGGCGCGGCTCAGCACCTGCGTGCCGGCGTGCATCAGCTCGGCCACTGTCTTGCCTTCGCGGGCACCTTCCATGATGGCGCAGGTGATCAGCGCCACGGCTTCGGGGTAGTTCAGCTTCAGGCCCTTGGCCTTGCGCCGCTCGGCGAGCAGGCCGGCGGTGAAGATGAGTAGCTTGTCTTTCTCGCGGGATGTCAGTTCCATGAAGACTCCTCAGGTATTCCAGATGCGGGGGATGACGGCCTGGCGCTGGCAGCAGGCCGGGCGCAGGATTTTCCACTGTTCGGCGAACCACAGCCGGGCCGCCTCACTGTTGTCGCCGAGATAACGGGAGACGAGCAGGCCGGGCAGGGCGGTGATGCCGTGCAAGGCGGCGTCGGCCGGCGCGATGGCGCGCAGGGCTTCGAGCAGCGTGGCGGCTTGTTGCGGCAGTTCCGGGAAGCTGCACAGCAGCGTGCCGCAGACGGTGCGGCCGGCCCAGCCGGCGGGGCTGTCCAGCATCGGGTCGGTGCCGGAAAAACCGCCGCGTTCGATCCAGATCGGCGCATTGCTGCGGTGCACACGGTAAAAAGGCAAAAAATGGCCCTGGCGGAAGCGCTCGCCGCTGGCCACGCGGCCCAGGCACAGGATGTCCCAGCCGATGAAGCGGCTGTCGGCGGCGAGATCGACGTGGGTTTCCAAGCGGGCCCGCGCGCCGTCGAACACGATGGTTTCCTGCGGCAGCCATTCCAGCGTCGCGCCCGCGCCGACCGTGAAATCCACGCGCTGCGAGGCTTCCGCGCCGCCACTGCGATACCACTTGCCGGCGCCCGGCGTGGTCAGCTGGGCGTGCGCCCCAGCCCCGACCTCGGCCCGGATGCTCAACTGGTCACCACCGGCGATGCCCGACGGCGGATGCAGCACGATCGTTTGGCACACCGCATCGCCCTCCGGATAGAGCGCCTTCTGCACCCGCAGCGGCCCGCGATGGCGATTCTCGCGCAGCACCGACCGCTCGCCGACGCGGGCGAAACCGAGATGCAGTTCGGCCTGCCAGGTCGAGGCAATCAGGGAATTGGGGGCGCGATCCATGGTGCGCGAACTCTACACTGTCCGGTCTCGGGTGCCCATACGCAGGATAACGTAGCGGCCTGTGCGGGATCGTTTTTTGCTTATCAAGCCCCTGTCAAAAACGAAGGGATGATTGGAATGGCCGGAAACTGGGACAGTATCGACGTACATTTGCTCAAGGTCTTGCTGACCCTGCTGACCGAAAGCAACGTTTCGCGTACGGCCCGCAAGCTCAACATCTCGCAGCCGGCCGTCAGCACGGCCTTGAAGCGTCTGCGCGATCTGACCGGCGATCCCCTGCTGGTTCGCTCCAAAGGCGGGATGACGCCGACCGAAAGAGGTGCAGCCCTGCTCGAACCGGTGCGTCTGGCGCTCGAACAGATCGAGGCGATCGCCCAGGGCGGGCAGGAATTCGTGCCGGGGGCATGCAAGCGCAGCTTTTCCATCGGCACCCCGGACAATTTCAATGTTCGTCTGGTGGCGGACATCCTTGGCCGCGTCCAGAAGATTACGCCCGATGCGCAAGTGATCTTCCATTCGATGGGGCCGGATCTCGATTACCCGCGCGCCCTCGAAAGCGGCGAGCTCGACGTGGTCATCGGCAATTGGCCGCAGTTGCCCGAGCATTTGCGCGCCACGCCGCTGTTCGAGGACGAGATGGTGGTCATGATGCGCGCCGACCATCCGCTGGCCGGCAAGCCGATCAATACCTACGACTATCTGGCGGCCGACCACCTGGCGCCGACGCCCTACTCGGTGGGGCAGCGCGGGGTGGTGGATATCTTTCTGGCGCGCGAGCGTCTGAAGCGCAAGGTGCGCGCCTACGTGCCGTATTTCAATATGGCGCCCTACCTGCTGCTCGATTCCGATCTGCTGTTTACTGCGCCCTCGCGATTTGCCGCGCATTACGCGTCCTTCTTGCCCATTGCCGTGCATGCGGCTCCGCTCGATTTCGCCAAGATGACCTACTATTTGCTGTGGCACGACCGGCAGCAACATTCGCCGGAAGCTCGCTGGTTTCGCGAGCAGATCGTCGCCGCAGCCCGGGCCACGGCGACGGTGTGACTGTCCGGCGGCCTGCTACAGGCCGCTGCTCGGATTGCGATGGGCCCAGCGCGTCAGGTAGCGCTCGATGTAGGCGAAGAGTTCGTACATGACGACACCCATGCCGCCGATCACGATCAGGCCGGCAAAGACCAGGGCCATGTCCATCGACGAACTGGCCGACATCATCAGATAGCCGATGCCTTCGTTGGAGGCGACGGTTTCGGAAATCACGGAGCCGACAAAGGCGAGGGTGATGGCGACCTTCAAGGAAGCGAAGAAGTAGGGCATGGCGCGCGGCAGGCCGACCTTGGCCAGAATGTCGAGGCGCGAGGCACCCAGGCTGCGCAACACGTCTTCCAGTTCCGGTTCCAGGGTGGCGAGGCCGGTGGCCACATTGACCACGACCGGGAAGAAGGAGATCAGGAAGGCGGTGACGATGGCCGGGATGGTGCCGATACCGAACCAGACGACCAGCACCGGGACAAAGGCAACCTTGGGGATCGAATTGAAGCCGATCAGCAGCGGATAGACCGCTTTGTAGATCAGCGTCGACGATCCGATGGCCGCACCGGCGACGAGGCCGAAGGCGACCGCAATGGCAAAGCCGGCCATGGTGGTGAAGAAGGTTTGGCCGGCGTGGGTCATGATCGTGCTCCAGTGTTCCAGCGTGGAGTGCCAGACCGCGGAAAGCGACGGGAAGAGATATTCCGGAACATGGAAGGCGCTGACCAGGGCCTCCCAGACGACGGCTAAGGCAACGACAATCGCCCAGGGAGCGATCTTGAGTCCGAGTTTTCGGGAAATCATGGGGATTCCTTGGCGAGGCGATTCAGGAGGCGCGGATATGGCCGATGTGGCCACGCAGTTCATGCACGTACTCGGCGAAGCTTTCCGTGTAGGTGACATCCAGGTCGCGCGGGCGGGGAAGTTCGACTTCGCGGCGGACCAGGATGCGCCCCGGTCGCTTGCTCATGACATAGACGGTGTCGGCGAGGAAGACGGCTTCGCGCAGGTCGTGGGTGACGAGGACGACAGTGAAGGGCTCTTCCTGCCACAGGTCGCGCAACATGCACCACAGTTCTTCGCGGGTGAACGCGTCGAGGGCACCGAAGGGTTCGTCGAGCATGAGCAGGCGAGGCTTGTGGATCAGCGCACGGCAGATCGATGCGCGCTGTTGCATGCCGCCCGAGAGTTCCCAGGGGAACTTGTCCTCGAAGCCGGCCAGGCCGACACGTTTGAGCAGGGCACGTGCCTGTTCCTCGTATTCGGCCTTTTTGGCTTTGCGCGTCGAACGGTAGGGTTCGACAATCTCAAGCGGCAACATGACGTTTTGCAGCGTCGTCCGCCAGGGCAGCAGGTTGGCGGCTTGAAAGGCCATGCCGACACATTTCTGCGGGCCGCCCACTTCGCGATTATTGACCTGCACATTGCCCGCGGTGGGCAGGCGCAGGCCGGATACCAGCTTCATCAGGGTGGATTTGCCACACCCGGATGGACCAACGACCGCGATGAATTCGTTCTCACGAATCTTCAGGCTGACATCCTCGATAGCCAGCGGGCCGCCTTCCTGATATGCCAGGCTGACATTCTCGAACTGAACGAAATTCATCGCTGAGCCTCGCTTACTTGACGCTACGTTCGGCGAGCGACGGCAGGTAGTCGGCGCTGAACAAAACCTTGGCGTCCGGCGTCTTGTCCAGGGCGTAGGCATCGACGACCTCATGGATCGTGCGCTTCAGGCGTTCGCCATCGACCGCGCCAAGGCCAAGCTTCTTGCTCTCCGGCGTGGGATAGACGCTTTCCATGGCCAACTTCAGGCGACGGGTTTCGAGTTCGGAATTGATCAGGGGATCGCGTTCCTTGACGTACTTGATGGCGGCATCGGGCTGCGCCAAGGTTTCCTTCAGGGCTTTGTTGAAGGCGCGCAGGAAGCCCTTGACCGCTTCCGGTTGCTCCTTGAGCAGCTTCGGGCTGGCGATCAGCGCGTTGCCATAGAGTTCGACACCGTGGTCGGCATAGCGCAGAACGGTCATCTGCTCCGGCTTCATGCCGCGGGCTTCGAGGTTGAGCAGGCTGGTGAAGTAGAAGCCGGTAATGCCGTCGACGTTGCCTCGGGCCAGCAGCGTTTCGCGAATGGCCGGTTCGACGGTCTGCCACTTGATCGTATCGACTGGCAGGCCATTGGCCTTGGCGAAGATCGGCCAGGCTTTGCGGCCGCCATCGAAAACCGGTGCCGCCAGGGTCTTGCCCTTGAGGTCGGCCGGCTTGGCGACGCCTGTCTTTTTGTCTACGAAGATTGCCGCCGGCGTCGTGTTGTAAACCATATAGACCGCCTTGATGCCGGTGCCTGGGGTCTTGGCTTCCTGTTCGATCAGGGCGTTGAAGTCGGCGAAGCCCATGTCGTAGGCACCGGTGGCGACGCGTGTCACGGCGGCAGCGGAGCCGCTGCCGGCGTCGATTTCGACCTCCAGCCCTTCCTGGGCGAAATAGTTCTTGGCCTTGGCCATCAGCGCCGGGGCGGTTTGCCCTTCAAAACGCCAGTCGAGCGTGAACTTGATCTTGACCGGTTCGGCTGCATGGACGGCGAGCGGGGAAGCGAAGGCTGCGGCGAGTACGGTACCGATGAGCAGGCGACGAAACGGGGATGCAACTTGTGACATTGAGCGACTCCTTGCGGGGTGAGTTGATTTCCGTTGCTACTCCGCAAGGCGCATGCCACCGTCGGGCTAGTTGAATATTGGTCAATTAACCGATTTTTTGCTCGTTTTTTGAGAAATTGGTGCGCAAAAAAATATTAATTATATTAATTGATTGTTTTTAAATGGATTATTGTTGCACACGATTGGTGCGCGATTGATATTTTTGCGCCAATATGTGACATGCCAATTAAATATAATATCTTGTGTATTGAGGTTATAAATAAATACGTAATAAATTGGCTGATATTTGAAATTTCGGATAATGTTCATTATCCAATTTGATGTGGCTTCCTGCTAGGTTAGAAAAACGCAAAGCATTTTCATTAATCAATTTTGCCGATTTACAACCTCTGGAGCCCCAACATGAAATCCGCTAGAAAGCCCTTGAAAAAGCTCTTTTCCGCCTTGCTGTTGGCGGGTGTCGCGACCGCTACGCAGGCTGCCAACTGGAGCGATACCCTGATCGGTATGCGCTATGGCCAGGATTTCCGCGAGCCGAACAACCGCGAGGATGTCGAGAAGAAGATTCTGCAATTCACGCATGCCAGCGGCTACAACTATGGCCAGAATTTCATGAATCTGGATGTCTTCCAGTCCGACGACAAGGATCCGGCCAACGGCACCAGCGATGGGGCGACCGAATTCTATCTGACCTATCGCCATCAGCTTCACCTCGGCAAGATATTTGACAAGGACCTGTCCTTCGGGCCGGTCAAGGAAGTTGCCCTGACCGGCGGTTTCGATCTGAACACCAAGAACACCAAGTTCGCTCCGCGCAAGCGTCTGGTGGTGTTTGGCCCGACACTGAAGCTCGATGTGCCGGGGTTCTGGGACATCAGCTTGCTCTATGGCAAGGAGTGGAACCATTGCGGTCTGGGCGCACCGGCCTGCCCGGAAGCCGATGTGGCCTTCGATCCGCAATGGATCGTCAGCACCAGTTGGGGTGTGCCGTTCGCACTGGGCCCGGTGCCGCTGAAGTTCCAGGGATTCCTGAACTACAACAGTGCCAAGGGCAAGGACTACGCCGGGGTCGATACGAAGGCGGAAACCTTGATGCGCGCCGCGCTGATGGTCGATGTCGGACAGATGGTCACCGGCAAGAAAAACACTTTCCTGATGGGTGTCGGTTACGAGCACTGGCACAACAAGTTTGGTAACCATGCCACGGCTAAGGGCGTGCAGAAACCGGGCATCAATACCGATGCGCCGATGCTGCAGGTCGAGTGGCATTTCTGATCGATGAGAGGAGCAGGGGCTGCCCGACAGCCCCTGGTACAGCATGAGTCGTCTAACTACCCACGTTCTCGATACTGCGCGCGGACTACCGGCGGCGGGGATGCGCGTTCGCCTGTTCCGGCAGGGCGAAGCGGCGCCGCTGGCCGATCTTCGGACCAATGCCGACGGGCGTAGCGAAACCCCGTTGTTGCAGGGCGAGGATTTTCGGCCCGGTCGTTATCGGCTGCTGTTTTCGGTGGCCGATTATCACCGTGAGCTCGGCGTGCCGATCGACGAGCCTCCTTTCCTCGACGAGGTCGAAATCGCCTTCGGCATAGCCGATGTCGGCCGGCACCTGCATGTGCCTTTGCTGATTTCGCCGTGGAGTTATTCGACGTATCGGGGTAGCTGACATGGGAAGCTTGACGGCCTATTGGCTCGACTGGGCTAACCTCCTGACGCGATGGCTGCATCTGATCGCTGGCATCGCGTGGATCGGGGCGTCCTTTTATTTCGTCATGCTCGACAGCTCGCTACGCCGTCCACGCAAGTCGGAAGACGCCGCGCGTGGCGTCCATGGCGAACTCTGGGCGGTGCATGGCGGCGGTTTCTACTGCAGCCAGAAGTTCCTGACCGGGCCACAGGGCGAACCCCTGAGCGAAGATCTGCATTGGTCGAAATGGGAGGCCTACACCACCTGGCTATCCGGCATGGGCATGCTGATCGTCGTCTATTGGCTGGGTGCGCCGGGTACCCTGGTCGATCCGAAAATTGCCGATTTCGGGCCGTACACCGCAGCAGCGGTTTCCTTCGCCTTCCTGGCGGGGGGCTGGCTCATTTACGACCTGCTGTGCCGGCTGTTGAGCCAACGCGAACGCTGGCTGCTGCCGGCTGTCGGCTTTATGACTCTGGGCGCGGTCTGGCTGGCGCATTCGTTGTTCGCGGCGCGGGCTGCCTACATCCATGTCGGCGCCATGCTGGGAAGCTGCATGGTCGCCAATGTCTTCTTTCATATCATTCCCGGCCAGAAGCGCATGGTCGCTGCCATCCGGGCCGGACTGCCGGTCGATCCGCAGCCGGGTATCGTCGGCAAGCAGCGATCGGTGCACAACACCTATTTCACCCTGCCGGTCCTGTTCGTCATGATCAGCAACCATTACCCGATGACCTTTGCCGATGCCCGCGGCGCCTGGGTTCTGGTGGCAATGATGCTGGCTGGCGTGCTGATTCGCCAGTATTTCGTCATGCGTCACTGTCAGGCGGCAAGTCCGTGGTTGCTGGTCGCCGGAGGGGGGCTGATCGTGGGCACCATCGTCGCCATCGCTCCCCGGCCGACCGCCCAAACGGAACGGGTGGGGCTGGCGGCGGCGCAGGAAATCGTCGCCCGACGCTGCGTGGCCTGCCATGCACCGCAGCCGGTACAGCCGGGCTTCGCCCAGGCGCCGAAGGGCATTTTCCTGGATAGCCCGGAGCGGATTCGCGCCCAGGCGCCGGCGATCCTGACCACGGTTGCCTCCGGTTACATGCCGCTCGGTAACCTGACAGGAATGACAGACGACGAGCGGCAACGCCTGCTGGCGTGGGCACGACACCCCGAAAACTAATTCTGGATCAGTAATCGTGGATCAAATTTCTCTGATCGATACCCTCAATGCGTCCGGCGAAAGCGAATTCGTCGCCCGCTTGGGCAATATTTTCGAACATTCTCCGTGGATCGCGGCACGGGTCAGTCAGCGGCGGCCGTTTGCCAGCCTCGGCGAGTTGCATCAAGCCATGCTCGATGTGATTGACGCAGCGTCGCCCGACGAGCAACTGGCGCTGATTTGCGCTCACCCGGAGTTGGCCGGCAAGGAGGCCAAGGCCGGTAGCCTGACCATCGAGTCGAGCAGCGAACAGCAGGGCGCCGGACTCGACCGCTGTACGCCGGCCGAGAAGGCGCGAATGGACGAATTGAATCGCGCCTACCGGGCCCGCTTCGGTTTTCCTTTTGTCATCGCGGTCAAGGGCTTGAGCCGGCATGACATCCTGGCGGCCATGGAGTCACGCCTGCACGGCGATCGGGCCAATGAATTCCGCGAATGTCTGCGCCAGATCGGCCGGATCGGCGGTTTTCGCCTGACGCAAATGGAGCGTTCATGAGCGCACCCATTTACCCGCGGGACCTCGCCGGTTACGGCCGCAACCCGCCGTTTGCCGATTGGCCGGGCAAGGCGCGGGTTGCCGTCCAGTTCGTGCTCAATTACGAGGAAGGCGGCGAGAACTGCGTGCTGCACGGCGATGCCGGCTCTGAACAATTCCTCTCCGAGATGTTCAACCCGGCCAGCTATCCGGACCGGCATCTGTCCATGGAGTCGATCTACGAGTACGGGTCGCGCGTCGGCGTCTGGCGGTTTTTGCGCGAATTCGAGCGGCGCGGCCTGCCGCTGACCGTTTTCGGCGTCGGCATGGCCTTGCAACAGACGCCCGAGGTGACGGCGGCTTTTGTCGAACTGGGTCACGAAATCGCCTGCCATGGCTGGCGTTGGATTCATTACCAGAACGTTCCGGAAGCGTTGGAACGCGAGCATATGGCGCTGGCCCTCAATGTCATCGAGCAATTGACCGGCGAGAGACCGCTCGGCTGGTATACCGGCCGCGATTCGCCGAATACCCGCCGCCTCGTCGTGGACGACGGGCGGCTGCTCTACGACTCCGATTACTACGGCGACGATCTGCCGTTCTGGACGCCGGTCACCCGTAGCGATGGCCAGACCGTACCGCATCTGGTCGTGCCCTATACCCTGGACACCAACGACATGCGCTTTGCCCTGCCGCAGGGTTTCTCGCACGGCGATCCGTTCTTCCAGTATCTGAAGGACAGTTTCGACGTGCTCTACGCCGAGGGCGACGAGCGGCCCGCCATGCTCAGTATCGGCATGCATTGTCGTCTGCTCGGCCGGCCCGGACGTTTCCGCGCCCTGCAGCGCTTTCTCGATTATCTCGAAACGCATGATCGCGTCTGGATCTGCCGACGCATCGATATCGCCCGCCATTGGGCAGCCCGCCATCCATGGAAAGAAACCCGATGAGCCTTGATTCTTCCGCTGCTATCCGTATTGCCGCCCCGGCCGATTTGCCGGACTGGGCGCGCCGCGCCACCAACCTGGGGGATGCGCGCCTGGGCGCCTGCGGTTTGCTGGCCTCCGACGAATTCTTCGCGCCGCTCGAACGGATGCTCAACCCGCAGCCGGCGGTCTTCATTCCCGGTAAATACGACAGCAACGGCAAGTGGATGGATGGCTGGGAAACCCGGCGCAAGCGGACGGTCGGGCACGACTGGAGCATCATCCGGCTGGGACGGCGGGGCAGGATCTTCGGCTTCGATGTCGATACCAGCCATTTCACCGGCAATTTCGCTCCGGCAGTTTCCATCGAGGCGACCGACTGCCCGTCGGACGATCCCGCGACGCTGGCCGGAGCAAACTGGCAAACGATCCTGCCGGGCACCACCTTGCAAGGCAATAGCCACCACCTCCTCAATGCGCTCGGGGACGGCGTGTGGAGCCATTTGCGCCTCAATCTGTTCCCGGATGGCGGCGTGGCTCGCCTGCGCGTGTATGGACAGCCGGTCGGGGTATTCGATGCGAACGATCCGGCCCGCGTTTACGATCTCGTCGCCCTGGAAAATGGTGGTCGGGCGGTCGCCTGGAACGACGCCCATTTCGGTGCCGCGGCCAACCTGATCGCACCAGGGCGCGGGGCCGACATGGGCGATGGCTGGGAAACGCGCCGCCGCCGTGAGCCGGGCAACGACTGGTGCATCCTGCAGCTGGGCGCCCCCGGCGTGGTCGAACGCATCGAAGTCGATACCGCCCACTTCAAGGGCAATTTCCCCGATCGCTGCTCCATCCAGGCGGCGCTGGTCGAAGGGGGAACCGACCAGTCGATTATCACGCAGAGCATGTTCTGGCCGTACCTGCTGCCCGAACAGAAACTGTCCGCCGATGCCATTCACCAATTTGCCGATGGGCTGGCGGCGCTTGGCCCGGTGTCGCATATCCGCTTCAACATCCTGCCGGATGGCGGCGTTTCTCGCCTGCGCCTGTGGGGGCGCGTGGCATGAAGGAAACGCTTGCGCCGCGCCTGGTCAGGGCAGAGCCCCTGACAGCCGAAGCCTTTGCGCCGTTCGGTCAGGTCATCGAGCCGGCGTCGGCCAGGCGGCGAATGGTGATTAACGGGGGAAGCGCCGAGCGCTTTCACGACCTGGCGGCAATCGATCCCGGTCTCGAGGGGCGGAGCATCGTTTCGATCTTTCGCGGCCAGCCGCGCCAGTTGCCCTTTCCGATTGTCATGCTGGAGCGCCATCCGCTGGCCAGCCAGGCCTTCGTACCGCTGAGCGGCAATCCCTACCTGGTGGTGGTCGCCCCACCCACTGCTGCGGTGGACTACGCAAAAATCCGATTTTTCAGGGCGAGTGCCCAGCAGGGCGTCAATTTTGCACCCGGCGTCTGGCATCACCCCTTGCTGGCGCTCGACAGCACCAGCGATTTTCTCGTGATCGACCGCGATGGGCCGGGGGCCAATTGCGACGAGGTCCAGCTCGAGCAAGGGTTCTTGTTGCTCGATCGGTGATGGATCGTGCTTCGCATTCGCTTTAGGCGATAAGCCGGAGCCTCTTCATCGACTGCCCCGAAGGTGTCCTGCCGGATTATGATGGCAAAGGATTACTGGGGAAGCGATGAAGCCAACGGTCATTCACAATGAGCACACAGAACAGGGAGCTGCAACCGCTGTAGCGGCTGCGCCGTTTGCTTGGGAAACCGTTGCCCGCGAATTGAGCCTCGAACCCGGCGGCACGTTCAACATGGCCTGGCTGGCCGTCGATCGCCATGCCGCTGCCGAGCGTGCCGACAAACCGGCCTTCCGTTTCTTGAGTGAAGACGGCGGGCGTAGCGAAATCACTTACCGCGAACTGGCGCGCCAGACCGACCGTTTCGGCAACGCGCTGAAGGCGCTGGGCGTGCAGAAGGGCGATTGCCTTTTCGTGCTGTGCGGACGGCGCTACGAGCTCTATGTTGCGGTGCTTGGTGCGTTGAAGATCGGCGCCGTCGTCTCGCCGCTCTTTCCGGCCTTCGGCCCCGAGCCAGTGCGCAATCGGATGGCGCAGGCGGGCGGCAAGGTGCTGGTGACGACACGTAGCGCCTACCGGCGCAAGATCGAGCCGATACGCGGCGACTTGCCGTCGCTGCGCCATGTGGTGCTGATCGACGATCTCGGCGGCGAACTGCCGTCCGAGACGCTGGATTGGCAGAGCCTGTTCGCTGGTGCTTCCGATGATTCTGCGCTGGTGAGCACCACGGCCGACGATCCGGCGCTGCTGCATTTCACCAGCGGCACCACCGGCACACCCAAGGGCGCGCTGCACGTGCATGGCGCTGCGCTGATGCATTACGCCACGGCGCGCCGGGCGCTCGATCTGCGGCCGGACGACGTGTTCTGGTGCACGGCCGATCCCGGTTGGGTCACCGGCATGTCATACGGCATTTTGGCGCCGCTGATCGTCGGTGTGACCAGCATCGTCGACGAGGCGGAATTCGACGCGGTGCGCTGGTTGGCCATCCTGGAAAACGAGGGCGTGAATGTCTGGTACACCGCGCCGACGGCCATCCGCATGCTGATCAAGGCCGGGCCGGCGCTGTTCGCCGGGCACGCCTTCCCGGCGCTGCGCTTCATCGCCAGCGTCGGTGAGCCGCTCAATGCCGAGGCGGTGGCGTGGGGTGAGGAAACCTTTGGGCAGTCTATCCACGACACCTGGTGGCAGACGGAAACGGGCGGCATCATGATTGCCAATGCTGCCGGATGTACCGTCAAGCCGGGTTCGATGGGTCGGCCGTTGCCGGGTATCGTTGCTCATGTCGTGCATCACCGTGCCGGCGAGCCGGTGCAGGAAATCACCGAGCCCGATACGGTCGGCGAACTGGCGCTGGAAACCGGCTGGCCGTCGATGTTCTGCGCCTATCTCGGCCAGCCCGAACGCTATCGCGACTGCTTTGCCGGCCCTCTCTACCTGAGCGGCGATCTGGTGCAGCGCGATACCGACGGCTACTTCTGGTTTGTCGGGCGCAGCGACGATGTGATCAAGTCGGCCGGCCATCTGGTCGGCCCCTTCGAGGTCGAGCGCGTGCTGATGGAGCATCCGGCAGTGGCCGAGGCCGGCGTCATCGGCAGGCCGGATGCGCTCGCTGGCGAGACGATCAAGGCCTTCGTCACCCTCAAGCACGGGGCCGAAGCCGGCGAAATGCTGCGCAGCGAATTGCTCGCCCATGCCCGCCGCCGCCTCGGTCCGGCGGTCGCGCCCAAGGAAATTGCCTTCGCCGAATGCCTGCCGCATACTCGCAGTGGCAAGATCATGCGCCGGCTGCTCAAGGCGAGGGAACTCGGGCTGCCCGAGGGCGACAGTTCTACGCTGGAATAGGGGGAGAAAAATGCCGCTGGAGCAAGCGCAAATCCGGGCCAAGATGCTCGAAATCATCAAGGCCCTGGCTCCGGAAACCGATATCGGCAAGATCGTCGGCGACCAGCCGCTGCGCAAGCAGATCGAACTCGACTCGATGGACTGGATGAACGTGCTCGAAGCCATCCGCGAGCGCCTCGGCGTCAATGTGCCGGAAACCGACTACGGCAAGCTCGGCACGCTCGACAGCATCGTCGCCTATCTCGCCGGTCGCCTGGCGGAGTAAGCCATGGCCGATTACCCCGAGGAACTCGTCCGCACGCGCTACCTGTTCGACGGCAGCGAGGTGCTGATCCGCCCGATCCGCGCCGACGACAAGACCCTGGAGCAGGAGTTCGTGCAGCACCTGTCGGCCGATTCGCGCTACCGCCGCTTCATGTCCACGCTGAAGGAACTGCCGCCGGGAAAGCTCAAGTACCTGACCGAAATCGACTACGTGAAGCATCTGGCGCTGGTCGCCATCATCCAGCAGGAGGGCCACGCGGTCGAAATCGGCGTCGCCCGCTACTGCGCCGACCCGAACGGCACAAGTTGCGAGTTCGCCATCGCCATCGACGACGACTGGCAGGGCAGCGGTGTGGCCGGCATCCTGATGCTGACCCTGATCGACGCCGCCCGCGCCCGTGGCATGCAGAAGATGGAAGCCTTCATCCTGGCCTCCAACGAAAAGATGATCAAGTTCGCCCGGCAGCTCGGCTTCGCCGTGCACCGCGACCCGGACGATCCGGGGATGGTGGTGGCGGAACGGACGTTGTGACGCCTTTCTGAGCAGGCGAACAAGGATGCCGCGCGGCGCAGCGGCATGCGCGCATCGCGGGGGGCGTTCCCGGGAAGCTTGATTTGCAGGAAAACCCGATTTTCCAGCAGCGAAACCCGGATAATGTCGGGCCGCAGGTTTTGCACCCCACTTTTGGATTCACGCATGGAAATCAAGGTCAACTTTCTCGACAAGCTTCGCCAGGAAGCCAAGTTCGACGACTTCACGGTGATCGCCGACCAGCCCATCCGCTACAAGGGCGACGGCTCGGCGCCGGGGCCGTTCGATTACTTCCTCGCCTCGTCGGCCTTGTGCGCGGCCTATTTCGTCAAGCTCTACTGCGACACGCGCAACATCCCGACCGAGCACATCCGCCTGTCGCAGAACAACATCGTCGATCCGGAAAACCGCTACAAGCAGACCTTCAAGATCCAGGTCGAACTGCCGCCGGACATTTCCGAGAAGGACCGCCTTGGCATTTTGCGCTCCATCGACCGGTGCACCGTCAAGAAGGTCGTGCAGACCGGGCCCGAGTTCATCATCGAGGAAGTCGAGAACCTCGATGCCGATGCGCAAGCCTTGCTGGCCGTGAATCCGGATTCGGCGACGCAGACCTACATCGCCGGCAAGGACCTGCCGCTCGAACAGACCATCGCCAACATGTCCGGCTTTCTCGCCGGCCTGGGCATCAAGATCGAGATCGCGTCGTGGCGCAATCTGGTGCCCAACGTCTGGTCGCTGCATATCCGCGATGCGCATTCGCCGATGTGCTTCACCAACGGCAAGGGGGCGACCAAGGAAAGCGCGCTGGCTTCGGCGCTCGGTGAATACATCGAGCGCCTGAACTGCAACCATTTCTACAACGACAATTATTGGGGGCCGGAGATCGCCAACGCGCCCTTCGTGCATTACCCCGAAGAGCGCTGGTTCAAGCCGGGCAAGAAGGATGCGCTGCCCAAGGGCCTGCTCGACGAGTACTGCCTGGAAATCTACAACCCGGATGGCGAACTGCGCGCCTCGCACCTCTATGACACCAACTCCGGCAACACCGAGCGCGGCATCTGCGCGCTGCCCTACGTGCGCCAGTCGGACGGCGAGACGGTGTATTTCCCGACCAACCTGATCGACAACCTGTTCCTGAGCAACGGCATGAGCGCCGGCAACACGCTGCCGGAAGCGCAGGTGCAGTGCCTGTCGGAAATCTTCGAGCGGGCGGTCAAGCGCGAAATCATCGAAGGCGAAATCGCTCTGCCCGATGTGCCGGCCGAAGTGCTGGCCAAATATCCGGGCATCGTCGCCGGCATCGAGGAACTGGAAAAGCAGGGCTTCCCCGTGTTGGTCAAGGATGCCTCATTGGGCGGCGAGTTCCCCGTCATGTGCGTGACCCTGATGAACCCGCGCACCGGCGGCGTCTTCGCGTCCTTCGGCGCTCACCCGAGCCTGGAAGTTGCGCTCGAACGCAGCCTGACTGAACTGTTACAGGGGCGCAGCTTCGAAGGCCTGAACGACCTGCCGCGGCCGACCTTCGAAAGCAACGCCGTCACCGAGCCGAACAACTTCGTCGAACACTTCATCGACTCCAGTGGTGTGGTGTCGTGGCGCTTCTTCAGCGCCAAGTCCGACTACGAGTTCGTCGAGTGGGATTTCTCCGGCCATGGCGAAGAATCCAATGCTCACGAAGCCGCCACCTTGCTCGGCATCCTCGAAGAAATGGGCAAGGAAGTGTACATGGCGGTCTATGACCAGCTCGGCGCCACCGCCTGCCGCATCCTGGTGCCCGGCTACTCGGAAATCTACCCGGTGGACGACCTGATCTGGGACAACACCAACAAGGCGCTGGCCTTCCGCGAAGACATCCTGAACCTGCATCGTCTCGACGACGCAGCCCTGGAAGCGCTGCTCGAACGCCTGGAAGAGAGCGAGCTCGACGACTACACCGACATCATCACGCTGATCGGTGTCGAGTTCGACGAGAACACCGAATGGGGCCAGCTGACCATTCTCGAACTGAAGCTGCTGATTAACCTCGCCCTGCAGGATTTCGAAGCGGCCAAGGAGCAGGTCGAGGCCTACCTGCAGTACAACGAAAACACTGTCGACCGTGGCTTGTTCTACCAGGCTGTGAATGTCGTACTCGAAGTGCTGCTCGACGACGAACTGGAACTGGACGATTACGAAGCCAACTTCCGCCGGATGTTCGGCAATGAACGCATGGATGCCGTGCTCGGCTCGGTCGATGGCAGCGTCCGCTTCCATGGCCTGACGCCAACCAGCATGGCGCTCGAAGGCCTGGATCGGCATCAACGCCTGATCGACAGCTACAAAAAGCTGCATGCCGCGCGGGCCAAGGTGGCGGCATCGCTCGATTAGGGCAACAGCCCGGGCCGGTTTGGGCTGGCCGGTGACCTCGCATTCCTGCCGAGTGCGAGGTCGACGTAGCTGGCGGGCTTAGTCGGTCGAGCTCCCCAGGCCCTTCATTTCCATCACCCGCTGTCCCAGCTCTTCCAGATTGGCCTGTGCTTCCGCTGCCGCTTCCTGCATTTCTTCTGCCGTCAGCGGGCGGGCGAGGGGTTCCAGTTCGATGCGCTCGATGTTCTGACATTTGGCGACGATGCCGTGCAGGATGCTGTCGACCTTCTTCTGGCCCAGGCCGAAAAGGATTTTTTCCAGCACGAAGAGGCGGACGAGGATGATGTCTTCCGCGTTCTTGGCGGTGGCCTGCACGGCCTCGATTTCCTGACGGACGTGGCCGCGGAACTTGAGCGGGGTGACGGTTTCAGGAACCTGCAGGATGGAGTAGCGGTACTGGCCTTGGATCATGGCGGGGTCGGGGGCAAAAAAGCGATTGTCTCAAATTAGTGGGTGGCCTGTATCGGCTCAAGCGCGGGCCGGGGCAATGCCGCCCCAATGCCAGGCGTTGATTGCTTCCGGATCGACGCCGTGTCGGTGCGCGTAAGCCACACACTCACGCTGTTGCTGCCAAAGCGCCTGTTTCACATGGGCGCCAGCGATGGCCAGGCGGGGGACGCGGTCGATGAGGTCGATGGCCAGTGAGTAACGGTCGATCTGGTTGATGATGGCGAGTTCCAGTGGCGTGCTGATGCTGCCGTGTTCCTTGTAGCCGCGCACATGCAGATTGGCATGGTTGGGACGGAGGTAGGCGAGGCGGTGGATCAGCCAGGGGTAGCCGTGGAAGTTGAAAACGATCGGCTTGTCGGCGGTGAACAGGCTGGTCCAGTCGCGGTCGCTGATGCCGTGCGGATGTTCCTCGGGCGGCGTCAGGGTAAACAGATCGACGACATTGACGAAGCGCAGCTTGAGATCGGGAAAGTGGCCGGTAAGCAACTCGGCGGCGGCCAGGGCTTCCTGCGTGGCGACATCGCCGCAACTGGCAAGCACGGCTTCGGGTTCGCTATCGCTTTCGTCGTCGCTGCTCGCCCAATCCCACAGGCCGATGCCGCGTTCGCAATGCAGGGCAGCCGCTTCGGCATCGAGATACTGCACATGCCGCTGCTTGTCGGCGACGATGACGTTGATCGTGTCGGTCTCGCCCAGGCAGCGGTCGGCCACGGCGAGCAGGCAGTTGGCATCGGGTGGCAGGTAAATGCGGGTGACGGCCGGGCTTTTGTTGACCACCAGGTCGAGAAAGCCCGGGTCCTGGTGGGTGAAACCGTTGTGGTCCTGCCGCCAGACGGTGGAGGTGATGAGCAGGTTGAGCGACGACACCGAGGCGCGCCAGGGCACATGGCGGCACATCTCCAGCCACTTGGCGTGCTGGTTGAACATCGAGTCGATGACGTGGGCGAAAGCTTCGTAGGTGGAGAGCAGGCCGTGGCGGCCGGTCAGCAGGTAGCCTTCGAGCCAGCCTTCGAGGGTATGTTCGGAAAGCATTTCCATGACGCGGCCATCGGGCGACAGATGGCCGCCGTCGGCATCGGCCGGGCGCGTTTCGCCGAGCCAGGCCTTGCCGGTGGCTGCGAACACCGCACCCAGCCGATTCGAGGCGGTTTCGTCCGGGCCGAACAGGCGGAAATTATGCGGGTTACGGCGAATCAGTTCGGCCAAGTAATGGCCGAGTGGGTCGGTGTTCTCGGCGCTGGCATTGCCGGGGGCGGCGACGCCAACCGCATGGTCGCGCCAATCTGGCCGGGCCAGCGGTCTGCGCAACAGCCCCCCGTTGGCCTGTGGCGTGCAGCCGAGGCGGCGGTCGCCAGTCGCGGCGAAGTCCTTGAGCCGTGGCTGGGGTTGGCCGTCTGGCGTGAATAGCTCCTGCGGGCGGTAAGAGAGCAGCCATTCGTTAAGCCGCTGGAGGTTTTCCGGCTTACGGCGCGGCTCGGCCAGCGGCACTTGGTGTGCCCGCCAGGTGCCTTCGACGGCATGGCCATCGGCAAATTTCGGCCCGGTCCAGCCCTTGGGCGAGATCAGGATCAGCATCGGCCAGCGCGGGCGTTCCAGTTTTCCACCTTGGCGTGCTGCCAGCTGGATGGCGCTGATGTCGGCGAGGCATTGCTCCATGGCCTCGGCCATTGCCCGGTGCATGGTCATCGGGTCGTCGCCTTCGACGACGCGCGGCGACCAGCCGTAGCCGATAAACAGCGCCAGCAATTCCTCGCGCGGGATGCGGGCGAGCAGGGTGGGGTTGGCGATCTTGTAGCCGTTGAGGTGCAGGATGGGCAGCACCGCGCCGTCGCGCACCGGGTTGAGAAACTTGTTGCTGTGCCAGGCCGTGGCGAGCGGGCCGGTTTCTGCTTCACCGTCGCCGACCACGGCCGTGACGAGCAGGTCCGGGTTGTCGAAGGCCGCGCCGAAGGCGTGCGACAGGCTGTAGCCCAGTTCGCCGCCTTCATGGATAGAGCCGGGCACTTCCGGCGTGCAGTGGCTGCCCAGGCCGCCGGGGAAGGAGAAGTCGCGGCAGAAGCGGGTCAGGCCGGGCAGGCCCCAGCCGCGCTCGGGGTCGCGTTCATTGACGCTGCCTTCCAACCAGGCCGGAGCCAGGATACCCGGTGCGCCGTGGCCGGGACCGGCGAGCAGGATGGCGTCGAGGTCATGCGTTTTGATCAGCCGGGTCAGGTGGGCGTAGATGAAGCTGAGGCCAGGGCTGCTGCCCCAGTGGCCGAGCGGGCGCTGCTTGATGTGTTCCGGCCGTAGCGCTTCGGCGAGCAGCGGATTGGCCTGCAGGTAGATCATCGCGCCGGCCAGGTAGTTGGCAGCGCGCCACCAGGCGTCGAGTTGCTCGATGGCGTGGTCGGAGACAGGAGAGACGGGCATGGCGATTATCGCAGGCAAGAGTGCCGAATGCCGCTATGGTAGGCCAAAGCAGCGGCTTAGGTCAGGGTGGCGTTGGCCAGTTTCAAGGCGAAGCCGATGAAGAGCAGCCCGACGCAGCCGGTACCGATGGCCGCCAGCCGGTGGCGACGGGTGAAGAAACTGGCCAGATAGACGCCGCCGAAGATCAGGCCGGAGAGATAGAGGGCACTGAAGAACTGGACGATGAGGCCGAGGACCAGGAAGGGAATGGCCGGGTTGGGGTAGCCGGGCGCAACGAACTGGATGAAGAAGGAAACGAAGAACAGGATGGCCTTGGGGTTGGTCAGGCTGATCAGGAAGGCGGTACCGAAGGGGCGCTGCTCGCCGCTGGGCGGTGCCAGGGCCTCGTCGCCCGGCGTGCGCCGCCAGCGTTCCAGCGCGCCGCGCAGCAGCCCGAACCCGAGCCAGCCGAGGTAGGCAGCGCCGGTGTATTTGATGACCATGAACAACGCGGGCGTGGCGTGCAGCAGCGAGGCGACGCCGGTCGCAGCGAGGATCATCAGAATGGTGTCGCCGGCAAAGATGCCGCAGGCGCCCTGGTAGCCGGCGGCGATGCCGCGCCGCGAGGCGACGGTCATGACGAACAGCGAGTTCGGACCGGGGAGCAGCACGATGAAGATCGTGCCGACGATGAAGGTGGTGAGGTCGGTAATGCCGTAGTCCATGCCGGATTTTAGCCAAATTGGGCTGTGCACCGCAGGAGTGGCTTTGTCGCAAAGCTGCCAAGGGGATTGGTGGCTGCTTCCAGGCGTCAATGAATCAAGGGCTTAGGCGATGGCGTTGTTTTTGCATCCCCCGAAATATGCGCCCGCCCCACGCCGTTTCCATCGATCTTGCCGAGATCGCCCGTTCCGAAACACCGGAAGGTCTGCTCGCCGGCTTCAATCGGCGCGAGCTGGCCAAGGGCTACCTGCTGTCGGGGCCGAATTGTGCGACCAACCAGGTGTTCATCGTGCGTTCCGGGCGCTTGAAGGTCTACATTTCAGGCGGTAATCGCGAGTTGAGCCTGGGCTTCCTCGAATGCGGAGACATCTACACGACGCATACGCCAACCTATGTCCAGGCGGTGGCGCCGAGCAGCATCTGGGTGGCCGATACCCGGCTGTTTGCCCAGAAGCTGATCAATGAGCCGGCCATCACGCCGGTCATGATGCGCGTGCTCGGCCGCCTGTTGAGCGATGCCGTGACCCTGGTCGAAGACCTGGCTTTTCGCGAGGTGCCGGCTCGCCTCGCACGCTTCTTCATCGGGCTGGCCGAGCGGCGCGGGCAGATTGTCGACGAGGGCTGGCTGATTCCGCTCGACCTTGGCATGCAGGACATCGCCGAGTTACTCGGCGCCACCCGCCAGACCATCTCCGCCCTGATCAACCAGTGGGAGCGCGACGGGTTGATCCTGCGGCGCGGCAGGCGCGCCTATCTGATCCCGTCGCTCGACGCCTTGGGTCGCCTGTTTCCTGAATCGATTTAGTGTCGGCTGGCCGACGGACGCGTTTATCCCGCGTCCGGATAATCCTGAGCAACACAGTCCAGTCAGGAGACCAGCATGGAACAGCAATGCGGCTGCCGGCAGAAGCCGGATCGTTACGTCAGCTTCGAAGGCATCGATTGCGCCGGCAACGCTCGCCGCATCATGGAGTGCATCGACCGCCACCTGGAAATTCCCGGGCGCAACAACAGCTTCTGGGAATACTTCAACAAGAAGCGTCACGGCGGCTCCGGCCCGAAGCCGGACGATCTCTTCCTGATCCATTGCAACATCAACCAGGTGCGCGAATTGTTCGAAACCTGGGAAGACGAAGAAGCGCTGCACCTGTTGGAACGCCTGGAAGAGGAGTGCTGCTGAGCGCTGCTTGTCCGTTGTTGCGCACATGCTCTATGCTGCTTCGATGAATCGAGTTGCGCTGCCTTTCCGCCGAAAACTCCTAGGCTTGGCCCTGGGCTTGCCGGTATTCGGCGCCTGCGCACCGTCTGCCGCGAAGCCCGGTACAGAAGTCGAGCAATTGGCGGTGCTTGAGGCTCGGAGCGGTGGGCGGTTGGGGGTATGCCTGATCGATGGGGCGAGCGGCGAAAATCGCTTGCTCTATCGGGCGGGCGAACGCTTTCCGATGTGCAGCACCTTCAAACTGATGCTGGCCGGTGCCGTGCTGGCCAAGGCGGTACGCGAGCCGGGTTTGCTGGAGAGTCGGTTGTCCATTGCCGCGACCGATCTGGTGACCTACTCGCCGCTTACCGAAAAGCGGGTTGGCGCTGGCATGAGCGTCGAAGAGCTATGCCGGGCGGCGCTGCAATATAGCGACAATACGGCGGCTAATTTGCTGATTCGCCTGCTCGGCGGGCTGGCAAGCGTAACGGCATTTGCGCGCTCGATCGGCGATGGCGATTTTCGGCTGGACCGCTGGGAAACCGAATTGAACTCGGCAGTGCCCGGCGATGTGCGCGACACCACCACACCGGCTGCGATGGCGGCCAGCCTGCGGGCGCTAGGGCTCGGTGAGGCGTTGCCGATAGGCGAACGTCGGCGTCTGGATGGCTGGTTGCAGGGAAATACTACCGGCGGCAAACGGATTCGCGCCGGCTTGCCGGCGGGATGGAGCATCGGCGACAAGACCGGTTCAGGCGACTACGGCACGACCAACGATATCGCCATCCTGCGTTCGCCGCGCGGGCAGAGCTATACCTTGGCGGTCTATTTCACCCAGCCGCGCGCGGATGCAAAGTGGGCCGATAGCGTCGTAGCGACCGCCGCGAGCATTGCTGTACGCAATCTGGGTTGATCGAGTTCGCCAATTCGAGAATTGCTGCGCCATACAGCTAAACGGTTCCCTATGAATTTTGCGGTCCAGCAATTATTCCGGGCTTTTTCGTCGTCCGGACAGTAAACTGCCGCCTTTCTGCCCGAGTCCCGATTGTTGGCGCGGCAGTTCACCAAGGCCTGCCATGCACCCCATTCACGATCACGACTCCCTCCTGTTGCTGGCGACGGCAATGGCTTCCAAACGTCGTCCGGCCGAGCCGGTCGAGATCATCGCCGCCATCGACCTGATGCAATCGAGCGCACCGGGCGAGGGCAAGCTGGTCGAAACCATCGCCCGCCTCGGCGAAGCCGGCCTGCTGGTTGAGCGCGACGGTGGCCTGGCGCTGACGCCGGCGGCCGAGCAACTGGTCGAAACCCTGTCGGCCAAGGACGACTACGCCAAGCGTCTGTTCGATCTGCGCCAGCGCCTGGCCGACTACACGCCGGTCGCCGCGCCGGCCATCGCACACGATGCCGCCGTCTGGCATGCCGCCATTCTCGAACATCGCGCTGCCGGCAAGACGACGGCCAAGAACCTGCTGATGCCCAAGCCGGCCCCGGAGGCCGCCAAGGCGCGTCCGGGCCAGCGTCAGCGCAAACCCTTGCCCAAAGCCAAGTCGCGCCAGCGCTGAGCCCGTTCGAGATGAGCGATACCCAGCCCCATAACCCGCTGCACGGCATCACGCTGCAACAGATGCTGACCGAACTGGTCGAGCACCACGGCTGGGCTGGCCTCGGGCGGCAGATCGACATCCGCTGCTTCAACGTCGATCCGAGTATTTCCTCCAGCCTGAAATTCCTGCGCCGCACGCCGTGGGCGCGGGAGAAGGTGGAAGCGCTCTACCTGACGCTGCTCTGCCAGCGACGCAATTAACTCCGACGCGGGGCGCTCAGCGTCATCAGGATATCGGCGTACCAGGCGCAGTTTAGGCCCAGCGCCTCATCGATGCGCAAATCGCGCGTACCGACATCGAGCCGGGCCGAGTGGATGCCGAGCAGCAGCCACGGCAATTCCGCCATGCCCGGCGCCTGCGCATTGCCGCGCATGACCACCGGTGCGCCGCTGGTGCCGCGATGCGTGCGCGCATCGGTCAAGAAATAGCCCTGGCCCTGAAAGCGCATGCCGAACGACGAAGCGATCACTGCCTGACGCACCACCGGCAAGTGATGCAAGGTGTCGTGGAAGCCGAGCGGAAAACCCACCACCAGCAATGAACTGCCGACCTCGATCTCCTCGAAACGTTGCGGCAGATGGGCCGGCGTAAAGGCGCGATAGACCACGTTGGCCGGCAGGGCGGCCCGGTCGATCTCGATCATCGCCACATCGATATTGCCCGCCGCATCCGAGCCGGTGCGCCACAGGCTCAGACCATCGCGAAAGAGCGGGATGGAAAAACCTACCGAGCGCGAAAAATCGCTGCCGATGTGCAACTCGATTTCCAGCCGATCCGGGAAGTGCTGGCTCGCCTCATCGACCAGCACATGCCGGCTGGTCACCAGAAACAAGGCCCCGTCGCGCTCGAAGAAAAAGCCGCTGGAATTGGTCAAGCGCGCCCGCCCATGAAAGGTCACGATGCGGACGGAGGTCAGGAGGATGGATTCGATCATCGGGCAAAGCCCAGTCTGCCGGGGAGGCGGGGTGAGGTGGGGGAGGGACTATAGCACTCCGTAGATGGCGGGTATCGGCCAGGAGCAGACCGTTCCCCTACCTACGGCAAATGACTGCAAACCGTCAGGTAGCGGTCATCGTCCCCAACGATAAATCTCAATCTGGCGTTTCATTTGACGCCATCAAACCCAACGCAATAGCTGACAGGGCAATCTTCAAAGTGTTCGTGGTCATCTATCTCTCCCAAAAGACTCATCCATCATTGCTGTGAAATACCTCTGATGAAAGTTGCGAGGTGTTTTTCCATTCCATCATTTCGTTTATGGCCGCTATGAAGTAAAAATCAGCATCCGCAACAAAGAGTTGCTACTGGCAACAAGAATATTAGACAAATCAAAAATTGATTGGCTATACTTGTAAGTAACTTATTACATACAAGCGACCATGACCCTTAACTCTCGCCAATCAACCGAGTCCCGTCAGGCAGGAATCATCGCCACCGTGGTGGCACTGGCTGCCGAGCAAAATCCCGCCGACGTCACGACGACTGACATCGCCAAAGCGATGAATGTGACGCAGGGTGCCCTGTTCCGCCACTTTCCGACCAAAGAGGCGATGCGACTGGCCGTCATCGAATGGATAGAGATGCAGTTGATGGCCAAACTTGGGCATGCACAAGCATCGGCCCCCGACGTCTTGAGCGGACTGGAAGCCATGTTCCTGGCACACGTGAAATTCATACGTGAATTTCCCGGTGTTCCGCGCCTGGTCTTTGCCGAACTCCAGCAGCCGGATAGCTCGCCCGTACGGCAGCGCGTGCAGAAAATCATGCGGCGCTATCGGCAGATGTTGGCTGAAACCTTGGGCAAAGCCAAAGCTGCCCAGTTAATAGGAGACGATGTGGATGTCCAGGCTGCCGCTGCGCTATTTCTCGGCGCCATACAAGGTCTGGTGATGCAGTCCATGCTCGGTGGCGTCTCACCAGATGCCGAGGAGCCGGTAATTGGCGTTCTACGCCTCTACCTTGCCAGCCTGGGAGTCCAATCATGAAACCCGGCCAGTTCATTAGCCGTAAGCTTGGACTCTGGCTTTTTGCCGCCATACTCGTCGTCGGATTTGGCGTGGTTGTCGCCCGCTCAGGCCCGTTATCTCCCATCCAGGTCACCACACTCCGCGTGGAGATGGGCTCGCTGTCCCCAGCGATATTTGGTATCGGCACGGTCGAAGCCCGCCGTAGTTATCTCATCGGCCCGACGGCTGCGGGACGCGTCAAAGCTGTTCATGCGGATGTGGGTGAGACGGTTAAGGCTGGGCAGTTGCTGGCGGAAATCGACCCGGTTGACCTGGATGAGCGCCTTCGTTCAACGGAAGCTGCTTATGCCCGGGCTGCCAGTGCCGTCACCGCCGCCGAAGCACAACGCAAGGATGCCTTGGCCAGGCGGCAACTTGCCGAGCTCAATGCCAAACGCTATCGCGACCTGGGCAGAAAGAATTTCGTCAGCACCAGCGCGGTGGAAGGCAAGCAGCAGGAACTCGATTCAGCTCAGGCGGCGGTTGAGGCCAGCGAAGCCAACCTGCAGGGTGCCCGCCAGGAGCAACTTCGGCTGAAGGCCGACCAGGACGGCATCCACCAACAACGCGGCAACCTGCGTCTGCTGGCCCCGCGAGATGGACTGGTGACGAGCCGCGATGCGGAACCCGGCTCGACGGTGATTGCCGGCCAGGCAGTCCTCCGCCTGGTGGAACCGGACAGCCTCTGGGTTAAGGCACGCCTGGACCAGGGGCGCTCGCGGGGGCTGGCGCTCGGGCAACCGGCGGAGATTGTTTTGCGCAGCAATGCCTCGACGCCCCTACCTGGCAAGGTGGCGCGCCTCGAGCCGGTGAGTGACAGCGTGACCGAGGAGCGCATCGCTCAAATCGCGTTCGAGCGCATCCCCGAGGGACTGAGCGTTGGCGAAATGACTGAAGTCACCGTGAAAACCGGTGCAGCTCAATCCGGCTTGCTGCTCCCGAACGCTGCCATCAAACAGATGCCCCAAGGCAGCGGCGTCTGGAAGCTCAAGGACGGCAAACCCAGCCTGACCCCGGTGAAGCTGGGCAGCAACAGTCTTGATGGCAACGTACAGATTCTCGATGGCTTGGTTGCTGGCGACGAGGTGGTCATTCATAGCGAGCGCGACCTCAACGAGGGCGCACGCATCAAGGTGGTCAGCCAACTCGTGGGGAAACCCAAGTGATTAGCCTGGCCGGGCGGGACATCCTGCATTCCTGGTCAAAGTTCGTCCTGACCGGTATCGGCCTGGGTTTGTTGATTGGCGTGACATTGAGCATGGCCGGCATCTATCGCGGCATGGTCGACGATGCCAAGGCGCTGCTCAACAACAGTGGTGCCGACATTTGGGTGGTGCAACAGGAGACCCAAGGGCCTTACGCCGAATCGTCGAGTCTGCGTGACGACGTTTATCGGGCCTTACTCGCTCTGCCGGGGGTTTCCCGCGCGGCCAATGTCACCTATTTGACGATGCAGGTTCGCCTCGACAATACGGATGTTCGGGCCATGGTGGTTGGCTTCGAACCTGGGCAACCCGGCGAGCCCAGCTACCTGATTGCCGGCCGGCACATCACCCGCAGCCATTACGAGGCAGTCGCCGATGTGAAGACCGGTTTTCAATTGGGCGACACAATACGTATTCGCCGCCACGACTATCGCGTGGTTGGCCTTACACGGCGCATGGTCTCGTCGGGCGGCGACCCGATGGTTTTCATCCCGCTCAAGGATGCGCAGGAAGCACAGTTTCTCAAGGACAACGACGCCATTCTCAATGAACGCGCCCGCACAACTGCCAATCCAAGCCTGAACCGACCCGGCGTACCAGGCCTGCTCGACGCCATCCTGGCTGCGCAGAACGCCAATCACAACGTCAATGCGGTACTGGTTCAGATTGCCCCTGGCATCGAGTCTGAACAGGTGGCAAGTGAAATTCGCCGCTGGAAGCATCTGCAAGCTTTTACCCGTGCCGAGATGGAGGAGATTCTGGTCTCCAAGCTGATTGCCACCTCCGCCAAACAAATCGGCATGTTCCTGGTCATTCTGGCCATCGTCAGCGCCGCCATCGTCGCTTTCATCATCTACACCATGACGCTGGGCAAAATAAGGGAGATAGCTGTTCTGAAGCTCATCGGCACCCGCAATCGGACAATTGCAGGGATGATTCTTCAACAGGCCATGGGCCTGGGCCTCATTGGCTTCATGGTCGGCAAGACCGCCGCTACCCTCTGGGCGCCGTTTTTTCCGAAATTTGTCCTCCTCGAACCTGGCGACGCGGTACGAGGATTCATCGTGGTGATGCTCATCTGCGCTCTGGCCAGCACGCTCGCCATTCGTGTCGCCTTGCGTGTCGACCCGGCTACGGCTATTGGAGGTTAAGGTGAAAGGTTTCGGGATTCACATCGAGGGTCTGCGCAAGCGCTATGGTGAAGGTGATACGGCGGTCGACGCCCTGAAAAACGTCAATATGACTGTGGCGCCCGGGGAGGTGGTCGGTCTGATAGGTCCGTCAGGCTCGGGAAAAAGCACCTTGCTGAAATGCCTGGGCGCCGTCATTGAGCCGACAGCTGGCCGGATGACCCTGGGTGATGAGGTGATTTTCGAGGATGGCTGGAAGATTCCGGACCTCAGAGCGCTGCGTCGCGACCGGATTGGCTTTGTATTTCAGGCGCCTTACCTGATTCCTTTTCTGGACGTCACCGATAACGTGGCCTTGTTGCCGATGCTTGCCGGCAAGCCAAATGGCGAAGCGCGAAAGCGGGCAAATGAATTACTGGATGCGCTTGATGTCGGTCACCGCGCCAGGGCGAATCCCTCACACCTCTCCGGTGGCGAGCAGCAACGCGTGGCAATTGCGCGCGCTTTGGCGAATCAACCGCCAGTGATTCTGGCAGACGAACCGACGGCCCCGCTGGATAGCGAACGGGCGCTCAGCGTCGTACGTATTCTCAACGATATGGCCCAGCAGTTTCGAACCGCCATTATTGTGGTTACCCACGACGAGAAAATCATTCCCACCTTCAAGCGTATCTATCACATTCGGGATGGCAAGACTTTTGAAGAGCGAGGACTCGGGGATGCCTAGCCTGGAATCTGATAGCTCAGCGCTTCATCCATCCATTTCTCATGGCAAAGCACATGTTCTTTGTATTCATTTTCTTGATTCTGGCGGCAACGACGTCTTATCTGTTTCCTGAATGGTCGTGGGTCACAGTCTTGTTGGTGTCGTTCGGTTGTGTGGCTACGTTGCGGATACTGCTCGCGGTGACTTCTCGTACAGGGAGCGCACCGAGGAACAAAGAATAACTTAGCTCCAAGTCAGGCAAATGGGGCATCGGCTCCGAATTCAATACGTCTATGTCACTTCATGCGAGAAGTGAAGTCCTCTACCGCATTACCGGTGTGAGCAGGGCAAATGGCGGCAGCTTTCGGCCAGGAAGTAGACCTAGCGAGCGCAATACCTGAACGACAGCAACGGGTCGTAAGCCGACCCTAACCAATCAAACCGCCAACGCTTCCCGCACCCCATCCTGCGGCATCGTTTCACCGCGGCCGCGCATGATGAATTCGCCGCGCTCCATCAGCAGGTATTGGTCGGCCAACGATTCGGCGAAATCGTAGTATTGCTCGACGAGTAGGATGGCCATTTCGCCGGTTTGGGCCAGCATGCGGATGGCGCGTTCGATGTCCTTGATGATGGAGGGCTGGATGCCTTCGGTCGGTTCGTCGAGGATCAGCAGTTTGGGGCCCATGGCCAGGGCGCGGCCGATGGCGAGTTGCTGCTGCTGGCCGCCGGAGAGGTCGCCGCCGCGCCGGTGCATCATCTGCTTGAGCACTGGGAACATCTCGAAGATGCGTTCGGGGATCTTGCTGCCGCCAGGCTTGGTGGCCAGGCCCATCAGCAGGTTTTCCTCGACGGTCAGGCGCGGGAAGATTTCGCGGCCCTGCGGCACGTAGCCGATGCCGGCCTTGACGCGTTCGTGCGGCGGCAGGTGGGTGATGTCCTTGCCGTCGAAGCTCATGCTGCCTTCCTTGGTCTTGACGAGGCCCATCAGCGACTTGAGCAGGGTGGTCTTGCCGACGCCATTGCGGCCGAGCAGGGTGGTGACTTCGCCTTGCTTCACCTCGAAGCTGAGTCCGCGCAGGATGTGGCTGCCGCCGTAGGCTTGGTGGAGGTTGTCGATTTTGAGCATTTTATTTCCTCAAGCGTGAGTGCTGATCGAGGGAGTGTTCTGAAAATTGGCCATATTTGGACGTGCACCGCAGCATTGCCACTCCGTCATTCCCGCGCAGGCGGGAATCCATGGATGCACCCAAGGCCGTGCCTGCTGCTCTGGATTCCCGCCTGCGCGGGAATGACGCGGAGACTTTAGCGCCCAAGATAAACCTCGATCACGCGCTGGTCGTTCTGCACGGTGGCCAGGTCGCCCTCGGCCAGCACCGAGCCTTCGTGCAGCACGGTGACCTTGCCGCCGAGCTTTTCGACGAAGGCCATGTCGTGCTCGACGACGACCAGCGAATGCTTGCCGGCGAGCGAGACGAAGAGTTCGGCGGTGCGCATGGTTTCGTCGTCGGTCATGCCGGCGACCGGCTCGTCGAGCAGCAATAGCTTCGGCTCCTGCATCAGCAGCATGCCGATTTCCAGCCACTGCTTCTGGCCGTGCGAGAGCAGGCCGGCCGGGCGGTCGGCTTCCTTGTCGAGGCGGATCAGGCGCAGGGTTTCGGCGATGCGGTCGCGCTCGTCGCCGGCCAGCCAGGCGAACAGGCTCTTCCACACGCGCTTGTCAGTCTTCATGGCCAGTTCGAGGTTCTCGAAGACGGTGTGCTGCTCGAAGATGGTCGGCTTCTGGAACTTGCGGCCGATGCCGACGTGGGCGATTTCCGGCTCGGTCAGGCGGGTCAGGTCGATGGTCTGGCCGAAGAAGGCCTTGCCCGAATCGGGCCGCGTCTTGCCGGTGATGACGTCCATCATGGTCGTCTTGCCGGCGCCGTTGGGGCCGATGATGCAGCGCAGTTCGCCGGCGTCGATGGCGAGGTTGAGGTTGTTCAGCGCCTTGAAGCCATCGAAGCTGACGGTGATGTCTTCGAGGTAGAGCGCAACGCCGTGCGAGAGGTCGAGTTCGCCGGTGACGAAGTGGCCGATCTGGTCGACGCCGTCGCTGCCTTCCGGGCGGTCGTCGAGGAAGCTTTCAACCATGCTCATGCTACGGCTCCTTTTTTCTCCATGACTTTCTTCCACAAGCCCACCAGGCCTTGCGGCAGCAGCAGGGTGACGACGATGAACAGCAGGCCGAGGAAGAACAGCCAGTATTCCGGGAAGCTGACGGTGAACCAGCTCTTGGCCAGATTGACCACGAAGGCGCCGATGATCGGCCCGATCAGCGTGCCGCGCCCGCCGACGGCGACCCAGATGGCGATCTCGATGGAGTTGCCGGGCGACATTTCGGAGGGGTTGATGATGCCCACCTGCGGCACGTAGAGCGCGCCGGCAATACCGCACAGCACGGCCGAGATGACCCAGATGGTCAGTTTGTACCAGAGCGGGTTGTAGCCGATGAACATGACGCGGGACTCGGCATCGCGAATCGCCGTCAGCACGCGGCCGAACTTCGACTTGACCAGCCAGGCGGCGAAGACCAGCGTCGCGGCCAGGGCCAGCGCGGTCAGGCCGAACAGCACCAGGCGCATTTCGGAAGTGGTGATGCCGTAGCCCATGATGCGCTTGAAGTCGGTGAAGCCGTTGTTGCCGCCAAAACCGGTTTCGTTGCGGAAGAATAGCAGCATGGCGGCGTAGGTCAGCGCCTGGGTGATGATCGAGAAATAGACGCCCTTGATGCGGGAGCGGAAAGCGAAGTAGCCGAAGACGAAGGCCACCAGCGCCGGCACGGCCAGCACCAGGAAGCCCATCCAGCCGATGTGGTCGCTGCCGAGCCAGAACCAGGGCAGTTCCTTCCAGTCGAGGAAGACCATGAAGTCCGGCAGGTCGCTCTGGTAGCTGCCGTCGCGGCCGATTTGGCGCATCAGGTACATGCCGAAGGCGTAGCCGCCGAGTGCGAAGAAGAGGCCGTGGCCGAGCGACAGGATGCCGCCGTAGCCCCAGATCAGGTCCATGGCGACGGCAACCAGCGCGTAGCACATGATCTTGCCGACCAGCGTGATGGCGTAGGTGGAGACGTGGAAGGCGCTCTCCTCGGGCACCGCGAGGTGCAGCACCGGGACGGCGACGAGGGCCAGGGCGAGGAAGACGGCGAGCGCGATCCAGGCCTGGGTGTCCAGTGCGGACAGGATGCGAACGATGAGCGGTTGGCGCATGGTGTCCAGTTCCTTATTCAACGAAGCGGCCCTTGAGGGCGAAGATGCCCTGCGGACGCTTCTGGATGAAGACGATGATGGCGACGAGGATGACGATCTTGGCGATCACCGCGCCGGCCCAGCCTTCGAGCAGCTTGGAGAAGATGCCGAGACCGAGCGCCGCCCAGACCGCACCGGCCAACTGGCCGACGCCGCCGACCACGACGACCATGAAGGAATCGACGATGTAGCCCTGGCCCATATCGGGACCGACGTTGGAAATCTGCGACAGCGCGACGCCGCCCAGCCCGGCGATGCCGGCGCCGAGGGCGAAGGCGAGGGTGTCGATGCGTGCGGTCGGCACCCCGACGCAGGAAGCCATCGGGCGGTTCTGCGTGACCGCGCGGACGAACATGCCGAGGCGCGTCTTGTTCATCAGCACCCAGACCAGAAACAGCACGAACATCGCGAAGCCGATGATGATGATGCGGTTCCACGGCAGCATCAGGTTGGGCATCAGCGCGATGCCGCCGGACATCCAGCTCGGGTTGGCGACTTCGACGTTCTGCGCGCCGAACAGCACGCGTGCCGCCTGGATCAGGATGAGCGACAGGCCCCAGGTGGCGAGCAGGGTTTCCAGCGTGCGGCCGTAGAGCCAGCGGATGACCGTGCGCTCCATCAGCACGCCGACCAGCGCGGCGGCGAAGAAGGCGACGGGGATGGCCGCCGGCAGGTACCAGTCGATGTAGTCCGGCGCGTAGGCGCGGAACAGGCTCTGCATGCCGTAGACCGAATAGGCGCCGACCATCAGCAGTTCGCCGTGCGCCATGTTGATCACGCCCATGACGCCGTAGGTGATGGCCAGGCCGAGCGCGGCGAGGAGCAGGATGGAGCCGAGCGAGACGCCGGTGAAGATGCTGCCCAGCGTTTCGCCGACGGCGAGGCGGCGGTCGATGGATTTAACCGCCTCGATGGCGGCATAGCGCACCTTGTCTTCCGGCTCGCCGGCCTTGTCGGTCAGCGGTTGCAGCATGGCCTTGATGGTCGGCGAATTGGCATCGGCCAGCGCCTGCACGGCAGCCAGGCGCACGGCCGGGTCGGGGTTGGCCAGGCTGGCCTGGGCGTGGGCGGTGGTCAGCAGGGCCTTGATCTGCGCATCGCTTTCCTTCTCCAGTGCCTTGTCCAGCAGCGGCGCCATGTCGGCGCTGACGTTGCTTTGCAGCTTTTGCGCCGAGGCCAGGCGGACGGCCGGATCGGCATCGAACAGCTTGAGTGCGGCCAGCGCATTGGCCAGCTCGCCGCGGATGCGGTTGTTGACGGTGACCGATTCCGGCTCGGCCGGCATCTTGATTTCTGCGCCAGTCCTGGCATCGAAGGCCTTGTCGTCGGCGATGACGATCGTCTTGTCGTTGGCAAGGTAGAGGTTGTCCTCGGACATCGCCGTCAGCACACGCACGGCATCGGGATCGGCATTCCGGGTGATCTGGCGGATGGCGGCCACCTTCTCGGTCGAATCCTCGGACGCCAGTTGGCGCACGAGCGCCGGGTCGAGTGCTGCGTGGGCCTGCAGGCCAACAGCGCAAAGTAAAACAAGGAGTATTTTTCTGATCATGAAATGTCCGTCCGCAATTTGTGCAGTGCAACGACAGGTTACGGGCGGGCAAGCGGATCAGGAATACGATGAATTGCGTAGGGCGACGCAGGCGCGCCCTTGCACTGCGACTTCTGCGGTGCACTGCTGGTTTTCGGCCTTTTTCGGACGGGCCGCGCAGCGCTCGCTCTTGCCAATGCAAAACGGGGGCCGTGGCCCCCGTGCGGATTCAAGCCGAAGCGGATTACTTGCCTTCCGGCTCGTCCTTCTTCTTGTCGTTGCCGGCGATGTACGGCGACCACGGCGCAGCCTTGACCGGGCCGGAGGTCTTCCAGACGACGTTGAACTGACCGTCGGCCTTCACTTCGCCGATGAACACCGGCTTGTGCAGGTGGTGGTTCTTTTCGTCCATCTTCACTTCGAAGCCGGACGGCGCCTTGAAGGTCTGGCCGGCCATGGCGGCGATGACCTTGTCGGTGTCGGTCGACTTGGCCTTCTCTACGGCCTGCTTCCACATGTGGATGCCGATGTAGGTGGCTTCCATCGGGTCGTTGGTGACCACGGTCTTGGCGTTCGGCAGCTTCTGCTTGACGGCCCAGTCCTTGTACATCTTGATGAACTTGGTGTTCTCGGCGTTCTTCAGCGACTGGAAGTAGTTCCAGGCAGCCAGGTGGCCGACCAGCGGCTTGGTATCGACGCCGCGCAGCTCTTCCTCGCCCACGGAGAAGGCGACGACCGGCACATCGGTGGCCTTCAGGCCGGCGTTGCCCAGTTCCTTGTAGAAGGGCACGTTGGAGTCGCCGTTGATGGTGGAGACGACAGCAGTCTTCTTGCCTTCGGAGGCGAACTTCTTGATCTTGGCGATGATGGTCTGGTAATCGCTATGACCGAACGGGGTGTACTCTTCCATGATGTCGGCTTCGGCCACGCCCTTGGACTTCAGGAAGGCGCGCAGGATCTTGTTGGTCGTGCGCGGATAGACGTAGTCGGTGCCGAGCAGCACGAAGCGCTTGGCTTCGCCGCCGTCCTTGGACATCAGGTATTCGACGGCCGGGATGGCTTGCTGGTTGGGGGCGGCGCCGGTGTAGAAGACGTTCTTCTCGAGTTCTTCACCCTCGTACTGGACCGGGTAGAAGAGCAGGCCGTTCAATTCCTTGTAAACCGGCAGGACGGACTTGCGGGAAACCGAGGTCCAGCAGCCGAAGGTCACGGCAACCTTGTCCTTGGTCAGCAGCTGGCGGGCCTTTTCGGCGAACAGCGGCCAGTTGGAAGCCGGATCGACGACGACCGGCTCGAGCTTCTTGCCCATTACGCCGCCGGCCTTGTTGATTTCCTCGATGGTCATCAGCGCGGTTTCCTTCAGCGCGGTTTCGGAGATGGCCATGGTGCCGGACAGCGAGTGCAGGATGCCGACCTTGATGGTGTCGGCGGCATGGGCGGTCATGCCGATGGAGGACAACGCGGCGGCCAGGACGGTGGCCTTGATGAAAGTGCGGCGATTGCTCATGGAAGCTCCTCAGAAGGATGGGTAATCTTGTCGGAACTGCATTTGCTGCAGTGCAACGCCAGATTACGGCCGGGCTTTCCGAGGAGAAATACGTTAGATTGCGTAGAGATGCGTAGTCGCCGGCTACGTGGCCGGCAGGGTCAGTCGCCCGATTTTTCCAGGGCCGCCAGCAGCCTGAGGGCGCGCTCGCGGTTCTTGGCGATGGCGGCGGCGCGGCCCTCGACATCTTCGAGTTCGGCACGGGTAGCGGCCAGCAAGGCTTCGGTCGGGGTCATGCCGCCGAGTGCGGCTTGCAGCATGCGCTCTGCATCGTTGTCGATTTCTTTGTCGGACATGGATGTGATGATGGTGTTGAGTTGGCGCAATTATCCCAGCAAAAAGGCCCTGCGCAGTGCGCAGGGCCTTTTTTATTCAGATGACGAAGGCTTAGCGGCCCTTGGTCATGGCGGCGATGTTGGCTTGAGCGGCGTCGGCGAATTGCTTGGCGATGCCGTTCATGTTGCCGAAAGCCGTGTTGGCCGAGGCGATGGCGTTCTGGATGGCGGCGACGGCGCTTTCCGAGCCGGCCGGGGCCGACTTGGCTGCCATTTCCATCATGCCGGCGATGGACTTCTGGAAGCCGCCGAATTGGGCTTCGACCATCTTGGCCAGTTCCTGCTGGGTTTCGCTGGTGATTTCGTAGATCGAACGGGAGTAGGCGACCGCCTTGTCGACGGCCGGCTTGGCCAGGGCTTGCTGGGCAGCGATGGCAGCTTGCGGGTTCTTGGCGGCGAGCACGGTCTGGACGCCGGAGGCGGTGTCTTCCAGGGCGGTGCGGGCGGTGTCCAGGTTCAGGGCAGCGATGCGCTCAGCCGAAGCCAGGGCGGTATTCGCCACGGCCAGCAGGGAATCGACGGTCGCCTTGTTGGCGGCGGTGAATTGTTCGGTATTGAGGGTCATGGCGTAGTCCTGATTGAAAGTAGTCAATGTGTTGCTCGGGGCCAGTATAGAGCAGTTTGGGAATTTATTGTGCACTGCAGCAAAATTTAACTGCGAGCGTGCGGACGGGTTTCGGTCGAGTTAGGCGAGCAAATCGCATGGCAGCTTGTGCGCCAGGAGCCTTGCTCCTGCGGTGCACAGGCGAAAACGGGCAAAAATGCCCGCCCGCTCAACCGACCCGCATCTTGCCCAGCGCCAGGTTGGCGGCGGCGGTACGGGTTTCGACGCCGAGTTTCTCGAAGACGTGTTCGAGGTGCTTGTTCACCGTGCGCGGGCTGCTGCCGAGGATGTCGCCAATGTCCTTGCTGGTCTTGCCCTGGACGACCCAGTAGAGCACTTCGGCCTCGCGCTGGGTCAGGCGGAAGGCGGCGATCAGGGATTCGACGGCGGAGGCGTCGTTTTCCTCGCGCAGCACGACCAGCCATTCGTCGTCGCCGGTCTGGTCGTGGAAGGAGGCGAGCAGGCGCTTGTTGCCTTCGGCGATGAGCAGTTGCGCCGGCTCGCGGCTTTCGCCGCGGGCTTGTAGGGCGGCAGCGATCCAGGCGAGCAGTTCTTCCGGGGCGACGGTTTCCGGGTTGGCGAAATAGGCATTGAGCAGGTCGCGGGCGAGCGGGGTCTGCCAGACGATGCGGCTGTCGGCGGCGCGCACGGCGACGGTGGCCTGGCCGAAGGCGTCGAGCGCGCTGCGCGCCTGGCGCATCTGGCGGGCGTTGGCCATGTGGGCGGCAATGCGGGCCAGTACTTCGGCCGGGCGGATCGGCTTGGTCACGTAGTCGGCCCCGCCGGCGGCAAAGGCGGCAACGACGTGCTCGGTTTCGGTCAGCCCGGTCATGAAGACGATGGGGATGTGCTGCGTGCCGAAATCGGCTTTCAACTGGCGGGCGACCTCGAAGCCGTCCATGCCGGGCATCACGGCATCGAGCAGGATGACGTCGGGCAGGCTCTGGCGGGCGCGTTGCAGCGCCGCTTCGCCGTGCGTGGCGACGAGCACGGTGTAGCCGGCATCGTCGAGGGCGTCGTGCAGCAGGGAGAGGTTTTCCGGAACGTCGTCGACGATCAGAACGATGTCCGAGATGTTGCGGTCGACGGTCGCGCTGGGCTTAGTCGGCATGGCTGCTCTTTCTGATGATTTCCTTCATGGCGTCGAACTGGAATTGTCGCGCAAGATCGCGCAGCACGCGGACGAATTCGCCATGGCGCGCGTCGAGTTTTTCGATCTCGGCCAGCTTGTTGAGGATGCCGCGCAGGTAGCCGAGGTTGATCAGCTCGTCGAGGGCGGCGAGTTCGGTAGCGTCGGGCGGCACCAACGGTGGCGGCTCGGCAGGGGCAGGGGCAGCGGGCGCGACCGGCTGCGCGGTGGTCACCCACTCCAAATCGAGTACGCGGCCCAGCCAGTCGAGCAGATCGTTGAGCTTGAAGGGCTTGACGATGAAATTGTCGGGTGTGATGCCGACATCGTTTTCCAGATTCTTGTCGAAGGCGTTGGCCGACAGCACGGCGATGTGCGTGTCGATGGTGCGTCCGCCCAGGCCTTGCTGGCGCAGGCGGCGGATGGTTTCCCAGCCGTCGATACCGGGCATGCCGAGGTCCATGAAGATCAGGTGCGGCAGGAAGCGCGGTACGGTGGCCAGGCATTCGTAACCGCTGGCCGCCTGCTCGACGATGAAGCCGAGCGGTTCGAGCACGTTCTGCAGCAGGTCGCGGTCGTCCTTCTCGTTATCGACGACCAGGATGCGCCGGCGCACGCCGCTGTAGCCGACGCGGTTGAGGCGCGGCAGTTCCCTGGCCGCTTGCGTCGAATGCACCTGCGGCAGGAAGAGGCGGATGCGGAACAGCGTGCCTTCGCCGGGCGAGCTGGAAACCTGCATCTCGCCGCCCATCAGGTCGGTCAGCATGCGGGCGATGGTCAGCCCGACGCCGCTACCGCCAGCCTGCACCGTGCTGCCGCGGCCGAAGGGCTCGAAGATGCGCTCCATGTCTTCCGGCGGGATGCCGGGGCCGGTGTCGCGAATCTCGAAAATGGCCATGTCGCGCCGGCATTCCACCTTGAAGCCGACGTTGCCGCGCACGGTGAATTTGACGGCGTTGCCGATCACGTTGATCAGGATCTGGCGCAGGCGTTTCTCGTCGGCGCGCACCACGGCCGGCAGTTCGCCGACCGGCTCATAGTCGAAGCTCAACCCCTTGTTGCGCGCCTGCAGCTCGAACATGCCGACGATCTGCTGCATCAGCTCGGGGAAATCCATGGCCTTGACGTCGAGCGTCAGCTTGCCGCCCTCGATGCGGGCGATGTCGAGCGTGCCTTCGATGACCGACAGCAGGTGGTCGCCCGATTTGCGGATGACGCTGACCGCCTGCTTGCGGTTGGGCGGAACGCTCTCGTCGGCGGCGAGAATCTGCGCATAGCCGAGAATGCTGTTGAGCGGCGTGCGCAACTCGTGGCTGATCGCCGTGATGTAGCGGCTCTTCGCCTGGTTGGCCTGCTCGGCGACGGCCTTGGCCTGTTGCAGCGCGGCATCGGTGCGGCGGTGCGACTCGATTTCCTGGATCAGCAGTTGCGTCTGGCGGTTCGATTCCTCCTGCGCGACGCGCCGGCTTTCCTGCGTCAGCACCATCCACCAGGCGATGATGCCGGCCAGCATGAGCAGGGCGGCGAAGGTCTTGACGAAAGTGTCCTGCAGGCGGGCGATGGCGGCCGCATCGGGCGTGCCCAGGGCAAGCAGTTCGTGCGTGTACAGCACGCCGAGGATCAGCGCCAGGATGGGCACGATGCCGGTCATCAACAGCAGGTAGTGGCCCAGGCCAGTGTCGAGGTAGGGCTGCACGACCTTGGGCAGCAGCCGGCGCAGCACGGCGTTCCATTGCGCGGCGAGGTTGGCTTCGGGCTTGCACAGGTCGTGGCAGCGGGCATCCAGCGAGCAGCACAGCGAGCAGATCTGGCCCTGATAGGCCGGGCAGTAGGCCATGTCCTCGGCTTCGTAGTCGCGCTGGCAAATTGCGCATTTTTCGCCGTGCACCGCAGCAGTCGCCTGCGAGCGGGCCAGGTAGTAGCGGCCGCCGGTCAATTGGGCGATCAGCGGCGCAGCGACGAAGGCGACGGCCAGCGCGACGAAGGACGCATACGGCTGCAAGTCGGCGCCAAAGAGGCCGACGAAGGTGCAGATGGAGAGCAACGAAGCGATGGCCATGGCGCCGACGCCCACCGGGTTGATGTCGTACAGGTGGCTGCGCTTGAACTCCAGCCCCTTAGGCGACAGGCCGAGCGGCTTGTTGATGACCAGATCGGCCACCACCGCCGCCATCCACGAGATAGCGATGTTGGAATAGAGGCCGAGCACCTGGCCGAGGGCGCGGAAGACGTCGAGCTCCATCAGCAACAGCGCGATGGCTGTGTTGAATACCACCCAGACGACGCGGCCCGGATGGCTGTGGGTCAGCCGCGCAAAGAAATTCGACCAGGCCAGCGAGCCGGCGTAGGCATTGGTCACGTTGATCTTCAACTGCGAAACGATGACGAAGACGGTCGTCGCCGCGATGGCCAGGGTCGTGTTGCTGAACACGTGCGAGAAGCCGATCAGGTACATCTGGTTCGGATCGACCGCCTTGTCGGCCGAAATGCCGTTGCGCAGCACCAGCCAGGCCAACAGCGCGCCGCCCAGCATCTTGAGAATGCCCGGCACCACCCAGCCCGGCCCGCCGATAACCACGGCCGACCACCAGCGCCGCTCGCTGCCCGGCGTCTTCTCCGGCATGAAGCGCAGGTAATCCACCTGTTCCGCCATCTGCGTCACCAGCGCGATGCCCACGGTCAGCGCCGCGCCGAACAGATGCGGATTGAAACTGCCGCTGCCGCCATGCTCGCCGCCGTATTGCCACAACCCGGCCAGCGCCTGCGGGTCTTCGACGAAGACAAAGGCGTAGGGCAGCACGAGCAGGAAAATCCACAACGGCTGCGTCCACGCCTGCAACTTGCTGATCGCGGTGACCCCGTGTGTCACCAGCGGAATGACCACCAGTGCGCAAATCAGATAGCCCCAGGCCGGTGGAATCTTGAAAGCCAGCTCCAGCGCATAGGCCATGATCGCCGCTTCGAGCGCGAAGAAAATGAAGGTGAAACTGGCGTAGATCAGCGAAGTGATGGTCGAGCCGATGTAGCCGAAACCCGCACCGCGCGTCAGCAAGTCCATGTCCAGCCCGTGCCGTGCCGCGGCAATGCTGACCGGCAGACCAAGCAGGAAGATGATCAGCCCGGTGGCGAGAATCGCCCAGAAAGCATTGAGAAACCCCGCCTGCACCAGCATCGTGGCGCCCACGGCCTCCAGCACTAGAAAGGAGGCCGCGCCAAACGCCGTATTGGCCACGCGCATTTCCGACCACTTGCGAAAACTGCGCGGCGTAAAGCGCAGGGCATAGTCTTCAAGGGTCTCGTTGGCCACCCAGGTGTTGTAGTCGCGCCGAATCGCGACAATGCGCTGGGGGCTGGGGGAAGGGGTATCGCTCATGGCGATATGGTAAGCGGAAGTCTTGGGTTGGCGGGAGGTTATTGGGGCCGGTTGTTTTTCTATCTCGTGTCAGGCGGAAGGTTTTATGGCTTTTCTGACAGGGTGCATTCGGGCAAGAACTGCGTGTCATCTGACTACCCGGATAGTGGAGATTGGATTGCCACGCAATCTCTTGAGCATAATGCAGACTGGATGCACACTTGCTCGCTGGTCTCTTTTCTCGTAAATGAGTTATCGACAAAAATAATCATAACGCATTGTTAATACTGATAAATTAGAGGGTTGGTTCGGTGTCCTTTGGAATTCGCATAAGTGGCTGATGAATCCGCCTGTTAGCTGTTAGATGTCCAATCCGGCATTAAAGAATCACTTTCAGAAAGTCAGGAGCCACCATGCTTGCACCTAGCTTTTCAGCCATAAAACCCAGTTTGATCGCCGACATCTGCGCATCCGCTTGGCCTGAGTCGAGCACTCTTGAATTCAAGAGAGATGCGCCCGGAAATAGCGACAAAGACAAACATGAACTTCTGAAAGACATTAGCGCGCTTGCCAATTCCGATGGTGGCGACATTGTTTTTGGAATCAATGAATTAAACGGTGTTGCGGCTGAAGTATCACCCCTTGGCTCCGAGGCTGCTGACGCTCTCATTCGACGCATAACCCAAACTGTAGAGTCGGGAGTTGAGCCTCGAATTCTTGGCTTGCAATTCCTTCCAATCGACGTCTCTGGTGGATACGTTCTTGTTGTGCGCGTTCCATCCTCATTCCTTGGTCCGCATACCATCAAGGTAAACAACAGCAGAAGGTTTGTCATTCGCAACGGAACGAGCATTTCAGACATGACATTTGATCAAATTCGCCTAGCTTTTGACCGAACCGCCACCTTAGGCGAGCAGGCACGTCGAGTAGTACATGAGCGAAATGAGTTGTTAAAGCAGCGACTAACTCCAAAACCACTCATAGTTGGCCCAATCAAGGCAGTTCACTTTGTGCCTCTGAACGGAATAGCGGGCAAGCAACAGCCGAATCTTCAAACGATTTACTCCACCGACTTCACCAAGCTACTCGAGCCAGAATGGGGTGGAGGCAGCCGCGTTTTCAACCTTGATGGTGTCGTCGTATTCCCTGGTGGCAGAACTGACGAAGAGCATTACGGTTACGCACAGGTGTTTCGGACAGGTGCAATGGAATCTGCGTCTCTTGGTGGAGGTGGATACCAAAGGCATCCTTCAGAGGAAGAAAAATTCTATGTTTGGTCGTTAGATATGACCAAATTCTTTCGTGAGCGAACCGGTACTTTTCTCGCATTGGCAAGAGAGCATGGCCTATCAGGACCGGCGGTAATTAGTTTTTCATTACTGCATGTCACCAACTATGAATTGGGTATCGACTCAATGCGCATGTTCAGAAACAGCCCAAAGGCAGACAGAGATCACCTTATTGCACCTGAACTGTGGATTGATAGTTTGGAAGCGGCGAACATCGATGACGTTACCCGACCATTACTTGACACACTATGGCAAGGTTTTGGCGTCGAGCGTTGTTTGGACTTTGATCCCAATACCGGTGCGTATAAGCCTAGGTGATCTTGATAGCGGCAAATACGTCTAACAATTCGTTACAAGGGAGGCTGTGCGATAAAGCCGCGCAGAGTCCCTGAACTCCAAGGTTGAACGTCCTTTTTTCCAAGTTGGCTTTTACGCTTTGAGTCGATATCAGTCGGCTATGAAGGCTGAAAATAAGAGTTTCGGTTTTTCGCCTCTTTGACCAGTGCACCGCAGCAGTCAGTTTTTACGCATCAAAATGCATCGCCAAACTCGCCAGGGCCTGCGGCAGCGGCAAGTTCTCTTCGGTTTCGATGATGCCCGGCACCGGGTGCGGGTATTCGAAGAAGACGCCGTAGGTGCCCGGCCGTTGGCCGTGCAGGTAGACGTGGGCGCGCAGGCGGTCGAGTTCGGGGTGGCGCAGGGTGACGATGCACGGGTCGCCGTTGTCGCTGGAAACGATGTCGCAGGCTTCGCCGACCTTTTCATCGAGTGAGACGAGCAGGCGCCGGATGGCGCGGTCTTTGGGCAGGGCCCAGGGGTTCGCGTTCATGGCAGCAGCTCCGGCTTGATCTGTTCCAGCCAGGCGTCGATGCGTTGCTCGGTGAGCACCGGCTGGTGGTGCTGGTCGAGCGCAAGGCCGAGGAATTCGTGGCCGTCGACGGCTCTGGAGGCGGCGAAGTCATAACCTTCGGTCGGCCAGCGCCCGACCATGCGGGCGCCGCTGTCGGCGAAGGCATCGTGCAGCAGGCCGATGGCGTCAACGAATTCGTTGGCGTATTTCTTCTGGTCGCCCAGGCCGAAGATGGCGATGGTCTTGCCGCTGAGATCGACCTCGGCCAGTTGCGGCACGAACTCTTCCCAACTCGGTTGCGACAGGCCGCAGGATTCGCCGGGCAGCATGCCGTCGCCGAGCGTCGGGCTGCCGACGATCAGGCTGTCGTAGGCGAGAAAATCGGCCAGGGTGGTGCGGCCGATATTGACCGGGGCATCCGCCTGATCGCCGAGCTTTTTGGCGATCTGCTTGGCGATCAGGCGGGTGCGACCGGTGTCGGTGCCGAAGAAAATGCCGATCTTGGCCATGGTTTTACGAGGCGACCGGTTCTTCCTGAGTCAGTTCTTCCGGTAGGACGCCGACCGGGTGGCCGAGCGTGCCGTCAGGGCCGTTCTCGAACTGGACGAGGTAGATTTCCTTGCTTTCATCCATTTCGGCGACGCCGAAGTGGACGACCACGCCGCGCGTGCCGGCGGTGGCGATCAGGCCTTCTTCTTCGGCGATACCCGGCATGCCGCCATCGTTCAGGATGTCTTCGGCAGCGAAGATCATGTCGCCGACTTCGTAGCGCACGGTAGTCATGATCAGGCCCACACGTCGGCCGGTGCCAGGAGGCGCTCTACCGGCTGGTCGAACATCAGGTGTTCGTCGATGATGGTGGCCACGTCTTCCGGTTTGACGCCGGTGTACATGATGCCTTCCGGGTAGACCAGCACGCTCGGGCCGAGGTGGCAGGGACCGAGGCAGCCGGTGTTGGTCAGCTGGTAGCCGGAGGCCCACAGGTTGCGGGCGGTGAATTCGTCCGAAAAGGCTTGCCAGGTCTGGCCGCAGCCTTTTTCCTGGCAGGAGCCGCGCGGGTGGCCTTGGGGGCGGCCTTGAACGCAAACGAGGACGTGTTTCTTGGGTTTGGGCATGGAGCTCTCCTTGTCGATGCTTTTTCCATTGCAAGGGGAGTGCCAGGTGTTAATTCAATTAAAACAGTGGTTTATGTGGTGCTTGAAATGTCGCGTTTGCGACAAAAGGCAGCGCGACCAAGGCTTGGAACGGGAAATTGCCAAAGATGTGAATTTGCTCACGGAATACCGATGACACATTTGGCATTATCCATCTCAGGAAACTCAGGAGTCGAACCATGTCACCCGCCAAGCACTTTACCGATTCGTCCCGCGCCAATGCGCGGACGACGTCGCATCGTCCCGGCCAGACTGGCGATGCGGATTTATCCGATTTCGACCTGAAGGCGACCTTGAATACCATGGTCGTGCGCGAAGCCAACTTTTCGGAATTTCTGGCCGCGATCAAGGCCTACGGCCGGCCTTTCGCCGAGGGCTGAGCGGTTAGACGAATACCGGAAGGAATGGCGGGGCGGTGCTTGGGCACCGCCCCGTTTCATTTTCAGAACTGCTTGACCTCGATGTTCAGGGTCTGGATGCGGTAGGCGATCTGGCGCGGCGTCATGCCCAGGATGCGGGCGGCCTTGGCCTGGACCCAGCCGGCTTGTTCGAGCGCGGCGATGACGCGCTCGCGTTCCGACAGGTCCGGGTCGTTGACATCGACTGGCGCGGGATTTGCCCCGGCAGGCATGTCCACCGCAGCAGTGACCGGACGCGCCACCTTCATGCCCGGCCGCTCGCGCGAACTCGGGAAGCGGATTAGATCGACGTCGATCTGGCCGTCTTCGGAGAGCACGGCGGCGCGCTCCAGGCAGTTTTCCAGCTCGCGCACGTTACCCGGCCATTCGTGGTTGGCCAGCCGGCGTTGCGCCATGTCGGTCAGGGTCAGCTTGCGGCGCTGGTCGGCGCCGATCTTGTTGAGCAGGTGGCGGGCGATTTCCGGAATGTCCTCGATACGCTCGCGTAGTGGCGGCAGGAAAAGCGGCATGACGTTCAGGCGGTAGAACAAATCCTCGCGGAAATCGCCCATCTCGACAGCGGTTTCGAGATCACGGTGCGTGGCAGCGATGATGCGCACGTCGACCTTGATCGTCTTGGAGCCGCCGACCCGCTCGAATTCGCCTTCCTGCAGCACGCGCAGCAGCTTGGCCTGGAAGGGCGCCGACACTTCGCCGATTTCGTCGAGGAAGAGGGTGCCGCCGTGCGCCTGCTCGAAGCGCCCCTTGCGCGCTTCGACGGCGCCGGTGAAGGCGCCGCGCTCGTGGCCGAAGAGTTCGGATTCGAGCAGGTTTTCCGGCAGCGCGGCGCAGTTGAGCTTGACGATGGCGTTGCGCGCGCGCGGCGAGTTGTAGTGGATGGCGTTGGCGATCAGTTCCTTGCCGGTGCCGGTTTCGCCGCGGATCAATACGGTGGTGTTCCACTTGGCGACCATGCGCGCCTGATCGAAGACGCGGCGCATGACGGCCGAGCGGCCGACCATGTTTTCGAAGCCGAACTGGTGGCGCACGGTGCGGCGCAGCGAATCGCGCTCTTCAAGCAGGCTGGATTTTTCCTGCGCGATGTCCATCGACAGCTTGAGGCTCTGGCCGATCAGGTTGGCGACCATTTCGACGAACTGGGCGCGCTCTTCCAGAAGGCCGTCTTCCGGCGCTTCGGGCTGCACGGCGAGGACGCCCTTGAGGTCGCCGCCGACCTTGATCGGCACGGCGATGAAGGGCAGCTCGGAATCATAAACGCGCGTCCGGTTGAGGAAGCGCGGCTCGTCGGCAACGCGCGCCAGCTTGATGGTGCGCGGCTTTTCCAAAATCAGGCCGATGATGCCTTCGCCGGGGGCGTACTGGGTGTCGTCCGCTTCCAGGCCGTCGGGGTTGTACAGGGTATGGACATTGAGGTTGCCGCTCTCAGGATCGACGACGGCGACCAGGCCCTTGCTCAGCCCGGCTTCGTCGTGCAGCACGCGCAGCAGGTCGCGCAGGGTTTCGTTGAGCGCCAATGAACGACTGAGGACTCGGCTGACCGCGTAAAGTGCCGCGAGCAGCAGGATGTTGAGCTCATGCGTTCGACAGTAGCCGCCGGGCGGCGGGCATTCCTCGTCAGACTTAGCAATGTGTATGTGGTCGTGCATGCTGTTCTCTGGGCTATCAGATCGGGTCGCCGTCTACGCGGAATTCGACAATGGCGGCACAGCCGCCGCTCGGGCTGTCATCGAGATCGATGATGCCGCCGTGGTCGGCCACCACCTGCTGGGCACGCGAGAGGCCGGTGCCGATGTGCTTGCCGCTGCCGTTCTTGGCCGTGAAAAACGGTTCGAAGGCCTTCAGGCGCCATTCCTCGGGAATACCGGGGCCGGAGTCGAGCACCGAAACAACGATGCGGTCGCCATCGACCTTGCTGGTCAGCGACAGCTCGCGCCGGTTCCAGCCTTTGACATTCATCGCTTCGATGGCGTTATCGACCAGTGCCTTGAACAGCATGCGCAACTGCAGCGGCCGGCCGAGGATGGCGGGCAGGGTGATGGCGGGTTGCCAATCGACCACGATGCCGGCGCCGAGCAGGCGCGGCGTGCTGACTTCGAGCACGTCGCGCAGAATCTCGTTGATATTGACGCTGACCACGATCTCCTGCGGGCTTTGTGGGATGACCTGGCGCAGCGTTTCCATATGCTCGCGGCTGCTGTTCAGCGCCATCTGCAGCATGCTGGCGGTGTTGGGGTCGCGCCGTTGGAGCACGGCGACGGCCGAGGCCATCACGTTCATCGGCTCTTCCAGGCGGAACAGGGCGGCGCCCAGGCCTTCGCGGATCGCCGCCGTGCGTTCCTCCTCGGCCAGTACGGCCTGCAGCGCGGCGGCGCGGGCGCGCTCCTGTTCCTCGCGCAGGATGGAGACGTCGGAGATGGCCAGCAGCAGGCCGGGTTGGCCGCCGCTGGTGAAGTAGTTGGTGGCGCAGTCGCTGTGGATGTTGATCACCGACGAAGTGACCGATAGCCAGCGCGCCCGGCCGGCCGGGCGGTCGATGCGGGTTTCCATGCTGCCGAAGGCGCAGGCCTGCGGGTTGGCCGCCAGGGCCTCGCGCCATTGCGGGGCCAGGCTGTCGAGCAGGCTATGGGCCGGTTCCTTGAGGCCGAGATCGGTGACCAGTTTTTTGTATTCCTGGTTGTCGAGAATCACTTTGCCCGAGATGTCGAGCAGGGCAAAGGCGACCGGTGCGGCGTCGATGACCGATTCGATGAGTTCCTTCTGGTTGCGCACCATGCGCTCCAGGCGGTGCAGGGCGGTGATGTCGCGGTGCATCCCGACGTAGTGGCTGACCTTGCCGTCGGCGTCGGCCACCGGCGAGATGGTCAGTTCGGCCAGGTAGAGGTCGCCGTCCTTGCGCTTGTTGAGCAGGCGGCCAGACCACGGGCGACGGGTCGTCAGGTGCTCCCACATCTCGCGGTAAAGCTCGGGCGGCGTGGTGTGGTTGGACAGCACCGATTCGTTCTGGCCGACGATCTCGTCGGCGCCGTAGCCGGTGACGCGGGAGAAGGCCTCGTTGGCAAACAGGATGTTGGCTTTGGTGTCGGTGATCGAAATGGCCAGATCGGCCTGATAGACGGCGTGACTGAACGCTTCGGGGGGTAATCCGGGTTCGACACGCTTCTGGTCTGCGGGAAGGGCCGACATGAACGAGCTCCTGACAAAGGTGGTTTTGCTTTTGGCTAGCAGGTTCCGTGCCGTCAGCCAGGTGTCAGTTCCGTAAAGGCCTGCTGGCGCGGCTTGGGAAGGAATGCGACGAAATCGATGTCGGATTTGCGACAAGCTGACATTGTAAAAATGCACCGTTTTGATGCGTGCACCGCAGAAACCGCATTGGCGTTGGGTTTTCAGCCGTTTACTTGAATTGGCACAGCTTGTGCAGGAAGAGGGCAACCCAACTTGGTCATTTTCAAGAAATGAGCGAAATCATCCTGCTGCTGCTTTCCACGGCCTTGGTCAACAACGTGGTGCTGATCAAGTTTCTCGGCCTGTGTCCGGCCATGGGCGTTTCCAAGAGCGTGGATTCGGCCTTCGGCATGGGCATGGCCACCACCTTCGTCATCACGCTGGCGGCCGGCGCTTCGTGGATGCTCGACAACTGGCTGCTGCAACCGCTCGGCCTCGGCTATCTGCGCATCCTGACCTTCATCCTGGTCATCGCCGCCGTCGTGCAATTCACCGAGATGTTCATCAAGAAGACGGTGCCGGCGCTCTACCAGTCGCTCGGCATCTACCTGCCGCTGATCACCACCAACTGCGCCGTGCTCGGTGTCGCGCTGCTCAACGTCGAACAGAAGTTCAGCCTGTTCAAGAGCCTGCTCTACGGCTTCGGGTCGGCACTCGGTTTCACCATCGTGCTGCTCATCTTCGCCGGCCTGCGCGAACGCGTGGCGCTGGCCCGTGTGCCACTCGCCTTCAGCGGGTCGCCCATCGCTTTCATCACCATCAGCCTGCTTGCCCTGGCCTTCATGGGCTTCTCGGGCCTGAACGTTTAATACGGGAGAACACGCCATGATCGCTGCCATCCTGAGTCTGACCCTGCTCGGCGCCGTGCTCGGCATTGTGCTGGGCGTTGCCAACAAGTTCCTGCAAGTCGAGGGCAATCCGGTGGTCGATGAACTGATCGCCATGATGCCGGGCTCGAATTGTGGGCAATGCGGTTTCCCCGGTTGCTCCGGCGCCGCCAACGCCATCGTCGATGGCACGGCGCCGGCGACCTGCTGCCCGCCGGGCGGCAAGGCGTTGGCCGCGGCCATCGCCGCCAAGCTTGGTCTGAGCGTCGATCTCTCCGCGATGTCTGACGACGGCCCGAAGATCGCCGTGGTTGCCGAGGAGTTGTGCATCGGCTGCTGCCGCTGCAGCAAGGTGTGCCCGACCGATGCGCTGATCGGCGCTGCCAAGCAGATTCACAACGTGCTGCGCGAAGCCTGCACCGGCTGCAGCAGTTGCGTCGACAAGTGCCCGACCGAGGCGCTGACGATGATTTCCACCCCGGTCACGATCCAGCATTGGGTGATGCCCAAGCCGGTCGCTGCGTGAGGACAGCATGGGTGTAATGAATCTGTTCAAGCACTTGTTCGCCGACGACTGGGGTGTCCATCCGGACGATCACAAGCGTCCGGCCGCCGATCAGCCGGTGCGGACTATGCCCGTGCCGGCCAAGCTCTATCTGCCGTTGCAACAGCACTTGGGCGGTCCGGCACGGCCCATCGTGCTGGTCGGCCAGAAGGTGAAAAAGGGCGAATTGATCGCCGAGGCGCAAGGTATGGTGTCGGCACCGATTCATGCGCCGACCTCGGGCATGATCGTGGCGGTGACTGAAATCACCGCGCCGCATCCTTCCGGTCTCAGCCTGCCGGCCATCATCCTTGAATCCGATGGTGCTGACGAGTGGTGTGAGTTGGTGGGGTGCGACGATCCGTTTGCCCTGGCGCCAGCCGACATCGGCAAGAAGGTGGCCGCGGCCGGAGTCGTCGGTCTCGGCGGTGCCGCCTTTCCGTCTGCCGTCAAACTGATCGGTGCCTCGCGCGCCCAGGTGACCACGCTGGTCATCAACGGTGGCGAGTGCGAACCCTATCTTTCCTGCGACGACCGCCTGATGCGGGATGCCGCTACCGGCATCGTCGACGGTATCCGCATCATGCAGCATGCCACTGGGGCCAAGTTGGCGCTGGTCGGTATCGAGGACAACAAGCCGGAGGCCATCAGCGCCATGCGCGAGGCGGCCGCCGCTTTCGCCAATGTGCAGGTGCAGCCGGTGCCGGCACGCTACCCGATGGGGTCGGAAAAGCAACTGATCCAGGTGCTGACCGGCATCGAGGTACCGGCCGACGGGCGCCCAGCGGACATTGGCGTCATCGTGCATAACGTCGGTACGGCCTTGGCCGTGCGCGCCGCAGTGCGCGAGGGCAAACCGCTGATTTCCCGGCTGGTGACGATCAACGGTGGCTGTGCTGCAGCGCCGGGCAATGTCGAGGTCCGTATCGGTACTCTGGCCCAAGAGGTGATCGCCTTTGCCGGCGGCTTGAGGGGCGAGGGCATCGGCCTGGCACGGCGCGTCCTGGGCGGTCCGATGATGGGTATGCAGATTCCGCATTGGCGCGTGCCGGTGGTCAAGGGCACGAGTGGAATCCTGGCGTTGGATGCCGACGAGGTGGCAGAGCAGGAGCCGAATCCGTGCATCCGCTGCGGTAGTTGCGTCAAAGCCTGCCCGATGGGGCTGCTGCCGCTGGAAATGAGTGCCCGCATTCGTGGCGAGGTTTTCGACGAGGCCGTCGATTTTGGCTTGAAGGACTGCATCGCTTGCGGTTGCTGCTCCTTCGTCTGTCCATCGAAGATTCCGCTCGTGCAGTACTTCGTGCACGCCAAGGGCGAGATGGCGTCGCAGGAACGCAGCAAGCTGCGCAACGAGGCGACCAAGAAGCTGGCGCAACAACGTCAGGATCGCCTGGCGCGCGAAGCGAAGGAAAAAGCGGAAGCCGCCGCCCGGCGCAAGGCGGAACGCGAAGCGGCAGCGGCCAAGGCTGCCGCCGAAGCTGCGGCACAAAATGAATCGGTGAGCTAAGGAGCGGTCATGGGCTTCATGAATCTCTTCCAAACCTTTCTCGGCCAGCACTGGGGGGTGCATCCGGCGGACCACAAGCGGCCGGCGGCGGATGCGGTGGCACGCCGCGTACCGATGCCGCCCCGTCTTTACCTGATGCTGTCGCAGCATGTCGGTGCGCCGGCGCGGCCGGTCGTGCTGGTTGGCCAGAAGGTGAAGAAGGGGGAATTGATCGCCGCCGCCCAGGGCAATATCTCGGCACCGCTGCACGCGCCGACCTCGGGCGTGATCAGTGCCATCGTCGAAATTACCGCGCCGCATGCCTCCGGGCTGCCGGCCATGGCCATCACTCTGGATAGCGATGGTGACGACGCGTGGATCGAGACCGAGGTGCCGGCCGACCCCTACGCCCTGGCGCCGGCTGACATTGCGGCCCGCGTCGCGGCGGCCGGCGTGGTCGGACTGGGCGGGGCAACCTTTCCGTCGTCGGTCAAACTCAATCTCGGTCGGCGTTCCGAAATCGACACGCTGCTGATCAACGGCAGCGAGTGCGAACCTTATCTTTCCTGCGACGATCGTCTGATGCGCGACCGGGCGCATGAGATCGTCTCCGGTATTCGTCTGATGCTCATTGCCACCGGCGCCAAGGTGGCGCGCGTCGGCATCGAGGATAACAAGCCGGAAGCCATCGCCGCCATGCAGGAGGCTGCCGCCGCCTTCGCCGAGATCGAGGTTAAGCCGGTACCGGCTCGTTATCCCATGGGTTCCGACCGCCAGTTGATCGTCGAGCTGACCGGGCGCGAGGTGCCGTCCGACGCGCGAGCCGCTGATGTGGGGGTCATCGTGCACAACGTCGGCACGGCCCAGGCGGTGCATAACGCCGTATGCCTCGGTCGGCCGCTGGTCAGCCGACTGCTCACGTTGAACGGCAAGGCGGTGGCCGAGCCGGGCAACTATGAGGTACCGATCGGCATGCTGATCAGCGACTTGATTGCCTTCACCGGCGGCATGCGCGGCGAAGCGGCGCGCATCGTCATGGGCGGGCCGATGATGGGGACCGTGTTGCCGCACCTGCGCGTGCCGGTGGTCAAGGGCACCAGCGGCGTCCTGCTGCTCAATGCCGCCGAAGCGGCGGCTTTCGAGCCGGAGGCCTGCATTCGTTGCGGCAGCTGCGTCAAGGCTTGCCCGATGGGGCTGTTGCCGCTCGAAATGAGCGCACGCATCCGCAACGACGATCTCGATGGCGCCGCCGAGCTTGGCCTGGCCGATTGCATCGCCTGTGGTTGCTGCGCCTACGTCTGCCCGTCACACATCCCGCTGGTGCAGTACTTCTACCACGCCAAGGGCGACATTTCGGCACGCGAACGCGCCAAGTTGCGTGGCGAGGCGACCAAGAAGCTGGCGCTGGCCCGCCAGGATCGTCTTGAGCGCGAAGCGCGCGAAAAAGCCGAGGCTGCCGCCCGGCGCAAGGCCGAGCGGGCTGCCCAACAAGCTGCACAACAAGCCGCGGCTGCGACTGCCGCGGTGCACACCCCAAATCAAGGAGAAATCGCATGAGTACCGGCGCCCTGACCGCCCAGCCGATCGCCTCGCCGCACGCCCACGGCGGCAACTCGGTGACGCGCACGATGTTCCGCGTGCAGCTGGCGCTTGCCCCGGCCACGCTGTACGGCTTCTGGCTGTACGGTTGGCCGTCGTTCTTCCTGTGGCTGCTGACCATTCTCTCCTGCTTGGGCTTCGAAGCGCTGTCGTTGAAGATGATGGGAAATGCGCGCATCCAGCGCACGCTGTGGGACGGCTCGGCCATGCTGACCGGCTGGCTGCTGGCGCTCACCTTGCCGCCCTGGGCGCCGTGGTGGGTAGCCATCGTCGGCGGCTTCATCGCCATCGTGATCGGCAAGCAGGTGTTCGGCGGGGTGGGACAGAACGTCTATAACCCGGCCATGGTCGCCCGCGTTGCGCTGCTCGTTTCCTTCCCGGTGCCGCTGACCCAGTGGATCCTCCCGCTGCCGATCAACTCGGTGGCTGCGCCCGATTTCATCCACGGCCTGCAAATCTTCCTCGGCAACCAGGCGGTGCCGGATGCCATGGCCAGCGCCTCACTGCTTGGCTTCACCAAGACCGAACTGTCGCGCGGCATCGATCTGCTGCACTCGCTTGGCGGCGAGCACGCGACTGCGCTGTTCTCGTGGAGCGGTGCCCGGGCCGGCAGTTTCGGTGAGTCGGCCAGCTTCCTGATCCTGGCTGGCGGCCTCTACCTGCTGTTCGCCGGCATCATTACCTGGCACACGCCAGTCGCCGTGCTGGCGGGCTTGGCGATCCCGGCCGCCATCGGCCATGCCGTCGATCCCACGCATTACCTGAGCGTGTCCGCCCACCTGTTGTCCGGTGCGGCGATGCTCGGCGCCTTCTTCATCGCCACCGATTACGTGACCTCGCCCAATACCGGCACCGGCCAGCTGATCTTCGGCCTCGGCATCGGCCTGCTCACCTGGGTGATCCGTACCTACGGCGGCTATCCGGAAGGCATGGCCTTCGCGGTGCTGTTGATGAATTCGCTGACGCCGGTCATCGACCGCTTCGTCAAGCCGCGCATCCTCGGCCGCGACCGCAAGGGCAAGCCGCTGGACATTCCGGAAAACAAGGGAGCTTAAGATGAATCTGGAAAGCATCCGGGAAAAAATCGGTTACCAGCCGGCCTTGCTCGGCGTGGTGGCCTTGCTGGCGAGCGGTGCGCTGGCCATGGCTTCGACCGCCACGCACGATGCCATCGCCGCGGCCGAAGCCAAGGATTTGCGCGATTCGCTGTCGGAAGTGCTGCCCAGCGGCATGGCCGACAACGATTTCCTGAAGGATACGGTCAATGTCGACCGCGATGGCCAGCCAGTGACCATCTACCGCGCCCGCCAGGGCAGCGAGATGAAGGCGGCCTTGTTCAAGGTGGCGGGGCGCGGCTACGCCGGTGAAATCCAGATTCTGATGGCGGTCGACATGGATGGCAAGACGCTCGGCGTGCGCGTCCTGAAACACGCCGAGACACCGGGCCTTGGCGACAAGATCGAGGCCAAGAAGGATCCGTGGATCAAGTCCTTCGACGGCAAGTCGCTGGGCGAGCCAGAACCCGAGAAATGGGCGGTCAAGAAGGATAACGGGGTCTTCGATCAGTTTGCCGGGGCGACCATCACGCCGCGCGGGGTGGTCAAGGCGGTCAAGGGTGGGTTGGAATTCTTCGCCGCCCACAAGACGGAAATCACCGGTTAGGAGCGAGCGATGAGCGACAGTTACGGCAGCATCATGAAGGAAGGCCTGTGGGAGCAGAACGTGGTGTTCTCGCAACTGCTGGCCATGTGCCCGACCATGGCGGTGACGACGAGCGGGACCAACGGCCTGGGCATGGGCTTGGCGACGACGGCGGTGCTGGTTGTTTCCAATGTTCTGGTGTCGCTGATCCGGCACACGGTCAGCTCGCAGGTGCGGATTCCAGTCTTCGTGGTGCTGATCGCCACGCTGGTGACGGTGGTCGATATGGCGATGAATGCCTGGCTGCACGATCTGTACAAGGTGCTCGGTCTGTTCATCGCGCTGATCGTGGTCAATTGCGCCATTCTCGGTCGGGCCGAAGCGTTTGCCGTGAAAAGCGGCGTGGTGGCTTCGGCTGTCGATGGTCTGGCCATGGGCTTGGGCTTTACCGGGGCGCTGACGGTGATTGGGCTGATCCGCGAATTCCTCGGCGCTGGAACGTTGTTCGCCCAAGCGTCCAACCTGCTCGGGCCATCCTTTGCTTTCCTCGAAATGAAGTTGCCGGGCTACGGCGGGGCGCTGCTGATGATCCTGCCGCCGGGAGGTTTCGCCATCCTCGGTTTCCTGCTGGCTGGCAAGCGTGCGATGGAGCGTCGCCTGGAGGCGAGGGCTGCAGCAGGTGTGAGCGGCACGCCAGTTACCGCCTGATATTGTTGAACTAGGGAGAATCGACCATGCAGATCGGCGTAGCGTATTCCGAACCGGGCAACCAGATCTGGCTCAACATCGAGGTGCCGGACGAGTCGAACGTCAAGGAAGCGATCGAGCGCTCGGGCATCCTCAAGCAGTTTCCGCATATCGATCTGGCAGCGCAGAAAGTGGGGGTCTTCGGTCGCCTGGTCAAGCTTGATGCCGCGTTAAAGCCGGGCGACCGTGTGGAGATTTACCGCGGCATCATCGCCGATCCGGAAACCGTGCCACGGCGAGACCTGGACGGCGATGAGTAGGAGCTTAAGGATTTAATCGGTCGATCAGGCAGATTTTGATCGTTAAGGGGTAATCCGCAATTGAAAAGCCGACTGCTGCGGTGGACAATGCGGTTTTGCCAAAAATCAGGGAGTCCGGCGTTTGCAGTGCCGGCGGAATCAAAACAAATTCAAACCTCTTCGAGAACAGCCATGCACCGTTTGTTGCCCTTGCTTTGCCTGTTGCCGGCCTCGGCCTTCGCCGCCGGTAACCTGCCCACTGTCGGCGGAATTCCAGTCGATTTCATCCTGTTCGCGCTGACCCTGCTCGGTGTGGCGCTGTTCCATAATGCGACGCTCTACGTTGCACTGACTGGCCTGTTTACGATCAGCCTGTACAAGATCATCTTCACCGGCTTCAAGACCGGCGTCGGTGTCGCCGGCTTCTTCGGTCACCTAGGCCACGAATGGGTGACGGTGGCCAACCTGTTCTGCCTGCTGACCGGTTTTGCACTATTGGCGCGTCACTTCGAGAAGAGCCACGTGCCGGTGGTGCTGCCGAAATTCCTGCCGGATGACTGGAAGGGCGGTTTCGTGCTGCTGGTCATGGTCTTCGTGATCTCCAGCTTCCTCGACAACATCGCGGCCGCGCTGATCGGTGGCGCGATGGCCCACCAGTTGTTCAAGGCCAAGGTGCATATCGGTTTCCTGGCCGCCATTGTCGCGGCCTCCAATGCGGGTGGTTCTGGCTCAGTGGTCGGCGATACGACGACCACCATGATGTGGATCGATGGCATCAGCCCGGTCCAGGTGTTCGATGCCTATGTCGCAGCCGGCATTGCCCTGTGCATCATCGGCTATTTCGGCGCCAAGCAGCAGCATGCCTATTCGCCGATCATCAAGCATGCGCACGAGCATACCCATGTCGATTGGGGCCGCATCTTCATCGTTGCCACCATGCTGGTCTTCGCCGTGGTGACCAATATCACCATCAACGTGAAATTTCCGGAACTGGCCGAGCACTTCCCCTTCATCGGCGTCGCCGTGTGGGCGGCGATCATCCTGACCATCCCGGTCCGTCGCCATGACTGGGAACTGCTGCCGGACACGATCAAGGGCTCGATCTTCCTGCTCTCGCTGGTGCTGTGCGCCTCGATGATGCCGGTCGAGGAATTGCCGCCGGCTTCCTGGCAGTCGGCCTTCGCGCTGGGTTTCGTCTCCGCCGTTTTCGACAACATCCCGCTGACTGCGCTGGCTCTGCGTCAGGGCGGCTTCGACTGGGGTTTCCTGGCCTATGCCGTGGGCTTTGGCGGTTCGATGCTGTGGTTCGGCTCGTCAGCCGGCGTGGCGCTATCCAACATGTTCCCCGAGGCGAAGTCGGCTGCCCAGTGGCTGCGCCACGGCTGGCACGTTGCCGTCGCCTATGTGGCCGGCTTCATGGTCATGCTGGCCGTTCTCGGCTGGCATCCGGACGAAGGTCACAAGAAGGTCGCCGTGCCGGCCGCAGTCGAGCAGCCGGTGGTGATTCCAGCCCAGTAAAAGCTTTCCGTCGGACCGCCGAAATGAGGGCGGGAGAACTTTGGTGTGCCGGATGTATCCTAGACATCCATGAACGCCAAATTTCTCCCGCCTTCGTCGTTTCAGGCTGCGGCCGACCTGAGGCTGTCTGAATTGATCTCGGCGCTGTCGCATGCGCTCGATATCACCGAGGGGCAGCCGGAAGGGCATTGCGTCCGCTGCTGCTGGATCGGCATGCACATTGGTCGCCGGTTGGGCCTCGGCGACGATGAACTGTGGGATCTCTACTACACGCTGCTGCTGAAAGACCTCGGCTGCAGCAGCAATGCGGCGCGCATCTGCGAGCTTTACCTGACCGATGACCTGAGCTTCAAGCGCGACTTCAAGACAGTCGGCGACAGCTTGCCGCAAGTGCTCAATTTCGTACTCAAGCATACGGGTTTGAAAGCCGGCCTGGCCGAGCGTTTTCGCAGTGTGCTGACGATCATGCGCGACGGTAGCGAGATCGCGCATGAACTGATCACCACGCGTTGCCAGCGGGGTGCGGAAATCGCCCGCCGGCTACGTTTTCCGGAGCGCGTTTCGGCCGGTATCTACAGCCTGGACGAACACTTCGACGGCAAGGGTAAGCCGGAAGGGCTGGCTGGCGAGGCAATTCCTCTTTTTGCGCGCATTGCCCTGCTGGCTCAGGTGATCGATGTATTTCATGCCGCTGGCGGCCCACAGGCGGCCCTCGATGAAGTGCAGGGGAGAGCAGGTACTTGGTTCGATCCCGCGCTGGTGCGCGTTTTTGCAGCGGTGGCCGATGACGACGCCTTCTGGGTGGAGTTGGGTTCGCCAGAGGTGATGTCCGCCGTGCTGGCCCTGGAGCCTGCCTCCCATATCGTTCCACTGGATGAGGATTACCTCGACGACATCGCCGCCGCCTTCGGTCAGGTGGTCGACTCGAAAAGTCCCTATACCAGCGGCCATAGTGCCCGCGTCGCTCTGTACACGGACATGATTGCGGAAAGCTTTGGCCTGCCGCCGGAACGCCGACGCTGGTTGAAGCGCGGGGCCTTGCTGCACGATGTCGGCAAGCTCGGGGTCAGCAATAGCGTGCTCGACAAGCCGGGCAAGCTCGATGCCGACGAATGGGCGGCGGTGCAGGCGCATGCGGCTTATACCGAGGCTATCCTGTCGCGGATCGATGCCTTCGCCGAATTGGCCCGCGTGTCGGCAGCGCACCATGAGCGACTGGATGGCAAGGGTTATCCGCGCGGTTTGACGGCTGATGAAATCACGCTGGAAACCCGCATCATCACGACGGCTGACATCTTCGATGCGATCACCGCCGAACGCCCCTATCGCGGGGCGGTGCCGATCCCGAAAACACTGGAAATCATGGCAGAAAACGTCGGCACGGCCATCGACCCCGACTGTTTCGAGGCACTCAAGCAGGCAATCGACCGTTTGCCGGAAGCCTTTTTCGGCACATTCTCCCGGTAAAATACACCCTTTGCTCACCGGCCTGACCGGAATAAGGTTTTTCTGCATGACCACTGATATTAAAGTGCCGACCGTCGGCTTTGTTTCCCTGGGGTGTCCGAAGGCTTCTAGCGACGCCGAGCGCATCCTGACCAAGCTGCGCGCCGAAGGCTATGAAATTTCGCCAAGCTACGACAATTCCGACCTAGTGATCGTCAATACCTGCGGCTTCATCGACGCCGCTGTCGAGGAGTCGCTAGACGCTATTGGCGAGGCGCTCAACGAAAACGGCAAGGTCATCGTCACTGGCTGCCTCGGCGCCAAGGGCGACATCGTGCAGACGACGCACCCGTCCGTGCTCGCCGTGACCGGCCCGCATGCGGCCGATGAGGTGATGGGCTACGTGCATGAGCATCTGCCCAAACCGCATGATCCCTATACCGACCTGGTGCCGCCGCAGGGTGTGCGCCTGACGCCGGATCACTTCGCCTACCTGAAAATTTCCGAAGGCTGCAACCATAGCTGCACCTTCTGCATCATCCCGTCGCTGCGCGGCCCGCTGGTGTCGCGCCCGGTCGGCGATGTGCTGGCCGAAGCCGAAAGCCTGGCTCGCGCGGGTGTCAAGGAACTGCTGGTCATTTCGCAGGACACCTCGGCCTATGGCGTCGATCTGAAATATCGCACCGGTTTCTGGGGCGGCAAGCCAGTCAAGACCCGCCTGAAGGAGTTGTGCGAGGCCATGGCCCAGTTCGGCATCTGGGTGCGCCTGCATTACGTCTATCCCTATCCGTCGGTCGATGACGTGATTCCGTTGATGGCCGAAGGCAAGATCCTGCCTTACCTCGACGTGCCCTTCCAGCACGCCAGCCCGAAGATTCTGAAGGCGATGAAGCGTCCGGCCTCGGCCGAGAATACGCTGGAGCGTATCCGCAAGTGGCGCGAAATCTGCCCGGAAATCGTCATCCGCTCGACCTTCATCACCGGCTTCCCCGGCGAGACGGACGAGGATTTCGACATGCTCATCCAGTTCCTCGAAGATGCCCAGCTCGACCGCGTCGGCGCTTTCGCCTATTCGCCGGTCGAAGGGGCGGTGGCCAACGATCTCGGCTTGTTGCTGCCGGAAGACGTGCGCGAGGATCGCCGCCGCTGGCTGATGCAGGTGCAGGAAGACATCTCGGCCGACAAGCTGGCGGCCAAGATCGACAGCGTGATCGAAGTGCTGGTCGACGAAGTCGATGAAGAAGGCACCATCGCCCGCTCCAAGGCCGATGCGCCGGAGATCGACGGTCTGGTTTATATCGACGGCCACTTCGACGCCCAGCCGGGCGACTTCCTCCAGGTCAAGGTCATCGACGCCGACCACCATGACCTCTACGCCAAGATCGCCTGATCTGATTCAGACCTTGGCCGGCATCGTCGGCACCGCGCAGGTGCTGACCGAGCCGGCCGATCTTGCGCCTTTTCTGACCGACTGGCGCGGGCGTTACCGTGGCGCGGCGCAGTGCGTCGTGCGGCCGGGCAATGCCGAAGAGGTTGCAGCGGTGGTCAAGGCCTGCGTTGCAGCCGGCGCACCCCTCGTGCCGCAGGGCGGCAACACCAGCCTGTGCGGTGCGGCGACGCCGGACGAGGCGGGCAGGGCGGTGGTCGTCTCGCTCGGCCGACTGAACCGCATTGCTGCGGTGGACACTGAAAACAACACGATTTCCATCGAGGCTGGCTGCACGCTGGCCCAGGTGCAGGAAGCGGCACGCGCCGCCGGGCGGCTCTTTCCGCTGGCCCTGGCTTCCGAAGGAACGTGCCAGATCGGCGGCAATCTCTCCACCAACGCCGGCGGCGTGCAAGTGCTGCGCTATGGCAATACGCGCGAACTGACCCTCGGGCTGGAAGTCGTGCTACCCAACGGCGAGCTGTGGGATGGCCTGCGCGGTCTGCGCAAGGACAACACCGGCTACGACCTGAAGCAGCTGTTCATCGGCGCCGAAGGGACGCTCGGCATCATCACCGGGGCAGTGCTGAAGCTCTTTCCACTGCCGCAGCGGCAGACGACCTGCTGGTTGAACGTCGAAAATCCGACTGCTGCGGTGCACCTGCTCAATCGGGCAAAAACCCAATTCGATGCCCAACTGACCGCCTTCGAACTGATTTCCGAGCCGGCGCTTGGCCTGGTGCTGAAAAATATTCCGGCGACCCAGCGGCCGACGGCGGCTAGTCCCTGGTATGTGCTGGCCGAGTTTTCCGACGCCGAATCCGAGGCGGTCGAGGCCTGGTTGGCCGAGCGGCTGGAAGCGGGCGAGGTGAGCGATGGTGCCGTGGCGCAAACCGGCGAGCAGGCGAAGAAGCTGTGGGCGCTGCGCGAGAATATTTCGGAAGCCCAGAAGATCGAAGGCATCTCGATCAAGCATGACATTGCCGTGCCGGTGTCGAAGATTTCCGAATTCCTGATGCGGGCCGATGCCGAACTAGGCGCGGCCTTTCCCGGAGTTCGCGTGGTCGCCTTCGGCCATGTCGGCGACGGCAACCTGCATTACAACCTGTCCAAGCCGGATGTCCAGGACAACACCGCTTTCATCGCTCAACAGGCGGCCGTGCATCAGCGCGTGCATGACATCGTGCATGCGCTGAACGGTTCGATTTCCGCCGAGCATGGCTTAGGCCAGTTGAAGCGTGAGGAAATCCTGCGTTACAAGTCGCCGGTCGAAATGGCGCTGATGCGCTCGCTCAAGCAGGCGCTTGACCCGCTGGGATTGATGAATCCGGGCAAGGTGCTTTGAACCCAGTGTGCCGCCGCTTTGGGCAGCGGCACACGTCAGCTTTCAGTTGAGCGCCTTGCCTTCGCTGTCGGCGAAGATGGCGGCGACGTCTTCCGGACTGAAGCGGTAGTCGCGGTTGCAGATGTCGTCGCGGATCAGGATTTCACCGTGTTCGGCAACGATGGCCTCGGCGTCACGGCGACCCAGGCTGCGGATCATGTCGCGCACCTTGTTCCAGTCTTCCGGGCAGTGATAGACCACCGGTTGCGGATCGTAGACGCGGATGCCGTGCTGTTCCATGTCTTCATGGAAGAGGCGGGTGAGCAGGCTTTCGACGTCGAGGCCGAGCAGTTCCTCATCCTTGACCGTGCTGGCCAGCTGGGTGATGCGGTTCCAGGCGTCGGCGTCGTGCAGGTCGGCATCCGGCATCTTCTGCAGGAAGAGGCAAACGGCCGCGTTGTCGTTGGCGGCGAGGAACAGGCGGGAGGCCTGTTGTTCCGATTGCTCAAGGTAATGCTCGAAGATCGCCGCGGTAGAGTCACCGACCAGCGGCACGTAGCTCTGGTAAGGCTGGCGGGCAGTCGGCAAGTCGAGGCTGAGCATGAGCTGGCCACCCTGATGGGCACCCAACAGTTCGGGCACCGGTGCGGCAAGCACGACTGGATTGCTGCGTGCCATGCCGCGCATCTGCAACTGTTCGTTGCAGTCCATGACCAGCAACTGGACCGGGCCGTTGCCGCGCAACTGGAAGGTCAGGCGGCCGGGCTGCTTCAACTGGGCGGCGATCAGCGCCGTGACGCTGGCCATTTCGCCGAGCAGGCGGGCGACGGTCGGCTGATAGTCACGGCCGGCCTGCATCTGCTGCCAGGTGTCGCCGAGATGGACGATCGCTCCGCGGATATCGAGGTGTTCGAACAGGAAGCGGCGAACGAAGCTGTCACTCATTTCAGTTGCTCCGAGTAATTGTCCGGGGTGAAGCCAACCAGCAGCTGCTCACCGGCATCAAGTACCGGGCGCTTGATCAGCGAGGGATACTGCGCCATTAATTTCAGGGCCTTGGCCTCGTCCACCGCAGACCGTTCCTCGTCGCTCAGTTTCTTCCACATCAGGCCACGCGTATTGAGCAGCTTTTCCCAGCCGGCACGGCGGTTCCAGTCGGGCAGGTGGCTTTCAGCTACGCCGGCCTTCTTGTAATCGATGAATTCATAAGCCACGCCATTGGCTTCGAGCCAGGCGAAGGCTTTCTTCATGGTGTCGCAGTTCTTAATGCCGTAGACCTTGATCATCGCTCTTCCTCAACGATAAACGGGGGCCGCCGGCCCCCGTAGTAGATGCACGTGCCCGGCGGAAAATTTAGCCGCGGACCGATTCCGGCAGATGGCTCTGGACCACGCCGAGCAGCGGAGCGAAAACCTTCGGGGTGCCGGCGACGAGGTTGCCGGTTTCCAGATAGTTATTTTCGCCGCGCAGGTCGCTGACCAGACCGCCCGCCTCGGAAATCAACAGTGCTCCGGCAGCGACATCCCATGGGGCCAAGCCGAATTCCCAGAAGCCATCATAGCGGCCACAGGCGACATAGGCGAGATCGAGCGAGGCAGCGCCCGGACGGCGCATGCCGGCAGTTTTTTGGGTCAACTCCTTGAAGATCGCCAGATAGGTGTCGACGTGGTTGAAGACGCGGTACGGAAAGCCGGTGCCGAGCAGGGAGTCCTGCAGCTTGGTACGGCGCGACACGCGGATGCGGCGCTCGTTCAGGAAAGCTCCCGCACCCTTCGACGCAGTGAACAGCTCATTGCGGTTCGGGTCGAAGACGACAGCCTGCTCGACCACGCCATTCTTGGCCAGGGCGATCGAGATGGCGTAGTGCGGCATGCCGTGGATGAAATTGGTCGTGCCATCGAGCGGATCGATGATCCATTGGTATTCGGTATCCTGTTTGCCCTTGCCGGCGGACTCGCCGGACTCCTCTGCTAGAATTCCGTAGCCCGGATAGGCCTCGCGCAGTGTTTCGATGATGGCGGCTTCGGCGGCCTGGTCGACCTCGGTAACGAAATCGTTCGGCTGTTTGGTAGCGACCTTGAGCGAATCGAGATCGTTCGAAGCGCGATTGATGATCTGGCCGGCGCGGCGCGCCGCCTTGATGGCGATATTCAGGGCTGGATGCATGGCTTAAAGAGCGATCGGGTGGCCTGGACCACCCGATACGTAATTTCAAAAGACGAATTTTACACTATGAACCCCGAACTCCTGCTGTCGCGTATTCGAGTTGTGCTTTGCCGCCCCAGTCATCCCGGAAATATCGGCGCAGCAGCGCGCGCCATGAAGACCATGGGGCTCTCCGACCTCTACCTCGTGCAGCCCAAGTTATACCCAGATCCGGAGGCCGATGCGCGGGCGACAGGTGCGGTAGACGTTCTCAATCGGGCAAAAGTCGTCGATAGCCTGCCGCAAGCATTGGCCGGCTCAATTTACGCGGTGGCCATGTCGGCACGCCAGCGCGATCTGGGGCCGGCGGTCGGTACGCCGCGCGACACAGTACGCCAGCTGCTGGCTGTGGCGGAGCAAGGGGAGGTGGCGCTGGTCTTCGGCAACGAAACCCATGGCCTGAGCAATGAAGAGGTACTGTATTGCCAAGCTGCGGTGAGTATTCCCACCAACCCAGATTTCAGTTCGCTGAACCTGGGTTCGGCCGTGCAGGTGATGTGTTACGAGTGCCGGATGTCAGCCTTCGCCGGCAAACCGCCCAGCATCGAGCAAGGGGTGACGCCATTTGCTTCGGTGCCGGCGGCGCATGACGAAGTTGAGGGCTTCTACGGTCATCTGGAAAAGGTGATGACCGATACCGGCTTCTTCAACCCGGCTCAACCCGGCCGCCTATTACCCAAATTGCGCCGCCTGTTCGGGAGAGTCCGCCTGGAAAAGGACGAAATCAACATCCTGCGCGGTATCCTGTCGGCGACTCAGGTGCGTACCGGGCACGGCCGGAAGGACTAGCCGCGCGCCGAGTCAGGCAAAGCTGCTGCGCATTTCGGCGGCGAGTGCCTCGATTTCCGGGCGCAGGTGGCCATATTTTTCTTCGATGGCATCGATTTCTGTACGGTCATCCGCGCCTGGTTGCTCCTGCACCAGCCACTCGAAATGTCCACCACATAGCATGTTCGCGATATAAACGATATCGGTCAGGGTCCGTACCGGGTTGGGCATGGGGCGCAGGGCATCGTGGTCTGTTGTAGCTTCGATGATTTCCTCGGGCAAGCCAAGCGCGGCGAGTAGGGCGACGCCGATACTTTCGTGCCAGTGCAGGATGAGGTAACGGACGCTATCCGGGCGAGCCCGCAGTTCGTCGTATTGCGTGGCACGATAAAGCATGTAGAAGGCGCCGAGATCGTGCAGCATGCCGGCCAGCATGGCTTCGTCACGATTGATGCGTGGCGCCTCGGCAGCCACGATGCGGGCGGCTGCGGCAGTATTAACCGTATGCTCCCACAGCTTGGTCGACAGTTCAGAAAAGTCGGCCATTCCCTTGGCACGCAGCAATTGGGTCATGACGACACTCATGGCAGTCGTTCGTACTGTGTTCAGGCCCAGTCTGGAAATGGCGGCTTTCAGGTCGACAACCTGGTTACCTTGCGGGTTGAATGCGACCGAATTAGACAGGTGGAGTAGTTTGGCGCTGACCAGAGGCTCGAGAGCGACTGCAGAAGCAATGCCTGAGATACTCTCATTCGGATCATTCAGCACCTTGCGCAACCGCATGATGACATCGAAATGGGTAGGAAAGACAACCTCGCCGGCAAGTTCCGCCGCGATATCTTCAAGCATCTGGAAACGCTGGGCTTTTAGTTCCTCGCCGATCTTGTCCGAATCCTTACGTTCATGCGCACTCATTTGCTACTCCCCAACAAAGAAAAAGCCCCGCGCTTTGGCGGGGCCTTCCTGAAACGACTGGTGGGTGCTGACGGGGTCGAACCGCCGACATTCGCCTTGTAAGGGCGACGCTCTACCAACTGAGCTAAGCACCCGGGTAATTCTTAGTTGCAGGCGTCCTTCAGGCCCTTGCCAGCGCGGAACTTCGGCGACTTGGCAGCCTTGATTTCCAAGGTCTTGCCGGTGCGCGGATTGCGACCGGTGCGGGCTGCGCGCTCGCCGACGTAGAAGGTGCCGAAACCGATCAGGCTGACGGAGTCACCCTTGGCCAGAGCGCCCTTGATGGCATCAACAGCAGCGTCCAGCGCACGGCTGGCGGCAGCCTTGGAGATGTCGGCAGAAGCGGCGATCTGATCGATCAGTTCAGTCTTGTTCATATTTAAGTCCCCTACAGGTTGGTTTACAAGTGGTTAAAGCCTTGGAGGACCGAATTATCTCTCGCGAAATCCTTGTGTCAAGCGGATTCTGGCGGGGTTGCGGCGGCTTTTCCGCAAGGATAGGGATGTCGTTGCCAAGACAACGGCATCCTTTCCTTATAAATCAATGAGTAACGACGGTGGTTGTGGCGCCGGCCTCGGTGGTTCCTTGTACGCCTGCCTTTTCATCGGCTGCATCAACAAGGGCCTCAGGCTTGTGTTCCAAGGCTTTTTCCAGCACTTGGTCGATCCACTTGACCGGGACGATCTCGATACGGTTCTTGATGTTGTCCGCGATCTCCGTCAAATCCTTGACGTTCTCTTCCGGAATCAGAGCCGTCTTCAGACCACCGCGTACGGCCGCCAGTAGCTTTTCCTTCAGGCCGCCGATGGCGAGTACTTCGCCACGCAGCGTGATTTCGCCGGTCATGCAGACGTCGCAACGAACCGGGATGCCCGTATACGAAGATACCAGGGCCGTGGTCATGGCGATGCCAGCAGACGGACCATCTTTCGGTGTGGCACCTTCCGGCACGTGGATATGAATGTCGGTCTTTTCGAAGACCTCATCCTTGATGCCAAGGCGGCGAGCGCGGGCGCGCACAACGGAGCGTGCGGCTTCAACCGATTCCTTCATGACGTCGCCGAGCGAACCGGTTCGCAGGATGTTGCCCTTGCCCGGCATGTTGGCGCACTCAATGGTCAGCAATTCGCCACCCACCTCGGTCCAGGCCAAGCCGGTCACCTGGCCGACCTGGTTTTCCTTCTCGGCCATGCCGAAGGTATAACGATGCACACCGAGGAATTTGTCGAGGTTCTTGGCATTGACCAGAATCTTGCTGTCGCGTTTCTTGAGCACCAAGGTTTTCACGACCTTGCGGCAAATCTTCGAAATCTCGCGCTCGAGTGCACGCACGCCCGCCTCGCGGGTGTAGTAACGCACGATGTCGCGGATGGCGCTTTCGGCAACGCTCAATTCGTTTTTCTTCAAACCATTGTTCTTGATCTGCTTGGGTAGCAGATAGCGCATGGCGATATTGACCTTCTCATCCTCCGTGTAGCCCGACAGACGAATTACTTCCATACGGTCAAGTAGGGGCGCCGGGATGTTCAGCGTGTTGGCGGTCGCCACGAACATCACGTCGGACAGATCGAAATCGACCTCGACGTAGTGATCCTGGAAGGTGTTGTTCTGTTCCGGGTCGAGCACTTCAAGCAGGGCGGACGAGGGGTCGCCGCGGAAGTCCTGACCGAGCTTGTCGACTTCGTCGAGCAGGAAGAGCGGGTTACGTACGCCGACCTTGGTTAGACTCTGCAGGATCTTGCCCGGCATCGAACCGATGTAGGTGCGGCGGTGGCCGCGGATTTCGGCTTCGTCCCGCACGCCGCCAAGCGCCATGCGCACGAACTTGCGGTTTGTTGCCTTGGCGATGGACTGCCCGAGCGAAGTCTTGCCGACGCCCGGGGGACCCACTAGGCAGAGGATTGGCGCTTTGACCTTGTCGACGCGCTGTTGCACAGCAAGATATTCGACGATGCGTTCCTTGACCTTTTCCAGGCCAAAGTGGTCGGTGTCGAGAATCTTCTCGGCTTCGCGCAAATCCTTGCTGATGCGGGTCTTCTTGCGCCACGGCAAGCCGATCAGAGTTTCGATGAAGTTGCGCACGACAGTGGCTTCGGCCGACATCGGCGACATCAGGCGCAGCTTCTTCAGTTCGCCCTGAGCCTTGGCCAGACCTTCCTTGCTCATGCCGGCGGCCTTGATCTTCTTGTCCAGCTCTTCCAGATCGGCGCCTTCTTCACCTTCGCCGAGTTCCTTCTGAATGGCCTTGACCTGTTCGTTCAGGTAGTACTCGCGCTGGCTCTTTTCCATTTGGCGCTTGACGCGGCCACGGATGCGCTTTTCCACCTGCAGGATGTCGATTTCGGCTTCGAGTTGCGACAGCAGGCGATCGATACGGTCGCGAATGCTTTCCATCTCCAGCACTTCCTGCTTCTGCTCGAGCTTGAGCGGCAGGTGGGCGGCAATGGTGTCGGCCAGACGACCGGCATCTTCGATGCCGGCGATGGAGGAGAGTACCTCCGGCGGAATCTTCTTGTTCAGTTTGACGAACTGGTCGAACTGGGCAACCACGGCGCGGCGCATGGCCTCGATCTCGTGATCTTCGACGGTACCCGGCGGGATTGGGCAGGCCGTTGCCATGAATACGGAAGACTGTACCTCAACGGCTTCGACGCGTGCGCGCTGCGTGCCTTCGACCAGCACCTTGACGGTGCCGTCGGGCAGCTTGAGCATCTGCAGGATATTGGCCATGCAGCCGATGTGGTACAGGTCGGCCGGTTCCGGCTCGTCCTTGGCCGCCGACTTTTGGGCGACCAGCAGGATGTGCTTGCCGGATTCCATCGCCATCTCGAGGGCCTTGATGGACTTCGGGCGGCCGACGAACAGCGGGATGACCATGTGCGGGAACACGACGACATCGCGCAACGGCAGCAGCGGCAGTTCGACGGTTTCCGGAAGGGTGTTGGGGTTCGACATTGCAAGCCTTTATAGGGTAGATGCCCCCTAACTGGGGGCGGGAAACCGGATTTCAACCCCTGAGGGCTCAGTTCGAACCGGATACCTTGGGCTGGTCGGCGTACATGAGCAAAGGAGGGGTGTCGCCGGTGATCGTATTTTCATCGACGACCACCTTTTCGACATTCTCCATGCCCGGGAGTTCGTACATTGTGTCGAGAAGAACGTGCTCCATGATCGAACGCAGGCCGCGCGCACCGGTTTTCCGCTCGAGTGCCTTTTTGGCGATGGCGGAAAGGGCGGTCGGACGAATTTCCAGTTCGACGTTTTCCATGCCGAACAGCTTCTGGTACTGCTTGACCAGCGCATTTTTCGGTTCGGTCAGAATCTGGATCAGCGCAGCTTCTTCGAGTTCGTTCAGCGTGGCGATGACCGGCAGGCGACCAATCAGTTCGGGGATCAGGCCGAACTTGATCAGGTCTTCCGGCTCAACGTCTTGCAGAACCTTGCCGACTTCTTTCTTGTCTTCCTTGCTCTTGACCTCAGCGCCAAAACCGATGCCGCCCTTTTCGGAGCGGTTGCGGATAACTTTTTCCAGACCGGCAAAGGCGCCGCCACAGATGAACAGAATGTTCGTGGTATCAACCTGGACGAAATCCTGGTTCGGGTGCTTGCGTCCGCCCTGTGGCGGAATAGAGGCAGTCGTACCTTCAATCAGCTTGAGCAGGGCCTGCTGCACGCCTTCGCCGGAGACGTCGCGGGTGATCGAAGGGTTGTCGGACTTGCGTGAAATCTTGTCGATTTCGTCGATGTAAACAATCCCCTGCTGCGCCTTTTCAATATCGTAGTCGCATTTCTGCAGGAGTTTCTGGATGATGTTTTCAACGTCCTCGCCGACGTAACCGGCTTCGGTCAGGGTGGTGGCATCGGCCATCACGAAAGGAACGTTGAGCAGACGGGCTAGCGTCTGGGCGAGCAGGGTCTTGCCAGAACCGGTCGGGCCGATCAGCAGGATATTGCTCTTGGCCAGTTCAACATCGTCAGCGTTGCGGGACTGGTGGCGCAGGCGCTTGTAATGGTTGTACACCGCGACGGACAGGATGCGTTTGGCGACTTCCTGGCCAATCACGTACTGGTCGAGGATGGAGCTGATCTCGCGCGGTGTCGGCAGGTCGGAACCGACCGCCTTGGCCGCTTCTTCAGGCAACTCGTCGCGAATGATGTCGTTACACAACGAAATGCACTCGTCGCAAATGAACACGGACGGGCCGGCAATCAGTTTCTTCACTTCATGCTGGCTTTTGCCGCAGAACGAGCAGTAGAGCAGTTTTTCCTGGGTTCCCTTGGACATTTTCGTCTCCCGGATCAGGCCGCGTCGCGGCGAGTCAATACCTTGTCGATCAAGCCGTACTCAGCGGCTTCGTCGGACGACATGAAGTTGTCGCGGTCAGTATCTCGCTCCAGGCGCTCCAGCGGCTGGCCGGTATGTTCGGCCATGATGCGGTTGAGCTTGTCCTTGATGGAGAGGATTTCCTTGGCGTGGATGGCGATGTCCGAGGCTTGGCCCTGAAAGCCGCCAAGCGGTTGATGGATCATCACGCGCGAGTTGGGCAGGGCAAAACGCTTGCCCTTGGCGCCGGCGCAGAGCAGGAAGGCGCCCATCGAGGCCGCCTGGCCGATGCACAGCGTCGACACGTCCGGCTTGATGAACTGCATGGTGTCGTAGATCGACATGCCAGCCGTTACCGAACCGCCAGGCGAGTTGATGTAGAAGTAGATGTCCTTGTCCGGATTTTCCGCTTCAAGGAACAGCAATTGGGCGACGACCAGGTTGGCGCTGGCGTCGTTGACCGGGCCGACAAGAAAGATCACCCGCTCCTTCAACAGGCGCGAATAGATGTCGAACGCGCGTTCGCCGCGTCCGCTCTGTTCGATCACCATCGGGACTAGGCCCAGAGCCTGCGGATCCCAGTTGCTTGCGTTATCGATATTCATGTCAGCCCTTGTCTGTTGAGTTTGATTGGTCTTGTTAGCTACGTTTGTCGCGTTTGCGACAGATTCTAGCTTACTGCTTCTGACCCATCAGTTCATCAAAAACTGCGGCCTTGTCGGTGACCTTGGCTTTGCCGAGCACCCACGCGACCACGTTGTTCTCGATCGCCACGCCTTCGACTTCCTGCAGGCGTTGCGGTTGAGCGTAGTACCAACGGATCACTTCTTCAGGTTGCTCGTAGGAGGCAGCGGTTTCTTCGACCATTGCACGCACTTGCTCGGGAGTTGCCTGAAGCTTTTCCGTCTTCACGGCTTCAGCAAGAATCAGACCAAGGGTAACGCGGCGCTTGGCCTGGTCGGCGAACCATTCCGGCTGGATCGGGAAATCCTTGGTTTGCATGCCACGTTGTTCCATATCCTGGCGGGCGGCTTGCATCAGGCGCTGCACTTCCAGCTCGACCAAGGCGTTCGGCACGGTGATCGGGTTGGTCTTGAGCAGTGCTTCCATGACTTGTTCCTTGACCTGGCTTTCGATGCGGCGCTTCACTTCGCGCTTCAGGTTGCCTTCGATTTCGGCACGCATCTTCTCGACGTCGCCATCGGCCACGCCCATGCTCTTGGCGAACTCGGCGTCAACTTCCGGCAGCTTCGGGGCTTGCACTTGCTTGACGGTGATTTCGAACTGGACGGTCTGGCCAGCCAGATCCTTGGCAAAGTAGTCGGCCGGGAAGGTCAGGTCGAAAGTCTTGGACTCGCCAGCCTTGGCGCCTTCAACAGCCTTCTCGAAGTCCGGCAGCATCATGCCCTGGCCGAGGACGAACGGGTAATCGTTGGCGGAACCGCCCTGGAAGGGCTCGCCATCCTTCTTGCCGAGGAAGTCGATAACGACGCGGTCATCCTTGGCGGCGGCACGGTCGGCAGTTTCATAGGAAACGCGCTGCTTACGCAGGATATCGAGGGTCTTGTCGACTTCAGCGGCGCTGACTTCCAGCACCGGACGCTCGACTTCTGCGGTGGACAGGTCGCCCAGGGCAAATTCCGGGTAGGTTTCGAAAATGGCGGTGAATTCGAGGTGGGTGGTGCTCTCGGTGGTCTTCGGTTCGATGCGCGGATAGCCGGCAACACGAATCTTCTGCTCGGTGACGGTTTCGCCGAAGACGCGGTCGAGTTCCTCGGCCAGCACTTCGTGACGAGCCTGGTCGCCATACTGTTGCTTGACGATGTTGAACGGCACCTTGCCCGGACGGAAGCCAGGCATCTTCATGTTCTTGCCCATGCGCTTCAGGCGCTGTTCCATTTCCTTCTCGACATTGGCGATGGCGATGGACAGTTCGACGCGACGTTCGAGTTCGTTAGCTTGTACAGTGGTGGCTTCCATGAAAAATCCTTGTGACTGCAGAGGCGAAAAGTGAAACCGCCAATCATATCACGGTCCCTATCTTTGCCGAATGTTCGGGGCGCTGTCGGCAAATCGGCGAAAAATTCGTGAAGCTTGTAGACAGAAGCGAAAGTGCATCGTACAATGCGCGCCTTCTTCGACGGCGGCATTAGCTCAGTCGGTAGAGCACTGGATTGTGATTCCAGGTGTCACCGGTTCGATCCCGGTATGTCGCCCCAAGTATTCCTACGATAACCCTCTGAGAAATCAGGGGGTTTTTCGTTTATGGGTTACAACGCCGCTTCCTTTTTTGTTTTCCTGCTTGGTTTCAAGGGCAACTTCAGGTTGATAAGAACACGACGGCTGCTGGTTCAGAACTAACACGTTCAGTAGTCGGCCCACAAGCTCTCATGCACTTCCTTACCTATGTAGTAAAGTCTTTGGGCGTAATTTGAGGGGGTACATAAGCACCGATCAGGCAGCAAACCGAACGTCCAGCTACCAGGCGAAGAAGAGAACCTGGCTGGAGTGCGCACAAATTCCGCCATTACGTCCTACTGTTGCTTGAACTAAGCTGAGGTAAAGGGCTAGGAAGAAAGATATGCGTTAGAAGGTAACACTATGCTGACTTGGTGGGATTTAAGGATAGCCCTATCCACTGCCATGGCAGTGTTGCTAGCTGGTTGCTTGGTTATCCCCGTGGGACTGTTTACGGAAGACCCGTACTCCAAGGAAAAACTCGCCCCATTGCGGGTACCCAACGCAGACCGAAGTCTGGTACGTCAAAAATTCGGTGTTCCAGCATATACACGAGAAAAACAACGCTACTGGTTCTATACCAACAAAAGGGAAACTATCGGCGTCATCGGTGGCTCATCAAGTGCTGTCTTTACGGATGATGACTGGCTGCTAGTTGAGTTTGATCAGAATGGAAAGGTAGTCTTTGTTGAGGCCACAGACTTCGGCAAATGCACTTCCAATGGAGTCTGCATGGATGGCTCTGTTCATGCGGAATCAATTAATAGCCCAGGTCATTTCAGACAGCCGAATGAAAACGAGTGCGCTGTCTATCTCTACCTGGAAAAATTGCCATGGCCTCTAGTTACCGGGTCGGTAACGTATTACATCGACGGGAAGCCTATTGGTATCGTAAATAACGAAAGCTACCTGTTCCTAACCCATCCTCAAGGGAATATTGAGATTTCTGCCTACGATCTTGCAATATCGACTCATTGTGACGGTGGAAAATCTCTATATGTTCGTGCCGTTAAGAAAGCCGATTGGTCCTGGAAGACAGGTGAGGATTTAGCCCCGGTCACTACGCTTGAGGGCGAAAAGAAAATCCGAGAAAGGTTCCCCAGCCTTCATGACTAAAGTTTGATTACAGGCTCTTGGCTGAGCAGTCTCGGTTAGCGAAGGCTATGCACTTGATGATTGCTTGCCACGCATTTTCACGTTGTCTGATCGGTGCCATGTTTTCTGCTTTCGGGTGACAGCAGGGTGGCAGACAAGGTAAAGTGACGGACCCTCAGGGGTTAAAACCCTTGCTACGGCGGCATTAGCTCAGTCGGTAGAGCACTGGATTGTGATTCCAGGTGTCACCGGTTCGATCCCGGTATGTCGCCCCAAGATTCAGCCCCCCCGTCCGCCGTAAGGTGGCCGGGGGGTTTCAATTTGGAGCCACGCTATGTCTTCCAAAATACACGAAGTGTTCATTGGGCTAGAGCCAGCCGCCGTTTGGCGGCATTTTTTCACCCTCTGTGCTATTCCCCGGCCATCCAAGCATGAAGAGCAATTGCGCGATCATTTGCTGGCCTGGGCCGAGTCCTTGGGGCTTACTGCTGCGGTGGACGGGGCTGGGAACCTGATTATCCGCAAGCCGGCGTCGCCCGGTAAGGAGAGTGTTTCCAGCGTGGTGCTGCAGGCGCATCTCGACATGGTGTGCCAGAAGAATGCCGATAGCGCGCACGACTTTGTTCGCGATCCGATTGTTCCGGTCGAGCGTGACGGTTGGCTGGTGGCCGAGGGCACGACGCTGGGTGCCGACAACGGAATTGGGGCGGCACTCATTCTGGCCGTATTGGAAGACGATACGCTCAGTCATGGTCCCATCGAAGCGCTGTTTACTGTCGACGAGGAGGCCGGCATGGGCGGGGCGCGCGGTTTGGCGGATGACTCCTTGCAAGGGCGCTTGATGCTCAATCTCGATACCGAGGATTGGGGAGAGTTCTATCTTGGCTGTGCCGGCGGTCTGGACGTTAACGTCGAACGTGTTGCCAGGGGCGAACAAGTGCCGGCTGACTGGCAGTTCTTGTCGCTGCAATTGCGTGGTTTGCGCGGTGGGCACTCCGGGGTGGATATCCATGAGGAGCGGGGTAACGCTGTCAAATTGCTGGTGCGCGTGTTGCGTTCCCTGGAGCAGCGCTTCGCTATCCGCCTCGCCTCACTGAAGGGAGGTACGGCGCGCAATGCGTTGCCGCGCGAGGCGTTTGCCTGTTTTGCTGTAGCTAGTGGGCAAGAGGAGAAAATCCGCACCGCGCTGAGCGAGTTGCAAGAGGAATTGCGTAGCGAATTGCTCGGCATCGATGAGGCCTTGCAGTTGGACCTGGCGACTTCGGGTGCGGAACCGGTCCTGGCTCAAGCTGAGCAGGACTTATGGCTGGCGGCATTGCACGCGGCGCCGCATGGTGTCTATCGGATGAGCCGGCGGGTGCCGGGCGTGGTCGAGACGTCGAATAACCTGGGTATCGTTGATCTGGGACCGAACGGCGGTTCGTGCAACTTCATGGTGCGTTCGCTGCGTGATAGCGGTGCGCAGGCACTGGCGGACGAAATTGGCAGCCTCTTCGAGTTGGCCGGTTGCCGGGTGGAAATGAGCGGGCATTATCCCGGTTGGGCTCCGAAACCGGCATCACCGCTGTTGGCCTTGAGTCAGCGGGTGTTCAGTCGCGAGTTCGGTGGCGAATCGTCGGTCAAGGTGATCCATGCTGGCTTGGAATGCGGGATCATCGGTGCCAAATATCCGGGAATGGATACGATTTCTTTTGGTCCCAATATTCGTGGCGCCCATGCGCCGGGCGAGCGGGTGCAAGTAGCCTCAGTTGGCAAGTGCTGGAAATTGCTGACGGCGATTCTGGCGGAGATAAACTGAAGCCCTGTTTTTCAGGAGTATTGCCGTGAAGCGAATCGCATTGATCCTGTGTTTCCTCATGCCGGTGGCCGGTTGTGGGGTGGAAACGGCCGGTACGGCAGCGACGGCAGCCGGAGTGAAGAAGCAGGAAATGGAAACCGGCAAGCAAACCATGCAGCAGTTCCAGCAAAAGCTTGATCAGGCGAATGCTCTGGGGCAGCAGCGGGCCGAGCAGGCAGCCGACAAATAGGATTTAGCGGCCGCGGATGGCTTCGCGGCGGGCGAGTCCGAGTTTGCTGGAACGTTCCATCTTGGTCACGAAGGCCGGGAAGTCGAGACCGAACTTGGCGCGCAACTCCTTGGCATAGTTGTGCAGCCAGCGCCAGCGCGGGTCGAAGTTGCGCTCCTTGAAGGCGTAGAGCATGTGGTTGCCGTCTTCCGGCACCGAAATGACGATCACCTGATCGTTGAAGGCCTGCATGGCCTCGCCGATCAGCCCGGCGTAGCTTTCCTTTTCGCCGGCCAGGTTGATGACCAGGACACCGTTACCAGCCAACTTGGCGTAGGCGTTGTCGAAGAATTCCTGGTTGGCCAGGCTGGGCGCGAAGCCGGTCTTGTCGAAGGCATCGACCAGCAGGATGTCGATACCTTTGTCGGCCTTTTCCAGATATTCCGCGCCATCGCCTTCGACGATGCTCAACCGCTCGTCGTCCGGCGGCACCATGAAGGCATCGCGGAAGGCGATTACATTGGGGTCGAGTTCGACGGCGGTAATCTGGGTGCCGGGCAGGCGGCGATGGCAGAACTTGACCAGTGAGCCGCCGCCCAGGCCGATCAGCAGCAGGCGCTTGGGCCGCGGCTGAAAAAGCAGGAAGGCCATCATCTTCTGCGTGTAGCGCAGCGCCAGGTCGTACGGCGCCTTGAGCGACATTTCGCTCTGCATCAGCCGCACATTGAAATACAGGAAGCGCGATTTGCCGTCGTCAATGACGAAAGGCTTAGGGTAACTCTCGTCGAGCAACTGGGCGCGCAATTCACCGGCGCGTGCCCAGGCCGGTTCGAGCATGAGGACCGTGCCGGTCTCAACCTCGAACGGGCTGGGTAGTTCGTAAAGCTTGGTCAAACGGGGGGTTAGTCCGGCAGATCGGAAGCGTGCAGCATGAAGACGTATTCGTCGCCGGCTGCCGTATCGAGCCAGGTGAAAGGCAGGGTCGGGTAGGCGGCTTCGAGTTCGTCGCGGTTGTGGCCGATTTCGACGACCAGGATGCCGTTTTCGGTCAGGTGTTTCTTGGCTTCGCGCAGGATGATGCGCGTGAAGTCGAGGCCATCCTCACCGGAACCCAGCGCCATTTCCGGTTCGTGCAGGTATTCGGGCGGCAGTGCAGCGACCGATTCGGCATTGACGTAAGGCGGGTTGGAGATGATCAGGTCGAAGCGGCGGCCTTGCAGTTTGGTAAAGGCGTCGGATTGGATCAGCTCGACGCGGTCATGCAGGTGGTAATCGGCGACGTTGCGCTCGGCCACGGAAATTGCGTCTTTTGACAGGTCCACCGCAGCAACGTGGGCGTTGGGGAAGGCCAGGGCCGTCAAAATGGCCAGGCAGCCGGAACCGGTGCACAGATCGAGGGCATTTTCGACCGACCACGGATCGTCGATCCACGGGGCCAGTTGTTCTTCGAGCAGTTCGGCGATGAAGGAGCGCGGCACGATGACGCGATCGTCTACATAAAAGCGATGCTCACCGAGCCATGCCTCATTGGTCAGGTAGGCGGCCGGCAGGCGGTCTTCACAGCGGCGGCGGTAAATGTCCTGCAAGGCGGCGCGTTCGCCGGGCAACAGGCGGGCGTCGAGGAAGGGCTCCAGGCGGTCGAGCGGCAGATGCAGGGTGTGTAGCGTCAGATAGACCGCTTCATCCCAGGCATTGTCGGAACCGTGGCCGAAGAACAGGCTAGCGGCGTTGAAGCGGCTGACGGCGTAGCGGATGTGGTCGCGAACGGTGATCAGTTCGCTGGCGGCGGTGGTGTCAGTCATGCGGTCATCAATTGTTCGAGGATGCGGCGGTAGATGGCCGACAGTTTGGGCAGGGCGTCGACGGCGACGCATTCGTCGATCTTGTGGCTGGTCGCGTTCGACGGGCCGATTTCGAGCATTTGCTCGCAGATCTCGGCGATGAAGCGGCCATCCGAAGTGCCGCCCGTGGTCGAGAGTTCGGTGTCGATGCCGCACACTTCGCGGATGGCGGTGGTCGCCGCATCGGCCAGCGGGCCGCGGCCGGTCAGGAAGGGGCGGGCGCCCAGCGTCCATTTGATCTCGTAGTCCAGTTTGTGCTGGTCGAGGATGGCACACAGCCGCTGTTGCAGGCCTTCCGGTGTGCTCGCCGTGGAGAAGCGGAAATTGAACTTGATCTCGACGCTGCCCGGTACGACGTTGGTCGCGCCGGTGCCGCCATGGATATTGGAAACCTGCCAGGTGGTCGGCGGGAAGTATTCGTTGCCTTTGTCCCATTCCGTCGCAGCCAGCTCGGCCAGGGCCGGGGCGGCTTCGTGGATCGGGTTGCGACCTTTTTCCGGATAAGCGATGTGGCACTGGATGCCCTTCACCGTCAGTACGCCGGAGAGCGAGCCGCGGCGACCGTTCTTGATCATGTCGCCGAGCGTGTCGACCGAGGTCGGTTCGCCGATGACGCAGAACTGCATACGCTCGTTGCGCGCCTTCAAGGCATCGACCACGGCGATGGTGCCATCGTTGGCGTCACCTTCTTCGTCGGAGGTGAGCAGGAAGGCGAGCGAGCCCGGATGGTTCGGGTTTTTGGCCAGGAAGGCCTCGGTCGCCGTCAGCATGGCGGCCAGCGACGATTTCATGTCGGCAGCGCCGCGCCCGTAGAGCATGCCGTCGCGAATCTCCGGGGCGAAGGGCGGCGAGGTCCACTTGTCGAGCGGGCCGGTCGGCACCACGTCGGTATGGCCGGCGAAGACGAAAAGAGGAGCGCTGGTGCCGCGGCGCGCCCAGAGATTGGTCACTCCGTTGCGGTTGATGAATTCGATGGTGAAGCCCAGGGCTTGCAGGCGTTGGGCAAAGAGGTCGCAGCAGCCGCCATCCTCAGGGGTGACGGAGGCCCGCGAGATGATTTCGCGAGCCAGTTCCAGTGTGGGGTCGGACATCAGGTGTTTTCTTCGTCGCCGTCGGACAGGCTCAGGGTGAATTCCTTGAACGAGGCGCCGCCTTCGTTGGTCGAGTCGAATTCGAGCGCGACATCGGTCTTCTTGTCGTCCTTGCCGCCGCTCGGGGTAATTTCGGAGTTGTTGATCAGCCAGGACAGGTTGGTCGGCGAATCGGCATTGGCCAGCGCTTCGTCCAGGGTGATGACGTTTTCGCGATAGAGGCGGAACAGATCCTGTTCGAAGGTCTGCGATCCCGGGGCCAGGGTTTGTTCCATGGCTTCCTTGATCGACTGCACTTCGCCGCGCTCAATCAGTTCGCTGATGTGACGGGTGTTGAGCAGGATTTCACTGGTCGGCGCCCGCTTGCCGTCCGGCTTCTTGACCAGGCGCTGCGAGATGACCGCACGCAAGGCGACCGAGAGGTCGAGGAAGAGGGCAGGCCGGTTCTCCAGCGGGAAGAAGCTGATGATCCGGTTCATCGCGTGGTAGCTGTTGTTGGCGTGCAGCGTCGCCAGACAGAGGTGGCCGGTCTGGGCGTAGGCGATGGCCGCCTGCATGGTTTCCTTGTCGCGGATTTCGCCGATCAGGATACAGTCGGGGGCCTGGCGCATGGCGTTCTTCAACGCCGCCTGCCAGTCCTTGGTGTCCATACCGATTTCACGCTGATTGACGATGGACTTCTTGTGCTTGAACAGGAATTCGATCGGGTCTTCGACCGTCAGGATATGCCCGGAACGGTTGGCATTGCGGTGATCCAGCATCGACGCGATGGTGGTCGACTTACCGGAACCGGTAGCGCCGACAACCAGAATCAGGCCGCGCTTCTCCATGATCAGGTCGCCCAGTACGCTGGGCAGGCCCAGCGTGTCCAGACCAGGAATGTTGCCCAGAATGAAGCGGACGACAATGCTGATCGAGCCCCGCTGCCGGAAGATGTTGACGCGGAAGTTGCCCACGTTGGGCACGCCGAAGGAGAGGTTCATCTCCATCGTCTCTTCGAAGGTCTTGGTCTGCTCCGGCGACATCAGTTCGAAGGCAATCTTGTCGATCATGTCCGGCAGCATGATCTGCTGGTTGACCGGGATCGTGTTGCCCTGGATCTTGATGTGAATCGGCGCACCTGCGGAAATGAAGATATCCGAGGCCTGCTTCTCCGCCATCAGTTGGAACAGTTTATCGAGGATCATGTCAAGACCTCCGTCGGTCGCTTTGGGTTAGGCGCGCAGCAATTCGTTGATGCTGGTCTTCGAGCGGGTTTGCGCGTCGACTTTCTTGACGATGATAGCAGCATAGAGGCTGTACTTGCCGCCATCCTTCGGCAGAGAGCCGGAGATGACGACGGAGCCGGCAGGGATCTTGCCGTAGGTGATTTCGCCGGTTTCGCGGTCGTAGATCGGGGTGCTCTGGCCGATGTAAACGCCCATCGAGATGACCGAGTTTTCGCCGACGATCACGCCTTCGACGACTTCCGAACGGGCGCCGATGAAGCAGTTGTCTTCGATGATGACCGGGCCGGCCTGGATCGGCTCGAGCACGCCGCCGATGCCGACGCCACCGGACAGGTGCACGTTCTTGCCGATCTGGGCGCAGGAACCGACGGTGGCCCAGGTGTCGACCATGGTGCCTTCATCGACGTAGGCGCCGATGTTGACGTAGGAGGGCATCAGCACCGCATTCTTGGCGATGAAGGAACCCTTGCGGGCGAAGGCGCCCGGCACGACGCGGAAACCGCCGGCCTTGAACTGTTCTTCAGTCCAGCCCTGGAACTTGGTATCGACCTTGTCGTAGAAATTGATGTCGCCAGCCTTCTGGATGCGGTTGTCGCGGGTGCGGAAAGAGAGCAGAACGGCCTTCTTGATCCACTGGTGGGTGAACCATTCGCCGCCGATCTTTTCGGCGATGCGCAGCTTGCCGGCATCCAGATCGCCGATCACGGATTCGATCGCGGAGATGGTGGTCGGTGCGGATTGCGGCGACAGTTCGGTGCGGCGTTCCCAAAGTTCTTCGATGGTGGCTTGCAAGGGATGGGTCATGTGACTCTCTCTGTTCGATTAAAGTTGTTGGGCGAATTGACGGATGCGCTGGGTGGCTTCGAGGCATTCCTCAAGGCCGGCGACCAGCGCGATACGGATGAAATTGGCGCCCGGATTCACGCCCTGCGATTCGCGGGCGAGGAAACTGCCGGGCAGAACGACGACATTATAGTGTTCGAGCAGGCCGCGGGCGAACTCAGAGTCGGCAATCGGGGTCTTGGCCCACAGGTAGAAGCTGGCGTCCGGCATGCCGGTGCCGAGCACCTCCGACATCAACGGCGTACAGGCAGCGAATTTCTCGCGGTACTGGTTGCGATTGTCGAGCACGTGCGCTTCGTCGTTCCAGGCGGCAACGGAGGCGGTCTGTACCGGCGGGGCCATGGCGCAGCCGTGGTAGGTGCGGTAGAGCAGGAACTGCTTCAGAATCTTGGCATCGCCGGCGACGAAACCGGAGCGCATGCCGGGCACGTTGGAGCGCTTGGACAGGCTGGAGAACATGACCAGCCGTTCGTTGGTACGGCCAAGCAGCTTGGCGGCCTGCAATCCGCCGATCGGCGGATTGGCTTCGTCGAAATAGATTTCCGAATAGCACTCGTCGGAAGCGATGATGAAGCCGTACTTGTCGGACAGTGCGAACAGCGTCTTCCAGTCGTCGAGCGACAGCACTTTGCCAGTCGGGTTGCCCGGCGAACAGACGTAGAACAGTTGCACGCGCGACCATTCTTCGGGCGTCAGTTGCTCGTAATCGAAGGCGAAATCGTTTTCTGGCAGATTGTTCAGGAAGCGCGGCTCGGCCCCGGCCAAGTAGGCTGCCCCTTCGTAGATCTGGTAGAAGGGGTTCGGGCTGACCACGATGGGTACGTGGCCGCGGCTCGGGTCGATCACGGTCTGGGCGAAGGAGAACAGCGCTTCACGCGAGCCGTTGACCGGCAGGATCTCGGTTTCCGGGCTCAGTTCCAGCCCGTAGCGGCGGCCGCACCAGGCGGCGATGGCTTGGCGCAGGGCTGGAATGCCCTGGGTGGTCGGATAGTTGGCCAGGCCCTTCAAGCCGTTGGCCAGCGCGTCCATGATGAATTGGGGCGTGGCATGTTGCGGCTCACCGATGGACAGCTTGATTTCCTTGTATTGCGGATTCGGGGTGACGCCGGCGAACAGCGCGCGCAGCTTTTCGAACGGATAGGGTTGGAGTTTGGCGAGATGCGGGTTCACGTCGACGATCGAGTGGGTGTAAAAAGACGGATTATCGCCGAAAAGTGGAACTCTGCCTCGTGAACAAAAGCCGGATTCTTGCGTTTGCCGTGTCGTTGGCCTTGGCGGCCTGCGCTTTTGGCTACCAGGCGCGCGGTAGCTTGAGCGATGTGCCGGGCGAACTGCGCGGCAAGGGCTATCCGGGCAATACCCAAGGCGGCGGGCGGTTCACGCTGAGCGACCGCAGCGGCGCCCTTCAGTGCGATGGTGTGGCTTATCCACCGGAGATGGCGGGCAGCCACGGCTGCGAAGGGGAAAGCGGCCAAGGCAAGGTAAGTTGTAGCGACGGGCGCGAGTTCGCCATCCGTTGGCAAGGACTGAGTTGCCGCTCCTGGGCCGGCGAGGGCGAGGATTCCCGGGGGAATCGGCTGGTGTTCAGGGTGGAGCGCATGTCGCGTTAAACGAATTGTGTTGATGTGAGTCCCTTGGTTTTTGCCAATTCGGGCTGGTGCACCGCAGTAATCACTTAATTAGTAGCCAACACGTTGAGGATTGGCGGCCCATTGCCGCATCGGCTCCAGTGCGCCGGGTAGCGGGCGGTGCTCCATGACGATGCTGCGCGCCGAGAAGTGGCGGTTCAATTCGCTGTACAACTTGTCGTCGCAAAAACCGATGGCGGCGGCCTCGGCCCGGCTGTTGGCGAAAACGATGCGTTCGATGCGTGCCCAGTAGGCGGCCGACAGGCACATCGGGCAGGGTTCGCTCGAGGCGTAGAGCGTGCAGCCGTGCAGATGAAAGTGTTCGAGTGCCGCGCAGGCCATACGGATGGCGCCGATTTCGGCGTGCGCTGTCGGGTCCTTGCTGACGACGACTCGGTTCCATCCTTCACCGACGATCTTGCCCTGATGCACGATGACGGCACCGAAGGGGCCGCCTTCGCCGAGTGTGCTGCCGCGGGCGGCGAGCTCAATGGCGCGGGCGAGGAAACGATCGTCATCAGACATCTTGAGAGACTCCAAAACGGGGGCATAAAGGCGCCGGGTTCAGGACTGTTCAAGATGCTATCATACGGCCCCCGCTGCGGCGCAGCATGGTGCTTCAGCGGAATAAACCATGCGCCTGACCAAACTCAAACTCGCCGGCTTCAAGTCCTTCGTCGATCCGACAGCCGTTGCCCTACCAGGGCAACTGGTCGGCGTCGTCGGCCCCAATGGCTGCGGCAAATCCAACATCATGGATGCCGTGCGCTGGGTGCTGGGCGAGTCCAAGGCCTCGGAGCTGCGCGGCGAGTCGATGCAGGACGTCATTTTCAACGGCTCGACCAACCGCAAGCCGGTGTCGCGTGCCTCGGTCGAGCTGATTTTCGACAACTCGCTCGGCCGCGCCATGGGCCAGTGGTCGCAATATGCCGAGCTGTCGGTCAAGCGCGTACTGACCCGGCAGGGGCAGTCGGATTACTTCATCAACAACCTGAAGGTCCGCCGCAAGGACATCACCGATCTCTTCCTCGGCACCGGGCTGGGGCCGCGCGCCTACGCCATCATCGGCCAGGGCATGATCTCGCGCATCATCGAGGCCAAGCCGGACGACCTGCGCGTCTTCCTCGAAGAAGCGGCCGGCGTCACCCGTTACAAGGAACGGCGTAAGGAAACGCAGGGCCGCCTGGAAGACACGCGCGAAAACCTGCTGCGCGTCGAGGACATCCGCGAGGAACTCGGCCACCAGATCGCCCGTCTCGAGACACAGGCCGAAGTGGCGCGCCGCTATCATGCGCTGAACGAACAACTGACCCAGCGCCAGCAACTGCTCTGGCTATTGAAGAAGCGCGAAGCGGAAGGCGAACGCCAGCGCCTGGCCCTCGAAGTCGAGCGAGCCACCACTGATCTGGAAGCGCAGAGTGCCGCGCTGCGCGAAACCGAAGCGCGCGCCGAGGAAACCCGCGAAGCCCATTTCGCTGCCGGCGACGCGCTGCATAACGCGCAAAGCGACATGTACGCGGCGAATGCCGAAGTTGCCCGGCTGGAAGCCGAAATCCGCCATCGTCGCGAGTCGCGCAGCCAGCTCGAAGCGCGGTTGGTCAAGCTGGAACAGGAACTGGAACACTGGCGGGCGACGGCCGAGAAGCTGGCCGAAGATCGCTTGAAGTGGGAAGAGGTGCAGGAAATGACCCGCATGCGGGTCGATGAGGCCGAGGAGCGCCTGCATCAGCAAATGGATATCGCGCCGCAGGTCGAGGAAGACCATGCGCAGGCGCTGGAAGAGCTGCAGCGGCTGAAGGCGCGCACGACCAACGGCGAGCAGAAGCTGGAAGTTGAGCTGACCAACAAGTCGCACGCCCAGCGCGCTTTGCAGGCGATCATCCAGCGCCGTGAGCGTCTGCGCGACGAAGCCGGCGGCCAGGATGCACCGGACCCGATGGAGCTCGCCGAGAAGGAAGAAGAACTCGACCTGCTGCGCGAGGAGCTGGCCGGCGATCAGGAACACCTGCTGCAGTTGCAGCAGGAACTGCCGCAGCTCGAAGCCCGTCGGCGCGAAGTGCAGGCCGAATTGCAGCGCCTGGAGCGCGAACTGGCCGCCGGCCAGGCGCGGCGTGCGGCACTGGAACAAATGCAGGCGCGCAATCGCGAGTCCGGCGAATTGCCCGACTGGTTGCGCCGGCATGGTCTCGAATCGGCACCAGCGCTATGGCAGCAGATCCACGTCGAGGCCGGCTGGGAAGAAGCGGTCGAAGCCGTGTTGCGCGAGCGCCTCAATGCCATCGCCTGCGACGACCTGGCCAAACTCGATGCCTGGTTGCACGATCGGCCGGATGCTCACCTCTCGGTCATGCTGCCGGCGGATTTTGGCCAAAACGAGGTGTGCACCGCAGCAGTGCTGGCCAGCCGGGTACGCAGCGATGATCCGGCCCTGAGCAAGGTGCTGCTCGACTGGCTGGGGCAGGTGCAGACGGCGGAGACGCTGGCCGAGGCGCTGGCGCAGCGGGACAGCCTGGCCCTGGGCATCTGCATCGTGACCCGTGGTGGCGACTTGGTGACGCGAAGCAGCGTCACCTTCTTCGCGCCGGACAAGAGCGAGCACGGTCTGCTAGAACGCCAGCGCGAAATCGAAAACCTGGCCGAAGGCATCGCCCTGGCCGAGGAAAAGGCCGAGAACCTGCGCGAGCAGCAGGCCATGTTCGACGAGCAACTGGCCGACAAGCAAGAGGAAATGGACGAGGTCCGCCAGTACGTGACCGACCGTCAGCAGCGCGTGCATGCAGTGCAGATGGAAGTGCTGAAGCTGACGCAGACCATTGAGCGTCATCGCGAGCAGAAGGAGCGCCTGCAGGAACAGTTGGCCGAACTGGCGGAAGAGGAAGAGGGCGAGCGCGAGCGCGAAATGTCGGCCGACGAGCGTATCGAGGAAATCCGCGAGGGCCTGAGCCGCATCCGCGTGCTGGTCGCTGGCGCGCAGTCGCGCCTGGACGAGTGCGAACGCGCCGTGCGCGCCGAGCGCGAGCGCAACGCCGATTTCGACCGCGCCTTGCGCGAGGCGCAATTCTCGCTGCGCGAGGCCGAGGGCAAGCTGCAGGACATCTTCGCCCAGCAGGCGCTGGCCCAGCGCGAATTGAACCGCATTGAGACCGACCGCGCGCAATGTGCCGAGCAGGTGGAAGCTGCGCCGCCGGATGTCATGGAAGGGCAGTTGCAGAGCGCGCTGGAAGCCCGTCAGGCGGCCGAGAAGGTGTTGGCCGAGAAGCGTGATGCGCTGGAAGGGGCGACCCATGCCCTGCGTGCGCTGGAAGAACAACGCCTGAAGATCGAACAGGGGCTGGAGCCGCTGCGCGTGCGTATCGGCGACCTCAAGCTGAAGGAACAGGCGGCGGCGCTGAATACCGAGCAGTTCGCCATGCAGTTGATCGAGGCGGGTGCCGACGAGAACGCCCTGCAGGCCGAGCTGGGCAACGCCCGGCCGCCGGCGTTGCAGAGCGAAATCACCCGCCTGGGCAATGCCATCGCCGAACTCGGCGCGGTCAACATGGCCGCCTTGCAGGAACTGGAAACCGCCACCGAGCGCAAGGGCTACCTCGACATGCAGGCGGCCGACCTGAACGAAGCGATGGAAACGCTGGAAAATGCCATCCGCCGCATCGACCGCGAAACGCGCGAGCTGCTGCAATCGACCTTCGATACGGTCAACGGCCATTTCGGCCAGTTGTTCCCCGAATTGTTCGGCGGCGGTCGGGCCGAACTGGTGATGACCGGGGAGGAAATCCTCGATGCCGGCGTGCAGGTGATTGCCCAGCCGCCGGGCAAGAAGAATTCGACCATCCATCTGCTGTCCGGCGGCGAAAAGGCCCTGACGGCGATCGCGCTGGTGTTCTCGATGTTCCAGTTGAACCCGGCGCCGTTCTGCCTGCTCGACGAGGTCGATGCGCCGCTGGATGACAGCAATACCGAGCGTTTCTGCCGCATGGTGCAGAAAATGTCCGACAACACACAATTCCTGTTCATTTCCCATAATAAAATCGCGATGGAAATGGCCCAGCAGTTGGTGGGCGTCACCATGCAGGAAAGCGGTGTGTCGCGCGTGGTGGAAGTGGATATCGAAGAAGCGTTGAAGATGAGCGATGCGGCTTGACGGCGGCATTGGGAAGAGATCGAGATGACCGAACTTCAGATTGGATTGATTGGCCTGGGCGGCGCGGCAGTCGTTGCCGTCTTCGGCTACAACAAATGGCAGGAAATGCGTCAGCGCAAGCTGGCCGAGGCGGTAATGAAGCCGCAGCACGACGACGTGCTGCTCGAGCGCCGCGAGAAGATGCCCGAAGAAGCGCCGGCGGTGCGCAGCGAGCCGGTGTTCGAGCCGGAAATCGCGGTACCGGTGACGGAGCGCGTGGAACCCATGTTGGCCGAGCCCGTGGATGACGAGCCGCTGGAGTTGAACGAGCCGATCTACGCTGAAGATCCGGAGGTTCAGGGAGCGCCCGTCGAGGATGTGCCGATGCCGGCCGAAGTCCAGCCGATGGTGCCGCCGCCGCTCGCGCCAACGCCTGCTCCGGCCAAACCGCAGGCGCGCCCAGCCGAGCCCGCGGTTGCCGAGGGCGATGATTGGGAGAGCGCCAGCGCAGTGCCAGCCGAATTACTCGACCCGCGTCTCGAATACGTCGTCACGATGGAGCTGGTCGAGCCGGTGTCTGTCGTGCAGATACTGCATTCCCAGCGTGATGCGCTGCAGCGTTTGCACAAGCCGGTGCATTGGGTTGGCTTCAACGAGCGCAGCCGTGAATGGGAACGCCTGACGACCGGCAACGACATTGCCGTGCGTCGCCTGCGCATCGGGCTGCAATTGGTGAACCGCATGGGGCCGGTGTCGGAAGGCGACCTGACCGTCTTCGTGACCGCCATGCACGAACTGGCCGACGAGCTGATGGCGGTGGCTGACATGCCGCCGTCGCGCGTGCTCGATCAGGCGGCCGAAATCGACCGTTTCTGTGCGGCGGTCGATCTGGAAATCGGCATCAATCTGGTCAGCCGCGGCAATGCCTTCGCCGGCACCAAGATTCGTGCGCTGGCCGAGGCGGCCGGCATGGTGCTCGGCGGCGATGGCGCCTTCACCCGTTACGACGACGAAGGCCGCGCCCAGTTCAGCCTGCAGAATTACGAGAGCACGCTGTTCGCGCCGGATGCGCTGCGCAGTTTGTCTACGCATGGTCTGACCTTCCTGCTCGATGTGCCGCGCGTCGATCACGGTGAGCGCGTCTTCATGCAGATGACGGAAATTGCCCGTCGTTTTGCCGAAACGCTGCAGGCGGCCATCGTCGATGACAACCGTCAGCCGTTGACCGAGCCGCAACTCGATCACATTCGGCGCGAATTCATCGGCAAGCCGCAGACGACCATGGCCGGCTTCGGCCTGCCGGCCGGTTCGGCCCAGGCGCTGCGCCTGTTCTCCTGATGGTGGCGCCGGTCGAGGCCGCCGCCCGGGCGGCTTTTCTGCGTTCGGAAATCGAGCGCCACAACCATGCCTACTACGTACTCGATGCGCCGACCGTGCCGGATGCCGAGTACGACGCGCTGTACCGTGAACTGGTCGCCCTGGAAAATGCCCATCCGGAGCTGTGCACCGCAGACTCGCCGACTTTACGGGTTGGCGGCCGGCCGTTGGCCCAATTCGAGCCGGTGCGGCACGACGTACCGATGCTGTCGATCCAGACGGAGACCGATACCGAGTCCTCGGGGGCGCTGAATTTCGATGCCCGTATCCGGCGCGAACTGGAGTTGTCCGATAGCGCGCCGCCGGTCGAATACGCCGCCGAATTGAAGTTCGACGGCCTGGCCATCAGCTTGCGCTACGAAAACGGCGTCCTGGTGCGCGGGGCGACGCGCGGCGATGGGGCGACCGGCGAGGATGTGACGCAAAACCTGCGCACGCTGCGCCAGATTCCCCTGCGCCTGAAGGGCGACGCACCGCCGGTGCTTGAGGTGCGCGGTGAGGTCTACATGCGGCGCGACGATCTCGAACGTTACAACGCTGCGGCCGCCGCGCGCGGCGAAAAGACCCTGGTCAATCCACGCAATGCCGCAGCCGGCAGCATCCGCCAGCTCGATCCGGCGATCGCTGCCAGCCGTCCCTTGTGTTTCTTCGCCTACGGCCTGGGTGCCGTCGATGGTTGGGCCACTCCGGAGACCCACACCGGCGTGCTCGATGCATTGGCGGCTTTCGGTCTGCCGGTGTGCGAACATCGCGCCGTGCTGGCCGGCGGTGAGGCCTTGGTCGGCTTCCACCGAAAGATTGCCGCTTTGCGCGACAGCCTGCCCTTCGACATCGATGGCGTGGTGTACAAGGTGAATAGCCTGGCCTTGCAGCAGCGCCTCGGTTTCCGTTCGCGCGAGCCGCGCTGGGCGGTGGCGCACAAGTACCCGCCGCAGGAGGCGCTGACCGTGGTCGAGGCCATCGACATTCAGGTTGGCCGTACCGGTGCGCTGACTCCGGTGGCGCGCCTAAAACCGGTGTTCGTCGGCGGCGTCACCGTGACCAACGCCACCCTGCACAACGCCGACGAGGTCGAGCGCAAGGGCGGCTTGTGCGTTGGCGATACGGTGATCGTGCGGCGCGCCGGCGATGTCATTCCGGAAGTGCTGGGCGTGGTCGCCGAGCGACGCCCGGCCGATGCTCGGCCTTTCGTCATGCCCGATGCCTGCCCGGTGTGCGGAGCGCATGTCGTGCGCGAGCCGGGCGAGGCGGTGACCCGTTGTTCCGGCGGTTTTTCCTGTCGCGCCCAGCGCATCCAGGCCATCCTGCATTTTGCCGGGCGGCGCATGATGGATATCGAAGGCCTGGGCGAGCGCTATGTCGAGCGCCTGGTCGAGTTCGATTACGTGCATGGCGTCGCCGATCTTTATCGCCTGACGCTCGACGATCTGCTCGAAATGAAGCGGCGCGCCGACGAGCGCGACGGCACGGTGCCGGAAACGGCGAAAGCCGGGCAGGTGCCGACGCGCTGGGCCGAGAACCTGCTGGAGGGGATTGCCGCCAGCCGCCGGCCGCCCCTGGCGCGCCTACTGTTCGCGCTGGGTATCCGCCATGTTGGCGAATCGACAGCCAAGACCCTGGCCGACTGGCTGGGCAGCGTCGAGCGCGTGCGCCGCGCACCGGCGCCACTACTGGCCGTGCTGCCCGATATCGGCGCGACGGTGGCAGCGGCCATCGCCGATTTCTTTGCCGAAGAACGCAACGTGCGTGCCGTGGACGACCTGCTTTGCCCGGAAATCGGCGTTGCGCCGGCCGACGAGCATGCACCGCATCCCGGTCTGGCCGAGAAGCTGGAGTGGCGCGAGCTTTACGCGGTGCTGGGGGTGCCCCGGTTGACCCCGGTGCGCGCCAAGCAGCTGGCGGCGGTGGTCGACGGCGAGACCCTGGCGGCTCAGGGGCTGAACGCCGCTGCCTTGTCGAGCGCCGGAATTCCGGGTGATGTCATCGACGCCTTGGCTGATTGGCTTGCCCGCTCTGGTAATCGTGGTTTGCTGGCAGCCGTCGCGACGCGGCGAAACGAGTTGCTCGCTGCTTTGCCAAGCACTCCGGCAGGTGGCCTGCCGGTGGCCCGGTTGGCCGGCAAGACTTTCGTGCTGACCGGCACCTTGCCGACCCTGAAGCGCGACGAGGCAAAGGATCTGATCGAAGCGGCTGGCGGCAAGGTCTCCGGCTCGGTCTCGAAAAAGACGGATTACGTGGTGGCCGGCGAGGAAGCTGGCTCGAAACTGGATAAAGCCATCGAGCTCGGTGTCGCCGTGATCGATGAGGCACAATTGAAAACGTTGCTTGAAGAGGGAGTGGAATAATGAAAAAGGTTCGCAAAGCGGTGTTCCCGGTTGCCGGGATGGGTACCCGTTTCCTGCCGGCTACCAAAGCCAGCCCGAAGGAAATGCTGCCCATCGTCGACAAGCCGCTGATCCAGTATGCGGTGGAAGAGGCCGTGGCAGCGGGGATCACCGACATGGTTTTCGTCACCGGCCGTTCCAAACGCGCTATCGAGGATCACTTCGACAAGGCGTATGAATTGGAGACAGAGCTGGAAGCCCGCGGCAAGAACGAGATGCTGGAATTCGTGCGCAACATGATTCCGAAGAACATCAACTGTATCTACATTCGCCAGCCGGAAGCGCTCGGTCTCGGCCATGCCGTGCTCTGTGCCAAGCCGGTGATCGGCGACGAGCCGTTTGCCGTGATCCTGGCCGACGACTTGCTCGACGGGGAGCCGCCGGTCATGAAGCAGATGGCTGAAACCTATGACTACTACCGCTGCTCCGTGCTCGGTGTGCAGGATGTGCCGCGGGCCGATACCAAGAGCTACGGTATTGTCGATGCGCGTCCGGTGGCCGACCGTCTGGAGCAGGTGAATGCCATCGTCGAGAAGCCGAAGCCCGAGGATGCACCGTCGACCCTGGCCGTGGTCGGTCGCTACATTCTGACGCCGCGTATCTTCCACCATCTGGAAAACATCAAGCCGGGTTCCGGCGGGGAAATCCAGCTGACCGACGGCATCGCCTCGCTGCTGTCCGAGGAGCAGGTGCTGGCCTACCGTTACGCCGGCACACGCTACGACTGCGGCTCCAAGCTGGGCTATCTGCAGGCGACAGTGGTCTTCGGCCAGCGCCACCCGGAGGTCGGTCCGGCCTTCGCCAACTATCTGAATGGGCTGAATAACTGATGGACGCGAGCAAAGCCCGGGCCGTTCTGGCCGATGCCGATCTGATTCATTCCGAAACTGCGGTTCAGGCTGCGCTCGATCAGGTGGCGCAAGCCATCCGTGGGCGCCTGGCCGACCGTCATCCGGTTGTATTGTGCGTGATGACTGGCGGTGTCGTTTTCTGCGGGCAGCTGATGGCCAAGCTCGATTTTCCGATTGATTTCGACTATCTGCACGCCACCCGTTACGGCCCGGAGACGCAAGGTGGCAAAATTTCGTGGCGCACGGCACCGTGGACCTCGGTCAAGGGGCGTACGGTGCTGGTAGTCGACGACATCCTCGATGAAGGCGTCACGCTGGCGGCGGTCAAGGAAAGCCTGAAACGCCTGGGGGCGGACGAGGTGCTGACGGCTGTGTTCGCCGACAAGTTGAATGGCAAGGACAAACCGATTGCCGCTGATTTCGTCGGGCTGACCGTGCCGGACCGATTCGTCTTCGGTTACGGCATGGATGTGGATGGCGCTTGGCGCAACCTGCCGGCCATCTATGCCATGAAGGAAACCGCGTGAGTGGCAAGACGGTCGCCGATTTTCTGGGCTACTGGGCCCATGAGGGCGAACGTTACGCCCAGTCCGGCGACTACGAATGGATGGCGGGCCTCGTGCCCGGAACGCGCGTACTTGAAATCGGCTGCGGCTTGGGTTTCGGCAGCGAGGCGCTGCTACGGCGGGGCCTGAAGGTACTTGCCGTCGATGCCCTGGACGAATGTTTGCTGGCGACACGCGAGCGTGTTGGCGAAATGCCGCTGGAACTGCTGCAGGCCGATGTCTCCAGGCTGGATGCCGAGCAGCGCAAAACCATTGAGAATTTTGCGCCGGATACCGTCGTCTGCTGGCTGATGGGGGCTCCGGCCGAAACGACCGGCGCTGCAGCCGGCGATGCCGGCAAGGCGGTCGTCGCTTATCGCGAGCAGGTGCACCGTGCGGTGGCCGAACTGGCGAGCGCGCTACCGACAGTGCGCTGGCTGCATCTGGTCGATCGCACGGCGATTCCCTGGCAGGCCAAGGATATCGGGCGCGATACGCTGGTTTCTTATCATCTCGGCAAGACCCTGGCGGGTTTGCCATTTGCTGCAGCACGCCAGGATGCCCTCTACCGCAAGCTCGGCGACAAGGTTGTCGATATCGGGCGAGGGCGTATCACTCCTCCCGGTATGAAGGGCGTCGTGCCCACGCTGGCCTCGTTGATGGCCACAAGAAAGGATTGAATATGCTGGCAATCATTGGCGGTAGCGGATTGACGACTTTGGCCAATCTCGATGTCTCGCGGCGCGAAGTGGTACGGACGCCTTATGGCGAGCCTTCCGGAGCGTTGGTTTTTGGTCAGATCGCCGGCCAGTCGGCGGTTTTCCTGCCGCGTCACGGTTATGGCCACACCATTCCTCCGCACATGGTCAATTACCGAGCCAACCTGTGGGCACTGCACCATCATGAGGTTCAGGGCATCATTTCGGTCGCTTCGGTGGGGGGGATTCGGGCCGATCTAGAGCCGGGTGACATCGTCCTGCCGCATCAGATCATCGATTACACCTGGGGTCGAAAGTCGACTTTTTTCGACGGGGTCAGTACGCCGGTCACTCATGTCGATTTCACCGAACCCTACGACGCCTCGCTGCGCGAGCGTATCGAGCGAGCTGCCGCACTGCTAGGCATCGAGATCAAGGTCGGCTCGGTCTATGCTGCAACGCAAGGGCCGCGGCTGGAGACGGCGGCCGAGATCAACAAGCTGGAGCGTGACGGGGCCGACGTGGTTGGCATGACCGGCATGCCGGAGGCGGTACTGGCCCGCGAGCTTGGAATTCCTTATGCGGCGATCAATGTCGTGGCTAACCATGCGGCCGGTCGCGGCGATAGCCTGAACGGGATTCACTTCGAGAGCCTGGAGCAGGTGTTGCAGGAGGCGATGGGCCGCGTTCGTACCATCATCGAAAAGCTGGTTGGTAGCCCGGATGCCTGCCGCCCATTCGGGATGTCTGTCTAACGGTGACTGCTGCGGTGCACGGGCAAAAATACCAAATTCCCACGGTTTGATCCGGCCGCTTAACGCCGGCTCAAACCTTTAGGCGATCCATCAGCTCGGTTTCCAAGCGAATCCGGTTAGTGCTCTCGCGCAGGTCGCCACCGCTGATCAGGAAGACATCCTCGGCCCGTTCTCCGAGTGTGGTGATCTTGGCCGTGTGCAGGTTTGCGCCGTGTTCGGCCAGGGTATTGGCGACCGTGTAGAGCAAACCAGGTCGGTCGGCAGCGGTCAGCGACAGGATGAAGTGCGCTCCCTTTTCGTCGCCTCGGATGCTGACTTCCGGCTTGATCGGGAAGTGCTTGACCTGGCGCGATAGGCGTCCGGCCGAGGGGGCTTCCGGAGGACTTTGCTGGATTAGGCGTTCCTCCAGTTCGTGCTCGATGAAGGGCACCATTTCGCGGGCCTGATTTCTGTTTTCCAGATCGAGCAGAACGAAGCTGTCGAGCGCGTAGCCGTGGCTGGTGGTGTGAATCTTGGCGTCGACGATGCTATAGCCGTTACGGGCAAAAAATCCGACAACGCGAGCGAAGAGGTCGGGTTGGTCGAGCGTATAGACCATGACCTGCATGCTGCCGTTTTCGTTCGACGGGTGCGGCCGGGCGCGGACTACCGGGCGGTTGTTGAAGATGCGGTAATGCAGCGAGCGCGTGTGCCAGGCGATTTCCTCGGCCGAGTGGCGCAAGAAATAGACGGTGTCGAGCTGCTTCCAAAGACGCTCCTGCACGGTATCGGAAAGGGCGAAGAAGCGTAGCAGGCGCATGGCCTCGGCCTGACGCTCGGCAATGATGCCGTGCGCTTCCGGCGCTTCGCCTTCGCTCAGCAGGTGCATGGTCTGGTAGTAAAGATCGGCCAACAGCTTACCTTTCCACTGATTCCAGACTTTCGGGCTGGTACCGCGGACGTCGGCATGGGTTAGCAGATAGAGCGCCTGCAGGTGGCGTACGTCGCCGACCTGCTTGGCGAATTTGCCGATGACCTCGGGATCGGTCAAATCTTCCTTCTGGGCCACATGAGACATGTTCAGGTGGTTACGTACCAGCCAGACGACCAGTTCGGTATCTTCCGGCTCGAGGCCATGGTCTTCGCAGAACGCTTGGGCGTCGACCGTGCCTTTTTCCGAATGGTCGCCACCGCGCCCCTTGGCGATATCGTGAAAGAGGGCGGCGACATAGAGCAGCCAGGGCTGGCCGAATTCGCTCATTACTCGCGAGCACAGTGGGTATTCGTGGGCGTATTCGCTCATCGTGAACCGGCGCAGGTTGCGCATGACCTGCAGGATGTGCTGGTCCACGGTATAGACATGGAAGAGGTCGTGCTGCATCTGGCCGACGATGCGGCCGAAATTGGGCAGGTAGGCGCCGAGGATATCCAGTTGATTCATTCGGCGGAATTCATGAACGATGCCGCGGTCGCTCTTGAACAGTTTCAGGAATTGGGCCCGATGTAGCGGGTTGGCGCGGAATTCCGGGTTGATCAGGTCGCGGGCGCGCCACAGCGCGCGCAGGGTCTGTGCCGTCATGCCATGCAGGTCATGGCTCTCCTGCATGATCAGGAAGCTGTCGAGAATGGCTTCCGGATGATAGTTGAACAAGTCTTCATGACGGATATCGAGCAGATGGCCGACTGACTGGAAATGATCGTCGATCGGTTGTGGCACCTGTTCGTTTTCGGGCGACAGGGCCGCTTCCATGTTCTGCAGCAGGATGGTGTTGAGCAGAGTGACCGCCTTGGCGTTGCGGTAGTACTCCTGCATCAGCTTTTCTGAAGCGCGTTTGGCTTCGTCGGTGACGAAACCGTATTGGGCGGCGAGATTATTTTGGTAATCGAACAGCAGACGGTCTTCGCGTCGGCCGAGCATCAAGTGCAGGCGGATGCGCAATTGGGTCAGGTAGCGTTCGCATTCTTCAGCCTGAAGGCGGCCTTCCGGCGTGACAATGCCGTTATCCTCGAGTTCCTTCCAGCTGGCGCCGTAACCGGCAGCTTTCGCGATCCAGAAAATGACCTGCAGGTCGCGCAAGCCGCCAGGGGAGTCCTTGCAGTTGGGCTCCAGGCTATAGGGCGTTTCGTTGAAGCGCAGGTAGCGCTCTTGCTGCTCCAGTCGCTTGGCCTGGCAGAAGGTCAGCGGGTCGAGATGGCCATGCAGGCGCTTTTCAAAAGTGGCGAACAGCTTCTGGTTTCCGGTCAGCAGCCGCGATTCGAGTAGAGCGGTTTGCACGGTGATGTCGCCGGATGCTTCATCGATGCACTCCTGCACCGTCCGAACGCTATGACCGATCTCGAGGCCGATATCCCAGAAGTGGCTGACCAGGGCTTCCAGTTTTTCCTGCGTCGCGGCGGATGCCTCGTGCGGCAACAGGATCAGGAGGTCGATGTCGGAAGACGGGTAGAGCTCGCCGCGTCCATAGCCACCGACGGCGGCCAGGGCTATTCCACTCTGGAATTCAAAGGACTCCCAGAGGCGGGTCAAGACGCTATCGACGTGCTGACAGCGGCCGATCAGCAAGGCCTGGGTGTCGCCGTCCTGTTGGTATCGTTGCTGGAGTTCGCTTTGTCTGGTTTTGACTTCAGCCCGCAGGGCAGCGACATCGATAGGCATTATTTGATCCAGTCGGGTTTCGGCCGGCAACCGGCGGAAAGCGTCATGATTTCATAGCCGGTCTCGGTAACCAGCACGGTGTGTTCCCATTGTGCCGAAAGGCTGCGGTCCTTGGTGACGATGGTCCAGCCGTCAGACATTTCGCGGATCGCCGCCTTGCCGGCGTTGATCATCGGTTCGATGGTGAAGATCATGCCGGGTTCGAGTTTGGGGCCAGTGCCTGCCTTTCCGTAATGCAGAACCTGCGGGTCTTCGTGGAATTTCTTGCCGATGCCGTGGCCACAGAATTCGCGTACGACGGAGTAACCGTTGTTCTCTGCGTGTTTCTGAATGATGGCTCCGATATCGCCGAGATGAGCCCCCGGCTTAACCACCGAAATGCCCAGCCACATGCATTCGAAGGTGATCTCGCACAGGCGCTTGGCTTGGATCGAGCCTTCGCCGAGGATGAACATGCGGCTGGTGTCGCCGTGATAACCATCCTTGATCGTCGTGATGTCGAGGTTGATGATGTCCCCATTTTTCAGGGCGCGATCACTTGGTACGCCGTGACAGACCTGCTGATTGATGGAGGTGCAGATCGACTTCGGGTAGGGGTCATAACCAGAGGGGGCGTAGTTCAACGGCGCCGGGATGCAACCCTGGACGTTGACCATGTAGTCGTGGCACAGGCGGTCGAGTTCTTCGGTAGTGACGCCAACTTTGACGAAAGGCTCGACATAGTCAAGAACCTCGCTGGCTAGACGCCCGGCGATACGCATTTTTTCGATGTCTTCCGGGGTCTTGATGGTGATGCTCATGGTAGGTCTTTGGTGCTTAGGGGAGGTTGAAGGATAAATGATGCCCATCGTTTCGCAAAGCCGGGAGGCCGGGAAGTGGCATACTGCGCGGGCTTGGGTGCAATGGAATTAATGGCGATGACGATACTTTTGCTGGGCAAGGATGGGCAGGTTGGTTGGCAGTTGCAGCGTTCGCTGGCGCCGCACGGCAAGGTGGTGGCTTGCGCCCGTAGCGATTGCGATTTGTCCGATCTGGCGGCGATTCGTTCCCTGATTCGCGTCGTTCGGCCAAGTCTTGTCGTCAATGCCACGGCCTACACCGCGGTGGATAAGGCTGAATCCGAAGTTTCCCTGGCGACCCGGGTGAATGCCGAGGCGCCGGGCGTGTTGGCGGAGGAGTGCAGGGCGCTCGCTGCGACGCTGGTGCATTACTCGACCGACTACGTCTATGACGGCACCAGCGCGACGCCCTATGTCGAAAGCGATGCGACCAATCCGCAAAGCGTCTATGGCCGGACCAAGTTGGCTGGAGAGGAAGCGATCCGGGCGGTTGGCGGCCGGTCACTGATCTTTCGCACCAGTTGGGTGTTCGGCGCGCGCGGTGGCAATTTCGTCAAGACCATCCTGCGCTTGGCGCGCGAACGCGAAACGCTGAACGTCGTGGCCGACCAGATTGGTTCGCCGACGCCAGCCGCAATGATCTCGACGGTGACAGGAATCGTCCTGGCGATGCTGCGTCGCGGTGCACTGCTCGAAATGGGCGAAAACCGGCTCTACCATCTGGCCGCAGCCAATCCGGTTAGTTGGTGCGATTTTGCCCGAACCATCGTGGCGCGGGCCGATGAAACGCCTGGGTTCGACTTGTTGCTGCAGCCAGAGGCGATCAATGCGATCACCACCGCCGAGTATCCGACACCGGCGCGCCGGCCAGCCAACTCCCGTCTTGACTGTTCGCGCCTAGAGTCTGATTTCGGCCTCGAAATGCCCGATTGGCAACCCTATCTCGTACGCATGCTGCAGTTGCTGGCGTTGAAACAGAACGGCTATTGATCTGTCTCGGCGGCGATTCTGGTGCTATAATCCGTAAGTTTTTCTCGCCCGACAAGGCGGAAAAATGGCCGTTGCACATGGTGTGCGCGGTCAAAAATCCTCACACCTGCCGCTTAAGGGTGTTCGTCAAAATCAAAGAATGACGGACGTTTACGGTGGGTGGCGGTTCAACCCTTAAAGGAGTTTTACATGTCCGTTACCATGCGCGAAATGCTGGAAGCCGGTGTCCACTTCGGTCACCAAACCCGTTTCTGGTCCCCCAAGATGGCCCCGTACATCTTCGGTGCTCGCAACAAGATTCACATCGTCAACCTCGAGAAGACCCTGGCCAAGTACAACGAAGCCATGGAATTCGTTAAGAAACTGGCCTCCAATCGCGGCAACATCCTCTTCGTCGGTACCAAGCGTCAGGCTCGTGAAATCGTTGCCGAAGAAGCGCTGCGCGCCGGTGCTCCGTACGTCGATCAGCGCTGGTTGGGCGGTATGCTGACCAACTTCAAGACGGTCAAGACCTCCATCAAGCGTCTGAAGGAAATGGAACTGGCCGTTGAAGCCGGTGATCTCGAGCGCATGCCGAAGAAGGAAGCGCTGACCTTCCGTCGCGAACTCGAAAAGCTGCAGAAGTCCATCGGCGGCATCAAGGATATGGCCGGTCTGCCGGACGCCATCTTCGTCATCGACGTTGGCTACCACAAGATCGCCATCACCGAAGCCAGCAAGCTGGGCATCCCGGTCATCGGCGTGGTCGATACCAACCACTCTCCGGAAGGCGTGGACTACGTCATCCCGGGTAACGATGACTCCTCCCGTGCCATCCAGTTGTACGCCCGTGGCGTGGCCGATGCCATCCTCGAAGGTCGCAGCCAGGTCGTGGCCGACATCGTCGCTGCCGGCGGCGATGACGAGTTCGTCGAAGTCGAAGAATCTGCCGAATAAATAAGGTTGTAACGGCGGGGCGACATGCTCCGCCTGTTCTATAGCTCAGGAGAAGATATATGGCGGCTATTACCGCAAGCATGGTGGCGGAACTGCGTGGCAAGACCGACGCCCCGATGATGGAATGCAAAAAGGCACTGACCGAAGCCGATGGCGACATGGCCAAGGCCGAGGAAATCCTCCGCGTCAAGCTGGGCAACAAGGCCTCCAAGGCGGCCGCCCGCATTGCTGCCGAAGGTATCGTCGCAGTCAGCATCTCTGCTGATGGCAAGACCGGTGCGATCATCGAAGTGAACTCCGAAACCGATTTCGTTGCCAAGAACGATGACTTCATCGCGCTGGCCAACGGCTGTGCCAAGCTGGTCGCCGAGCATAATCCGGCCGACGTCGCTGCGCTGTCCGCGCTGCCGATGGGCGAAGGTACCGTAGAGTCGACCCGCACCGCGCTGGTTGGCAAGATCGGTGAAAACATGTCGATCCGTCGCTTCGTTCGCTTCGATGCCAAGGGTAAGCTGGTTTCCTACATCCACGGCGGTGCCAAGGTTGGTGTCGTGGTCGACGTGGTCGGTGGTGACGAGCAACTGGGCAAGGATCTAGCGATGCACATCGCTGCTTCCAAGCCGAAGTCCCTGGATGCCTCTGGCGTTTCTGCCGAACTGCTGGAAACCGAACGTCGCGTTGCTATCGAAAAGGCTCGCGAAGCCGGCAAGCCGGAAGCCATGCTGGAAAAGATCGCTGAAGGTACCGTCCAGAAGTATCTGAAGGACGTAACCCTGCTCGGTCAGGTTTTCGTCAAGGCTGAAGACGGCAAGCAGACCATCGAGCAACTGCTGAAGGCCAAGGGCGCTTCCGTTGCCGGCTTCATGCTGCTTATCGTTGGCGAAGGCATCGAGAAGAAGGTTGACGACTTCGCTGCCGAAGTTGCTGCGCAAGCCGCAGCCGCTGCTGCCAAGAAGTAATTGAAAGGACTGCCGATGACCGCACCCAAGTACAAGCGCATCCTCCTGAAACTCTCCGGTGAGGCCCTGATGGGGAGTGATGCCTACGGCATCAATCCGAAAACCATTTCGGAAATCTGTGGGGAGATCAAGGCGGTTGCCGATCTGGGTGTGGAAATCGGCGTCGTGATCGGCGGTGGTAACATCTTCCGCGGCATGGCCGGTACAGCCACTGGGATGGATCGCGCCACTGCGGATTACATGGGCATGCTGGCCACGGTGATGAACGCTATGGCGCTGTCCGACGCAATGCGTCAAATTGGCCTGAATGCCCGCGTGCAATCGGCCCTGAATATCGAGCAGGTGGTCGAGCCGTATATCCGCGGCAAGGCCATCCGCTACCTGGAAGAAGGCAAGATCGTGATCTTCGGTGCCGGTACCGGCAACCCCTTCTTCACGACCGATACCGCTGCAGCCTTGCGCGGGTCGGAAATTGGCGCGGAAATCGTGCTCAAGGCAACCAAGGTTGACGGCATCTATACCGCCGACCCGAAAAAAGATCCGTCTGCGACGCGTTACGACAAGATCAGTTTCAACGAGGCGATTTCGAAGAATTTGGCGGTCATGGATGCGACGGCCTTTGCGCTTTGCCGTGATCAGAAACTGCCGATCAACGTTTTCTCGATCTTCAAGGCGGGTGCGCTGAAACGCATCGTCTGCGGTGAAGACGAGGGAACGCTGGTCTACTGCTGAGGGAGAGATAGATGATTGCTGAACTCAAGAAAAACGCAGAAAACAAAATGAACAAGTCGCTGGAGGCCTTGAAAGCCGACCTCCAGAAGATTCGTACCGGTCGTGCACACACCGGCCTGCTCGATCATGTGATGGTCGATTACTACGGTTCGCCGGTACCGGTGAACCAGGTGGCAAACATTACCTTGGTTGATTCGCGTACCCTCGGGGTACAGCCGTGGGAAAAGAACATGGTCCAGAAGGTCGAGAAGGCGATTCGCGATTCGGACCTCGGCCTCAATCCTGCTACTCAGGGCGAGCTGATTCGCGTGCCGATGCCGGCGCTGACCGAAGAGCGGCGCAAGGAAATGATCAAGGTCGTCAAGCACGAAGGGGAGGGGGCCAAGGTGGCCATCCGTAATCTGCGTCGCGATGCCAATACCCATCTGAAAGATGCGCTGAAGAAGGGCGAAATTCCGGAAGATGATGAGCGCAAGGCGCAGGACGACGTTCAGAAGCTGACGGACAAGTTCATTGCCGAAGTCGACAAGATGCTCGCGGCCAAAGAAGCCGAGTTAATGCAGATTTAAGCCCTTTCGGCACGTTTTGCCTGAATGGCACTTTTTTCCAGTTCGACGCGACAGATACCGCAAACCGCGGCGGTGCCCAAGCACGTCGCCGTTATCATGGACGGTAACGGCCGCTGGGCGAAAAAACGCTTCCTGCCGCGTGTCGCCGGCCACGTCAAAGGGGTCGAGTTGGTACGCGAGATGGTGCGTGCCTGTCTGGAGCGCGGCATCCGCTATCTGACGCTGTTTGCGTTTTCTTCCGAAAATTGGCGCCGCCCGGCCGAAGAAGTCAGCCTGTTGATGGAGTTGTTCGTCAAAGCGTTGCAGCAGGAGGTCGAGAAGCTCGATCGGAACGGTGTCCGACTGCGTGTAATCGGCGATCTCGGGCGCTTCGATCCCAAGCTCCAGCACTTGATTCGGGAGGCCGAGGAAAAAACGGCCCATAACGATCGTCTTGATCTAACCATTGCTGCCAATTACGGTGGTCGCTGGGACATCATGCAGGCGGTTAACCGTATGCTTGCCGCTCGGCCCGACAGGCGAGCGGGTTGGGAGGAGGGTGACCTTGAGCCCTATCTGTCGATGCAGTTTGCGCCGGAGCCGGATCTTTTCATCCGTACCGGCGGCGAGGAGCGCATCAGTAACTTCCTGTTGTGGCAACTGGCCTATACCGAGTTGTATTTCACGCCGACCCTGTGGCCGGATTTCGATGCTGCCGAATTTGACAAAGCGATTCTTTCCTACCAGCAACGCGAGCGTCGTTTCGGACGTACCAGCGAGCAATTGACGGAAAAACCGAATGCTTAAAACGCGCATCATCACGGCATTGGTTATCGCTACCCTGCTGATTCCGGCCATATTCTTCCTCGATGCGCAAAGTTGGGCGTTGCTGACAGCGGCCATCACTGGTATTGCGGCTTGGGAGTTCGCTCGTCTTGCTTCCTTTGCAAAATCCGGACAGATCGGCTTTGGGGCAACGGTTGGTGTTTTGGCCTCGGGAGCGACGCTCCTGCTCGATGCTGCACAAATCCATGTTTTCGGTATGGTTGCACTGTGCCTGTCGGTTGCCTTCTGGCTTGGAGTTGTCCCCTTCTGGTTGCGAGCCCGCTGGGAGGTTAAAGCGGTCTGGAAAATGTGGTTGGTCGGGCTGGTCGTGCTGCTGCCTACCTGGTATGCGTTGATTGCCGTGCGTGATCATGGCCCGGTCTGGCTTTTTGGTGCCTTGTTGCTGGTGGCGCTGGCCGATATCGCCGCCTATTTCTTTGGACGGGCTTTCGGCAAACGCAAGTTGGCCCCGAACATCAGTCCGGGCAAGACGTGGGAGGGTGCCTACGGGGCGATGTTCTCAGTCACGCTGCTTGCCTTGGTCGCCATGTGGTCCAGCGAAGGCTTTTCATTCGGCCGGACGGTGTTGCTCTTGGTAGCAATGCCCCTGTTGACCTTGGTGTCCATTGCCGGGGACTTGTTCGAGTCCATGCTCAAACGCCAGGTTGGTATGAAGGACAGCAGTCAGCTGTTGCCCGGTCACGGCGGCGTACTCGACCGTATCGACAGCCATACGGCAGCGTTGCCTCTGATTGCGTTGCTGCTGGCGGTGTTGGGCTAACGCCATGCAAGGACTGACCGTACTCGGTGCGACGGGCTCGATCGGGCAATCTACTCTCGATGTGGTCAGGAGACATCCGGACCGTTATCGCGTCGTCGCACTGACCGCGCATCGGCAGGTCGAACGTCTGGTGGCCGACTGCCTGGAGTTCGAACCGCTACTGGCTGTGGTTGGCGAAGAAACTATTGCGGCCGAAGTTCGCCAGCAGTTGCTGGCGGCCGGTAGTGCCGTTGAAGTGCTGTGGGGTGAGGCCGCGCTGGTTTCAGCTGCGACCCTGCCGGAAGCGGATATGGTCATGGCGGCCATTGTTGGTGCCGCCGGGTTGGCACCCACCTTGGCGGCGGCGCAGGCGGGCAAGCGCATCCTGTTGGCCAACAAGGAGGTTCTGGTCATGGCCGGCGAGCTGTTCATGCGGGCCGTTCAGCGAAGCGGTGCCCCCTTGTTGCCGGTGGACAGCGAACATAACGCGATTTTTCAGGCGCTGCCCGAGGATTTTTCACGCGGCATGCGTGCCTGTGGTGTCGAAAAAATACTGCTGACCGCCTCCGGTGGCCCCTTCCGCGAAACGCCGTTGAATGGTTTGCGACACGTTACGCCCGAACAGGCATGTGCACATCCCAACTGGGTGATGGGCCGCAAGATTTCCGTCGATTCGGCGACAATGATGAACAAGGGGCTGGAGGTCATCGAAGCCCGCTGGTTGTTCGATGCAGCGCCGGAAATGATCCAGGTGGTGGTGCATCCGCAGAGCGTGATCCATTCTGCGGTTCAGTATGTCGATGGCTCGGTCATCGCGCAACTTGGCAATCCGGACATGCGGACACCGATTGCTTATGCCATGGCGTGGCCGGAGCGCATCGCTGCCGGGGTCGGCCCGCTTGACTTGTTCAAGGTTGGCCGTCTGGATTTCTTCGCGCCGGATTTCGAACGTTTCCGCTGCCTGCGCCTAGCCTACGATGTGTTGCGGACAGGCGCGACGGCGCCGGCAATCTTGAATGCAGCGAACGAAGTGGCCGTTGCCGCTTTTCTTGAGGGCGAACTGCCTTTCCTTGGTATTGCCGAGGTCAACGAAACGATCCTCGAGCGCTTGCCGGCTCGCCAAGAGGGTAGTCTGGGCGACGTATTGGCGGCTGATGCCGAGGCCCGTACCCTGGCGCGGCAGATGATTCGGGAGCGTGAGTTCGCGTGAGCAACTTCCTGTTCTACCTCACTGCATTCCTGTTGGTGCTTGGGGTTCTGATCGTTTTTCATGAACTGGGGCATTTTCTGGTGGCGCGCTGGTGCGGCGTCAAGGTCTTGCGCTTCTCCTTTGGCTTCGGGCGCATCCTGTGGTCGCGTAAGCTGGGCCTCGACCAGACGGAGTGGGCGGTCAGCGTCTTTCCGCTGGGTGGCTACGTCAAGATGCTGGACGAACGGGAAGGCGAGGTTGCCGCCAGCGAAGCACATCGTGCCTTCAATCGTCAGAGCGTCGGTGTGCGCAGTCTGATCGTCGCGGCTGGGCCTCTGGCCAACTTTTTCCTGGCTGTTCTTTTGTACTGGGCGGTGTTCATGCTCGGCAGCGAGGAGTTATTACCCATTCTTGGCGCCCCGCCAGAGGGGACGCCGGCGGCGATGGCGTCGATCCAAAATGGCGAGCAGGTGCGCAAAATCGACGGTGAGACGGTTGCTACTTGGAACGACTTTCGGTGGCGTGTGTTGCAGAAAGCCGCCGAGCGGGAAAGCATCGAGTTGGAGACTGTCGACGAGCGGGGCTATGTGGCCATTCATCGCCTGTATTTGAACGCAGTCGTCGAAGCCGGTTGGGAGGGCGATGGCTTTGAGCGTCTCGGTTTGCGCGGCTATCGGCCGGAATTGCCCGCGGTGATCGGCAAGCTAGTTGCGGGTGGGCCGGGGGATCGGGCCGGGCTGCTTGCGGGGGATCGTATCGTCGGCATCGATGGGAAGCCGATTCGTCATTGGTTGGATTTGGTTGGAGCGGTTCGGAAATCCCCGGGCCGCGAGGTGAGCGTGGAATTTGAACGCGATGGGGTGACTGCTGCGGTGCTCGTTGTTACGGAGGCAATTTCCGAGCGCGGACAGCTGGTTGGAAAAATCGGGGTGGCAGTCGCTGAGGGGCCTGGGGTGCAACGGCCGATGAAGACTTTTGTCCGCTACGGCGTAGTGGAAGCCGGTGACAAGGCGTTGAATGAAACGTGGGAAAAAACAGTGTTCAGCGTCATCATGTTCGGCAAGATGTTAGTCGGCGAAGTTTCCTGGAAAAACCTTTCCGGGCCGGTGACCATTGCCGATTACGCCGGACAGTCGGCTCGGCTGGGGATGGATTACTACCTGAAGTTCATGGCACTGGTCAGTATCAGCCTTGGTGTGCTGAATCTCCTGCCCATACCGGTGCTGGACGGCGGGCATTTGATGTATCATATGATAGAAGTCGTCAGGCGTCGTCCGCTTTCCGAGCGGGCAATGGAGATATCCCAGCAAATTGGGCTTTCCATCTTGTTTGTCCTGATGGCTTTCGCATTTTTCAACGACCTGAATCGCCTCTTTAACGGCTGAACGATGAAAAAATCCCTGTTATCCGTCCTGATTGCCGGCATGTTCTCCGGATCTGTGTTCGCGTTCGAGCCTTTCACCGTTAAGGATATTCGGGTCGAAGGTATCCAGCGGACAGAAGCTGGCACGGTGTTCAGCTATTTGCCGGTCAAGGTCGGCGATACCCTGAATGATGAAAAGGCCGCGCAGTCGATCAAGGCGTTGTTTGCCACGGGCTTCTTCAAAGATGTGCGGGTTGAGGTCGATGGCGACGTGATGGTCGTGGTGCTTCAGGAGCGGCCTGCGATTTCCACCATCAATTTTGTCGGCCTCAAGGAGTTCGACAAGGATGTGATCATCAAGGCGTTGAAGGAAACCGGCATTGCCGAGGGGCGTATCTTCGATCGCGCCCTGCTCGATAAAGCGGAGCAGGAGCTGAAGCGCCAGTATCTGACGCGCGGCAAGTATGCGGCGAATATCACGACTACGGTGACCCCCCTGGAGCGTAACCGTGTAGGTATTAACTTCAATATCGAAGAAGGTTCGGCGGCCAAGATCAAGCAGATCAATATCGTTGGTGCTAATTCCTTCAAGGAAAAGGAATTGCTCAGCCAGTTCGAATTGACGACTCCTGGCTGGCTCACTTGGTATACGAAAAACGATCAGTACTCTCGCCAGAAACTGTCTGCCGATCTGGAAAAACTGAAGTCGTTCTATATGAACCAAGGGTATCTGGAGTTTGCCGTCGAATCGACCCAAGTATCGATTTCTCCGGATAAGCAGGATGTCTATATCACGGTCAATATCAACGAAGGTGAGCGTTATCAGGTTTCGTCGATCAAGCTGGCTGGGGATTTCGCAATTTCCGAGGAAGAGCTTAAGAAGCTGGTGACGATTAAACCAGGCGACGTCTTCTCTCGTGAGCGCCTGAACGATTCAACCAAGGCTGTTAGCGATCGTCTGGGCAAGGAAGGCTATGCCTTTGCCAACGTCAATGCCGTACCGGAAGTTGACAAGGAAAAACGTAACGTTGCTTTCACGATCTTTGTCGACCCGGGTAAACGCGTCTATGTACGCCGCATCAATATTACCGGCAATACCAAGACCCGCGACGAGGTGGTTCGTCGTGAGATGCGTCAAATGGAGGGGGCTTGGTACGATGCCGACAAGGTGACGGCATCCAAACAGCGTGTCGATAAGCTCGGCTTTTTTAGCGATGTCGCGGTCGAAACACCGGCGGTTTCCGGAACGTCTGATCAGTTGGACGTTAATCTCAATGTCACTGAAAAGCCGACGGGCAATCTGATGTTGGGTGTCGGTACTTCGAGTACAGACAAAGTCATTCTTTCTGCCGGAGTGTCGCAGAACAACTTTTTAGGTAGTGGAAACAACGTTGGCATACAAGTGAACTCCTCGAAGTCTTATCGGACTTACGTTTTTTCCTATACCAATCCGTATTTTACTGTTGATGGTGTGAGCCAAGGTTTCGATCTTTACTATCGGACCGTCAATACGAGTTCCACGGCAATTGCTTATTATTCTTCGGTTTCCGAGGGCGGGGCGATTCGCTTTGGCTTCCCAATTGGAGAAAAGGAATCGATAGGCCTAGGTCTTGGTATTGACTCTACCGCAATTACGACATACGACGATAGCCCACAGTATTATAAGGATTTCGTCAGTAAGTTTGGAGACCGCAATCTCTCGGTACCACTAACTTTATCGTGGGCGAGCGATGGTAAGGATAGTTTCTTGATGCCTACCAAAGGAACTTTCCAGAAGGCGGCGCTTGAGGTTAGTGTGCCTGGTGCTGATCTAACTTATTATCGGGCCAGCTACCAGTTGCAACATTTCATCCCATTAACGTCGAAATTTACCTTGATGCTTAATGGTGAGTACGGGCTGGCTAATGGTTATAGCGGAAAGGATCTGCCGTTTTTCAAGAATTACTATGCTGGTGGCGTGAATTCGGTGCGTGGCTACAAAGCCTCTTCCCTCGGGCCGGTTTATGCTGATGCAAACGGCAGTGATTACCGGATCGGTGGTAATCGTAAAGTCATTGCCAACGCAGAACTACTCTGGGGTTTGCCGGGTATTGAGAAAAATTTCCGTATGGGATGGTTTGTTGATGCCGGACAGGTTTACGGTAATGGCGAGAAATTCGATCTTGGCGAACTCCGTTATTCGACCGGCCTTTCGGCAGCTTGGATTTCTCCGATCGGACCGCTCAAGTTCAGTTTTGGCAAAGCACTAAACAAGCAGGATGGTGACAAGACCGAAGCCTTCCAGTTTCAGTTGGGTACCACTTTTTAATTCAGGAGTTTCAAGTTGAAAGCGAAGTTCGTTGTATTGGCATCGTTGTTGTCCGCACTGCTGGTTACCGGTGTTGAAGCGGCTGAATTGAAGGTGGGGTATGTCAATACCCAGCGCATTTTCCGCGATGCGCCTGCAGCCCAGAAGGCGGCCAAGAAGCTGGAAGGCGAATTTGCCAAGCGCGATCAGGATTTGCAGCGTATGGCCAAGCAGCTTCAAGGTCTGCAGGAAAACCTGGAAAAGAATTCCGTCACGATGTCGGAAAACGAGCGCCGCGCCAAGGAAAAGGAGTTCGGCGAACTGTCGCGTGAGTTCCAGCGTCGTCAGCGCGAATTCCGTGAAGATCTGAACTTGCGTCAGAACGAAGAAAATGCCGCGGTGATCGAGAAGGCTAACAAGGCCATCAAGCAGATCGCTGAAGCGGAAAAGTATGATCTTATCCTGCAGGATGTCGTCTGGGTTAGCCCGCGCCTCGATATTACCGACCGCGTGATCAAGGCGCTGTCGGACGCCAAGTAATGGCTGCCGAGGGCGCTATCGTCCTCAGTCTGGCTGAAATCGCCGCCCGCTTGGGCGGCGATGTGCTTGGGGACGGTGAAATCCGTATATCGCAGGTGGCGACGCTAGCCTCGGCAGGAGAAGGGCATATCGCCTTCCTCGCCAACAAGCGTTATCGTAACCAGTTGCAGACGACACAGGCGTCGGCCGTGATTCTCGCGCCCGAGGCGGCCGATCAATTCGCCGGTGCGCGCATTGTCACGGCAAATCCATATGCCTATTACGCCCGTGTCGCGACCCTGTTGAATCCAGGGAACGACTCGCTGGTCGGCGTGCATTCTTCAGTGGTTAGCGCTTCGCCGATTCCGGCTTCTGCGGCCATCGGGCCGAACGTCTGTATTGGCAAGAATGTGTCATTGGGCGAAAACGTCCGTATTCAGGCGGGGTGTGTGATCGGTGATGGCGCTTCGATTGGTGATGACAGCCTGTTCTACCCGAATGTCACGGTCTATTACGGTTGCCGCATTGGCAAGCGTGCCATCGTGCATGCTGGCGTAGTAATCGGTGCAGATGGCTTCGGCTTTGCCCCGGATGGTAAGGAATGGGTGAAAATTCCGCAGATCGGCGCAGTGACGATAGGCGACGATGTCGAAATTGGCGCCAATACGACCATCGATCGGGGAGCGATGGACGACACCCTAGTTGGCCATGGGTGCAAGATCGACAATTTGGTCATGATTGGCCACAACTGCGATATTGGTCCATATTCGGTTATCGCTGGTTGCACTGGCATGGCCGGCAGCACGACGCTGGGCGAACATTGCATCCTGGGCGGGGCGACGATGATCAGCGGACACCTGAATATCGCGCCGAACACGACGATTTCGGGTGCGAGCACGGTCATGCGCAGTATCGTCGAACCCAACGGGGTCTACGCCAGCGTTTTTCCGCTCGACACCTACGAACATTGGATGCGTAACGCGTCGCACATCCGTCGCCTGTCCAAGCTGGCCGACCGCGTCGCCGAGCTCGAGAAGAAACTTCAAGATAAGAACATAGAGGGTTGAATAATGGATATCCATGAAATTCTGCAGTACTTGCCGCACCGCTACCCGTTTCTTCTGATCGACCGAGTGGTCGAGGTCGTGCCGGGCAAGTCCATTCATGCCTACAAGAACATCACCATCAACGAACCTTTCTTCGTTGGGCATTTTCCGCATCATCCGGTCATGCCCGGCGTGCTGATCATGGAGGCCCTGGCTCAGGCAGCTGGAATCCTGTCGTTCAAGACCGAGGACAAGAAGCCGACGCAGAACGACGTGTTCTATTTCGCTGGTATCGACGATGCTCGATTTAAGCGCCCGGTCATGCCGGGTGATCAGTTGCACCTGCATGTCGAAATAGAGCGTCAGATGCGTGGCGTCTGGAAGTTCAAGGCCGAAGCCCGCGTGGACGGTCAATTGGCGGCCGAAGCCCGCCTGATGTGCGCCAAGCGGGATCTGTAAGATGATCCATCCGACCGCACTCGTCGACCCGGCTGCCCGGATCGGCAACAACGTCGAGATCGGGGCTTACTCGATTATCGGTCCGCATGTCGAAATTGGTGACAACACGGTGATTGGTCCGCATACCGTGATCAGGGGGCACACCACCATCGGCCGCGACAACCGTATTTTTCAGTTCTGCTCGCTCGGCGAAGTGCCGCAGGACAAGAAGTACGCTGGCGAACCGACCCGTCTGGAGATCGGCGACCGCAACACGATCCGTGAATTCTGTACCTTCAATCTGGGTACCATCCAGGATCGGGGGGCGACCACGATCGGCGACGACAATTGGATCATGGCCTACGTGCACATCGCCCACGACTGCGTCGTCGGCAACAAGTGTACTTTCGCTAACAACGCCTCGCTGGCCGGTCACGTTGTGGTTGATGACTGGGCGATTCTCGGTGGGTTCACCGGTGTGCATCAGTTCTGCCGCATTGGCGCGCATGTGATGACCGCGGTCAGTACCGTGATCCTGCAGGATGTGCCGCCTTATCTGATGGCGGCGGGCAACACGGCTCAGCCCTACGGCATCAACGTCGAAGGCCTGAAGCGTCGTGGTTTCAATGCCGATTCGCTGCTGGCGCTGAAGCGTGCCTACCGTACCTTGTACAAGTCCGGTCTGATGCTGGAAGAGGCCAAGGCCAAGCTGATCGAGGATGCCAAGACCCAGCCGGATGTACAACGCTTCGTAGATTTCCTTGAGGTCTCCAAGCGAGGCATCATCCGCTGATATGGGGAGCGCAGTACGGATTGCCATGGTGGCAGGAGAGGCCTCCGGGGATCTCCTGGCCAGCCATTTGATTGGGGCGCTCAAGCAGCACCTGCCGGATGCCGTGTTCTACGGCATCGGTGGGCCGAAGATGCAGGCGCAAGGCTTCGACAGTTGGTGGCCGATGGACAAGCTGTCGGTCATGGGCTATTGGGATGCGCTCAAGCACTATCGCGAGATTGCCGGCATCCGTCGGCAATTGAAGAAGCGTTTACTCGACCTCAAGCCGGATATCTTCATCGGTGTCGATGCGCCCGATTTCAACCTCGGCCTCGAAACCGACCTGCGCTCGGCCGGCGTGCGCACCGTACACTACGTCAGCCCGTCGATCTGGGCCTGGCGCGGTGGTCGCATCAAGAAGATTGCCCGTGCCGCCAATCGTGTGCTGGCGCTGTTCCCGATGGAGCCGCCGCTCTACGAAAAAGAGCGCATACCGGTGACCTATGTCGGGCACCCGATGGCCGACATCATCCCGCTGCAGACCAACAAACAGTTGGTGCGCGAGAAGCTTGAGTTGCCGCGCAGCGTCCCGATTTTTGCCATGCTGCCGGGGAGCCGCCGCGGCGAACTCGAAATGATGGCCGATACCTTCGTGCTGACAGCGCAGCTGATTCGCGAGCGTCATTTGCCGAATGCCCAGTTCGTTGTGCCCTTGGCTACGCGCGAGACACGGCTGCAGTTCGAAGCGGCGATCTACCGCCAGCAGGCCGGCGACGTTCCGTTCCGCCTGTTGTTCGGCCATGCCCAGGACGCGCTCGGTGCCGCCGATGTGTCGCTGGTGGCGAGCGGCACGGCGACGCTCGAAGCCGCCTTGCTCAAGCGGCCGATGGTCATCACCTACAAGATCGCCAAGTTCTCCTACTGGCTGATGAAGCGCATGGCCTACCTGCCGTATGTCGGCCTGCCCAACATTTTGTCGGGGCGCTTTGTCGTCCCTGAGATTTTGCAGGACGAGGCGACGCCGGAAAACCTCTGCGAAGCGCTGGTCAAGCAATATCAGGACAAGGAAAACGCCGAGGCAGTCGAGGCGGCGTTCACCGACCTGCACCTGCAACTGCGCCAGAACACCGCCGAGAAGGCCGCGCAGGCGGTCTTGCAATGTCTGGCCTGATTGTCCCCGAAGGCCTGGTCTGCGGTATCGACGAGGCCGGGCGCGGCCCGCTGGCCGGGCCGGTGGTGGCGGCTGCGGTGATTCTCGATCCGGCCAGACCGATCGATGGCTTGAACGACTCGAAGAAGCTCTCCGAGAAGAAGCGCGTCGCCTTGGCCGAGGAAATCCGCGAGAAGGCGGTGGCTTGGTGCGTCGCCGAGGCGAACATCGAGGAAATCGACCGCCTCAACATCCTGTGGGCAACCATGCTGGCCATGCAGCGCGCCGTGGCCGGCTTGGCGGTGCGACCGACTGCGGCACTGGTCGATGGCAATCGTTGTCCCAAGCTCGATATGCCGGTCGAAGCCGTGGTCAAGGGCGATGGCAAGATCGCCTCGATTGCCGCCGCCTCGATTCTCGCCAAGACCGTGCGCGATGCCGGCATGCTGGAATTGCACGCCCTGTATCCGCAATACGGTTTCGACCGCCACATGGGCTACCCGACCGCCGCGCATTTCGCCGCCTTGCAGGCGCACGGCGCATCGCCGGTGCATCGCAAGAGCTTCGGCCCGGTGGCTCAACTCTCCTTGCTATGAAACTGATCCAGTCGCGTGACAACGCTTTCTACAAGCAGCTCAAGCGGCTGGCCGAATCCGGTCGCGAACGACGCAAAGCCGGGCAGACGGTGCTCGACGGCGTGCATCTGGTCGAGGCCTACGAACAGGCCATCGGTCCGGTCGACACGCTGATCGTCGGTGAATCGGCGATGCAGGCTGGCGAAATCGCCCGCTTCGTCGAAGGCCGCGACATCGTCGTCTTGAGCGACGCCTTGCTGCGTGACATCGCCCCGGTCGATACGCCGAGCGGCCTGATCGCCGTGGCGGCCATGCCGCAAGCCACTGCTGCGGTGCACCGGCAAAAAGACGCAATTTTGCTTGACGGCGTACAAGACCCCGGCAATGTCGGCACTTTGCTGCGTACGGCCGCGGCGGCGGGTATCACGCAAGCCATCCTGTCGCCGGGTTGTGCTGCCGCCTGGTCACCCAAGGTACTGCGCGCCGGGCAGGGCGCCCATTTCGTCCTGGCCATCCATGAGGATGCGGACCTCGCCGATTTTATCGCCCGCTATGAAGGAACGACTGCGGTCACCTGTCTGGATGGCGCGACCTCGCTTTATGAGGCTCACTGGGATGGTCCGCTAGCCTGGATTTTTGGCGCCGAAGGGCAGGGGGTACGCCGCGAACTGATCGATGCGGCCCAATTGCGTATCAAGATTCCCATGCCGGGTGCGGTCGAGTCACTGAATGTCGGTGCGGCGGCGGCAGTTTGCTTGTTCGAGGCGGTTCGGCGGCGGTTCAGTTAAGCATTTCTTCACCGTTATCGGCCAACAACTGCCCTACTTACCCCTGTAAGGAATGGCTGCTCTCAGGGGTTAAGTAGTATGTGCTCAGCAGCCATCAGCCACCCTGATACAATCGGCAGCATATCAACACCGAAGCCGTGTGCATTAAGCAATGGTTGGCTTCTCTTATGGATTTAGTCCTACTTGTTGTTCTGATTCTTATCAATGGCATCTTTGCCATGTCGGAAATTGCAGTCGTTACTTCTCGAAAGGCCCGACTGCAAAACCTAGCAGACGATGGTAGCACTGGTGCTAAAGTAGCCCTCTCACTACATCACGAACCCTCGAGTTTCCTGTCCACCATTCAAGTGGGCATCACATCGGTCGGCATTTTAAGCGGTGCAATTGGCGAGGCGGCACTGGCAGACCCGATGGCAGCATGGTTGGCAGGCGTGCCAGGACTGGACCAATACGCCCAAGTAATAGCCTTAACGGTTACGGTTATAGCTCTTACGTATTTCTCAGTGGTCGTCGGAGAGCTGGTTCCCAAGCGGTTGGCGCTTCTTGCGCCAGAGGCGATAGCCACACTCGTAGCTCGCCCAATGCTGGTGTTAGCTAGATTCACGCATCCCTTGGTGGCACTGCTCTCTGGCTCTTGCACCGCAATACTCAGCGTTCTCGGCGCTCGCCGCAGAGAAGAGCCGCCAGTAACTGATGACGAAATCAAAGTCATGATGGAGCAAGGAGCGGAAGCTGGCGTTTTCCATGAGGGTGAGCAGGCGCTCGTTTCGAACGTGTTACGGCTCGATGACCTGAGAATTCCTGCCATCATGACGCCACGCCGCGACATGTTTGTTATCGACCTCGATGAAGGCGAGGACGTTGTTCGGCAGCGCATTGTTGAAACCGAATACACACGGATGATTGTCTGTCGAGACGGGCTGGACCATATTCTTGGTGTCCTTCAGACGGGAGATCTGTTGCGCAGGGTCATGCCGGGGCATGTAGTAACTGCACAGGACATCGAAGCGGTTCTGTCACCACCGCTCTACATCCCCGAGTCGGTGACAACCGCTCAACTGCTTGAGCATTTCCGGAACGCCCGGCTTCAGTTTGCACTGATTGTCGATGAGTACGGCGAAGTAGAAGGTATGGTTACCATGACTGACGTACTGGCAGCCATCGTTGGTGATATCTCTCTGCCCTCGACCCCCGAAGACCGTGACATCATTCAGCGTGAAGATGGCTCGTGGCTAGTTGATGGCGACGTCAGCCTCGAACGTATCAAATCAGTCTTGGATATTGACGAGGAATTGCCCGGCGAGACGTCGCAGACATTCCATACTTTAAGTGGTCTGGTGATGAACATGCTGGGACGGATTCCTATTCCCTCAGACCATGCTGAGGCTGCTGGCTGGCGAATTGAGGTTGTCGACATGGACCGAAATCGGGTTGATAAGGTTTTGATGACCAAACTCCCTGAGCCAAGTGAAACGGAAACCGCGTAACCAGCGGATGGGCAGCGGAAAATTTTAGGCGTCTCCGAGCGGGCGAACGTCCACAGGGAAATCCTATTCAGCCTTCAGCTACACGGACTTCAAGTTCAGCTCAGTGTCGTAAAGAGACACCGTACCAAAAGGAAAAAGGCGCACCCAAGTGCGCCTTTTTGCCATTCTTCACCCGTTCACCGCAGCTTTAGCTCTTGCAGGATGGTGGTCGAGATCTCCTCGATCGACTTGGTTGATGAGTCGAGCCAGCGGATGCCTTCTCGGCGCATCATTTTTTCGGCTTCGGCGATTTCGTAGCGGCAGTTGGCCAGCGAGGCGTACTTGCTGCCGGCGCGGCGTTCTTCGCGGATCTGGGCGAGGCGTTCGGGCTGGATGGTCAGGCCGAAGAGCTTGGCGCGATGCTTTTCCAGCGTGCCGGGCAGGCGGCCGCGGTCGAAGTCTTCCGGAATCAGCGGGAAGTTGGCGGCCTTCAGGCCGAACTGCATGGCCAGGTAGAGCGAAGTCGGTGTCTTGCCGCAGCGCGAGACGGCAACCAGGATGACGTCGGCTTCCTCGAGGTCGCGGTCGGTGATGCCATCGTCGTGGGCCAACGTGTAGTTAATCGACTCGATGCGCTTCTTGTATTCGGAACTTTCGGCGGAGCCGTGCGAACGACCGACCGTGTGGTTCGATTTCAAGCCCAGCTCGGCTTCGAGCGGGGCGAGGAAGGAGTCGAAGTAGGACAGGCAGAAGGCATCGGCCTGATGGACGATGTCCGAGAGTTCGGGATTGACCAGCGTGGTGAAGGCGATGGGCCGCATGCCGTCGCTTTCGCCCTGGGCATTGATGCGGGCCACCGCTTCCTGCGCCTTTTCGACACTGTCGAGGAAGGGGATGCGAATCTGCTGGAATTCGACGTTTTCGAATTGGGTCATCAGACTGTGACCGAGGGCCTCGACCGTCAGGCCGGTGCCGTCGGAAACGAAAAATACCGTGCGTTTGAGAGTGTTCACCATGGGCGCATTTTAACCGCTGTTACGTAGGCCGGAGGCGATGCCATTGATCGTGATGTGGATGCCGCGGGCGACGCGCTCGTCGGTGTCGCCGGCGCGGTGGCGCTTGAGCAACTCGACCTGCAGGTGGTTCAGCGGGTCCATGTAGGGGGCACGCAGCTTCAGCGAATTGCGCAACATTGGGTTGTCGGCCAGCAGTTCGTCGCGCTCCAGGATGCTCAGCAGGTGCTGGCGGGTGAGCTCCCATTCGGCCTTGATGCGGCCGAAGATACGCTGGCGCAGCTCGGCGTCGGCCACCAGTTCGGCGTAGCGCGAGGCGATGGCGAGGTCGGTCTTGGCCAGCACCATGTCCATGTTGGAGAGCAGCGAGGCGAAGAAGGGCCAGGCTTTGAGCATGCGGCGCAGCACGCTCAGACCATCGGGATTGGCCGCAAGATAGCCGTCCACCGCCGAACCGAAGCCGTACCAGCCCGGCAGCATCAGGCGGCATTGCGCCCAACTGAAGACCCAGGGAATGGCGCGCAGATCCTCGATGCGGTCGGAGGCCTTGCGCGACGCCGGGCGGCTGCCGATGTTGAGCAGGGCGATTTCGGAAACGACGGTCGACTGGCGGAAGTAGGTGGTGAAACCAGGGGTTTCGTAGACCAGCCCACGATAGGCGTTGAAGGCGCGCTGCGACAGCTCGTCCATCACTGTATGGAACTGCTCGGCCGGCTCGACCTTGTTTTCGTGGTCGGTCAGGCTGGCCTCCAGCGTGGCGGCGAGCAGCACCTCCAGGTTGCGGCGGCCGGTGTCGGCGTTGCCGTACTTGGTTGAGATGACTTCGCCCTGTTCGGTCAGGCGGATCTGGCCGGAAACGGCGCCGGCCGGCTGGGCCAGGATGGCGTGGTAGGACGGGCCGCCGCCACGACCGACGGAACCGCCGCGGCCATGGAACAGGCGCAGGCGCACGCCATGTTCGCGGAAGACGCGGGTCAGTTCGATTTCAGCCTTGTACAGCTCCCAGCCCGAGGTCAGGAAGCCGCCGTCCTTGTTGGAATCGGAATAGCCGAGCATGACTTCGTGCTCGTTGCCGCGGCTTTGCAGCAGTTCGCGGTAGGCCGGCAGCTTGAACAGGCCATCCATGGTGACTGCGCTCTTCTGCAAGTCCTCGATGGTTTCGAACAGCGGGATGACGTTGACGTCGAGGCGCGGCTTTTCGCCGGGCAGCAGCAGGCCGGACTCCTTGAGCAGCAGCGAAAGTTCGAGCAGGTCGGAAACGCCGTCGGTCTTCGAGATGATGCAGTTGGGCAGGGCGGCGGCGCCGTACTTGCCGCGCAGTTCGTGGGCGGCAAAGAAGATGGCCAGTTCGCCCTCGGTTTCTTCCGAATAGCTCAGGTAAGGCGAATAAAGCGGGCGCGGCGTGGCGATTTCCTCGACCAGCAGCTTGATGCGCTCGGCCTCGGGCAGCGCTTCGTAATCCGGGCAACGGCCAGCCTTGGCCAGCAGTTCGGCGACGCTGCGGGCGTGCACATCGGAGTTCTGGCGCAAGTCGATGCTGGCCAGGTGGAAACCGAAGATCTGCACGGCGCGCAGCAGGCGACGCAGGCGGCCGCCGGCCAGGCTGGCGCTGCCGTTCAGCTTGAGCGAATTGGCCAGCACCTTGAGGTCGGCGCGCAGGGCTTCCGGCGTGGCATAGGGTTCGGCCGCGCCGATTTCGTGGCGCACCGGCTCGACATGGTCGAGGGCGCGCGAGGTGGCGGCGAGGCGGGCGTAGATGCCGGAGAGGGCGCGGCGGTAGGGCTCGTCGATGCGTTGCGGCGAGTGGTCGGTCGATTTCTCGGCGAGCGTGACCAACTCTGGCGTTACCTTGATCAGCAGGTCCGATAGAGGCAATTCCGCCCCCAACTCATGCACTTCGTCGAGGTAGTGGCTGAGCGCCGCAGCCGATTGCAGGCGCAGGGCTTCGCGCAGGATTTCGGCGGTGACGAAGGGGTTGCCGTCGCGGTCGCCGCCGATCCATGAGCCGATGCGGAAGAAGGGCGGCAGCGCCCAGATTTTCTCCGGGTAACGCTTTTGCAGTTGCTGCGTGGCCTGGATGTAGAGGCGGGGCAGTTCGGTGAAGAAGGTTTCCTTGAAGTAGGAAATGCCGTTCTTGACCTCGTCGATCACCTTCAGGCGCACCGGGCGCAGCATGCGCGACTGCCACAGGGTGAGCACGGCGTTGGACAGCGCCCAGTCGTTTTCGGCCTCTTCTTCCGGCGTCATCTGCAGACGCTCGCGCTGGTCGAGCAGGCGGGCGAGGTCGCGGTGGTTGCGGATCAGGCTCTGGCGCTGCACCTCGGTCGGGTGGGCGGTGAGCACCGGGGCGACCAGGGCGTGGGCGAAGAAGTCGCCAATGGCTTCCGGCGAGACGGCTGCGGTGCACAGGGCATCCAGGGCAAAAACCAGGCTGCCTTCACGCGGCGGCGAGCCGACCAGATCGTGGGCGCGACGACGGCGGATGTGGTGCTCGTCTTCGGCGATGTTGGCCAGTTGCAGGAAATAGCTGAAGGCGCGGACGACGGCTTGCGTCGTGTCGCGCGGCAGCGGGTCGAGCAGGGCGGCGAGCTCGTCGCGGCTGCTCGGGTCGCCGCTGCGGGCAAAGCGAATGGCCGTCTGGCGGACGCGCTCGACGATGTCGAAAACGGCTTCGCCCTCCTGTTCGCGCACCGTGTCGCCGAGAATTCGGCCGAGCAGGCGGATATCGTCGCGCAGGGGTTCGTCTTTACCGTGATCGAGCGGGTTCGTTTGCATCGGGGCTGTTCCTGTTCAGAGTGGCCGGTGGTGATTGTTGTTTTCGCTATTCTGGCGCCTGCCTGCAGCAAGCGCTATCCAATTTTTGCAAGGCAGCCCGCCGCCGGCGGTATCGTGCGGGCTGCCTTGGTGGTCAGTGTTTGCGGACGAGGAGTACGGAGGCGTCGGCGATCTTGGCCAGTTGTTCGGCCACCGAGCCAAGAATCAGCGTGGCCAGACCGCGCTGGCCGTGACGGCCGATCACGATCAGGTCGATGCCCAATTCCTTGGCTTTCTCAGCCAGTGTTTCGGAAACGCGGCGTTGGCGGGCTTCAAGTAGCAGCGGTTCGGCGTCGATGCCTTGGACAGACTTCATCGCTTCATCGAGCAGGGTCTGGCCGGCTTCGGCGATGGCCTTGATGGCGTGGTCGAGGTTCAGCGTGGTAGAGAAGGTCCGGCCGTGCATACCCATCAGGGTTTCGTCGGCAACGTGGGTGATGAAAAGCTTGGCGTCGCTGCACTTGGCGATGTGCAGGGCTTCGGCCAAAGCGCAGCGAGAAGTCTCGCTGTCATCGATGGCGACCATGATTTTTTTGTACATGCTGTTTCCTTTCATTGACGAGAGCGTGCGTAAGGTATCAAGGCATACGTATTCAGGCTGTTAGGGAAATCCTCAACAGCCGGGCGATCACCCGTCGCTCTGCAGTCGGCAGGCGTGGGTAAAGGCAGGAGAGCGGAGGAGATCGGCGGGCTGCGTTGAGCATCGCGAGGCTTTCAGCAGATGACATCGAGCGGCCGGCTGCAGCGTTCCAGCAGATAGGCCACGGATTCATAGGTGAGGCCTGTTTCCGAGGTCAGGCCGATTTCGCAGGTGCGGTTGGTCGATACGCCGCCGCAGCAATTCTTCGGCAACTCGTCGTGAATCTTGCGCAACGCGTGCTGGTTCAGTTCGGGAACGACGAAACCGCGGTCGCCGCCAAAGCCGCAACAGGTCACACCGGCCGGTTCGATGACCTGTTCGGCACAAGCCTTGAGCAGGGTGCGCAGCTTGCCATCGGAACCGCTCTTGCGGGCGGAACAATTGATGTGCAGGGCAATCGGCTCGCTGTGCTTGGTGATCATCAGGCGCGGTAGTAGCGCATCGACGGCGAATTCGTGGAAATCGTAAATCTTCAGGCGTCCGGCCACATGCTCCAGCATGCGCGCCGAGCAGGTGCTGGCATCCATGATCACCGGGTAACGCCCGTTATCCGAAGCTTTCAGTAATGCTGTTTCCAGGGTGTTCGACATGGCGTCGGCCTCGGCCGCCATGCCCTTGCTGGCCAGCATCTGGCCGCAGCACAACTGATCGAAGCCTTCGGGCAGGATGGCGCGGTAGCCGGCGCGTTCCAGCAGCGTGACGATGACATCGCCTTGCTGTGGCGAATTGGCATCGCTCGGCCCGAAGATGCGGCCGCCGCAGGTCGGGAAATACACGACCGGGTCGCCCTGACCATCGCGAATCGCCGGCGCCTTGCCGGCATGCGGCATGTTCCTTTTCCAGGCGCCGCCAGAAATACGGGCCAGGAAATTGTCGCCGAGCACGCTGGACACGGCATGGCCAACCTTCAGCCCGAGGCGCGAAGCATTGGCCAGGGTGCCGAAATGCTCGCCGGTCCAAGCGTTCATCGCACGCGCCGTGTCGCTCAGCTTGCGACCGCGTAGGCGGCGCGTCAGGTCGCCGGTGTTGATGCCGACCGGGCAGGCGGTGGAGCACAAGCCGCAGCCGGCACAGGTGTCGAGGCCCATGTAGGCGTAATCCTCGCCCATCGGGCCGGCCGGCTGGCCGATGGCGGCGCGGCGGGCCAGTTCGCGCACGCTGGTGATGCGCTGGCGCGGGCTCAAGGTCAGGCGGTGCGACGGGCAGAGCGGTTCGCAGAAGCCGCATTCGATGCAGCGGTCGACGATATCTTCTGCCGCCGGCATCGGCTTCAGGTGTTCGAGGTGGGCCTGCGGATTGTCGTTCAGGATGACGCCGGGGTTGAGCAGTCCTTCGGGGTCGAACAAGACCTTGATCCGGCGCATCAGTTCGGTCGCTTCCTTGCCCCATTCCATTTCGACGAAGGGCGCCATGTTGCGGCCGGTGCCGTGCTCGGCCTTGAGCGAGCCGTCGTACTTGTCGACCACCAGCTTGCAGACGTCGTCCATTAAGCGGGCGTAGCGGTCGATCTCGGCCGGGTCACCGAAATCCTGGGTGAACACGAAGTGCAGGTTGCCTTCCAGGGCGTGGCCGAAAATGATGGCCTCGTGGTAGCCGTGGTGACGCAGCAAAGCCTGCAGGTCGAGGGTGGCATCGGCCAGCGACGGCACCGGGAAGGCGACGTCCTCGATCAGCACCGTGGTGCCGGTGCGGCGCATGGCGCCGACGGCCGGGAAGGTGCCCTTGCGCACTTTCCAGTACATGTCGCAGGTGGCCGGGTCGGTCGAGAAGATCATCGGCTCGACCGTGGAAATTCCCGAAATTGCTCCGTGCACCGCAGCAATCTTGCCCTGCAGCACGGCTTCCGATTCGGCGCGCACTTCGATCAGCAGGGCGGCGGCGTCTTCGCCCAGTTCGCGCATGATGGCCGGCAGGCCGGGCTTGTTCTCAACCGAATGCAGGGCGGGGCGGTCGAGCAATTCGACGGCGGCGACCGGCTGCGGCTTCAGGCGGATGACCGCCTCGCAGGCACTGCGGATATCCGGGAAGAACACCAGTGCCGAGGCCTTGAACGGGTCTTCGACCACCGTTTGATAGGTGATGCGGGTCATGAAGCCGAGCGTGCCTTCCGAGCCGATCATCAGGTGGGCCAGGATGTCGATCGGGTCTTCGAAATCGACCAGGGCATTGAGGCTGTAGCCGGTGGTGTTCTTGATCTTGAACTTGTGGCGGATGCGGTTGGCCAACGTCGGGTTGGCGCGGGTTTCCCTGCCCAGACGGTCGAGTTCGGCGAGCAGCGGGGCGTGCGATTGCTTGAAGGCGGCGACGCTGGCCGGGTCTTCGGTGTCGAGCAGGGTGCCGTCGGCCAGCATGACACGCAGGCCGGCCAGCGTGCGGTAGCTGTTCTGCGCCGTTCCGCAGCACATGCCGGAGGCGTTGTTGGCGGCGATGCCGCCGATCTTGGCCGCGCCGATGGAGGCGGGGTCGGGGCCGATCTTCTTGCCGTGCGGGGCGAGCCGGCGATTGACCTCGCCGCCGACCATGCCGGGGCCGACGCGGACCTGGCTGGCGTCGTCGGCCAGCTCGAAAGTGGCGAAGCCTTCGCCGATCAGCGCCAGCACGCCATCCGAGATGGCCTGGCCGGAGAGGCTGGTGCCGGCGGCGCGGAAGGTGACGGGCGTCTTGTAGCGGCGGGCGGTGGCCAGCACGTTTCGCGCTTCGTCTTCCGACTCGATGACGGCGACGACCTGCGGGATCAGGCGGTAGAAACTGGCATCGGTCCCGTAGGCCAGGCGGCGCAGATCGTCGGTAATCACCTGCCGGGCGGGCAGGATGGCTTGCAGGGAACTGATCAGTGCATTCATTCTCTTGTGTCTTATAGAGGACTGTCCGGGGCGAGCGAAAACGTCAGGTCAAAAAAATCCCGGAGGCCAGATTCATCTGGCACTCCGGGGAAGAGGGGTTAGTGGCGCTCCTGTAACAGGTCGCGCAGCCGCTTGGGGGCGGGTTGCAATGGGGTACGAACGCGGGTCCAGCCGGCTTGCTTCTTCGGGGTCAGCCAGCGCAGGCGGCTGGTTAGCCAGGAGACGGTGCGGTAGAGGGTCGGCGAGCTGTACATCATCGACCAGCCGCGCCAGATGGCGCTCTGCAAGCTGCTGTGACCGGCCCCCTGGCCGCGCATGGCCGGGTTGGCGTGCGGCTCGGAGAAGGCTTCTTCGCGCAGGCGGATCAGCAGTTCGGGAATGGGGATTTTCACCGGGCAGACTTCGCCGCAGGCGCCGCACAGTGACGAGGCGGTGGTCAGTCCGGCGGTGGCTTCCAGCCCCAGCATGTGCGGCGAGACGATCTTGCCGATCGGGCCAGGGTAGGTCGTACCGTAAGCATGGCCGCCGATCCGGGTATACACCGGGCAGTGGTTCATGCAGGCGCCGCAGCGGATGCATTGCAGGGTCTTGCGCAACTGCTCATCGGCGTAGGCCTGGCTGCGGCCGTTGTCGAGCAGCACCAGGTGCACTTCGCCTGGACCATCCTTCTCGCCCGGCTGGCGCGGGCGGGAGATCATGTTGAAGTAGGTCGAGATGTTCTGACCAGTGGCCGAGCGGGTGAGCAGCGAATAGAGCGGCGGCACGTGCTCCAGCTTTTCGACGATCTTCTCGATGCCGGTGATGGCGATATGTACGGCCGGCGCGGTGGTGCACATGCGGCCGTTGCCTTCGTTCTCGACCAGACACAGCGTGCCGGTCTCGGCCACGGCGAAATTGACGCCGGAGAGGCCGATGTCGGCCTCCAGGAACTTCTGGCGCAGCACGCGGCGGCCGATCTGGATCAGCTCGTCCACATTGTCGGTGTAATCGACGCCCGGCACCTTCTCGGCGAACAGCTTGGCAATCTCTTCCTTGGTCTTGTGGATGGCCGGCATGATGATGTGCGACGGCTTCTCGTCGGCCAGCTGGACGATGTATTCGCCCATGTCGGATTCCAGCGCGCCGATGCCGGCCGCCTCGGCCGCGTGGTTCAGCTCGATTTCCTCGCTGACCATCGACTTGCCCTTGACCATCAGCTTGGCCGAGTGCTTCTGGCAGATGCCGAGGATGATGGCGTTGGCTTGTTCCGGCGTCTCGGCCCAATGGACAATGATGCCGTTGCGCGTCAGGTTGGCTTCGAGCTGTTCGAGCAGGTCGGGCAGCTTGGTCAGGTTGTACTGGCGGATCTTCTCGCCGAGCGAGCGCAGGGTTTCCAGTTCTTCCGGATCGGGGAACTGGCCGGCGCGCTTGCTCATCAGGAAATCCATCGCGCCGCGGAAGCTCTGGCGCAGGAAGGGGTTCTCGACCACGTTCTTGGCGCGGGCGCGGAAGCCGATCGAGGGCATGAAGTGCAGGGCGTGCGGGGTCTGTGGAGCGCTCATTGCAGATTCTCCTCGATCATCAGGACGATCAATTCCTTCGGTCCGTGCGCGCCGTAGGCCAGGGTCTGCTGGATGTCGGCGGTTTTCGAGGGGCCGGAAATGAGCAGGGAGTTGGTCGGCAAGCCGTTATTCCAACCCTCGCTCGTCATCGCCTCGTAGAAGGTATTGTGGATGTGGGCGGCATCGAGCAGCACGATATGGACCGGCGGCACCAGCGACATCAGGCGCGGCTCGTTGGCGTCCGGCCACAGGATCAGCGTGCCGGTCTCGGCGATGGCGCCGCGGGCGGCGGTCAGGCTGGCCGGTACGTGATGGAAGAGTTCTTCCTTCCAGCCTTCGATGGCGCGTTCGTAGTCGAGGCAGGCGATGCCGCTTTGTGGCAGGTCGGCCAGGGCGCGCTGGCCGTGCGGCGTCTGGCCGCCAACCAGCAGCTTGTCGATCTGGCGGGCGCTCAGCACTTCCCACAGTTTCTGCAGCCAGCCGCCGCGCGACACCGAATAGACCTCGGCATGGGCCAGTTCGATGAAATGACGGAAGCGCCTGGCCTTGTCGGCAGCCGATTCGCTCGGCCGATGCGTGGCGAACCAGCTGGCGACGTCAGGCGACGCTGCTGCGGTGGACGGCTGGTTTTGCCGCAATTTGGCGAGGATGCGGTCGCGGGCGCTCATTTTGCGGCCTCCTTCTGGGTGCGGCGGAGCAGGAAGCTGGCGATGTGCTCGCCGGGCAGGCTCGGCGTCGTGCGGCCTTCCTGCTGGTCCTTCCAGGCGGCGTGGCCGAGTATGTTCATCAGGCAGCCGCAGTCGGCGCTGACCACGCGCTCGGCGCCAGTGGCCTTCAGCGATTTGAGCTTGTCCTCGACCATGGCGGCCGAGATTTCTGGCTGCTTGACCGAGAAGGTGCCGCCAAAGCCGCAGCACTCGGCTTCATGGTCCTGCTGCGCCACTTTCACGTTGGCCAGGCCCCCCAGTAATTGCTTGCCGGTGACATGGACGCCCATCTCGCGGCGGGCCGAGCAGGAGGTGTGCAGGACGACCGTGCAGTCGCCGCCGCAGTCTTCCGGCTTGAAGTTCAGCACTTCGACCAGGAACTGGGTCAGCTCGTAGATGCGGCCGGAGAGTTTTTCGGCCTGCGCCTTGCGCTGCGGGTCGTTGGCGAACAGGGTGGGGTAGTGATGCTTCATCATCCCGGCGCAGGAGCCGGAGGGCACGACGACCGGCCAATCGTTTGGGAAGAGCGTCAATTGCAGTGCAGCGACCTTGCGTGCTTCGTCGGGAAAACCGCTGGTATAGGCCGGCTGGCCGCAGCAGGTTTGTTCCTCGGGAAAGTGCACGCGGATGCCTTCGCGTTCGAGCAGCGTAATGGCATCGAGGCCGGCGCCGGGGAAAAACTGATCCACGACGCAGGTGGCGAAGAAATAGACATCGGTCGGGCGCTGGGCTGGCTGGGTCATCTTGTCTCCGGTGTTTTATTCCAAGTGGTAAAATGGTAAGACCACGTGTTCTTGGGGTGAGAAATTTACGTGAATACAGGCATGTAGTCAATTAGGCTTGGGGAAATCCCTAGGCTTGCACTTTCCGAAACGGCTGATTAAAATGAGCTGGTCTTACCAATCAAAGTGGTCTTACCAATGCCGAACAAAGTGCAGGTGCCGCGTATTTCGGATGCCATCGCTTCCACGTTGGAGCGTCGCATCCTCGAAGGCTCGTTGAAGCCGGGCGACCGCTTGCCTGCCGAACGCGAATTGGCGGCCGAACTGGGTGTCTCCCGCCCGAGCCTGCGCGAGGCGATCCAGAAACTGGCTTCGAAGGGCATGTTGCAGAGCCGCCAGGGTGGCGGCACCTTCATTACCGCCGCGCTCGAGTCGAGCTTCTCCGATCCGTGGCAGGACATGATGGGCAAGCACCCGAACCTGCGCGAAGACATGCTGGAGTTTCGCCGCATGCTCGAAGGTCAGGCGGCCGAGTGGGCTGCCGAACGCGCCACCGAAGCCGACCTGCAGCGCCTGGAGCAGACCTTCAGCGCCTTGAAAGCCGCTTTCGAAGCGGATGATGCCGAAAAGCGCTCCGAAGCCGACATCGCCTTCCACCAGGCCATCGGCGACGCTGCACACAACGTGTTGATCGGCCACCTGTCCGGCGCGCTGCTCAACCTGATGCACGACAACATCCGCCTCAACCTCGGCGAACTGAAGAGCGTGCCGGCGGCCAATCGCCTGCTGATGGGCCAGCATGAGTCCATCTACCAGTCGATCCGCGACAACAAACCGCAGGCTGCGCGCTCCGCGGCCGAGACGCATATCGATTTCGTGCGCGAAACGCTGGCCCAAACGCTGCGTTCCGTCGCCCGCCGTGAGACGGCCGAACGCCGCCTCAACACCGATTTCTCAAACTCCTGATTTTCAATTCGACCCCCTGAAAGGACTCCTGATGGAAGCTCTTGTCATCCCCTTCGAAAAACTGCGCATGACTGACGTCGACCAGGTCGGCGGCAAGAACTCTTCGCTCGGCGAAATGATTTCGCAGCTCGCCGACACCGGCGTGCGCGTGCCGGGCGGCTTTGCCACCACGGCCCATGCCTACCGCGTCTTCCTGTCGCAATCGGGCCTCGATGCCAAGATCAACGCGGCGCTCGACGCGCTGGATGTCGATGACGTCAATGCCCTGGTCAAGACCGGTGCCGAGATTCGCCAGTGGGTGCTCGATACCCCGTTCCCGATGGAACTGACCATCGCCATCACCGAGCAGTACCAGCGCCTGGTGGCCGAATCCAATGCCGACATGTCCTTCGCCGTGCGTTCCTCCGCCACCGCCGAAGACTTGCCGGATGCTTCCTTCGCCGGCCAGCAGGAAACCTTCCTGAACATCGTCGGCCTGGAAAACATCATGCACGCGATCAAGGAAGTGTTCGCTTCCCTGTATAACGACCGTGCCATCTCCTACCGTGTGCACAAGGGCTTCGTCCACGCCGACGTCGCCCTGTCCGCTGGTATCCAGCGCATGGTTCGCTCCGACAAGGGCGCCGCTGGCGTCATGTTCACCCTCGACACCGAATCCGGCTTCCGTGACGCCGTCTTCGTCACCTCCAGCTACGGCCTGGGCGAAACCGTCGTGCAGGGTGCGGTGAATCCGGACGAGTTCTACGTGCACAAGCCGATGCTCGACGCCGGCAAGAAGGCTGTTGTTCGCCGCAACCTCGGCTCCAAGATGATCAAGATGGTCTTCGCTACCGAGAAGGTTGCCGGCAAGTCCACCATCACCGAGGATGTCGAAGAATCCCTGCGTCACCAGTTCTCGATCAATGACGAAGAAGTCATGGAACTGGCCCGCTACGCCCAGATCATCGAAAAGCACTACGGTCGTCCGATGGACATCGAATGGGGCAAGGACGGCGTCGACGGCAAGTTGTACATCCTGCAGGCCCGTCCGGAAACCGTGCAGTCGCAAGCTGCCGCCGGCAAGCAGGAAAAGTTCAAGCTGAAGTCCTACTCCAAGGTGCTGGCTTCCGGCCGCGCCATCGGCCAGAAGATCGGCGTTGGTCCGGTCCGCGTCGTCAAGGATCCGAAGGAGATGGATCAGGTCAAGCCGGGCGACGTGCTGGTCGCCGACATGACCGACCCGAACTGGGAACCGGTCATGAAGCGCGCTTCCGCCATCGTCACCAACCGTGGTGGCCGTACCTGCCACGCCGCGATCATCGCGCGTGAGCTGGGCATCCCGGCCATCGTAGGCTGCGGCGACGCCACCGAAACCCTGACGGAAGGCGAAGTCGTCACCGTTTCCTGTACCGAAGGCGACACCGGCCACGTCTATCGCGGCCGCCTCGACTACGAAGTCACCACCCGCGACATCTCCGCCATGCCGGATGTGCCGGTCAAGGTCATGATGAACGTCGGCAACCCGGAACTGGCCTTCGAGTTCGCCCAGCTGCCGAACGCCGGTGTCGGTCTGGCCCGCGTCGAGTTCATCATCAACAACGTCATCGGCATCCACCCGAAGGCCATCCTCGACGTCGAGCGCCTGCCGGCCTCCAAGCGCGACGAGATCAAGCGCCGCGCCCGTGGCTACGCCTCGCCGAAGGACTTCTTCGTCGAGAAGCTGGTCGAAGGTGTCGCCACCATCGCCGCCGCCTTCTATCCGAATCCGGTCATCGTCCGCCTGTCCGACTTCAAGTCCAACGAATACCGCAAGCTGCTCGGCGGCGACCTCTACGAGCCGGAAGAAGAAAACCCGATGCTCGGCTTCCGTGGCGCTTCGCGCTACATCGCTGACAGCTTCCGCGACTGTTTCGAAATGGAATGCCGCGCCATGAAGCGCGTGCGTGAAGAAATGGGCCTGACCAACGTCCAGTTGATGGTCCCGTTCGTCCGCACCGTCGGCGAAGGCCAGGCTGTGGTCGATCTGCTGGCCGAGCATGGCCTGAAGCAGGGCGAAAACGACCTGAAGCTGATCATGATGTGCGAAATCCCGTCCAACGCCCTGTTGGCCGACGACTTCCTGAAGATCTTCGACGGCTTCTCCATTGGCTCGAACGACCTGACCCAGCTGACCCTCGGTCTCGACCGCGACTCCGGTCTGGTCGCCAACCTGTTCGACGAACGCGACCCGGCCGTCAAGATGCTGCTCGGCATGGCCATCGCCGCCGCCAACAAGGCCGGTAAATACATCGGTATCTGCGGCCAGGGCCCGTCCGACCACCCGGATCTGGCCGAATGGCTGATGGACCAGGGCATCAGCAGCATCTCGCTGAACCCGGACACTGTCGTCGACACCTGGACCCGCCTGGCGACGCACAAAAAGGCGTAATGCTGCGGTGCACGGCCAGAAATGGCCAAAAATGAAGAAGGCCGGGAGCGATCCCGGCCTTTTTGTTTTGCGCTGCGACGATTTGCCGCAGCTTTCGGGCGCCTTGGGCGGCGCCGGATTGATCCCGGTTAAAGCGGTTGGAGAATTACCCGATAAAAATAGTTGGGTATTTTTAATCCAACCCGAAGGAGATCGGATGAAGACGAATCGCTTGCCATCGACACTTGCGTTCCTGCTGGCCATGGCCACTGCCGGGAGCCAGACG
>JAYREE010000007.1:0-179098 GCA_041909105.1 Azonexus sp.
GCGGAATTGGTAGACGCACTAGTTTCAGGTACTAGCGCTGAGAGGCGTGGGGGTTCGAGTCCCTTCCTGGGCACCAACGAATACAGAGCAAAGGCTTCGAGCAATCGAAGCCTTTTTTCTTTGGTGGATAGCCATCGCCTGCCGGCAACAATTGGCAACACTTCGGTACACGACGTCGGTCATCGGCAACGACGATGCATCGTTATTCGGCTCATCAGCGTCACATTACCCAGTGAGTCGAAACATGAAAAAGATCGCCAGCCTTTTCGTCGCCGCCAGCCTTGCCGTTGCCGGCATTGGTTCCGCCCAGGCCGATTGGGGCCGCCATCGCCCGGACTTCCGCCCACCGATGCCCATGCCGATGGAACGTCATCACCATCACCACGACCGTGGCCCGGGCTGGATCGGACCAGCCGCCATTCTCGGTATCGCCGGCCTGGCAATCGGCGCTGCCGCTTACAGCCACGCTCAACCCGCGCCGATCTATGTCGAACCCGTTCGCCCGATGCCACCTCCGCCTGCACCCAGCCTTTGGTACTACTGCGGCTCTTCCGGTCAGTATTACCCCTATACCAACGTCTGCCCGGAAGGCTGGGTCGCCGTTCCGGCCCGCTGAAATGAAAACGGGCCCCGAGGGCCCGTGCACCGCAGCAGCGAGGTTCTCTTACTTGAACGGATGCTGCTTCAGGATGGTTTCGTCACGCTCCGGGCCGGTCGACACGATGGCGATCGGCACGCCGCACAACTCTTCCAGACGATTCAGGTAGGCCTGCGCATTGACCGGCAGGTCTTCCCAACGCTTGACGCGGAAGGTCGTCCCCTCCCACCCCGGCATCGTTTCGTAGATCGGCTCGCAGCGGGCAACCTCATCCGCTCCGATCGGCAGCAGATCGACCACCTGATCGCCCAGCTTGTAGCCGGTGCAGATCTTGATTTCCTTCAGTCCATCGAGCACATCGAGCTTGGTGATGCACAGTCCGGTCAACCCGTTGATACGGGCCGAACGACGCAGCAGGGCGGCATCGAACCAGCCGCAACGGCGCTTGCGCCCGGTCACGGTACCGAACTCCTTGCCAACCGAGAACATCTGGTGGCCAGGCGTCCCTTCGGTGTCGATATCGAGTTCGCTCGGGAATGGCCCGCCGCCAACGCGCGTGCAATAGGCCTTGGTGATACCCAGCACGTAATGCAGCATACCCGGCCCGATACCCGAACCTGCCGCCGCCTGACCGGCGACGCAGTTGGACGAAGTGACGAACGGATAGGTACCGTGGTCGATGTCGAGCAGCGTACCTTGGGCACCTTCAAACAGCATGTTGTGGCCGGCCTGGTTGGCATCGTAAAGTGCCGCGGAAACGTCCACTACCATAGGACGGATTACCTCGGCGTCGGCCATGGCCTGGTCGTACACCATCTGGTAATCGACCGGCTCGGCCTTGAAGTACTGGGTCAGCACGAAGTTGTGATAATCCAGGACTTCCTTCAGCTTCTCGGCGAAGCGCTCCGGGTGGAACAGGTCGTACACGCGCAGGCCTCGGCGCGCCACTTTGTCCTCGTAGGTCGGGCCAATTCCCTTGCCGGTCGTACCGATCTTCTTGTCGGCACACTTGGCGCCTTCACGCGCCTTGTCGATAGCCGAGTGGTACGGCAGGATGATCGGGCAGCCCGGGCTGATCTTCAGGCGCGAACGAACATTGATACCGCCCTTTTCCAACTCGGCAATTTCGGAAATCAGGTGGTGGATATCCAGAACGACACCGTTGCCGATGTAGCAATCGACGCCATCGCGCACGATGCCGGATGGCACGAGATTCAGCTTGTAAACGTTCTCGCCGACGACCAGCGTATGGCCGGCGTTATGACCGCCCTGGAAACGCACGACCCCCTTGGCGTGATCGGTCAGCCAGTCGACGATCTTGCCCTTCCCTTCGTCGCCCCACTGGGTGCCCACCACGATGACATTCTTGGCCATTTCTAGTCCTCTTGTATTGCTTCAATAATCCAGTGCTGACCGACAAAAGCCAGCTTGCGATCGCAGATGGGGCCTTCACAGGCAATTTCGCCCGGCAGCATCTCGACCACGATCTCTCCTTGCTCGCGCAGCGCAGCGATGTGCGCTGCCAGTATCTTGTCTGCTCCGGCATACGGCGCAAGAACGGCGCCCGTTTGCTTGCCGGCCGGTGCCAGACGCGCGACTTCGCGTAAATCCATCGAAAAGCCGGTGGCCGGACGCGCCCGCCCGAATGCCTTGCCCGCGCCGTCGTAGCGCCCCCCCAAGGCGATCGCTGCCGGATAACCGGCGCAATAGGCCGCGAACACCACCCCGTTATGGTAGTGGTAGCCTCGCAGGTCGGATAGATCGATCGACAATGGAAGTTCCGGAGCCGCCGCAAACAAATGGCGCAAACCATCGAGGGCAGCTGTGATGCCCGGCAATTGCGGGAGTTCGACTGCGGCACGGTCGAGCACTTCGGCACCGCCGTACAACTGCGGCAGGCGCTGCAAGGCTTCGCGATAGGGCGACGGAACATCGGCACAGGCCTCAATCAAACCCGGCACGTCCTTGGCCTGCAACAAGCTGAGCACCGACTCTTCGGCCTCTTCCGGCAAGCCGGCCGCTTCGGCGAGGGCGCGGAAGATGCCGACATGTCCGAGATCAATTCGATTGAGCGGTAGCTTGATCTTGTCGAAAGCCCCAGCCATCAGGCGAATAATGTCGAGATCGGCCTCGATCCCGGCATAGCCATAAAGCTCTGCACCGATCTGGACCGGTTCGCGACTAGCCAAGATGGTCGCCGGCAGCGTATGCAGCACGCTGTCGCAATAGCACAGACGCGTCACGCCTTGATGATTCAGCAGATGCGCGTCGATCCGTGCGGCCTGAGGCGTGATATCGGCACGCACGCCCATCGTACGACCGGACAATTGATCGACTAACTTAAAGGTACGCAGCTTCAGGTCCTGCCCAGCCCCTGTCAGCAGGGAGTCAAGGTATTCGAGCATCGGCGGCATAACCAACTCGAAGCCGCGACTGCGGAAGTGGTCCAGCACGTTCCGGCGCAGGGATTCGATACGGGCGGCCTCGGCAGGAAGCGCATCGGCCAGGTATTCGGGTAGTAACCAGTTCATGAGAAAAGAATCAACAGGGCCAGGCCGATGATCATCGACGTCAGTCCGACAAAACGAATCTGCCCATCCGTAAACTGGATGAGCCGACGAAAGGTCTCGCGCCAGGCAGCCGGCGCGACGAAGGGAAGGATGCCTTCGATCACCAACATCAGTGCGAAGGCCATGAACAGGGTGGAACTCATTTGCCTTTGTCGTTCCCGCGCCCGACGCTCTTCATGTATTTGAAGAAATCGGAATTCGGCTCGACGACCAGCACATCGCTCTTGCTCCTGAAGCTGTTGCGATAGGCTTCGAGACTGCGATAGAAGGCGTAGAACTCGGCGTTCTGACCAAAGGCCTGAGCATAGGTCGCCGTCGATTTGGCATCGCCCTCACCCTTGATTTTCTGGGCATCGCGATAGGCTTCGGCGATGATGATTTCACGTTGGCGGTCTGCATCGGCGCGAATCTTTTCCGCCTCTGCCGAACCTTCCGAACGTAGTTCGTTAGCGACACGCTTGCGCTCAGCCTCCATGCGGCGATAGACCGCATCGCTGACCTCGGTCGGCAATTCCACACGCTTCAGGCGAACATCGACGATCTGTACACCGATCTTGCGCGCATCGGCATCGGCCTTCTCACGCATCTGATCCATGATCTTGTCGCGTTCGCCGGACACGACGTCATGCACCGTACGCTTGCCGAACTCCTCGCGCAAACCGGCATTCACCGTCTGGTTCAGACGGGTCTTGGCGCGCGACTCGTCGCCGCCAACCGAAATGTAATAGAGCTGCGGATCGACGATACGCCACTTAATGTAGGAATCGACCAGCACGTTCTTCTTTTCGGAGGTTATAAAACGCTCCGGCTCCGCATTATCGAGCGTAATGATGCGCTTCTCGAAATAGCGGACGTTCTGCACCATCGGCACCTTGAAATAGAGGCCAGGCTCGGCAATCGCCCGTTTCATTTCACCCAGCTGAAACACCACGGCGTATTGGCGCTGGTCGACCGTGAAGATCGACATCGCCACGATAACCAACAAGGCGCCGACCAAGCCTCCCAGAATATTGATACGCGAACTCATCAACGCCCCTCCCGATCACGCGAACGCAGCGAACCGTCGCGCGAACCCGACGAATACGATTTGCCGCCAACTTGCGGCGCAGCTTCCAGTTGCGGCGGTGACTCCGACGAGAGCGGAGCCGAAGGCCGGCTCGGCTGCATGGCGGAGGCATCCACACCAGCGGCCTGCCCGGCCGCGGTACTCGCTCCAGCAGCCTGAATCAGTTTGTCCAGGGGCAAATAGAGTAGATTGCCCTGCCCCTTAGCATCGACCATGACCTTGCTGGTATTCGCATAAATCTGCTGCATGGTTTCCAGATACATGCGCTGACGCGTAACTTCAGGCGCTTTGGCATACTCGGTGAGCACTTGCTTGAAGCGCGAAGCATCACCCTCGGCAGTGGAAATCACGCGCTGCTTGTAACCGTTGGCCTCTTCCAGCAGGCGAGCCGCCGTCCCCTTGGCCTTGGGGATTACGTCGTTGGCATAGGCCTGACCTTCGTTCTTCTGCCGCTCGCGATCCTGTCCGGCCTTAACCGCATCATCGAAGGCAGCCTGCACCTGCTCCGGTGGCTGGGCATTCTGCATGGTCACCTTGGATATCAAAATACCACTCTGATAGCGATCAAGAATATCCTGCATCAGTTTAGCCGCATGGGTCGCGATTTGTTCGCGCCCCTCGTACAGCACGAAATCCATCTTGCTCTTGCCGACAATCTCGCGCACAGCAGTTTCGGCAGCCCCCATCACGGCATCGTCCGGGTGGCGGTTATTGAACAGGTATTCGACCGGGTCTTTCAGGATGTACTGAACGGCAAACTGGATATTCACGATGTTTTCATCGTCGGTCAGCATCAACGCTTCCTTGAGCACCTTGTTGCGCTCGCTACCACGGTAGCCAATTTCGATAGTGCGGACCCCCGTCAGGTTGACCAATTCATGCGACTGGATCGGATAAGGCAAACGCCAACGCAGCCCCGGTTCGGTGGCCTCCTTGAAGCTGCCAAATTGCAGCACGATACCGCGTTGCGAAGCATCGACGATGTAAAAACCCGAACCCAACCAGACGATGGCAATCAAGCCAACCAGCAAGCCAAGACCGCTACCCAGAAACTTTGGGTTGAACTCCATGTTCGGACGGCGCGACGGTCCATTACCCCCGCCATTTCCATCCTTGCCGAACATACCGGAAAGCTTGCGATTGAAATCGCGCCATAAATCCTCAAGATCAGGAGGGCCATCGTTTGGACGGCGAGAATCGTTACCGCCGGCCTTATCACCATCACCGCTTCCGCGGTTTCCCCATTGCGGGTCGTTGAGCGACATGAGCATACCTAAGGTGGAAATCATGGATATCGGGGATTCAGTCGATGTGGTCGTGTTGTGCTGCCAATTCGGCATCGGCAATTGCCTTGCGGCGAGCTTCTGCCTTTACTTGAGCATATTCGGCCAGAGCAGCACGCAGAATATCCAGGCCTTCACCGGTACGCGCACTCACTCGAACTCGAATAATTTTACCATACTCGTCCCGCTCGACTCCGGAGCTGGCTTCGGTCAGGTCGATCTTGTTCCAAACAATCAATTGCGGCACTCGATCCGCACCGATTTCTTCGAGTACCTTGCCGACCTCGGCAATCTGCTCATCGCGGGCATGACTAGCGCTATCGACAACGTGCAGCAATAGGTCGGCATCTGTCGCCGCTTCCAGCGTCGCATGGAATGCATCCACCAACGAGTGCGGCAACGCCCGGATAAAGCCAACGGTATCGGAAATCACGACGTTACCGCCGCCTTCGATCCACAACTTGCGCGAAGTAGTATCCAGCGTCGCGAACAACTGGTTGGCAGCATAGACCCCTGCGTGAGTCAGCGCATTGAATAAGGTGGATTTGCCGGCATTGGTATAGCCAACCAAGGAAACATTCAGGACGTCACCACGCATGCGCGCTTTGCGCTGCACCCCACGTTGACGGGAAAGCTTTGCCAGTCGCTCCTTGAGCAATTTGACGCGATTGCCAAGCAAGCGCCGGTCGGTTTCCAACTGTGTTTCACCCGGACCGCGCAGACCGATGCCACCGCGCTGACGTTCCAAGTGCGTCCAGCCGCGAACCAAGCGGGTAGACAAATGTTCGAGCTGGGCCAGTTCAACTTGCAGCTTCCCCTCGGCGCTTGAAGCACGCAAGGCAAAGATGTCGAGAATCAGGCTGGTCCGGTCGATGACTCGGCATTTCAACTCGCGCTCGAGGTTGCGCTCCTGTGCCGGCGAAAGTTCATGGTTGAAAATGACCAGTTCCGCCTCTCCGGCCGCCACCGTCGCGCGGATCTCCTCGACCTTCCCCTTACCGGCGAAGGTTTTCGGGTCTGGACCCTGGCGCCGACCGCGCACTTCGGCGGCGACAATACCGCCAGCAGACTCGGCAAGCAGGCGGACCTCCTCCAGCTCATCCTCAAGGTCAGGCTGACCGAAGTCGAGCTGAACGATCACCGCACGTTCTCCGGCGGCGGGTCGTTCAATCATGTGCTACTCCGAAACTGGAGGAATAAGCCGGCCATGTTGACCGGCGAAATCTGGAAATGGCGCTTATTCTGCTGCCTGTTCCTGCTGCAGGTTGACCGGACGGGCCGGTACCACGGTCGAAATGGCATGCTTGTAAACCATTTGGGTAACCGTGTTCTTCAACAGAACGACGTATTGGTCGAAAGACTCGACCTGACCCTGCAGCTTGATGCCGTTGACCAGATAGATAGAAACCGGAACGTGCTCACGGCGAAGCGCGTTGAGGAAGGGGTCTTGTAGAAGTTGCCCTTTGTTGCTCATGGTGTGGACTCCATGTGTGTTGTTATGAGTTTCCTAATGTAACCAAATTTCCCGGCCCACGCCAAAAAATTTGCAAATTCCTACTTGTCTTTGTCGGCGAATGGATTTTTCGACGTAACAAACTGAATACGCAGAGGCGTTCCCTGCAGACGGAAGGCCTCGCGGAACGTGTGTTCCAGGTAGCGTCGATAGCTGTTGGTAATCTGATCCACTGCATTGCCGTGAATGACAATGATCGGCGGATTGGAGCCCCCCTGGTGAGCGTAGCGTGGCTTCGGCCGGAAGACACCATGCTTGGCCGGCGCCTGTTTGGCGATGGCATCGGCCAGCACGCGCGTCAGACGTGGCGTAGACAGCTTGGTCATGGCAGCAGCATAGGCAGCGTCGACCGACTTGAACAGATTCTTCAGGCCGACATTCTCGCGCGCCGAGATGAAGTGAAAATTGGCAAAATCAAGGAATTTCAGCTTACGTTGCAGGATCTGGCGGGTCTGCTCACGTACGTAGCCATCCAGACCATCCCATTTGTTAACCGCTACGACGAGCGCTCGCCCGGACTCAACAATAAAGTCAGCAATATGCGCATCCTGATCGGAAACATCTGCCTGAGCATCAACCATCAGGATGACGACATTGGCGTCCTCAATTGCCTGCAGGGTCTTAACCACCGAGAACTTTTCGATGGCTTCGAAAATCTTGCCGCGCTTGCGCATACCTGCCGTATCGACCAGCACGTATTTCTTGCCATCGCGCTCGAAATCGATCTCGATCGAATCACGCGTCGTTCCGGGGGCATCGAAAGCGATGACGCGCTCTTCCCCGAGCAGCGTATTGATCAGCGTAGACTTCCCAACGTTTGGACGGCCGACAATCGCCACCTTGAGAATATCGGATTTCTCTTCTTCCTCTTCGGGGTCCGGGAATTTCTCCAGGGCCATTTCGACCAAGCCGCGCACACCTTCGCCATGCGAAGCGGAAATGGCATACGGCTCGCCCAAGCCCAATTCGTGGAATTCCGCCTCGACCATGCCGCGATTGAGGCCTTCCGCCTTGTTCACAGCAACAAAGACTGGACGATCGATGCGCCGCAGCTTGTTGGCTATTTCCTTGTCGTGCGGAGTCAGTCCGGTGCGTGCATCGACCACGAACACGACCGCATCAGCTTCTGCGATCGCTTGCTCGGTCTGGCGAGCCATCTCATGCAGGATGCCATCCTTGACGAGCGGCTCGAAGCCACCGGTATCGACCACCAAGTAAGGCTTACGCCCAACCTTGCCATGCCCGTAGTGACGGTCGCGGGTAAGGCCAGGCATGTCCGCGACGATAGCATCGCGCGATTTGGTCAGCCGGTTGAACAGGGTGGACTTGCCGACATTGGGGCGGCCGACCAAAACAAGGGTAGGTTTCATTGACTCTCGATGGCGGCCACTGTGCCGCCGCTGGTTTGAACCAGGACGCTGCTACTACCCAACGCCTGCAACGGTGCCTTGACCGCTGACCCGTCGGTCTTCTGGCGAGCCAGGAAGCTGCCATCTTCGCGCGACAGGAAGTGGATAATACCTTCACCATCGGCCACGATTACCTGACCGCGACGCACGATAGGCGCACCGACCCGGCGGTTCTTCAACTTATCCTGCTTCCACAAGCTGCTGCCGGAAAGACGATCAAGGCCATAAACCACGCCCTTTTCGTCGGTAACGAAAAGATAACGGCCATCCAGCGCCAAACCTGTGGTTGACGACAGATCGCGCGACCAGATCATGGCGCCCCCCTGCCCAAGGTCGAAACAGGCGATACGTCCCTGGAAAGCGACGGCACAAATTTGCCGGCCATCGACTGCCGGCGAGGCAACGATATCTGCCACGCGGTCGACTTCAGTCGCCCCCTTGGGTTGAGATACAGTACCTTCCCAGACAGGCGCTCCATTGTTTAGGGCCAACGCAACCAGCTTGCCGCCCGGAAAGCCGGCAAACACATAACGATCAGCAAAGACCGGGGCGCCGGCCCCGCGAATGGAGAGACTGGAAATCGGGCGCTGATACAACCACTTACGACCGCCATCGTTAATATCGAACAGGAAGATACGATTGTCGCCACTGCGCACAGCAACGCCTTCATCGCTGACCGCCGGAACCGACAGCACTTCGCTGGAAACCTTGGCACGCCAGACCGGTTTCCCGTCGCTGCTGGCAAAAGTCAGCACGTCGCCCTTGGCGGTACCGACTGCGAGGAGGCGCTCGTTGGCACCTACACCGGCCGATAACGGCTGGCCGGCATCGATCTTCCAAACCAGCTTGCCATCGACGAATTTGCGGATCACCCCATCCCTTCCGGCAGCGTAGACGGCGTCGCCAACCGCGGCCGGCTGAAAAACGTAATCGCCCGCTTTACCGACACCCGTACTCCACACCGTCTTCAGGTCAACTGCTGCGGTGAACGGCTGCAAAGGCGACATTTTCGGAGCCGAGCTGCTGAACGGATTAATCGCGTCGATAGCATCCGACATCGTCGCGCATCCGGTCAGCGCAAGACTGCCGGCAGCCAACAAGGGAAGCAGACGAAGACTCTTCATGCCGCATCTCCGAGACTATCGAGCTTCTGCTGCAACAACTCGCGCCCCGCTCCCGACTTGTCGCCGCTCTTGTCCATTGCCGACTTATAAGCCTGGCGGGCCTCAGCCTTCTTGCCCTGAGCCGACAACACATCACCCTTCATTTCGAGGAAACGGGCATCGAAGGTTGGCGAATGCGCGGCCTCGAGCTGCTTCATCGCTTCGTCGTATGCCTTTTCGTCAAGTAGGATAGCGGCCAGACGCAAGCGCGACAGATCCTTCAACTCGTCCTTGGCATTATCTGCCGCCCAGGTCAGTTGGGCCTTGGCCGTTTTCAGATCGCCCGCCTCGAACGATTGCTTGGCAGCCAACATGGCCCCCAGTGCAGCGTATTGCGTTCTGCCGAATTTCTCAGCCAACTCACCGGCCGCTGCTTTCACTTTCTGTGCATCGCCAACGGTAACCGCTTGCTCCAGAACTCCGTAGATCGCGGAAGCCTTGGCCGATTGGCCACCTTGATACCAATTCCACCCCTGCCAGCCAACCACGGCTACCGCCGCCACACTGACCAGACCGGTCACCAAGTTGCCGTACATCTTCCACCAGGTTTTCAGGGAGTCGAGCTGCTCCTGCTCCTCGAGGTCGTAGTGCGCCATGCTGCTTATTCCTCTTCTTCCGAATCGATCAATTGGCCGATGATAGCCTCAGCCAGCCCATCCACCTTCATTTTTTTCTGCTCGCCACTGCCTTCACGCAGGGGCTTCAATTGCGCTTCGCCGGTCGCTGCCTCGTCATCGCCGATGATTACGGCAAAAGTGGCACCACTGGCATCGGCTTTTTTCATTTGCGACTTGAACGAACCGCCACCGCAATGCAGCAACACGTCGATACCCTGATCACGCAAGCCTTCAGCCACACGGAAAGCTAAGCGCGACGCTTCGTCACCCTGATGCACCAGATAGATATCCGGCGCCGGCGTAGCCGGCGCGCCGCCTGATTCGCGGATCAGCGCCACCAAGCGCTCGACCCCCATGGCGAAACCACAGGCCGGCGTGGCCTTGCCACCAAGTTGCTCAACCAGGCCGTCGTAACGACCGCCGGCACAAACGGTTCCCTGAGCACCCAGTTTATCGGTCACCCACTCGAAGACGGTCAGGTTGTAGTAATCGAGGCCGCGCACTAGGCGCGGATTGATCGTGAATGGCACACCGGCATCGCGCAGCACGCGTTGCACACCTTCGAAATGCGCCAACGACTCCGGACCAAGATAGTCGATCAGCTTCGGCGCGGCCGCACACATCTCCTGCATGGCCGGGTTCTTCGTATCCAGAATGCGCAGGGGGTTGGTGTACAAACGGCGCTTGGCATCCTCGTCGAGCAGTTCGGCCCGCTCTTCGAAATAGGCAATCAGGGCGGCACGGTGCTGGGCACGTTCTTCCGGCTGGCCCAAGCTATTGATCTGCAGTTCGATACCATCGAGACCGAGGTCGGCCCACAGACGAGCGCCCATCAGGATCATTTCGGCATCGATATCCGGACCGGAGAAGCCAAACGCTTCGACGCCAACCTGGTGGAACTGGCGATAACGTCCCTTCTGCGGACGCTCATGGCGGAACATCTGGCCGGTGTAATACAGGCGGCGCGGCTGCTGGGCAGCCAGATTGTGCTGGATCACCGCCCGCACGCAACCGGCCGTCCCCTCAGGACGCAAGGTTAGTTGTTCGCCGTTCAGGCTATCCTCGAAGGAATACATTTCCTTTTCGACGATGTCGGTCACTTCGCCGATGGCGCGCTTGAACAGCGGCGTCGGCTCGACGATGGGCATGCGGATCGGACGATAGCCGTAGCTCTTCAGCCACGAACGAACGGTGTCCTCGAACAATTCCCAGAATTCGGCTTCGTCCGGCAGGATGTCGTTCATCCCGCGCACGGACTGGAGGGTCTGACTCATGCTTGCAACTTCTTCTTGTAGGTGCGCTGAACGTAGCGCTCGATGATGTCTTTGAATTCGGCGGCGATATTATCGCCCTTCAGCGTCACCGTCTTGGCACCATCCTCATAGACTGGTGCCGATGGCGCTTCACCAGTACCAGGTAGCGAGATGCCGATATTGGCGTGCTTCGACTCACCCGGCCCATTCACGATACAGCCCATGACGGCGAGCGTCATGTTCTCGGCGCCGTCGAAATGCAGGCGCCATTCCGGCATACGGGCGCGGACAAAGTCCTGTACCTCGCCGGCCAGTTCCTGGAAGAAGGTCGAAGTTGTGCGGCCGCAGCCTGGACAAGCCGCCACCATCGGTGTGAATGCCCGCAGACCCATGGTCTGCAAGATTTCCTGGGCGACAATCACCTCCTGCGTGCGCGAACCGCCCGGTTCCGGAGTCAGCGAGACACGAATGGTATCTCCGATACCTTCCTGCAACAGGACAGAGAGCGCCGCGGTCGAGGCCACGATACCCTTGGAACCCATACCCGCCTCGGTCAGACCGAGGTGCAAGGCGTAGTCGGCGCGACGCGCCAGTTCGCGGTAAATCGCGATCAAGTCCTGCACACTCGAGACCTTGCACGAAAGGATGATTTTCTCGCCAGGAAGTCCCACTTCCTCGGCCTTGGCCGCCGATTCCAGCGCCGACGTCACCATGGCGTGGCGCATCATCTCGGTCGCATCCAACGGCTGCGGTGCACGCGAGTTTTCGTCCATAATCCGCGCCAGCAGATCCTGATCAAGGCTGCCCCAATTGACACCGATGCGGACCGGCTTGTCGTATTTGCAGGCCAGCTCTATCATCTGAGCAAACTGTTCGTCCTTCTTCTTGCCAAAGCCAACGTTGCCCGGATTGATACGGTACTTGGCCAAAGCCTCGGCACAGGCCGGATGCTCAGTCAGCAGACGATGTCCGTTGTAATGAAAATCGCCAATCAACGGGACGTCGCAATTCATCTTGTCCAGATGCTCTCGAATCTTGGGAACTGAGGCAGCTGCTTCCGGTGAATTGACCGTGATACGCACTAATTCGGAACCGGCACGGGCCAGTTCGGCACACTGTATCGCCGTTGCCAGATAGTCAGCGGTGTCCGTATTCGTCATTGACTGAATAACGACGGGCGAACTGCCGCCTAAACGGATCTGACCAATCGACACTTGGCGCGTCAGGCGTTTCTTTACTGCAGACACTAATTACTCCAAGACCAACCGGGCGACATCGCCCCGCGTATACGGTGTCAGATCGACACTTTGCCCTTTCCAGAACAACCGAACGCCGGGTGCATAGCCAATCACTACCGACAAGGGGGGCTGACCGTCAACCTTCTGTTCCGCTCCCTCTAGCAGACGCTGGGAAAACACTACCTTGTTTTCCCGATCACGTACCTCTACCCAAGCATCCTTATCCACAACGAGATGCATCTGCCCGGACAGGCTCCCAGAAACAGACGAAGATGATTGCGACAAGGTGGTCGCACCAACAACCGAGGGGGAAAGTTGCATACCCTGAGGGGCTTCACTGGGGACCGATGCCTGAGGATTAAGCACATCCTGCGTGGTTGCACCGGGAGGCAAGACCGATTCGTTCGGATTAGCAGGCGAAGCAGGAGTATCCACCTCCTCCTTACGTGCAAGAGAGTCGAGCAGGGACTGCAGATCGTCTCGCAAGGCTACGAGATCGTTCGGTAACAAAAAATAGAGTGCTGCCGCGAACAGTACGGCGAACAATCCCATCGCCACAACCAGTCGGTCGCGCCTCGCCGGTGCTCCCCCAAACTGTGGCATATCGGCTGGCTGCACCTTTGGGACAGTCAGCGTATCAATGGGTTTTACCAGAACCGGATCCAGTTGGGCGACCAGGACGCTGGGATCCAGTCTAACCAAGCGGGCGTAGTTGCGAACGAATCCACGAATGAAAGTCGCACCGGGCAGCCCATCCCACTGGCCATTTTCCAGTGCCTCCACCTGACGCTGCCCCAGCTTCAGAGTCTTGGCAATATCTGAGACCTTGAGCCCCAAGGCTTCGCGCGCTGCGCGCAACTGCGTACCAACTTCCGGAATAGCTGCAGCCACAGAAGAAGCCTCTGGCAACTCGCTCACATCGTCATCGCGCCCCATCATTCGAAATTCCCTTTGAGAAATTCCTGATATTCGGGCGAACTAGGATAACGGCTGCGCAATTGCGATGCATAGCTACCTTCGGCCAGCTTGTTGCCAAGCTTTCGCTCAATGCGCAAACCAAGCCATATCGCCTCTGCCGAAGGGGGCTCCATCATTTTGACCGCATCGTTCAGATAAATCCTGGCCTCTTCTAAAATACCGCGCTTATAAAACAATCTTGCCAGTTGGAAGCGTGCCGTTACAGCGCCATTGCGCGACAGCTGGATGGCCTTCAGCAGATAACTCTGAGCCCCCTCGGTGTCACCCGCCTTTAAAGCGCAGGCGCCAGCGTTGGTATAGGCCCGGTCCGGCGTCTCATAAAGCGGACTCTTCAAGGCATTCAGAAAATAGGCGATAGACTGGCGCTCTTTCCCTGTTTCGCAAAGGAACCAGCCATAATTGTTATTCACCTCTGGATCGTTCGGTGCCATGCTCAAAGCGCGCTGAAAGTCGTCTTCAGCCTTGCCGTATTCCTTCAACGAGGCGTGCACCAACCCACGAACACTGTAGGCTTGGTAATAACCCGAATCTATACCAAGTGCAATTCGCAACTCATCCAGAGCAACAGCCATATTGCCTGCCTGAAAATACATAGCCCCCAGCTCGGTATGAATTTTCGCGCGATTATGCGGCTCGCTAGAGGCTGCCTGATCGCCAGGAACCGGATATGCGTAGCCCCGCTGCTGGCCATTAGCCACCAACACACAACATGCGGTCAAACACCATGCAGCAATCCGATGCTTCAGTGAAAACACTTTCACGACCTAGCCTCCGTCAGGGGAATAACTCGTCCAGCAGTACGTTTTGTTTTGTCCTTGACCTGCCCGGCCAACTGGCCACAGGCGGCATCGATATCGTCACCGCGCGTCTTGCGCGTCGTGGTGACGATGCCCGCTTGCATCAAAATATCGGCGAAGCGGCGCACCCGCTCCATCGGCGAGCGCTTGAATGGCGAACCCGGGAACGGATTAAAGGGAATCAGATTGAATTTACACGGCACATTCTTGACCAATGCCAGCAGTTCGCGGGCATGTGCCTCGGTATCGTTGATGCCGTCGATCATCGTGTATTCGAAGGTGATGAAATCGCGCGGCGCCTTTTCCAGATAACGCTGGCAGGCAGCCATCAATTCCTTCAACGGGTATTTCTGGTTGATCGGCACCAGTTCGTCGCGCAACTTGTCGTTCGGCGCATGCAACGAAACGGCCAAGGCCACCGGACACTCCTCGCGCAGGCGATCCATGGCCGGCACCAAGCCGGACGTTGATACGGTCACCCGTCGGCGCGATAGGCCGTAGGCGTTGTCATCGAGCATCAAGCGCAAGGCGGCGATCGTATTGTCGAAATTGGCCAGCGGCTCGCCCATGCCCATCATGACAACATTGGAAATCACCCTTTCGTCGCCGTGCACCGCCCCCAGAGCCTGGTTGGCCCGCCATAGCTGACCGATGATCTCGGCCACCGTCAGGTTGCGGTTGAAACCTTGTTTGCCAGTCGAACAGAAAGCGCAGTCAAGTGCGCAACCGGCTTGAGTTGACACACATAGCGTGCCGCGATCGTCCTCAGGAATAAACACCGTTTCCACGGCATTGCCATTGCCGACGTCGATCAAAAACTTGCGCGTACCATCGTCGGAAAGCTTGTCCGACACGACGGCAGGCGGCGCCACGACCGCCCTCGCCTTGAGCTTCTCACGTAAGCTCTTGGCGATATCGGTCATGGCATCGAAGTCCGCCACCCCGGACCGATGCATCCAGCGCAACACCTGGCGCGCCCGGAAGGGCTTTTCGCCCTGCTCGGCAAACCAGGCGGTCAGGCCTTCGGCATCGAAATCCAGCAGATTGACGGTCATCGTTTGCTACTTCGCTAGAGAATTAACGGCCGCTGTAGGTGTTCATGCCCGGGAAGAAGAAGGCAATTTCCACGGCAGCGGTTTCCGGGGCGTCGGAGCCGTGCACGGCATTGGCATCGATCGATTCGGCGAAGTCAGCACGGATGGTGCCCTTCTCGGCCTTCTTCGGATCGGTGGCGCCCATCAGTTCGCGGTTCTTGGCGATGGCATTCTCACCTTCCAGGCACTGGATCATGACCGGACCCGAGGTCATGAATTCGACCAGATCCTTGAAGAAGGGGCGTTCCTTGTGCACAGCGTAGAACTGGCCGGCTTCCTGGGCGGACAACCAGGTCATGCGGGCAGCGATGACCTTCAGGCCAGCGCCTTCGAAACGGGAGTAGATCTGGCCGATAACGTTCTTTTTGACGGCGTCCGGCTTGATGATGGAAAGGGTGCGTTCGATAGCCATTTGCTTGCTCCGAGAAATGCTAGTCAGTTGAAAAACGGGACATTTTAGCAGAAGCAAGGCATCTGCGCCGCCTTACCTTCTGGTAGTTTTGCTACTTCGTGTCAGCCTTCAGCGGCTCGCGCAGCAAAGCGAAATCGCGTGGCGCGACATACTGGAGCAATTCCTTGCCGTCCGTATCGACGATGACATCAAGGCCCTTGGCCGGATAGAGCAAATGAACCCGCTTCTCCGATACCCGCAGACGCTCTTCGGGCTGGCCAAAACGCTGCACGACAGTCACCTCGTCGAGATTGACCGAAGGAATAACGCTCAAGGCCTTGACCGGCATGCGGTAAACCGAAGTCAGATCATCCGGATGCAAGCGAATCTTGCGCGTCGTACTCTCCATATGCTCAGCCTTGAGGGCTCGCTCACGCATTGCAGCCACCGCTGCAGGCGAGGCATCGACGGTGACGATCACCTTGGCCTGCACGAAACCGAGCAAAACCTGCGAAAAATAGGCCTCGACCGTTCCGACCTCGTCCGGCGTAGCAATGATCGCCACCTCAAGATCTCCCCCCAGACGGTCACGGACATCGCCTAACAGACTCGTCCCCGGCAACACTCCAAACACACGACTCCCTCCCTGCCCATCCACCTCAATCTGCCAAGGGAGATTGACATTCGGATCGACTCCGGACTGCTTTCCCAAACCTGGCAGCAAAAACGGTAGCAGTACTGCGAGAACGATCAGCGCGAGGATCGACAGGGCAAGTTTCATGAGGTAAGCGAATATGGGGAAACGGGCTGCGATTGTGCCACACGGAGACCCTCCCATAAGAAAGAAAGCCCCGGACGAGCCGGAGCTTGGAGAGGATAAACCGAACCCTGTTTACAGCATACCGAGTTGCCGCGGCAGCCACAGGGAAAGATCAGGCCAATAGGTGACGATAGCAAGGAAGCCCAGCATGGACAGAAGCCACGGCCAGACGGCAACGGTCAACTCCGTAATGCCCATTTTGGTAATACCCGATGCGACATACAGATTCAGACCGACCGGCGGATGGCACATCCCGACCTCCATATTCACCACCATCAGGATGCCGAAATGCACCGGATGGATGCCCAGCGCTGTCGCCACCGGGAACAGGATAGGCGCGAAGATCAACACGATCGACGACGGCTCCATGAAATTGCCAGCCAACAGCAGAATCACGTTGACCGCCAGCAGGAAGGCCACCATCCCCAATCCATTGCCTAGCATCCAGTCGGCCAGCGCCTGGGGAATATTCTCGTTGGTCATAATGAAGGAGAACAGTACGGCGTTCGTGATGATGTAAAGCAGCATCGCCGACATGTTGGCCGAATTCAACAATACCTTCGGCACGTCCTTCAGACCCATGTCCCGGTAAATGAAAACAGCCACCATAAAGGCGTACACCGCAGACATGGCCGCCGCTTCGGTCGGTGTGAAGATGCCGGTGTAAATCCCCCCCATCACGACGACGATCAGCAACAGCCCCCAGACCGATTTGCGGAAGCTGATCCAACGCTCACCCCAACTGGCCTTCGGCTGGCGCGGGTAGTCGAACTTGCGGGCGCGATACCAGGTGACTCCGCCGAGGGTTGCTGCCAGCGCCAAGCCCGGAATCACCCCGGCCATGAATAGCGCACCGACCGATGTATTGGTCGCCACCGAGTACATCACCATGACGATGGATGGCGGAATCAGGATTCCCAGAGCGCCAGAGGTTGAGATAACGCCGGCACCGAAGCGGTTCGGAAAGCCCGCCTTGACCATCGCTGGCAACAGGATGGAACCGATCGCAACCACGGTCGCCGGACTGGACCCGGAGACTGCAGCAAACAATGCACAGGCCAGCACACCAGCCAGACCAAGACCACCGTACCAATGACCGACCATCGCAGTGGCGAAACTGATCATCCGTTTGGCGACACCGCCATGGGTCAGGAAGTTGCCGGCCAAGATAAAGAACGGGATGGCCATGATTTCGAACTTCTCGATCCCGGTAAACAATTTAAGCGCCACCGATTCAAGCGGCACCTGTGTCATCGTAAATAGGAAAGTCAATACCGTCAGGCCGAGCGAAATCGAGATCGGCATGCCGGTCAGCATAAGAACGGCCAGCAAGCCGAATATCACGAGGGCGTTCATTGCTGCTCTCCTTGCTTACCACCCGACTGACGGCGCTCCTCGAACCGACGCTCTTCGGCGACAGCCGTATCGCTCTCGCGTCTTTCATCGCCGCTACGACGCTCGCCAAATTGCAAATGCTTCAGATCGTGCATATGCAGGTTGTCCCCCATGCCGTAAACATCGACGTCGACCGGCAGCTTTTCATCTTCTTCCAGGCCATCCACGTGTCCATGATCGTGGTGCGGCAATTCCCCGGTCTTCAAGAACCCCCATGCAACCTGCAGGAAGCGAAAACACATCAGCGAAGAGCCAAGCGGAATGGCGCTGTAGACAATCCAGGTCGGCCATTCGAGATCTGGCGTGATCGGTCCTTCATACAGATCCCCCTGCTCGATGCCAAAGAAATTGAAAAAGGCGTAGTGAGCTCCGTTTTCCCAGACAAAATTGGCACCGAGCATGGCGATGATGCCGGTGAAGGTTGCTCCAGCCAGCAAACCAAAAATAATGAACCTGCCGCGCATCTTGTCGTCGAGCCGGTTGATCAGCACATCGACACCGACGTGAATGCCGGTACGCACACCATAAGCGGCACCAAATTTCGCCATCCAGACGAACATGATGATGCAAAGCTCTTGCGCCCAACTGAAGTTCAATTCGAGCAACCAGTCCTGCAGACCAGGAATTTCGATCCCGGCCATATAACGGTGCATGACAGAAGCGAAGATGATCAGCGTAGCCGCCCCCATCAGGAAAGTGACCAGCAACTCTTCAAGGTGATTAAGCACCCGATTGATCATGAGGATATCCCCAGAAAAACGCGGGGGCCGCAGCCCCCGCTGTGATTACCGATTCATGCGAGGGAGTATCAGAGGCTATCCGGCTTGAAGTTGAGATCCTTGTAAACCGCCTGGATAACGTCCTTGCCGATACGGCCTTCCATCTTCTTATGAACCGGGACCAGTGCCTTCTTGAAAGCCAGACGCTCCTCCTTGGTCGGTGCATAGACCTCGGTCTTGCCGCTCTTCTTCACAGCCTCGAGCGCGCTGTCGTTCTCGACCTTGGCAATCTGGTTGGCGTAGCGGGTCGATTGCTCCATCGCATCGGTCAGTTGATTACGCACATCATTCGGCAAACCTTCCCAGAACTTCTTGTTCACAATCACCGCATAGCCAAGATAACCATGTTCGGTCAACGTCAGATGCTTTTGCACCTCGTGCATCTTCTGGGTATAGAGATTGGAAATAGGGTTCTCAGTACCATCCACGACACCGGTCTGCAACGCCTGATAGACCTCGGAGAAGGCCATAACCTGCGGCAACGAGCCCACCGAGCGCATCTGCTCTTCGAGGACCTTGGAGGACTGGATGCGCATCTTCTTGCCCTTCAGGTCGGCCGGAGTCTTGATCGGCGTATTCGCCGAGAAGGATTTGAAGCCGTTGTCCCAAAAGGCCAGCCCCTTGATCCCCTTCGGCTCGAGCTTGGCGAGTAGTTGCTTACCAACGGCGCCATTGGTTACTTTGTGCAGGTCGTCATAGCTACCGAAGATGAACGGCAGGTCGAAGACCTCGAATTCCTTGACGCCGAGCGGCCCGAATTTGGCCAGCGACGGGGCAAGCATCTGGACGGCGCCAAGTTGCAGCGCTTCCATTTCTTCCTTGTCTTTGTACAGCGTCGAGTTGGGATAAACCTCAACCTTCACCTTACCCTTGGTCAGTTCAGCCGCCTTCTTGGCCAACATTTCTGCAGCCTTACCCTTCGGCGTATCGGCAGCGACCACGTGGCTGAACTTGATAACGATCGGTTGCTGAGCAAACGCAGCCAGCGAGAGGGTGGCAGCGAACATAGCTGCAGCAAGCTTGGATAATTTCATTTTTCTCCTCCGAATAGACAAACCGCACAGCAAATTTGCGGTTGCGGAAATTATTACGAAAGATGTAATCGCAACGTATTGTGGTTTTCCACAGGTAAAAAAAACCGCCGGACTCGCCGGCGGTTATACATCATCTCCAAGTTGATTGTGTTCAGTGGTGTTCAACCACCGGTCGCGGCGAATGTGGAATCATCACCTCAGGAGCATCGTCCAATACCAACTCAGGGTTATCGGCCTCATCCTGCGTTTCATCGTTGAGCACCGCATTCATCTTGTCCACATCCAGCGCGTTGCACCATTTGGCTACGACCAGAGTAGCCACGCTGTTACCGATGAAATTGGTCAGCGCCCGCGCCTCCGACATAAAGCGGTCGATACCGAGAATCAACGCCAGACCGGCGACCGGCACAGTTCCCACTGCCGACAATGTGGCAGCCAGAACGATAAAACCCGAGCCAGTCACTCCGGCAGCCCCTTTCGAAGTCAGCAGCAGGATGACCAGCAACGTGATCTGGTGTTGCAAATCGAGCGGCGTATTGGTGGCCTGTGCAATGAAAACCGCAGCCATGGTCAGATAGATCGAGGTTCCATCCAGATTGAACGAGTAACCAGTAGGCACGACCAAGCCGACAACCGATTTCTGGGCGCCCGCATTTTCCATCTTGGCCATCAAGCGCGGCAAGGCGGATTCGGACGACGACGTTCCCAAGACTAGAAACAATTCCTCCTTGATGTACTTGATCAATTTCCAGACAGAGAAGCCGTGCACCGCAGCAATGGACCCCAACACGCCAAAAATGAAGATCAGACAGGTCAGATAGAAAGCCCCCATCAGGTTGGCCAACTGCGCCAGGCTGCCGACACCATGCTTGCCAATGGTATAAGCCATGGCACCAAACGCACCGATCGGAGCCACCTTCATGATGACGCCGACGATGGCAAACAGGATGTGCGACAGCTTCTCGACCAGCTCGAACACCGGCTTGCCGCGCTCACCGAAAGCATGCAGGGCGTAGCCGAAGAGTACCGAGAAAAACAACACCTGCAGCATATCGCCCTTGGCAAAGGCATCGACCACGCTGGTCGGGATGATGTTGATCAGGAACTCGGTGGTCGATTGCATCTGACCGGGTGCCGCGTACTTGGCAATACCCTTGGTGTCCAGAGAGGCCGGATCGACGTTCATGCCGGCACCCGGTTGCCAGACATTGACCACGATCAGGCCGATGATCAGGGCAATCGTGCTAACGACCTCAAAGTACAGCACGGCATAGCCACCGGTCTTGCCGACCTTCTTCATGTCCTCCATGCCGGCGATGCCGACGACGATGGTGCAGAAGATGATAGGCGCGATGATCATCTTGATCAGCTTGATGAAGGCATCGCCAAGCGGCTTCATGTCGGCGCCGGCCGACGGATAGAAATGCCCCAATCCGACGCCGATGGCGATCGCCACCAGCACCTGGAAATAGAGGCTCTTGAAAATCGCCCTCTTTGCCATACTGCCCACTCCTTTGCGGTGAAATTGCGCCGGCACACCCAATGCCGGAATTGGGGCGGCAGTATCGTCATCTAAGTGGAGCGAGGATATTGTGGCTATCCGAATTGTGGAAAGCCGCAATGGACGCGGTCGGAATTCCCTGAGGTACCATCGCGCGATGTTCGAAATACCCCAAGCCGCCCCCAACCAGTCACAACGTTTGCGCTGGTTACTCGCCCTCCCCAGGTATGGCATCGTTCTGCTGTTGCTTGCCATGCTCTCCCTGCTCGGCCTGCTGCACTACAACGAAGTGGAGGAGGAGCGGAGCGCCCTGATCAAGGACGTTCTCTGGCTTGAGCAAAACCTGCAATTTCATTTGAGCGGCAACGAACAACAACTGCAGCAACTCGTTCTCGACATGGATAGCCTGCCGGAACCCGAGAAATTGTTCCGCCTGCGCGCCACCCACATGCTGAAGAACTCACCGGAAATTGCCCAGATCATATGGTTAGACGAGGCACAGCGAATCATGGATGCCTTGCCATCAACCACATTGCCCGACGAAGCCTTACGCAGCTTCGGCCCCGGGGTTACCGAAGAAACCTTTGAGATCGCGCAGCGTCTAGGCAAACGCACCTACAGCAAACCCTTTCTACTGGAGGACAAACGAGCCTTCGTCGAACTTCTGGTACCGTTGCAGAAAGGTGGAATGTTGCTCGCCGTCTATCCGCTGGATACCCTGCTCTCCAACCAGGTGCCATGGTGGTTCGCCGAAAAATACATGGTCGAGATCACCGACGACAACGACGTTCGTTACGCCAGCAACACGCGAATCGAAGGCAAGAGCAACCAGACCTACGAAATCCCGTTCGATCCGCCAGGACAAGGCCTGATGCTGCGCGTCACCAGCTATCGTGGCCCGGACAATTCGCTGCAGCGTACACTGATCGTCGCCATCGTCCTCCTCGGCGCCGGCGTCTTCTGGAGCCTCTGGCTGGTACGCGATCTGATGCGCAAGCGCAGCCAGGCCGAAGAGGCTCTGCGCGCCGAACATGCCTTCCGTGCCGCCATGGAAGATTCGCTGACCGTCGGCATGCGCGCCCGCGACTTGAAAGGCAAGGTCATCTACGTCAACCCCGCCTTTTGCCGCATGACCGGCTTTTCCCCCGACGAACTGGTCGGCCAATCGCCCCCCATGCCTTACTGGGCGCCCGAGCAACTCGATGAAACCTACGCCCGGCACCAGGAGGTCATGGCCGGTGAAGCGCCCCCCGACGGCTTCGAGATCACTTTCAAACGCAAGGACGGCGAACGCTTCCAGGCTCTTGTCTACGAGGCCAAGCTGATCGACGGCAATGGCCAACATACCGGCTGGATGGCTTCCGTCCTCGACATCACGGAGCGCAAACGGACCGAAGAACTTACCCGCCAGCAGCAGGAACAGCTGCAATTCACCTCCCGCCTCGTCACCATGGGCGAAATGGCCTCCACTCTGGCACATGAATTGAATCAACCGCTGGCCGCCATCGCCAGTTACAACACCGGCTGTCTGAACCTCCTGAAGACCGGGCAGGCCAGCCCAGACGACTTGCAACCCACTTTGGAAAAAGTTGGCGTTCAGGCGCAACGCGCCGGCAAGATCATTCGCCGGGTGCACGACTTCGTGCGCAAAAGTGAACCCAAACGCGCACCATGCGACCTGTGCGAGGTGATTGAGGACTGCATAGGTTTTGTCGAGGCCGAGGCTCGCAAGCGCCGTATCCGCATCGAATGCAACTTACCCGACCTGCCGCCAATTCCGGCCGACCGCCTGATGCTCGAGCAAGTGTTGCTAAACCTGATCCGCAACGGCATGGAAGCCATGGCAGACACGCCGGAAAGCGATCGGATGCTACGCATCGATTGCCAACTTGACGCCACCGAACTGCGCGTTAGCGTCGCCGACCATGGTTGCGGCATCGCGCCGGAAGTCCGCGACCGGCTGTTCACTGCCTTTTTCACCACCAAGCCGGAGGGTATGGGCGTCGGCCTGTCGATTTGCCGCTCCATCATCGAATTCCACCGCGGCCGACTATGGGCCGAAGACAATACCGCATCTCCCAGCGGACGCGGTACGATATTCACTTTCTCGCTCCCCGTGGATGCCGAATGAGCCAGCCGCAAGCGCACTTGGTCGATGATGATGAAGCGATTCGTGATGCCCTGTCCTGGCTATTGAAATCACGCAACCTGCCCTACGCCGCTTACGACTCCGCCGAGAGTTTTCTCGCCGCTTGGTCGCCAACGATGTGTGGCTGTGTGGTACTCGATATGCGAATGTCCGGCATGAGCGGCCTTGACTGTTTCGATCAGTTGCGCGAACGCCAGTCGACTTTGCCGGTGATCTTCCTGACCGGCCACGGCGATGTACCGCTGGCCGTGCAAACCCTAAAAAAAGGCGCTTTCGACTTCTTTGAAAAGCCCTTCAACGACAACGACCTGGCCAACCGCATCGAAGAAGCCCTGACCCACGACGCCCAGCAACGAGAAGCCAACGCCAGTGTCGATTCGTTGAAGGCCCGACTGGCCACATTGACCAGCCGCGAGCGGCAAATCATGGAGCTGGTCCTGGCCGGTAAATTCAACAAGGTGATTGCCGACGAATTGAACATCAGCATGCGTACCGTCGAAGTGCATCGCGCCAACCTTTTCGACAAGATGCAGGTAAAGACCGCAGTCGAGTTGGCCAATCTGCTTAAAAACAACGCCTGACGCTTCCCTAAGACAGTAATTTTCGTTAGCATTTCTCAAAAAACGACAGGCGCCCAGTGCGTTTGAACATCCCCCTTCTACCCCATTCGTACTTCCCTTTCTTTGAGGAAATCATGAGCGAGCATATCCATTACGTAACCGACGACACTTTCGAAGCCGAAGTGCTGCAGGCGCAGCAACCGGTTCTCGTCGACTACTGGGCAGAGTGGTGCGGACCCTGCAAGATGATCGCTCCGATCCTCGATGAAATCGCCAACGAGTACGCCGGCAAGCTGAAGGTGACCAAGGTCAACATTGACGATAACCAGGCGACCCCGGCCAAATACGGCATCCGCGGCATTCCGACCCTGATGATCTTCAAGAACGGCAACGTCGAAGCCACCAAGGTTGGCGCCCTGTCCAAGTCGCAACTTGCGGCCTTTATTGACAGCACCCTGTAATCTCCGTAGTCTCCCAGCCTGAAGGTGCGTCCTGCGCCTTCAGGCAGACGCGACAAAAAAGCTGTCCAGCGTCTATATCCCTCCCCCTAGCTCTCTGTAAATTTGCGCCCAACATTGCGGGTCCATTCCCGTTTTCCATCCGGCGCCATCCATTCCCACATGCAACTTTCCGAACTCAAGACATTACACGTCAGCAAACTGCTGGACATGGCCACCGACCTCGGCATCGAAAATGCCAACCGGATGCGCAAGCAGGAGCTGATCTACGCCGTCCTCAAGGCCAAGGCCAAGAACGGCGACACCATTTACGGCGATGGCACGCTGGAAGTCCTGCCCGACGGCTTCGGCTTCCTCCGCTCGGCCGACACCTCCTACCTGGCCAACCCAGACGACATTTACGTTTCGCCGTCGCAGGTCCGCCGCTTCAATCTGCGCACCGGTGACACTATCGAGGGTGAAATCCGCACCCCGAAGGACGGCGAACGTTATGTCGCCCTGACCAAGCTCGAATCGATCAACGGTTTCCCGCCGGAAGCCAACAAGAACAAGATCATGTTCGAGAACCTGACGCCGCTGCACCCGACGCGTCACCTCAAGCTCGAGCGTGAAATCAAGTCCGACGAGAACATCACCAGCCGCGTCATCGACATGATCGCGCCGATCGGCTGCGGCCAGCGCGGCCTGCTGGTCGCCCCGCCAAAGTCAGGCAAGACCGTGATGCTGCAGAACATCGCCCACGCCATCACGGCCAATCATCCGGAAGTCGTGCTGATCGTGCTGCTCATCGACGAGCGTCCGGAAGAAGTGACCGAGATGACCCGCACCGTCAAGGGTGAAGTCGTCGCCTCGACCTTCGACGAACCGGCCACCCGCCACGTCGCCGTCGCCGAAATGGTCATCGAGAAGGCCAAGCGCCTGGTTGAGCACAAGAAGGATGTGGTCATCCTGCTCGACTCGATCACCCGCCTCGCCCGCGCCTACAACACCGTGCAACCAGCCTCCGGCAAGGTGCTGACCGGCGGTGTGGACGCCAATGCACTGCAGAAGCCCAAGCGTTTCTTCGGTGCCGCACGCAACATCGAGGAAGGCGGCTCGCTGACCATCCTCGCCACCGCGCTGATCGACACCGGCTCGCGCATGGACGAAGTGATCTACGAAGAATTCAAGGGCACCGGCAACTCCGAAATCCACCTCGACCGCCGTATGGCCGAGAAGCGCATGTACCCGGCGGTCAACGTCAACCGCTCCGGCACCCGCCGCGAAGAGTTGCTGCTCAAACCGGACGTGCTGCAGAAAATGTGGGTTCTGCGCAAACTGTGCTACCCGATGGACGACCTCGAAGCAATGGAATTCCTGCTCGACAAGGTCAAATCCACCAAGGGCAATGCGGAATTCTTCGACGCCATGCGTCGGGGGTGATTGCCAACAGCCTTGTTGGATCGAGAAGGGTCGGGAAACCGGCCCTTTTGTTTTTCTACCCTCAACCAGTGGCAGCCATCGCCTGAAAAAGCTGACTGCTGCGGTGCACAGCCCAAAGCGGCCGAAAACCAGGTTAGGCCCGACATCGGAATTCACGTCGAAGGCGGTTGCAAAAACAACCACGAAATCAAATACAAACCCCTAAAAAACCGTTGCACCGAAAAAACAATTCAACGATAATATGCGGCTTCCCAGATCGGCCACATCCGCCGGTCGCTTGTTTAAAGGACGAAAGATGAAAGCCGATATCCACCCGAATTACAAAGAAATCCAGGTGACCTGCTCCTGCGGCAACGTGTTCACCACCAAGTCGACCATGGCCAAGGACGCCTTCCACATTGAAGTCTGCTCCGCCTGCCACCCGTTCTACACCGGCAAGCAGAAGATCGTCGACACCGCCGGTCGCGTCGAGAAGTTCAACCAGAAGTTCGGCGCCATGCGCGGCAAGGCTGCTGCCTGATCGGCTTCGGCTTTATGCTAAAGGGCAGCCCGTTGGCTGCCTTTTTCATTTCTGCCCCAGGTCTTTCACCGTTTTCCAATGTCCGAACTGATCGCCCGACTCCGTAACGGCATCCGTCTGCCGCCAGCCGGCTGGATGCTTGCCGCCATGCTCGCCTTCTACGTGCTGGCTGGGCTGTTCGGGCGCGACCCGTGGAAGGGCGAGGACGCCATCCACATCGGTACGGCCTGGCATATGCTGCAATATGGCGACTGGCTGTCGCCGGACCTCGCCGGCCGCCCCTTCAACGAGCCACCGCTCTACTACTGGAGCGCTTCGCTGACCGGGCTCTTGTTCGGCTGGTTCTTGCCGCTGCACGAAGCCATCCGCTTCGCCAGTGCCATCTGGGTCACTCTGGCTTTGATGGGCCTCTACTACGCCAGCCGCAAACTCTACGGCCAGGACGATGCAGCAGCAGCTCCCATGCTACTCGCCGGATGTGCCGGTTTGGTCTTCCATGCCCACGATGCCCAACCGATGTTGATTGCCGTGGCCGCCTATGGCGCTAGCCTTGGCGCACTTGCCGCTAGCGGGCGCAAACCCCGGCTGACGGGAGTTTTCTACGGCCTTGCCATCGCCGCCTGTTTTCTTGGCACCGGCATCGCAACCACCCTGCCCTTGTTGCTGCTCGCCCCACTTGCCTGGTGGCTGGCTCCGGACCGTCGCCAAGGCTTGATTACGCTGACCATCGCCTTCGCCATTGCGTTGCTGCTCAGCCTCCCTTGGCCAGTTTTGCTCTATGGGCTCGAGCCGGCACGCTTCCACGCCTGGTTTGCCACCGAATTAGTCCCGTTCAAGACGCCATTCCTCTTCTCAGGCCTGTTCGGCTTCCTCGCCATGGTCCCGTGGTTCGCCTTCCCGGCCCTGCCGCTGGCACTATGGACCCTGTGGACACGCCGTCATAAATGCATCGAAACCAGCCAGCTGCTGCCCTTGGCCCTCTTCGGCTTTACCTTGTTGATTCTCGCTTGGACGTTCCGCGTCCGTGAGATCCCGGCCCTACTGCTGCTGCCGCCGATTGCGCTCCTCGCGACACCAGGCGCCCTGACCTTGCGCCGGGGGATGGCCAATGCCTTCGACTGGTTCGCGATGATGACCTTCAGCGTTTTCGCCATCTTCGTCTGGGTGTGTTGGTCAGCGATGGCTTTGGGCTGGCCGACCAAGCTGGCGCAACGAGTCGTTGCCCTGCGTCCGGGTTTCGTTGGACATGTAGACTTTCTCGCACTGACCATCGGCATAGCCGCGACAGGATGGTGGATCTGGCTGATCGTCACCGCCCCGCGCTCCCCCTACCGCAGCCTGACCCACTGGACCATGGGCTTCACCACCCTGTGGCTGTTGCTAACCACCCTGGGCCTGCCCTGGTTCGACTACGGCAAGAGCTATCGCCCGGTAGCGCAAGCCATCGCCCAGGCCTTGCCGGAAGGCCACGGCTGCCTGGCGGAGCGCGGCCTGAACGATACTCAGCGCGCCTCGCTGGCCTATTTCGTCGGCATCGAACCGGCTATGGAAAATTCCGAAACTGGCCGCGCTTGCAACTGGCTACTGGTTCTCGGCAACAGCCGACGTGATCTGGCAGCACCCAACAGCAGCTGGAACAAGATCTGGGAAGGCAGCCGCCCAGGAGACCGCAAGGAGAAATTCCGCCTCTATCGGCGGTAATGCTGGCGGGGACTCGCCCCGCCTAAGCACCGGTTATTCGGCGATGGGTTTCGGCACTACCAGAAAATGCTCCCGGTAGTACTTCAGTTCCTCGATGGACTCGTGGATGTCGGCCAGCGCCGTGTGCTTGCCCTTCTTCTTGAAACCCTTGTAAATTTCCGGCTGCCAGCGCTTACACAACTCCTTCAAGGTACTGACATCGAGGTTGCGGTAGTGGAAAAAGGCCTCCAGCGTCGGCATGTAGCGCGCCATGAAGCGACGATCCTGGCCGATGGTGTTGCCGCACATCGGCGAATGGCCGGCCAACGAGTATTTCTTCAGGAACGCCAGCGCCTCGGCTTCGACCTCGGCTTCGTTCGTGGTCGAAGCCTTGACCTTGTCGATCAGCCCCGAGCGGCCGTGCGTCTTCTGATTCCACTCGTCCATCCCGGCCAGCGTTTCGTCCGACTGATGCACGACCCAGGCCGGTGATTCGGCGACCAGGCGCAACTGCTCGTCGGTAACGACCATCGCCAGTTCCAGAATACGGTCGCCGTCGGGGTTCAGACCGGTCATTTCCATGTCCAGCCAGACGAGGTTGTGTGCGTTGCCTGCCATATAATTGCCTGAATTCTTAAAACTATGGATTTTCTCACAGCTTTGGCCTCAACTGACTTCACTCGACTCTTCGTCGCCTTCCTTCTGCTTACGCTGGCCATCCGCCTGTGGCTGAAGTTGCGTCACATCGCCCACATCACGGCGCATAGCGCCGCCGTGCCGCCGGAGTTCGCCGCGACGATCAGTCTCGAATCGCACCAGAAGGCCGCCCGCTACACCATCGCGCGCTCCCGCCTCGCCATCTTCGAGACGCTGGTCGAAGCCGGCCTGCTGCTCGTCTGGACGCTGGGCGGCGGACTGCAATTCGCTCATGAATTCTGGGCACCTCGCCTCGGCGGTCTGTTCTACGGCGTGGCGATGATCTTCAGCCTGATGTTCGTCTCCGGCCTGATTGACCTGCCGTTTTCCCTCTATCGCCAGTTCGTCGTCGAAGCGCGCTACGGCTTCAACCGCATGACGCTCGGCCTGTTCTTCTCCGACCTGATCAAGCAGACCCTGCTCGGCCTGGCCATCGGTACCCCGGTGATCCTCGCCGTGCTGTGGCTAATGGCGGCGATGGGCAGCTACTGGTGGCTCTACGTCTGGCTTTTCTGGTCGGGCTTCAACCTGCTGATCCTGTTCATCTACCCGACATGGATCGCGCCGCTGTTCAACAAATTCACCCCGCTCGCCGACGGCGAGATGAAGACCCGCATCGAGGCCCTGCTCGCACGCTGCGGCTTCCGCTCCTCCGGGCTTTTCGTGATGGACGGCTCGAAGCGCTCCAGCCACGGCAACGCCTATTTCACCGGCTTTGGCGACAACAAGCGGATCGTCTTCTTCGACACCCTGCTCTCCCGCCTGCAACCGGGCGAAGTCGAGGCCGTGCTGGCCCACGAGCTGGGCCACTTCCGCTGCCGTCATGTGGTCAAGCGCATCGTCGTCATGTTCGCCAGCTCGCTGGCCTTCCTCTGGCTGCTCGGCCAGTTGATCGACGCTCCGTGGTTTTACGCCGGCCTCGGCGTTTCAGCGCAGAATCAGGCCTTGGCACTGATCCTCTTCTTCCTCGCCCTGCCGGTGTTCACCTTCCCGCTGACACCGCTGATGAGCGCGCTATCGCGCCGCCACGAATACGAAGCCGATGCCTACGCCGCCCGCCAGGCATCGGCCACCGATCTTGTACACGCCCTGGTCAAGCTGTACGATGACAACGCCGCAACGCTGACACCCGATCCGCTGCATTCGCTGTTCCACGACTCCCACCCGCCGGCGGCGCTCCGTATCGCCCGCCTGCAACTTCAGGAGAAGCCCGCATGAAAGCACTGACCACTTCGCTCGTCGCCTCCCTGATGGCCTTTCCCGCAGCAGCAGAACCCTGGGGCAGCGCCGACCCCAAGGCCGGCAAGGTGCTGCACGACAAGGTCTGCGTTGCCTGCCACGTGCGTCTTTACGGCGGCGACGGCAGCAAGATGTATACCCGCGACGGCCGCCTGCTGATGACTCAACTCGACATTCTGCAGCGCGTCGCTGCCTGCAATTCGCAAACCAATACCGGCTGGTTCCCGGAAGAAGAGGCCGAAGTCTCGGCTCATCTGAACCAGCAGTACTACCACTTTAAAAACTGATGCAGGGCCGCGTCATCGCCGCCCACGGGCGCCAGTACATGGTCGAGTTGGGCGACGGCACGGTACTGCCTTGCTTTCCGCGCGGCAAGAAGAGTGAAGTCGCCTGCGGCGACTGGGTTGACATCAAGCAAACCTCGAACGACCAGGGCGTCATCGAGGCCATCCAGCCGCGCAGTAGCCTGCTCTACCGCTCCAATGAAATCCGCCAGAAACTGATCGCCGCCAACGTCGATCAGCTGGTCATCGTCGTTGCCAGCGAGCCGGCTTTCTCCGAGGAACTGGTCACGCGCGCCCTGCTCGCTGCCGAGAGCGCCGACATCGAACCGCTGATTGTCCTCAACAAGTGCGACCTGACTGACAAGCTGCCCGCCGCCCGCGAGCGCCTAGCCGTCTTTGCCGCCCTCGGCTATCGTATCGTCGAACTCTCGGCCCGCGACCACGCCGAAGACCTGCGCCCCTACCTCGCCGGGCAAACCAGCGTACTGGTCGGCCAATCCGGCATGGGCAAATCGACGCTGGTCAATGCGCTGATCCCGGAAGCGCAGGCCGCCACGCGTGAAATCTCGCAGGCGCTCGATTCCGGCAAGCACACGACGACGCATGCCACGCTCTACCACCTCGACGCCGACAGCCATCTGATCGACTCGCCGGGCTTGCAGGAATTCGGTCTCGGCCACCTCGACAAACACGATATCGAGACGGCCTTCCGCGAATTTCGCCCCTATCTCGGCCAATGCCGCTTCCGCGACTGCCGCCACGACCGCGAACCGGACTGCGCGCTGACTGCTGCGGTGCACGCCGGAAAAATCGAAAAAAGCCGAATGGCCGTCTATCGCCGTATCGCCGGTCTGGAGTGAAGTGCTGAGTGCCACCTGCCCCCTTATGGGTGTATCATGGTCGGCAAACTCGACAACTCTAACAAAGCTGCAATTTCCGTCAGCACGGAGAAACGATGGAGACAGGCCTCCCGAGCATCCTGATCGTCGACGACACCCCGGAAAACCTGAGCGTCCTCGGCGAACTGTTGCAACCGACTTATCGCGTCCGTGCTGCCAATTCCGGCCGGCGTGCGTTGCAGATGGCGCATAGCTCGCCACCGCCCGATCTAATCCTGCTCGACGTCATGATGCCGGAGATGGATGGCTATGAAGTGCTGGCCGAGTTGCGCGCCGACCCCCACACCAATCACATTCCGGTAGTCTTCGTCACCGCCATGGACGGCACCCAGGACGAAGAGCGCGGCCTCGACTGCGGTGCGGTCGACTACATTACCAAGCCGATCCGCCCGGCCATCGTCCTGGCCCGCATCCGTGCTCAACTGGAACTCAAGCGGGCGCGCGACATCCTGAGCGACCAGAATGCCTACCTCGAAGCCGAAGTCGCCCGGCGCATGGCGGAAAATCAGCTCATTCAGCAAGTCAGCATCCATGCGCTGGCCCGCCTAGCCGAGACGCGCGACCCAGAAACCGGTAACCATTTACGCCGCACTCAGGAATACGTGCGCACACTGGCCAAAGCCTTGCAGCAGCACCCGCGCTTTGCCCATTATCTCGACAATCATACGATCGATGCGCTGGCCAAATCCGCCCCGTTGCACGATATCGGCAAGGTCGGCATCCCCGACCACATCCTGCTCAAGCCCGGCAAGCTGACGCCAGAGGAGTGGGAAATCATGAAGACCCACGCCGAACTCGGCGCCAAGGCCATCGCCCAAGCCGAGCAGGATGCCGAAAAGCCCGTCGAATTCCTGCACATCGCCAAGGAGATTGCCCACTACCATCATGAAAAATGGGATGGCAGTGGCTATCCACGCAGTCTGGCTGGCGATGAAATCCCGATTGCGGCCCGTTTGAAGGCACTGGCCGACGTTTTCGATGCTTTGATCTGCAAGCGTGTCTATAAACCCGCCTTCGCCTTGGAAGAGGCCAAGCAATTAATCCTCGACGGCCGGGGCAAGCATTTCGATCCCGATGTCGTCCAAGCCTTTTCCGACAATTTCGAAGCCTTCATTACCATTGCCAAGGCGTTCGCCGACTAACCCGGACTAAAACGCGGCGATAGAGAAACGTTCACCGATGAATTCCATCCTCTCGACGTCACTCGCCGACATCATGACCAGCGAGATCGTCTGTATCTCGCCCGATTTCACCCTGGCCGAGGCCGCCGAACTCATGGCGGAACGTCGTATTTCCAGCCTGCTGGTGAACCAGGGGGATACTCCACTCGGCATTGTCACGGAACACAACCTGTTGTGTGCCGCGAACGTAGGCCTGTCGTCGGCAACCCCTATGCGCGCGATCATGTCTTCACCGCTGATCACCGCAAGCCACAATACGACCATTTTCGATGCCAGCAAATTGGCAGAACAACATGGCATCCGGCACCTTGTCGTTGTCGATGACGACGACAAGGTGGTTGGCATGGCGAGCGACACGGATTTCCGGATGCACCTCGGGACAGCCGTCTTTCGCCACTTGCGGAATCTTGAAGGAGTGACGGAGCGCAGAATACCGCAGTTGCCACCGGATGCATCCCTGGCCGAAGCCATCACCTGCATGGTCGACAATGCAGACGATTACCTGATGATTTGCGAAAGCGAAAAACCGTTAGGCATCATCACTGAAAGAGATATCCCTCGCCTCCTCCGGCAAAAGATCAATCCACAAAACATTGCCCTCCGCGAAGTGATGAGTTCGCCGGTACTCAGCATATCGTTACAGGCATCCGTCACCAATGCCCTAGAAGCGATGACCGAGCATCGATTGCGCCACATGGTGGTCCTCGATGACCAAGGCTGTTTTTTCGGTGTCGTCAGCCAACGCCGGCTATTCGAGCGGATGGCACTTGAGCAGTTCGAAACCGCGATGCATAAGGCTCGGCAGGAACATGAGCAACGTCGCCAACAGGCCCACATGCAGCTCGCGCTCGACGCTGCACGGGCGGGCACTTGGGAATACCGTTACGACATCGACCGCCGGCAAATGAGCGATAGCTTACTGAGCCTGCTCGGTCTCACCAGGGAAAATGCCCCATATACGCGTTCCCAGTGGAAGGCCTTGGTCCATCCCGATGACCTACCACTGCTCAAATCTGCGGTGGACGGGTTAAAAGAACCCAAAACCGAAGTAGCTCGGGTCGAATGTCGTGTTCGCCATGGAGATGGCCATTGGCTTTGGGTCGAGGACCGTGGTTGCGTTATTGAACGCAACGAGAATGGTCGTCCGCTGGCCAGTGCCGGGGTCCTGACTGACATCACCCAGCGGCGAGCCGAACGCGCAGCCCTCGATGCCGAACGCGGCCGACTGCAAACCCTGTTACGCACTCTGCCTGACATGGTTTGGCTGAAGACCCCGGACGGTAGTTTCCTCGAGTGCAACCCTCGCGCAGCAGAATTGATTGGCAAACCGAGCGAGCAAATTATCGGTCTCAAGGACAGCGATCTTTTCCCCTCTGACCTGCTGATGAGAATGCGCCAAACGGATGCACAAGTCGTTCAGGACGGCGGTATGCATCGCTACGAGCATGAACTACGGTTCCCGGACGGCCGATGCGCGCTCCACGAGGTTTCGAAAACCCCGGTCTATGGGAGCGATGGCAGTCTCATAGGTATCCTAGGTATTGCCCACAATATTTCCGAACGGGAAAACAACCGTCAGCAGATTGCGCGTCAGAACCGCGCTCTACGCATCATGAGCGGCATCGCCCAAGCACTTGTCCGACGCACGGACGAAGTAGCCATGCTGACTGAAATCTGCACCATTATTGTTGAGGCGGGTGGCTTCCACATGGCTTGGGTTGGCGAAGCTGGTGCAGAGCCCGACAAACGCGTTACGCCACTCGCACACTCAGGCTGTGAAGAGGGCTATCTGGATGAACTCAACATCACCTGGGGCGATCCGGTTGAAGGGCAAGGGGCGGCCGGGCGTGCCATACGCACCGGCATCCCGGTGATCATTCAGGACTTGGCCGCAGAACCGACCTTTGCCCGCTGGCATGCCTCAGCCGCCCGCCGCGGCTACCAAGCTGTCGTCTCGCTGCCGCTACGCAATGATCGACAGATTTTTGGTACTTTAAGCATCTATGCCGCAGAGAAAAATGTCTTCGACGACGAGGAAATGACGTTGTTGAGCGGCGTCGCCAGCGAACTGGGGCTGGGCATGAGCATGCAGCGCTCGCGCCAGGCCCTGGCCCGCAGCGAAGCCAGCCTGCGCCAAAGCGAAGCCGCGTTGCGTGAAGCACAGAGCATCGCTCACCTCGGCAGCTGGACGCTGGACATCGTGCAGGACAGTCTTGTGTGCAGCGATGAAATATTGCGTATCTTCGCATTGCCGGCCGATAGCATACCCAAGCGCATCGATCTGCTGGCCAGCGTTCACCCGCAGGATCGGTCGCGTATCGAGGCCGAATGGACGGCGGCCCAAGGCGGCCAAGCTTACGATACCGAGTATCGTCTGCAACTGGGCACGCGCGTCCGCTGGGTGCGCGAACGCGCCCATATTCGCTTCGACCCCTTCGGCTACCCGGTTTCCGCCGTCGGTACCGTACAGGACGTTACCGAACGCCACGAAGCTGAAGAGCAATTGCGCAAACTGTCGCTAGCCATCGAGCAGAGCCCGCACAGCATCGTCATCACCAACACCGATGCCAAGATCGAGTACGTGAACGAATCTTTCGTGCACAACACCGGCTACAGCCGCGAGGACGTAATAGGCCAAAATCCGAAGGTACTACATTCGGGCCTGACTCCGCCGGAAAACTATGCGTCCCTGTGGGCAACCTTGCTACAGGGAGAAATCTGGCACGGCGAGTTCATCAACCAGCGCAAGGACGGATCCACCTACGAGGAATTCGCCATCATCTCGCCGGTACGCCAGCCGGACGGACGCATCACCCACTACTTGGCGATCAAGGAAGACGTCACCGAAAAAAAGCGCAACCAGGCCGAACTCGAGCGCTATCGTCAGCATCTCGAAGCGCTCGTGGCCGAACGCACCAACCAGCTTGAACAGGCCAAGGAAATCGCCGAATCGGCCAACCAGGCGAAGAGCGCCTTCCTGGCCAACATGAGCCACGAAATCCGCACGCCGCTCAACGCCATCATCGGCCTTAGCCATCTGGCCTTGCGCCAGGCCCAGGAAGCAGAACAGCAAGCGCGCCTGAATAAGGTCAACGACGCTGCGCATCACCTGCTCTCCATCATAAACGATGTGCTCGACATCTCGAAGATCGAGGCCGGTAAGCTAGAGTTGGAAGATACTGATTTCTCGATGCAGCACGTCTTCACCACCGCCCTCGGGCTGATCGGCGAACGTGCCAAAGCAAAGCAACTGAGGCTGCTCGAGGATATCGACCCGCAACTGCCCTCCCGGCTGCGCGGTGACCCCTTGCGCATCCAGCAGATCCTGGTCAATTTCCTGTCGAACGCCATTAAATTCACCGAACGCGGCTCGGTGATCATCAGCGCCCGAGTCATAGCCCGCAACGGCGAACACTTGCGGGTCCGCTGCACCGTCACCGATACCGGCATCGGCATCGCCGAAGAAATGCAAGCCCGCCTCTTCCAGCCATTCGAACAAGCCGACAGCTCGACCACCCGACGTTATGGCGGCACCGGCCTTGGCCTGGCGATCAGCCGTCGACTCGCCGAGGCCATGCAGGGCGACATCGGCGTCGACAGCAAGCCCGGCCAGGGCAGCACCTTCTGGTTCACCATTCCGCTCGACGCTGCCCACAGCGCCGGCGACAGCAATTTAACCAGAACCAACCCGGCGACCGTCCGCCAGCTCAGCGCCCACGTTCTGCTGGCCGAGGACAATGCCGTCAACGCCGAAGTCGCAACCGAGTTGCTACATTCGGCCGGCGTGCGCGTCGACCATGCCCGCGACGGGCTGGAAGCCGTGCAATTCGCCCGCCAGCGCCTCTACGATCTGGTCTTGATGGACATGCAGATGCCCGGCATGGACGGTCTCGAAGCGACTAAAACTATCCGCGCCCTGCCCGGCTGGACAGCCATTCCCATCCTGGCCATGACAGCCAATGCCTTCGACGACGACCGCGATGCCTGTCTGGCCGCCGGCATGAACGACCACGTCGCCAAGCCGGTCACGCCGGAGCGCCTATTCGAGGCCCTGGGACGCTGGCTGCCCAAGCCGCTGGCCGGAGCGCCGGATTCGGGCAACGCCCAAGCCGCCCCGATTGCTGGCGGTCTGGCCAACATCCCCGGCTTGGACAGCGAATTCGGCCTGCAGACCGTACGTGGCAAGGTAGACACCTACAAGCGGCTGCTCGGCAAGTTCGCCGAAAACCATCTCGATGACTTCGCGCGCATTCGCACCTGCCTGACCAACGGTGAGCGCGATGAAGCCCGTCGCCTGGCCCATTCGCTGAAAGGCGCAGCGGCAACGCTGGGGGCAGTGGCTGTACAAAAGGCCGCCGCCGCTTTGGAGGCCGCCATCCGCGAGGAGCAGGATGGCGCCACCGTAGGCGCCTTGATCGAACGCACCGCCACCGACTACACGACCTTGAGCCGGCATCTGCAAACCCTGCTTGCCGACAGCGAAACCGCCGCCGGGCAAACCGCAGTCGGCACCGACTGCCGGGTAATCCTGGAAAAGATCGAGAAGGAACTGCGCGAGGGCGACATCAGCGTTCAGGAAAGCGTGCGCCAAAATGCGGCCAGCCTGCGTCAGGCCCTGGGCGACCGCTACACGCTGTTCGAACGCTTCGTTTCGGCTTTCGCGTTCGAAGAAGCGCTGGCCCTGCTTAGTCAGAAGTCCGGCTGAGCAAGGCGAACTGAATCAGGCCGGGATCGCCGCTCGTTGCGCCAGCCAATCGACAACGCCTAGACCCGCCGCTCGCCCCAGGGCGATACAAGCGGTCAGCAGGTAGCCGCCGGTCGGCGCTTCCCAATCCAGCATTTCGCCGGCGCAAAAAAGGCCGGGCAACTGCCTGACCATCAGGCGCTCGTCGAGCGCCTCGAAAACCAACCCGCCGGCCGAACTGATTGCCTCGTCGAGCGGCCGCGTCGCGCGCACCGGCAGCAGCAGTGACTTGATTGCCGCGGCCAGCGCCGATGGCGCGGCAAGCTGTTCGGCAGAACACAATTCGCGCAACAAGCCGGCCTTGACGCCCTCGATGCCGGCCTGCCGACGCAAATGGTTGGCCAACGAATCGCGTCCGCGCGGTTTGGCCAGGTCTGCGCTCAAGCGCTCCAGGCTACGCCCCGGCGCCAGGTCCAGGGTCAGCGTGGCAACGCCATCTTGTGCCAGCGCGTCACGCAAGGGTGCCGACAGCGCATAGATCAGCCCCCCCTCGATACCATATTCGGTGACGTTGAATTCGCCTTGCTGTTGCCGCCCAGCGATACTGGCTACGACCGGCTTGACCGGTTGGCCGGCAAAACGCTGGCGGAAAAGCGGGCTCCATTCGACATCGAAACCGCAATTGGCCGGTTGCAAGGGGGAAACCTCGACGCCACGTGCCGCCAATAACGGTACCCAGGCACCGTCCGACCCCAGTCTGGCCCAGCTGCCGCCACCGAGCGCCAGAACCACCGCCTCGGCCTCGACCACCACATCCCCCGCCGGCGTGGCAAAGCGCAAGGCACCTTGCGCATTCCACCCCAGCCAGCGGTGCCGCACATGGAACTGCACGCCCTGCCCGCGCAGGCGGTGCAGCCAAGCACGCAGCAACGGCGCGGCCTTCATTTCGGTCGGAAAGACACGCCCCGAAGTGCCAATGAAGGTATCGATCCCCAGTTCGTGAATCCAGCGCCGCAATTCATCCGGCCCGAAGGCATCGAGCAAGGGTTTCAGGCGCGGCGCCTGCTCGCCGTAGCGCTCGACGAATTTGGCGTAGGGTTCGGCATGAGTGATGTTCATGCCGCCCTTGCCGGCCATCAGGAACTTGCGGCCAACCGAGGGCATGGCATCGAAAATTGCCGTTTTTGCCCCGTGCACCGCAGCAATCTGCTCGGCGGCCATCAAGCCGGCCGGACCACCGCCGATGATTGCGATGAGGCCCATCAGCTCTCGGCGGAATCTGCCGCCGAGACCGACAGCAGACCTTCCGGCAACTCTTCTTCGTCGAGTGGCACGACCGTGACCGCGACATCGGGCTCAGCGCCGCCGCCACCGAGAATGATGCCGCGCAACGGCGAGATATCGGAGAAGTCACGGCCGAAAGCCAGCGTGATGTGCTCGGTATCGGGCAGCAGATTGTTGGTCGGATCGAAATCGACCCAATCGTTTGCGGTGCCCGGCGAATAGACAGAAACCCAGGCGTGCGAGGCATCGGCGCCAATCAGGCGCGGCTTGCCCGGCGGCGGACGGGTCAGCAGGTAGCCGCTGACATAACGTGCAGCAAGGCCCATGGCGCGCAGGCAGGCAATCATCAGGTGGGCGAAGTCCTGGCAGACGCCGCGCTTCTTTTCCAAGACTTCGAGCACCGGCGTCGATACTGTGGTCGCCTCCGGATCGAACTCGAATTCATCAAAAATCTTGGCCATCAAGGCCTGTGCGCAGAGCAGCAGCGGGCGGCCGGGTGGGAAGCAATCGGCCGCGTAATTGGCCAGTTCGTGCTTGACCCGCACGTGCGGGCTTTCGAACAGATAGCGCGTGGCGTCCAGGTCTTCCGGCGACGGTGCCGAGGCATCGTAGGCCAGGCGCTGCCGTACCTCCTCCCAAGGCAGTGAATCCTCCAGATGCTCCGGTCGGTGGGGCATGATCGAGATGTTCATGGTCGAACGAATGATCAGTTCGTCGTGCGGCGCATGGAAGGAAATCCAGGTCACCGGATTACCGAAAGCATCGCGGCCATCGCGCCGCCACGTCGGCGTCGGCTCGATATCGACACGCTGCTCCTCGATCTGCTGCCAATCGAGGATACGTGGCGACAGGTGCAGTTGCTGCTGCGACAGAGAAACGCTGCTACCGTAGTCGTAGCGCGTCTCGTGATAAACGTGATAGCGGACGGGCAGCACGGTCGTCACAAGGCCATCGTTTGCCGGCTGACATCGCCGACGTGGGTGAAATAACGCATCGCCAGCCAGTCCGACAACTGGCAGGCTGCCGCCGCCAGTGCGTCGAGGCGTTTCGCCAGCTCCTCGCAGCCGGCACACTTGTAGCACGCGCTGAACTGCGCATGCTCGAGCATGGCGAGATCGTAGCCCTGCAGGTGATCGATCGCCTGCGCCAGTTGCCCATCGTAATCCGCCCCCAACTCACGCATCATGCGGTCGACGTAGCGGCTGAGATTGATTGCCTGGAAAATCACGCCATGCGGGTTGCTATCGTCGAACACGAGGAGGTCGACCACCGGCAACAGCTCCGGTAGGCGCGAGTAGCGCGAACGGTAGGTGATGATCGAATCGGCCAGTTCGAGCAGCCATTCCAGGCAGCCCGGTCCACGCGCCGACTCCAGGCGCAGGAAGGTGGCCAGCGCCTCGGTCAGGAAGGCGAGACGCTCGATGCGACGGCCGATGATCAGGAAGCGCCAGCCATCGTCACGCGTCATGTTGTCCATGGCGAAGCCGGTCAACGATGACGAAACGCCGAGTACCCGGTCGAGGAAAGCGATGGCCTCGGACATGGTCGGATGCTTACTCTGCGCCGCCTGCTGGTCCCGCTGCAGGCGGTTGAGCGAATGCCAGTGATCGAGCGACAGGCGCTCCCGCACATGCGTGGCCGACCACATCAAGCTGCGGATATTGCCGGCCAGGCTGCCCGGCTGCGCTGGATCGTAGATGGCTTCGAGCAGGACATGCTCGCCCCCCTCGGCAACCGGTTCATCCTCTTCCGGCTTGGGCAGGATGCCAAGGCGCTCGGCCAACTCCATGGCTGAAGCAATGGCCGGCGTCTTCTCCCCAGCCCCTTCAACCAGGCGGCTCAGGGAAACGCGCAGCATGCGCGCACTATTGTCGAACCGCTCGGAGTACCGCCCCAGCCAGAACAGGTTTTCGACCACGCGCGACGACAGGTTGGCCCCTGAACGGACCAGATCGCGCACACCGATCGACGGCTTGAGCAGGGTAAATTCGCTGACCGGGCCATCGGTCAGTACCCAGGCATCCTTCGACGCCCCGCCCCGCTGCATCGAGATGATGCGGGTATTGGCACCGGTGGCGACGCGGGCCAGGCCGCCCGGCATCACCGAGTAGCCGCCGTCGGCATTGGCCACGGCATAGGCGCGCAACCCGACCGGACGAGCAATTAGACGGCGTTCGTGAGCCCGGCTCCAGGTTGGCGCCTGCGACAAGCGGACCATTTCCTGCGCCACGTAGGCATGCGGCCTGGCCTCGATGCGGCGCAGCATCTCGGCCCGTGCCTCACCTTCCAGTTCATGACCAAACACCGGATCCATGCGTTGCGTCGGGTAGGCCGGCTTGATGACCAGTTCATCGAAATGTTCACGCACATACTCGAGTGCAGGCTTTTCGCCGCACCACCACGTCGCGACCGAGGGCATCAACAGGCGTTCGCCGAGCAGAAATTCGCAGATCGCTGGCAGGAAGCCCATCAGCGCTCCCGAGGCCAGCAGGCCGCTGCCCAAGGCATTGGCAACAGCGACACGGCCAGAACGCACGACGTTCAGCAAACCGGGAATGCCAAGTGCCGAATCGCCCCGCAATTCGAGCGGGTCGCAGTAATCATCGTCCTGGCGGCGCAACACGACATGCACCCGCTTCAGGCCGCGCAGGGTTTTCAGATAAAGCGTGTCACCGCGTACGGTCAGATCCTGCCCCTCGACCAACGGATAGCCGAGGTAGCGCGCCAGATAGGCGTGTTCGAAGTAGGTTTCATTGTACGGCCCCGGCGTCAGCAACACGATGTGCGGCGGTTCGTTACCATCCAGCGGTGCCAGCGACGCCAGACCATCCATCTGGTCGCGGAAAAAATCGGCCAGATGTTGGACATGCAGGTCGCCAAACATTTCCGGGAAGACGCGCGAGACGACCAGTCGGTTTTCCAGGGCGTACCCCGCCCCTGAGGGTGCCTGCGTCCGGTCGGCGATGCCCCACCAGCGCCCGTTCGGCGACCGCGCCAGATCGACCGCGTAATGGTGCAACCAGATGCCCCCGGGTGGCTTGACGCCGTGGCACGGCCACAGATAGCCGTGCTGACCGTAGACCAAAGCCGGCGGCAGCAGGCCTTCCGCCAACAGGCGTTGCTCACCGTAAAGATCGGCCAGCATGGCATTGAGCAGCGCGGCGCGCTGGGCGACGGCGGCCGACACCTCGGCCCATTCGTCCGGCGGAATGATCAGCGGCAGCGGATCAAGCGCCCACGGCCGGTCGGCCCCTTTCGGATCGGCATAGACGTTGTAAGTGACGCCGTTTTCCTGAATGCGTCGGTCGACGAATTCGAGGCGACGGTGCATCTCCTCCGGCGCTACCGCGTCCAAGTGGATGAAGAATTGCTGCCAATGCGAACGCACGTTGCCGTCCGCCGACAACATTTCGTCGTAGCGGCGCGCGCTGTGGGGATAGATGGCGAGGAGTGTTCGTGCCATGCCGACTTAAAGAACGCAGAAAGGCCCGAAGGCCCTGCCAAGGCGACCCGAGGGTCGCTTTCCGCGCGAATTTCGACTCAAAAACGTCGCAAGTCTAGCGTAAACGGGTGCTCCGCGCTGATCTCCGGCGCCTTGACGACCACTTTCCCCGGTGTGTGCCCGAAGCGGAAGAAGCGCGCCAAGCGGCGGCTTTCCGCTTCGAAGGCATTGACTGGCAAGACATCGAAGTTTCGCCCGCCCGGATGCGCCACATGGTATTGGCAACCGCCCAGCGAACGCTGCATCCAGGTATCGACGATGTCGAAAACCAAGGGCGCATGTACGCCGATGGTCGGATGCAGGCAAGATGCTGGCTGCCAGGCGCGGTAGCGCACACCGGCGACGAAGTCGCCGTTGATGCCGGTCTTTTGTAACGGCACGGCGACACCGTTGCAGGTCAGCACATAGCGATCCGGGGCCATGCCCTTGACCTTGACCTGCACCCGCTCAACCGAGGAATCGACGTAGCGCACCGTACCGCCAATCGCCCCTTCCTCACCCATGACGTGCCAGGGTTCCAGGGCATGGCGCAATTCGAATTCGATGCCCTTGATAGCGAAATCGCCGTATTTCGGGAAGCGGAATTCGAAGTGCGGGGCGAACCACTCGTGCTTGAAGGCGTAACCGGCCTCGTTCATCTCCTGCATCACATCGCAGAAATCCTGCTCGACGTAGAAAGGCAACATGAAGCGGTCGTGCAACTCGGTGCCCCAACGGGCTAGGCGTGCTGGCTCGTAGGGGGTTTCCCAGAAGCGGGCAATCAAGGCGCGCAGCAGCAGTTGCTGGGCCAACGACATACGCGCATGCGGCGGCATTTCGAAGGCGCGCAACTCGAGCAGTCCGAGGCGGCCGGTCGGGCCGTCCGGCGAATAGAGCTTGTCGATACAAAACTCGGCGCGATGGGTATTGCCGGTGACGTCGATCAGCAGGTTGCGCAACACGCGGTCGATCAACCAAGGGGGGATGTAGCCCCCCGGCTGCGGAATCTGCTTGAAGGCGATTTCCAGTTCGTAGAGCGAATCGTTGCGCGCTTCGTCGACGCGCGGTGCCTGGCTGGTCGGACCGATGAAGAGGCCTGAGAACAGGTAAGACAGGCTCGGGTGATTGTGCCAGTAGGCGACCAGGCTCTTCAGCAGATCCGGCCGACGGAGGAAGGGCGAATCGTTCGGCGTCGCCCCACCCAACACGAAGTGATTGCCGCCGCCGGTGCCTGTGTGACGACCGTCGAGCATGAATTTCTCGGTGGTCAGGCGCGAGTAATGGGCCGATTCGTAGAGGTGCGTCGTCTGCTCGACCAATTGATCCCAGTTGCGCGCTGGGTGAATGTTCACCTCGATCACACCGGGATCGGGCGTCACGCGGAAATGCGTCAGGCGCGGATCGGAGGGCGGCTCGTAGCCTTCCAGAATAACCGGCATTTGCAGCTCTTCTGCGGTGCACTCGACCGCAGCGACGATTTCCAGATAGTCGTCCAGCGACTGGGTCGGCGGCATGAAGACATAGAGGCGGCCTTCGCGCGGCTCGACGCACATGGCCAGACGGGTGATCCAGGCAGCAGACTCCTTGAAGCCCGGTGCGGTATCGCTCGGTTTCTCCCAAGGATGCTTGCCCTGCCCCTTCGCCCCGAGGGCCGAAGCTGGCACACGCATCTGCTGCGCCAATCGACCGTCGCCGCCAACGCGGCCACGCAACGCAGAGTACGCGGCCAGCGGGTCGGTCGCCATTTCGGCATCGGGCGGATTGACATAGGGATAATCGCTTTGCGCCGTCCACGGCTGCGAATCGAGCGGCAAGCGGTAGCCCATGGCCGAATCGCCGGGGATCAGATAGCAACGCTCACTGCGCAGGAACCACGGCCCCGTCTGCCACTGGTTCCAGACATTCTTCATGATCGGCAGCGTATAGCCGACGGTATGGCTCAGCCCCTGCGAGAACACCTTCATCAGGCGCTCGCGTTCGAGCGGATCGTCCACGCGCGAATCGAAGGGATCGACGTTGCCCGGCAAGCGACGCTCGCGCCACAGGTAGTAATACACGTCCTCGAAGGCCGGGAAGACATATTTCGACTCCAGCCCGAGGCGCTCGGCCACGCGCTTCAGAAAGCGCTCGGCATGCTCGGCCGTGGCACCGTAATCCTGGCGTTCGCTGGCGTACAGTGCCGGAGTGCTCCAGATCGGCTCGCCATCCTTGCGCCAGAAGCAGTTCAGCGACCAGCGCGGCAATTGCTCGCCGGGGTACCACTTGCCCTGGCCGAAGTGCATCAAGCCATTCGGCGCGTATTTGTCGCGCAGGCGATGGAACAGATCTGCCGCCAGCAAACGCTTGGTGGGGCCGAGCGCCGCGGTGTTCCATTCGGCGCCATCCGGATCGTCGAGCGATACGAAAGTCGGCTCGCCGCCTTGCGTCAGACGCACATCCATGTGCATCAGCTTGGCGTCGATATCGTGGCCAAGGCCTTCGATCTCGACCCACTGCTCCTCGCTGTAAGGCTTGGTGACGCGCGGCGCTTCCCAGATGCGGGTGACCTGCATGTGGTGGGCGAACTCGGTTTCACATTCGTCGATCGCACCAGTCACCGGAGCGGCCGAGGCCGGCTCAGGGGTGCAGGCGAGCGGGATGTGGCCTTCGCCGGCAAATAGGCCGGAAGTCGGATCGAGCCCAATCCAGCCGGCACCCGGCAGATAGACTTCAGCCCAGGCATGCAGGTCGGTGAAATCGGCCTCTGCACCGGACGGACCATCAAGCGACTTTACGTCGGCCTTCAATTGGATCAGGTAACCGGAGACGAAACGTGCCGCCAAGCCAAGGTGACGCAGCAACTGCACGAGCAACCAGGCCGTATCGCGGCAGGAACCGGAACGCTTTTCCAACGTTTCCTTCGGCGTCTGCACCCCCGGCTCCATACGGATGGTGTAGCTGATGTCCTTCTGCAGTTGCGCATTCAGGGCGACGAGGAAATCGACGCTGCGCATTTTTTCTCGGGAGATGCCGGCGAGGTATGTGTCGAACAAGGGGCCGTAATTGACCTTGTACAGATAAGGCATCAATTCGTGGCGCTGCCAATCCTCATATTCGAAAGGAAAATTCTCGGCATGCGGCTCAAGGAAGAAATCGAAGGGGTTGATAACCGACATCTCGGCCACCAGATCGATCTCGAAGCGAAATTCCTTGGTTTTCTCCGGGAAAACCAGGCGAGCCAGGTAATTGCCCTGAGGATCCTGCTGCCAGTTGATGAAATGCTTGTCCGGCCCGATCTTCAGCGAGTACGACAGGATGCGCGTACGCGAATGCGGGCACGGCCGCAGGCGTATCACCTGCGGCCCGAGGTTGATCAGGCGGTCGTAGCTGTAATGGGTGACGTGGTTCAGTGCGACATGGATTGACACAAGCTTGCTCCGCAAGGAATGGTTAGCGGCGTAAAAGCAAAACACGAACCAGCCAACCGTAATTCGATATTTCAATGACTTACAGGCTGCCATGAATCGATGAAAGGCTGATGACGGCGCCACAAGCACCATTCTGGGGCAGCGGCTTCGAGTCGGCGCCTGACGAGGCATTTTCAATTTTTGCGAAAAATGCCTTGTGCACCGCACCAATTCAATTCATCTATGGCACTCCTTGCACCAAGGGGGGTCTCACCGACCCGGTGACACAGTCTGGTGAAAAAATCAGCCTTTTGATTTTTAAGGAAAACCGCTCGACATCAAGATACCGGCATGAATTTCGCTCAACAGGCAGCAAGACCCCGAGTCGTTTGTTGCACCTATAAGGAGAAATCGTGTCGATGGATACTCAAATGGAAATGGCCCAGTTACTGGCCCGCTTCAAGCTGCAGGTCAAACGCACACTGAGCGAAACAGTCGATCTCGACCGCCTCACCCGCGATGCCGATTACGCACGGCAACGCCTCGCTGAAATAGAGGAGGCCGCACTGGACGAAGACCTTCTGGTCATGGTGCTGCGCCTACGTGACCATCTGTTGCCCATCGCCACTCAACCGGAAGCACCGCCCCCGGTACCGCCAGCGCCGGCCCCCAAGGAAACACGCAATTACCTGATGGGTGCTCGCGCCTGGTAAGCCCCCCCCCCCGGAAAAACAAAAAGCCCGCCAATTCGGCGGGCCTGATTATCTTATACTCAAGCCGCCTCATCCATCGGCACCAGGAAGTCGCGACTGATCCCGTCGCCGATCAGGTAAATGCGATCCATGAAGTCGGTCAGCCATTCGTGCAGGCCTTGCTCGAGAATGTCGTCAATGCGGCCATAACGCAGTTGCGCGCGTAGCAGGCCCGCCAGGCGCACTGTTTCGCCGGAAAGGCTGTTGGCGATAAGGTCTAGGTTCTTGACCACGCCGTTCATGCAGAACAACAACGAACGCGGCATGTCGCCGTGCAGGATCAGCAACTCGGCCACCCTCTCCGGCGTGATCACATCGCGGTAGGCCTTGCGATAGACCTCGAAGGCCGACACCGAACGCAGCAGGGCACCCCACTGGTAGAAATCAGTCGCTCCCTCCTCGCCACCATGGTCGAGGCCGTGGTATTTCACATCCAGGATGCGGGCCGTGTTGTCGGCACGCTCAAGGAGCGTACCCAGGCGAATGAAGTGGTAGGCCTCGTCCTGCAGCAAGGTACCGACGGTCACGCCACGTGACAGATGCGAGCGTGTCTTCACCCACTCGAAATAATCGGCAATGCCGCTTGCCATCAACTGATCGAAATTCCTGCCGCGCGCTTCCAGCCAGGTAAAGTTGATCGTCTCCCACATTTCCGTCGTCAGCGTGCCACGTACGGCATGGGCATTTTCCCGTGCCAGGCGCAGGCAGCTGTAGATGGAAGAGAAGTTATCCGAGTCGCAGACCATGAATTTCAGGACATTCTCGCCATTCACCACCGGATACTTGGCGGCAAAGACGTCTTCCAGACTGTTCAGGGTAATGATCGCATTCCAGCTCTGATTGGCCTTCTCTTCGGACTGAGGGACGAGCGACATCTGGTAGGTCACATCGAGCAGACGGGCGAGGTTTTCTGCCCGCTCCATGTAGCGAGACATCCAGAACAGGTGATCGGCAGTACGTGAAAGCATTTTCTCTCTCCCTAATCAGTCTTCGAGGACCCAGGTATCCTTGGTCCCGCCGCCCTGCGACGAATTGACCACCAGCGACCCCTTGGTCAGCGCCACGCGGGTCAGCCCACCCGGCACCATGTTGATGCACTCGCCCGAAGACAGCACGAAGGGGCGCAGATCGAGGTGACGTGGCGCGATGCCTTCCTCGACGAAGGTCGGACAATTGGACAGGGCCAGCGTCGGCTGGGCAATATAGCCATCCGGCTTGGCAATCAGCAACTGGCGGAAGTGCTCGATCTGCGCCTTGGTCGAGGCCGGCCCGACCAACATGCCGTAGCCGCCTGCACCATGCACTTCCTTGACCACCAGTTCCGGCAGGTGGTCGAGCACGTACTTCAGATCGTCCGGCTTGCGGCACATGTAGGTCGGCACGTTGTTCAGCTTCGGCTCCTCGCCGAGGTAAAACCTGATCATGTCCGGCACGTAGGGATAGATCGACTTGTCATCTGCCACACCGGTGCCGATGGCATTGGCCAGCGTCACGTTGCCGGCCTGATAGGCCTTCAGGATGCCCGGCACGCCGAGCGCCGAATCGGCACGGAAAACCAGCGGATCGATGAAATCATCGTCAATGCGGCGATAGATAACATCGACGCGTTGCGGACCTTGCGTCGTCCGCATGTAGACCACCTCATCCTTGACGAAAAGGTCGCGCCCTTCGACCAGTTCCACGCCCATTTGCTGGGCCAGAAAGGTGTGTTCGAAGTAGGCGCTGTTGTAGGCCCCGGGGGTAAGCACGACGACGGTCGGATTCGCTACCCCCTTCGGCGCGACTGCCCGCAGTTTTTCCAACAGCATGTCAGGATAGTGCTGGACCGGCGCCACTTTGTGCTTGGCAAACAACTCCGGGAAGAGGCGCATCATCATCTTGCGGTCTTCCAGCATATAGGAAACCCCCGAGGGCACGCGCAGGTTGTCTTCCAGCACGTAGAACTCCCCAGCCCCGGCGCGCACGATGTCGACCCCAGTGATGTGCGCATAGATACGGCCCGGCACATCGACCCCCTGCATGACGGGCCGGTACTGCGCGTTGTTCAGCACCTGCTCGGCAGGGATGATGCCGGCCTTGAGGATTTCCTGGTCGTGATAGACATCCCACAGGAACATGTTGAGCGCCTTGACCCGCTGACGCAACCCGGACTGCAGGGCTTTCCATTCGGCCGAAGGAATGATGCGGGGAATGATGTCGAAGGGAATCAGACGTTCCTTCCCGGCCTCTTCACCATAGACAGCGAAGGTAATTCCTACCCGATGGAAAGCTAGGTCGGCCTCTGCTCGCTTGCGCTCAATGCGCTCCGGCGGTGTCACCTTGAGCCAGTCTTCGTAACCCTTGTAATGTGCCCGGACACCTCCGGTGACATCGTACATCTCGTTATAGAAGTTCATTTTTGGACTCGTCGCTGAGAATGCTCTCATCGATAGTTCAGCAGGTTCCATGCCATCTAAAAAACCTACTCCCAGACAGGTTTTCAGGGCTTGATCCACACCAGGTGCGCACCAGGCAAGTGCAAGATGCTCAAATTTGGGCAAAAAAAACCGCCGGGCTGGCCGGCGGTTCGTTTCGGTGCAAAGGTGCGGATCAGACGCGTTCGAAGATGACCGCGATACCCTGACCACCACCGATACACATGGTGACCAGACAGTACTTGCCGCCGATACGGTTCATTTCGTAAATCGCCTTGGTCGCGATGAAAGCACCGGAACAGCCGACCGGGTGGCCGAGGGCGATGGCACCACCGTTCGGGTTGGTCTTGGCCGGATCGAGGCCGAGTACCTTGGAAACGGTAAGGGCCTGAGCAGCGAAGGCTTCGTTCGACTCGATGACGTCCATCTGATCGAGGGTCAGACCAGCCTTCTTCAGGGCCAATTTGGTGGCCGGGATCGGGCCTTCGCCCATGACGTCGTTCGGCACGCCAGCAACGGCGTAGGAGACCATGCGCGCGATCGGGGTCTGACCCGCCGCGGCAGCCTTGGCGGCATCGGCCAGGACGAAGAAGGCGGCTGCGTCGTTGATGCCCGATGCGTTACCGGCAGTGACGGTACCGTCCTTCTTGAAGGCCGGCTTCATCTTGGCCAGCGACTCCATGGTTGTGCCACGCTTAAGGTGCTCATCGGTATCGAAAACGACTTCACCCTTCTTGGTCTGCTTGACGATGGGCACGATCTGCGACTTGAAGTGGCCGGCATCGATGGCAGCAGCAGCGCGACGCTGCGACTCGACGGCGAAGGCGTCCTGGTCTTCACGGCTGAAGCCATGCTTGGTCGCCAGATTTTCGGCAGTGATACCCATATGGCCAACGCCAAACGGGTCGGTGAGCACGGCAACCATCGCATCGATCGCCTTGGTGTCACCCATGCGGGCGCCGGAACGCAGGGCCGGCATCAGGTAGGCCACCTTGGACATGACTTCGACGCCACCGCCGATACCGTAGTCGGCATCGCCCAGCAGGATGTTCTGGGCAGTGGTGACGATGGCCTGCAGGCCGGAAGCGCACAGACGGGATACCTGCATCGCGACAGAGTCCATCGGCAGGCCAGCCTGGATGGAGGCAACCCGGGAAACGTAGGCGTAGCGGGAATCCACCGGCATGGTCGTACCGACGGTAACGTAGTTGATCTGTTGCGGATCGACGTTGGAACGCGCGATCGCTTCCTTCATCACGATCCCGCCCAGATCACACGGATCCATGTCGGCCAGGGAACCGCCAAAGGCGCCAACGGCGGAACGAACTGCGCTCAGAACGACAACTTCTCTGCTCATGTGAGAAACCTCCACTTAGAAATTATTCAGCCCACCAGGCTGGCGAGCCCCAATAAAAAGAGCAACAACATCCACAGTACCGTCGCACGCCAGACAAGGCCAACGGCACTTTGCATGAAATCGACATCGGCTTCGTCCCCCAAGCCCAATTCGGCCCGATCCGACAACTCTCCGGCATCGACAACCGGATTACCCAACCTGACTCCCAGCGCTCCGGCACCACTGGCAATGACTATGCCCAACTCCTTGTCCGGCCAGTTCGCCGGCTGGGTGCGCCAGCAATAGGCGGCGTCTTCGAAATCGCCGACCACCGCAAACGCGGACGCTGTCGCGCGCAAGGGCAGCCAATCGATGATACTAAAAATCCATTTCGGGAATTGTGAAAATTCGTTCGACTCAACCGTCGGCACCGCCCAGCGCTCACGAACAATAGCCGACAGACGATACATCAAAGCGCCGCAAGGCCCTGGTAGCAGCACGAACCAGAGTAGAACGGCAAAGACATGGCGATGCGAGGCAGCTAAAGCGCCCTCGATCGACAGTCGAGCGATGTCGCTTGAGTTCAACCCCTGAGTCGAGCATCCCTGCCATTCACCGAGCAACTGCCGCGCACGATCGAGATCGCCCAAGCGCAGGGCAAGTTGGATTTCCGTGTAGTGATGGCTGAACTGTCTGAACCCCATGGTCAGGTACAGTACCGCGACATTCAATGCCCAGCCGAACAGGGGATTCAGGGAATACAGCAACGCATACAGCGCACCGAGCAGAACGACCGGCAGCCCGACCGCCAGCAGCCACCCAAGCAGACCGTGGCGCCAAGCACCAGCATTGACGCGGGATTCGATGTAGTCGGCCCAAGCCCCGATCGGCTCAGCAACAATACGACGGTAATCGAGCGGTCGAATCTGCTCGATAAGGAAGACAACGATTAGCGAGATAAGGCTCATGTTGGGCCGACTATGCCGCGCTCGGCTTATTTTCTTGTACTAAAACGCCACGATACCACAAGCTCAAGCCGCTTGGAGAAGGCCGAGGCGCTCGCTCAAGGAGCGAATCATGCCGGCCGTTGCCCCCCAGATGAAGTAATCGCCATAAGGCATCGCGAAATAGCTGCGCAAAGCCCCGCGATAGTGTAGCGAGTGGCGTTGATGGTTCTCGGGGTCGAGCAGGAAGGCCAAAGGTACTTCAAATACCTCGGCCACTTCGAAAGGATCGGGCAAGAGATCGAAAGGCGGTTGCACGGTAGCCACCACCGGCGTCACCCGGAACCCGGTACCGGTGCGGTACTCCGGCAAAAAACCAAGGATATTCACCTGCTGAGAAGAAAGACCGATTTCTTCCGCTGTTTCCCGCAAAGCAGTGTGCACCGGCGACAGATCGAATTCTTCAACACGCCCCCCGGGAAACGCGATTTGTCCGGCATGATCCTTCAGATGTGCCGTACGCTGAGTCAACAGAACGGTATGTGCAGCATCGTGCAATACAATCGGAAACAAAACGGCTGCGGGCGTCAACTCGGCATGACCTGTACCCTCTTCGATAATGGCCGGAGCCGCTTGCGGCTCCGACAGTAAACAGGCTTTCAGCCTGTCTAGATCGATCCTCATGCGTTTGCGGAATCCTCTTCAATCTCCGCACTAACCGACGTCAGAGCATCTTGCAAGGTTTCCTCGGACAAACCGTTGATCGAGGTTGCCACCATGTCCGCAGCCTCTACTGCTCCGACAGGCAGGCGCTTGCTGTCAAGACAGGCGATCAACGCAGCCGATGCTCCAACGACGCGCAACAAGGCTTGACGTTCTCCCATCAGCAGTTCAATTTCCCGGCGCAACAGCGCAATTTCCTGGTCACGTTGCGGCATCTCTCTCTCCTAGAAGCGTTTTTTTAGTGTCATCGTACTACCGTCCCGCTGCATCTCCATGCGGTTTAGAAAGCTCATGCCAAGCAGGGCAAACGGCATTTCCGTTTGATGGATCGTTGCATCGATGCCATGCAGCGTCACATCACCAATTCGTACTGTATCCAGCTTAACCCGACTGACAACCGTCTGGCCATTGGCGGTGTTAGTGATTCCTTTTTCACCTCGATTGGGGTCCAAACCGATCCGACGCGCATCGCTGGCGCCGAGCGAGATCATTGTTGCACCAGTGTCGACAAGAAAACGTACCGATGTGCCATTGACCGTTCCGGTAGTAAGAAAATGTCCCTGACCGTCGGCAACCAATACGATTTTTCCCGAGCCGTCACCAGACGATGCCCCGATGGCATGCTGCCCAATCCGCAAGGGCCGTTTCTTGCCGCCGACCTCGACAACGGCTTGATCGCCCTGAATGGAAATCAATTTGACGCCGTCGACCGACTCCCCGACACGCACCGCTTGGGGTTCGCCGCCATTGATCATCAGCATGGCCTTACTGCCAAGCAAACCAGCCAAACCAACATCCTGGGCCGCAGCCGTGAGTGACGCCAAGCCCAGCAGCGCAACGATGGGCGTAAAATGCCATTTCATTTTCCTGCGGAATCCCGAAAACATGCTCCCGGTCGCCATCTTTCGCCACTCCCCAACAGAAGGTCCTGGCTATTTTGCCATATTCCTCGAGCGACACGGGATTCCCTGGCAATTGATTGCCATCGACGAAGGTGAAGCCATCCCCGAGCAGGCCGATGCGTTCTCCGGCCTGTGCTTCATGGGCGGCCCGATGAGCGTCAACGACCCCCTGCCCTGGATCGACTCGGTTTGCACCTTGATCCGCGACGCGGTCGGGAAAAACATTCCGGTCATCGGCCATTGCCTTGGCGGTCAATTGATGAGTAAGGCGCTCGGTGGACAAGTCACGAAAAACCCAACCAAGGAAATCGGCTGGGGAGGTGCGCATGGCGAAGACAATCCCATCGCCAGACACTGGCTGGGAGATTTCGCCGGAGCAAACGGTACTGTCTTCCAGTGGCACGGCGAAACTTTCAGTATTCCGAATGGGGCAACCCGGCTGTTCGCCAACGCCTATTGCGCCAACCAGATGTTCGCCCTTGGCCCCCATCTGGGGATGCAGTGCCACGTCGAAATGACGCCCGAGATGATTGCAAAGTGGTGCGAACAATGGGCGGACGAAGCCGCAGCTGCTGCCAATCAGCCTAGCGTACAGACACCGGCCCAGATGGAGGAACAGATTGCCAAGCGTCTGCCGGTCATGCGCCAATTGTCCGAACAACTGTATTCGGCGTGGATCGCCGGCCTCAAGCGCTGAACGCAAATAAAATGGGGCGAACCGCGTCGCCCCATTTTTTGCTTTTTTGCCGCGTGCACCGCAGCAGCGCCGTTCAATCGCGGTAGTTGCCGTCCTTGATCGGAAAATCGGTGATCTTCGAGCGCACCAGCGCGATCGCTTCGCGCAATTCGTCGATCTTCTTGCCGCTGACACGCACCGCATCGCCCTGAATCGAGGCCTGGGCCTTGAGCTTGGCATCCTTGATCAGCTTGACGATCTTCTTGCCCAGCTCGCTGTCGATGCCGTCCTTGATCTTCATTTCCTGCTTGGTCTTGTTGCCGGAAACGCTCTGCACCTTCTGTACATCCAGGCGCTTGACGCTGTCCTTTTCCTTTTTTTCCATCGCTGGGAAAAGCAGGTCCTTGATCTGATCGAGCTGGAATTCGGAATCGCCCCACAGCGTGATCAGCTTATCCTTCTCGTTCAACTCGACCTTGGCCGAGGTACCCTTGAAGTCGTAGCGGTTCTCGATCTGGCGTGCAGCGACATCGACTGCGTTCTTGAGCGCGACCATGTCGGCTTCGGAAGTAAAGTCAAAACTGGGCATGGAACTCTCCTTTCCTGACAAATGAAAAGCCCGGCACAGGCCGGGCAAATAGGCGTTCAGCCGATACTGATCAGCCGAAATGGCAGACGTAGTGATAGGGCTCGTCGCAGGCGATATCAAAGCTGGAATTGCCCGGCACGTTGAAGGACTGACCATCGCCGTAGGTTTTCCACTCGCTCTCGCCCTTCAGTTTGACGCGGCAGGAACCGCCAACGCCTTCCATGATTTCCGGCGCGCCGGTGTTGAAGGTCAGACTGGACGGCAGGATCACGCCGACGGTCTTCTTGGTGCCATCGGCCAGCACGACTGTGTGGCTGACACACTTGCCATCGAAATAAACATTGGCCTTCTTGACCACTGAAACGTTGTCGTATTGCGACATTTAAATACCCCAGATTTTCTGAATAACGCTTTTGGCGATAAAGCCGACCATGCCGAAGGCCAATACGAAGAACAGGACAAAGGTACCCGTCTTTCCGGCCTTCGACTTCCAGGCAATCTCGCCGATGATGAAGAGCATGAACAGGATGAAGGCGCCGACCCCCCAAGTGGAGAAAAAGTCGGCGATCTGCTCCTCGTTAAACCCGAAGAGGGTTCCACCTTCCATGCCTTAGGCCTTTTTCTTGGCAGCCGGTTTCTTGACAGGTGCCTTCGCCGGTTTAGCGGTCACCTTTGCCGCGACAGGCTTGGCAGCAGGTGCCTTCTTGGCGGCGGGTTTGGCCGCCGGCTTTGCCGCTTCGGCCTTAACAGCCTTGGCTGCCGGCTTCTTGGCAGCTGCTGGCTTGCCCGACTTTTTTGCCTGCAGGTTGGCGGCAATGCGCATGCGCAGTGCGTTCAGTTTGATGAAGCCACCGGCATCCTTCTGATCGTAGGCGCCAGCATCGTCCTCAAAGGTGGCAATGGTCGAATCGAACAGCGAATCGCTCTTCGAATCCCGGCCCACGACGATGACGTTCCCCTTGTACAGCTTCAGGCGAACGGTACCGTTCACGTTCTGCTGGGTGTGGTCGATCAGTACCTGCAATGCTTTGCGCTCCGGGCTCCACCAGTAGCCGTTGTACACCAGGCTGGCGTAGCGCGGCATCAGGTCGTCCTTCAAGTGGGCGACTTCGCGGTCGAGGGTAATCGACTCGATGGCACGGTGTGCACGCAACAAGATGGTTCCGCCCGGAGTTTCGTAGCAGCCGCGCGACTTCATGCCGACGTAGCGGTTCTCGACCAAATCGAGACGGCCGATGCCGTGCTTGCCACCCAGTTCATTCAAGGTCGCCAGCAACTCGTGCGCCTTCATCTTTTTGCCGTTGATCGACACCAAGTCGCCGGCGACGAATTCCAGGTCGAGATATTCGGCCTTGTTCGGTGCCTTTTCCGGCGACACCGTCCAGCGCCACATCGACTCTTCAGCCTCGGCGGCCGGATCTTCCAGATGGCGGCCTTCATAGGAGATGTGCAGCAGGTTGGCGTCCATCGAATACGGGGAGCCACCCTTTTTGTGTTTCATATCGATGGGAATGCCATGCTTCTCGGCATAAGCCATCAGCTTCTCGCGCGACAGCAGATCCCATTCGCGCCAAGGTGCAATGACCTTGATGCCCGGCTTCAGCGCATAGGCACCCAACTCGAAGCGAACCTGATCGTTACCCTTGCCGGTTGCGCCATGACAGATGGCATCGGCACCGGTTTCATTGACGATTTCAATCAGACGCTTGGCAATCAGCGGGCGAGCGATGGACGTACCAAGCAGGTACTCGCCCTCGTAGATGGTGTTGGCGCGGAACATCGGGAAGACGAAGTCACGCACGAACTCCTCGCGCAGGTCGTCGATGTAGATGTTCTTCGGCTTGATGCCCAGCTGCACCGCCTTGGCGCGTGCCGGCTCCAGTTCCTCACCCTGACCGAGGTCGGCCGTGAAGGTAACTACTTCGCACTTGTACACATCCTGCAGCCACTTGAGGATGACGGAGGTATCCAGACCGCCCGAATAGGCCAGTACGACCTTCTTGATATCGCTCATTTGCGTTCCCTTATTGCGTTTGAATCTTGCCGAGAAGGAGGTATTCCATCAGGGCCTTTTGCACATGTAACCGGTTCTCGGCTTCATCCCAAACCACCGACTGCGGACCATCGATGACCTCGGCGGTCACTTCCTCGCCACGGTGCGCAGGCAGGCAGTGCATGAACACCGCTTCCGGATTGGCCACTGCCATCATCTCGGCATCGACGCACCAATCGGCAAACGCCTTCATACGTGCGTCGTTTTCGGCTTCGTAGCCCATCGACGTCCACACGTCGGTCGTCACCAGATCCGCACCGCGACAGGCGTCCATCGGATCGGCGAAGACCTTGAAGCGTGCCGGATCGATCTTGCCGACCAGTTCGGCATTGATTTCGTAACCAGGCGGCGTCGACACATGCACCTTGAAGTCGAGCACTTCCGCTGCCTGCAGCCAGGTATTGCACATATTGTTGGCGTCACCCACCCAGGCCACTGTCTTGCCCTGGATGCAGCCGCGATGTTCGATATAGGTGTAGATGTCGGCCAAGATCTGGCACGGATGATATTCGTTGGTCAGCCCGTTGATCACCGGCACTCGCGAGTTGGCGGCAAAGCGCTCGATAATGTCCTGCTCGAAGGTGCGAATCATCACGATGTCGCTCATCCGCGAAATTACCTGTGCCGCATCCTCGACCGGCTCGCCGCGTCCCAGTTGCGAATCGCGGGTATTCAAGTAGATCGCCGAACCACCAAGTTGCTGCATACCCGCCTCGAAGGAAAGGCGCGTCCGGGTACTGGCCTTTTCAAAGATCATCACCAAAGTACGATCTGAAAGCGGCCAGTACTTCTGGTAGGACTTGAACTGGTTCTTGATCCAGCGCGTCCGCTCGAACACATAGTCAAATTCAGTGCGGGTGAAATCCTTGAACTGCAGAAAATGCTTTATCGCCATGATCAACCCGCGAGGAAATCCTTGATCAAGGGCACAACGCGCTCGACCAGTTCGCGCGCCTCGGCTTCGCTGAAGGTCAGCGGAGGCAACAAACGGATCACCTTGTCTGAAGTAACGTTGATCAGCAGACCTGCGGCCAGTGCCTTGCCCACCAACTCACCGCACGGCCGATCGAGTTCGACACCGATCATCAAGCCATGCCCACGAATATCGACAACCCCGGCCACACCTTTCAACGTATCGGCGAACAACTGACAAATTAATGCACCAACCTTCTCGGCATTGCCCATCAGTCCATCCTGCTCGATTACGTCGATGGTGGTCAGCGCAGCCGTACAAGCCAACGGATTGCCACCAAAAGTCGAGCCATGATTACCCGGCCCAAAGAGACCGGCGGCCTTACCACCCGCCATGCAAGCACCGATTGGCACACCGGAACCGAGTCCTTTTGCGAGCGTAGCGATATCGGGCTGAATACCGGCGTGCTGATAACCGAACCACTTACCGGTTCGTGCCATCCCGCACTGCACCTCGTCACAGATAAGCAGCCAATCATGCGCATCGCAAATCTCACGCAGCTCTTTTTGGAACTCGATGGAGGCCAAGTGAATACCGCCCTCGCCCTGCACGATTTCGAGCATGACGGCAACGATTTGCTTGTTGTGCTCGGCAACTGTCTTGATTGCCTCGATATCGTTGTAAGGCACGCGAACGAAACCAGAGACGAGCGGCTCAAAACCTGCCTGTGCCTTGCGGTTCCCTGTCGCCGACAAGGTCGCCATGGTCCGGCCATGGAAAGCCTTCTCCATCACGATGACGGTCGGTGTCTCGATACCCTTCTTGTGACCGTAATAGCGCGCCAATTTGATGGCGGCTTCGTTGGCCTCGCAACCGGAATTACAGAAGAAAATCTCCTGCATCCCCGAAAGCGCCGCTAAACGATCAGCGAGTTGCTCCTGCTCGCGGATTCGATATAGGTTGGAAGTATGCAGCATGCGGCCGGCTTGGGCCGAGATTGCTGAAATCAGCTTGGGGTGCGCATGCCCCAGCGTGGAAACGGCAATCCCGGACAAACCGTCCAAGTATTCCTTGCCTTCGGTATCGGTGATCCGGCTCCCCTGACCATGGCTGAAAGCCACAGGCAACCGGGCATAGGTATTCATGACGTGTGACATCAGGCAACCCCAGAAAACGAAAACGGCGGCCACTGCCGCCGGGGACAACCGCCACTCACTCGGCAAATAACCATAGGAGTTGCAGAAATCCGAATGTTAAGTGAAAAATAGAGGCTTGTATAGAAGACGAAATCATGCGCATAGCCATATTCAACCAGAAGGGGGGCGTCGGAAAAACGACGACCGCGCTCAATCTCGGTGCAGCGCTCAGCCGAGCCAGCGCGCCGCCGTTGCTCATTGACCTAGACCCTCAGGGGCACCTGTCGAGCATCCACGGCTCCGCCCCCAGTCAGGCGGCGAAGAGTATTTTCTCCTTCTATCAAGAAGACACACCGCTGCAAGACCTCGTCGTTGATTGGGAACCTCTCGGGCAACTAATCCCCGCCCATCAGCAATTGATGAAGGTTGACTCGATTTTCGGCAAAGGCCCCGCCATCCTGAACAAACTGCGCATCGGCCTGGAAACCCTTGAATCCAATCAGGCGCAACGCCCCTGCATCATCGATTGCTGCCCTTACATCGGCGTACTCGCGCTCAATGCCATTTTTGCCTGCGACTGCATCATCATTCCCGTATCCACCGACTACCTGTCTCTCCAGGCTGCCGAACACATCTCCCGGACGCTTCAAGTTTTGGAACCGGTACTCAAACGGCGAGTTAACCGCCGCTATCTACTCACCCGATTCGACCGCCGCCGTCGCATGAGCGAGGATGTGCGTAACAAGCTAAGAGAAAGCTACGGGGACGAGGTTCTTGATACCGTGATCTCGGAAAACGTTGCCGTTGCTGAGAGCCCATCGCACAATCGCGATGTATTCCGGCAAAATCCAAACAGCCCCGGCGCTAATGACCACCGGCGATTGCTGGAAGAACTGATCGGACGCGGCGACCTAAAGCTGCAGACCGAGTTGCCTTGGAATTAATCCTTCCATAATTATGGAAAGCCCTCTGCTTCTGCTAGAATCGCTGGACGCCTAGCAGCACGGCCCGATCACGCAGAGTAAAACAATGACAAGTATAGAAACCACCACATTCATCATTGTTGGCGTCACCAAAGAAGGAAGAAAATTCCGCCCAAGCGACTGGGCTGAGCGCCTTTGCGGGGTAATGTCCGCTTTCGGCGCAGAGCGCAAGATGAAATACTCCCCTTACGTCGGCCCAGGTGACTACAACGGTGAAAAAGCTGTCTTCGTCGATGGCAGGCTGGGAGAAATAGAACCGATGGCCTACCGTTTCATGCTGAACTTTGCGCAGGACAACGACCTGCAAATCGTTGACGGCGTATGCTCCATTGATGGCAAACCGTAAAAATTAGCCAAGCAGAAAATAAAAAAGGCGCCCGCAGGCGCCATTTTTGTTTGCCGAGCAAATAACTCAGGCGGCAGCCAGAGCCTTGATCTGAGCAGACAGGCGGCTCTTTGTACGAGCGACCTTGTTCTTGTGAACAATCTTCTTGTCGGCAATACGATCAATCACCGAAACTGATTGTTGGAAGACACCCTGAGCGGCGGTCTTATCGCCAGATTCGATCGCCTGGCGAACGCGCTTGATCGCGGTACGCAGGGACGAACGCAGGCTGGCGTTGTGGGCGCGCTGCTTGTCAGCTTGACGGGCGCGCTTGCGGGCTTGTGCGCTGTTTGCCATAAAAATCCCTAGAAACAATAAACTAAGCTTTTCATTATCCTACAGCCCCACCATTAATGCAACAAATTTTACCATTCACTCTTATTCATTCAATCATCCGTGTAACTACTTCAGGCGTAGCTGATTGCATCTCTCCCTCAAACGTCACCTCAATTCTCAGCGCAACATTTACTTGTACGCCTTCACAATACCCTGGCGAAAACTTAGCTTGCTTAAAAGATCTAATCACAGCCCCCTCCATCCCCGGGAGCAAAGTATGAGCATCCGCTACTACGTCAACAACATTTCCTTCCACATCAACAAGCACCGTAAACACACCAGTCCGCTTTCCCGCCACACCAATCTTCGAATGCCATAAAATCGATATCTCAGAAAGCTGACGAGGTGGAATTTCCAACTCAGTCAGCAGGTAGTATTTCGAGTGATCTGAGACCCTCTTCGGCTGCTGGTGAATTTTGGAAAGTTGGTTTGATTTGTCGCTATTCGCCTCTGGGTCTTTGAGACTTAAAATTTCATCCGCACTCTCACGAGCGGCAAACTTAACGTCCTGCCGATCAGCCTCTTCGCTGACTGCTGCTACACCTACCTCATTACTATGGTCAATGTGTGCAAAACGGACGACCTTAAACACCGCTCTCAGCTCGGCTCGTCCGATGTACTGCACTCGCTGTCCAAGCTGCTGAATTTGCTTGGCAAAAATAGCGGCTACCCCAATATGAAGTAGCGCCGAAAGCAATAACGCCAACACTAACCTCGCCCACGGAGAACGAGGCTTCCCCATAAATACCGTCAGTTAACCAACTCCCGCCACGAAGTACGATGCGGGGAACCTGCCCCCGATGGTGGCTCATCGGAAATTTTCTCCGTCGTCATCTTACCTGTACTATCTTTGACCAATACGACTGATGCACCGGATGCTGTAGTTAAGGTTGTGAGACCAACGATAAGCGAATTTTCGCTGTGCAACTCACACTCAAGCGAACCATTGCCAATGGCAGCCATACATAGCCAGGACGAACCACCAGAAGTACAAGCAGACCCCTTAGGTATGGCGGTCCCAAACACAACATAGTTAGACGCCAGCTTCATATCAGCGACAACACGCTCACCCGAGATTGGCAAATCAAACCACCACCCATTTTGTGTCGCCCAATCTACCGGATTGGAGGTTGATGATTTCGTTAGGCCATCTGCAGAAACTGTAACCGTCTGCTTCACCATCGAAGAATTACTGCGTATAACTCCGACACCAGTATTACTGAGGGAATCCTTAACTGCAGCCATCGACTGAACCGTTGCGTCTGATATATCAGAGGTTCCCAAGTAGCGGCCCGTCCCTACGATGACCACCGGACGAGATGAGTAAGTAGCCAATTTAGGCGTGGTCGTAATCGGCTGCGCCACTCCTGAAGGGGTCTGAAATTGCGCAAGCAGGAGGGCGGCCTGATTTGGTTGATAAAGGTTATCAACGTCGAAGCGCCAGAGGTTGCCTAAGAGATCCCCCGCATAATAGCGCAACACTGTATTGTTACTTGCATCTGCAATCCAGCCATTCAATTTACCCAGACCACTTGGGGTCGTAGCTGTTCCAACATTTGTCGAAATATCGAGCAGTGTTACGCCAGTATAAGCATTCAAGACATACAGATGGCCCCGCCCATCACCCGCGGTATTGTTATAACCAGATGTAAATGCGACGGTCCATACCCCATTTGCTCGTTTCGCGACAATCGGATTCCCGAAGGTCAGCCCCAAATTTGCATCTGAGAACTCCCAAAGTACAGAAGGATTCGAAGGGTCTGTCACATCAAGTGCATAGTAGTTGTTACCTCCTGAATTCAAACCACCCACAAGAATAGTTTTCCACTCACCACCATAATAGATGTCACCTACCACGGGAGCGCCATCGACAAAGTAGGTATGGCGACTTGAGTATGACGAGTCTGCAAGCTTATACATGTTGGACATCACAGCTGTCGGTATAAACGCCCAAGCTTCCTTACCAGCATCAGCCCCATCGGCATAAAACGCGTGCAACATTCCATCGTTGGCGCCGACAAATACCATCTTGGTGCGACCAGCCTTGGAACTTACATAAGCCGCGTACCCGGAGTCCTCATAACTAAATGGCGGCGGCCCCATGTATGCTGGCGTACTATTAATAATATCTCCCAGTACGTTACTGCGCTTACGGTACAGTGGCGAGGAAACATTCGAAGTTTCATATGTACGATCGCCACGCAAGAAGTTAACCAAATTGTCGCCATTATTTGCCAGCACTAAATTAGATGCTGACAGTCCAGCACACTGCGAGGCAACAATCGTTTTACTACAAATATTATTGAAATACGCTTGTTGAGTAGCTGTTAAATTCCCATATTGGAACGCTGTCAGAACGCCACTCTTATTAAAGTAAATGTTACGAGTTGTATAAGTCGTAGAGTCCAACTTTGCCTGAGCAGACCAGCTAGCTGTAGACGCCTGAGCACCGGTATCCCCATCCACCGCAAAGGCCTGGAGATCACCGGTCCACGTCGAAGTCGTATAACTTGCTTGATAGGCCACGTTGCTACTACCGGAAACCAATTCCAAACGGTTCGTAGTTGCTGCAGACGCTGACCCTTGAACAGCCTGAATTTCCGTAACGACACTCTTGATGGCATTACTCAATTCCGTAGCATTTTGAGCAGAATAGTAAACTCCTCGGCCGTTAACCGCTGCGTGCCACAAGTCATCGATATTACGCGCATCACCACCAGTACTTGTCTCTACTGGCGTAGGCCAATCAATGTCTCCATTTTTCAATTTAACGTAAGAACCTGTCGTATCTGAAAGATACGTTCTGGAGTAGGGAAGCGTTCCATTCACACCCAACCCAATCGTATAGGTTGTCAAATGCTGATAGGTAGCCAAATCTCGCCCCGCCGCAACCAAGCTATTATCACAAATATCCTGCGTTGAACCTGAGGTGGACGATGAACAATTGCTCAGTGCCGAGGTACGTAAATCGGTCTTGTAGTAATACTCAGCTACGTCTGCCAAGGAATTACTTGAGCCACCGGAAGTAAAAACGGTAGGAGTGGTGGCGCTGTAAACGGTCGTACCCGTTAAAGATGAAACCGTTTGTGTGCCAGAACTAAGTACTAGCGTAGTGGTGCCTAATACACACTGGCTAGCGGTCGATCCATAGTCCACCCAAGTTGTCGAGTAGACCTGCTGGGTTGTCTGGACCGTGTACTCGGTACAAACTTTTGGCTTCTTCCCCGTGCAATTACAATCTGGCCCTGACACGACATATTTGTATCTCGTCGACTTCGTCGTTGAGACAGTTCCATCAAACATTGGTCGATCTTCGGTACCGTCCTGATTGCCTACATTTGTACTACCATCAAGTTGATCCGGCCCGTAAGATGACGATTCATTATTGGTATTCCAATAACCATCCGTTGATAGGATCGCATAATTACGCTGACAGGAATACTCCATTGGGTCGTAAGTCTGACCAGACACTTTTTTTGCATAATAACGTCCCACCTTAGCCAATGCACCCCGCAATGGAGTAGCACTACCAGTCGACGCGCTATAAAGACTGTCATAAAAATTAGACTTTTGTGTAGCCCCAAAATCCTTTACATCTCTAAAATAATTGGTGCCGTCCGACACATTGGTGTCTCGAATAATCGTAAAGCCAACTCGATAATTGGAATCCAACCCGGAGAATGCTCTCCCCGCCGATGTACGCATCATCAATATACGGGAGCGATAAAAGGAATACCAATTTGCGTAATTAGTTGCATTTGCGGATTCAGATGTAACATAAACTTTGGTAAAAACACCACTCCCTGGCGAAGAACCAATATTACTTCTGCATTCCTGATAGAAGGTCGATGAAGTTATGGCATCACCTACGCTATCGTAGGTCCAATTCAGCGCTGCCTCAGACCCTGAATAGGAGTAATAAAATGCCGGTTTTCCGATATACCAAGTAGTGGAAGATCCGCTACCTGTATTCGTAGTCACATTCACCGTCAATGTGGTAGTAGTGGCAAAGGGCCATGTCGGAGAGGTTGACGTAGAAAAACCAGTGACACTGCCAATCATATACGTCGATGCTGAACTTGATGTCGCAATGTAGACTGGATCGCCGGTATTGAACGAGTTATCACTGGAAGTTGTGATATAGGTAAATACCTTTGTCCCCGTACCCATTGATACGCTACCGCTTGTGAAAGTAAATGAGCCATTTACTCCGTTCAAATTCACGGTAGATGAGGACGTTACATAACCATCATCCTTTGCCGACTTGAATATAGCGTTTGAGTACGCTACCCCCGTAGAATCCACCGGAGGATCATAGACAGTAGCTGGGTTGAAGGCTACCCCATTACATTGAGATGAGTAGTATCCATAACGCCCTGTTCCACTCATTTCATCTGGCATGTAAAAAGATGCCATACTGCCTGATGTATCCATGATGAACATCAGGTTTGGCTTAGCCGACACATCTGCTTTTGTAATCAACGGTTCACTAGCAATATCAGTGCTATCCGCTTTAACTGTAGAACTAGCAGCAAGTAAAACAATGCCAACAACAACCCAAAAATTCGCCAGAATCTTATTCTGCGTCAGACAGAGGGACATCGCCGCTCTCCTTCCGAAGTACTCAATCAGAAATGAACAATCGTCTCAGTGAAACTAACGGTATTCCGCCCACCAACAACACGTACGATAATTCGATAATAGGGAGAGGATGTCACCGTGCTACTACCACTACCCACGTTATAGTCCCGAGCCTCATTAGTACCAGAAACGCTACTTACCGTTAATGGCCGAGCACAATTAATCGTTGTATCGCTAACCGGGTTTCCGCCTCTATCACACATCCGAAAGATTATGTAACTAGCCTCATTCCCATTAATTGATGCGACCGAAACTGGCGTAAAAGCACAACTTGCATACCCAGACTGCAGCCCGCAATAGTCGTTATCCCACTTCACCAGCTTTCTGGTATTCACCTTACTTTGGGCGCCGGTGACATCGATGGGCCCGTTAAACGTATCGTACGAAGCGTAATATCCAGAAGAGGCGACATCAGCCCCCAGACTAGTAGCATCAGCACTCAACTTAGCACTCATCCAATTCACCGCCTGGCGAGCTACTTGATCTGAGGTCGCCGCAGCCTCCTGCTGAAAAGCCAAATTTCCAGCCACCATGGCACCCGTACTTACAGACCGGATCAAGGCTATCGTTGCAAGAGACACCGCAGCCAATGCCAACAAGGAATAGATCAGCGATAATCCACGTTGCCGACCAAAATGAGAAGAAGGGGGGATCAAGAATTCCACAGCAAATTCCTCAACGGAACCATCGTGTCATAAAGCCTGTAGCGATAGCATCCCCAGTCGGCACCAAGTTGAGCAGCATTCAGTTTTAAACACTGACCACCGCTACCGCTGGAACAATTTACTGTCGTCGCACCGCCAATCGTATTCGCAGTACCTAAATCCCATTCTGGTTCGCTCGCCCAATCCTCTTTTTCAGCACTACTCAGCCACTTTTTCACACAAACGTCATTAGCGTGGCTGCTTCTAGCCAAAATCGCAACTCGGACTCCGATGACCTGCTTCCACCCTGATGCAGTAGTTGGCGTTGTCACATCATAGGTATCGACCACCCCATTGCTATCCGTATCCTTGGCATAAAATGCCTGTAAATCAACAATATCAGGATAGGCATCAACTGCTGCGCCCCCTAGGTCCGCATATTGCAATTCTTTTCCAGTAGAAATCGAATAGGTTCTCATGCGAATGGACGGACCCAAATTAACCAAGTAACTCTTAGCGGGATATCCAGATGCAGGAAAATACGTGGCAGCTAGCGTCGCGGCATGAAATACGTTGGTGCAAGCAACCTTTGCCACTGCGGGGTTGTCTGAAGTGCAATTGGTATTTGCCAACGCGTCGGCAAGCGTTGTGACTGATGCTGGCGTTGCAGCCGCCATTTTGAACACTGTGCACCAATTTGCTGCAGACCATGCTTCTGGCGCAGCCACCAAATAATCACCGGTGGCGGCAGAAAAGGTCGATTTAACCACAAATGCCGGCGTAGTATCTGAAATCAGGTGATCACCAGTCAGAAGCATGGGTACAGAAACCCCCTGATTTGTACTAGAGAAAACAGTGATCGTGTCCGAAAACCCATCGGCCCCAGCGCCATTCGCAATCGTTATAGGCGCCAGAGCACTGGGCAAGGTAGCACCACTGTAGGCATCCCCTTTAAGAGGACAACCCAAGATAGCGGGATTGACCGCCAATCCATAGGCTGCTTGGCGCAGGTCCTGTTGCAATGCATGCATCGCCAAAGAACCGCTAACCTGCGCATCCTCTCCTGACATCGTCGCGCGACGCTGCCCCTCCGAAACCGACAACACCTGAACGATTGCCAAGGTGGTTAACAAACCAACAAATAGACCAATCAATAATTCGATCAGCATTGCGCCACGTTGTTTTCGGAGTGCCATCAGGTTGCTCCCGCCGCCACAATGGTAGTATTAAGCGTATATTGATGCTCTTCCTTGGTTCCCGCGGCATCATCCTTTGACATTGTCCAATATACGATCACAGTCACGTTTCCAGTGGCAGGATCAACATCTATCGTTGCCGAACCTTTAGGCATACCGTAATTGACTTTTTTTAACCAATCTGAACAACGTGTATAGCCGTTACAGGATGTCGTCTTGTAGTTTGCAAGATTCGCAACATCTCCCCACATAGACCCAATCAGTTCTTGAGCCAGATATGCAGCATCCGAACGCAATTTGGCATTGGTAGTTTCCCGAGCCATCGTAGCCTGCATGCCAACCAAACCTAGAATACCCAAGGCAAAAACCAACATAGCCACTAACGCTTCGAGCAAAGCGAAACCAGACTGAGTCGTCGTATAGACCGCAGAATCCACATCACTTGGTCCATCTGCCTCATCTGGCAACCAAGCATGTTGTCTAACACAATTTTCCATCCGTTCAATCCTTGCAGACCCCCTTGCAAGCACGCGGATCGGTGCTAGCAAGAGCTGGATCACATACACGAACCGAACCAACCCCACTCAATTCAACACACAAATTTCGGGGTGTTGCAGTTTCGGTGCTCGAAACATCAATTCTGTATGCCGCATCGGCATTAGCGATACTTCCCAAACCATTAAAAGTCACTGTAGTGGCTGCGGTGGCCTTATCCGCCCCGACAGCGGCAACCGTTACTCCACTCCCACCATCTCCTACTGCATGCGATGCAACCAACATGGGATCAACGTTTACACTTGGTGCCGCAGTGCATTTACCGACAGGAGAATTCACACTAACTACCCAGGAGCCACTTGAACTACTCAACGCACACGAATCATCGAGCGCCGTAGAAGCATTGGAGGGCGTCGAAACCAACCACAAACTCACGCTCTGATTTCGGCGAATTGCCTCTTGGCGCGCCAACTGAATCCCTTGCTCAAAAGCGCTGGCTGCATTACGTATATGGGAATTAATGACCCAATCGCGCAAGGAAGGCGAGACAGCAGTCAACAACAATGCCAATATTGCCAACGTGACCATCAATTCAATTATCGAAAAACCCTTTGCTCGCATAATCACCAGCATCTCGTCCGAAATTTCAGAATCAGTCAGCATTGCCCCCGGCGTGTCTGCCAGACAGTCGAGCATGTAGAAGCAGCACCAGCGAAAAGCGCAGTTGCTTTAGTACCATCCTGATCAATGGTGTAGTTGTAACCTACGACCAACCCATTCGATCCGGTAGCCGTCACCGTAAAACCCTGTCCAGAATTGGTTAGCGCACAACCATAAGTAAAATATTCAGTAGCAGCAAAAGCATTCCATGAACTTGCACTCGCTGCATCGGCGCACGCTCCAACTCCGTAATTCTTATTATCTTGATAGTACTGCTCCATCTTGACTCTTAAATCCGACAAGCGGGCAAAAGACTCTTGCAACTGCCCACGGCGAACATAGTCGCTATACGCAGGCAAAGCGATAGATGCAAGAATCGACAAAATAGTCACAACGATCAACACCTCGATAAGTGTAAAGCCCGCCGAAACCACTTTTACTTTAGTTGACATACATTTCACCCTACTCTTAGTTGGAGCAGCCCAATCGTATTTGCTTGACCACAATGTAGATCAGACTGCGATGTTCAAGTTTTAAAGTACGACGGACGGTAGGAAATCACTGTCCCGCGGTCACTTATCTCAAGCGGTCAAGCCAAGAGTTCTCTCGGCAAGGGGAATGACACATTTTCTTTGACCCCGTCCATTTGGACCAAGGTAGCGCCTGTAATTTCGGCTATGCGACCAACTACTTGTTGGACAAGGATATCTGGTGCTGACGCTCCCGCTGTAACACCAACCATTCTCTTCCCGTTGAACCAGGATACACTCAGTTGCGCCGCACCATCTACCAGATAAGACTCTTTCCCAAGCGCCCATGCAACCTCACTCAGACGACGTGAGTTCGAACTATTGCTGCTTCCGACCACGATGACTAGATCGCAGCGCTCTGCCAATTCTTTAACTGCATCTTGACGATTCTGAGTGGCATAACAGATATCATCCTTTTTGGGCCCTTTGATATCAGGGAATCTTTTCTTTAGCGACTCAATGACCAGACTCGCATCATCAACCGACAAAGTTGTCTGTGTCACGAACGATAGCGGCTCTGTAACATCGATCTCCAAGCCCTGAACTTCTTCGGGCGATTCAACAAGATACATTCCTGCTTCGCTCTGCCCCATCGTCCCCTCGACCTCCGGATGCCCCTTGTGGCCGATCATGACGACTTCGCGGCCTTCCTTGCGCATCTTTCCGACTTCGACATGAACTTTAGTCACCAATGGGCAAGTTGCATCGAAGATTTTTAGCCCACGCGCTTCAGCTTCGGTGCGGACGGCTTTGGACACGCCATGGGCGCTGAAGATGACCGTAGCGCCAGCCGGTACTTCATCCAGCTCCTCGACAAACACAGCCCCTTTCTCGCGCAAGTCGTCGCAGACGAACTTGTTGTGCACGACCTCGTGCCGCACATAGATCGGCGCGCCGAATTTTTCCAGGGCGCGTTCGACGATGGCGATGGCGCGTTCGACGCCGGCACAGAAGCCGCGGGGGTTGGCGAGGAGGATTTCCATTACATGATTCCGATGATTTCCACTTCGAACCGGATGGTCTTGCCGGCGAGCGGATGGTTGAAGTCGAAGAGTCCTGATGTGGCGTCCAGTTCGCGCAGGAAGCCGGCAAAGGTCGCACCGTTGGGCGCGGTGAATTCGACGACGGAATTTTCCTTGAGTTCCATGCCGGCGGGCAGCGCATCGCGGGCGATGCGCTCGACCAGGCGGTCGTTATGCACGCCGAAAGCCTGTTCCGGCTCCAGTTCGAAGACGAAGCGCTCCTTTGCAGGCAGGCCGATCAGGACCGATTCGAGGTTCTCAGACAACTGGCCACTGCCCATTTGCAACGTGGCCGGACTCATGTCGAAGGTCGACAGGAATTCCTCGCCATCCAGCGTCGTGATGCGGTAGTGCAGGGTCAAATAGCTGTCGGAACGAACGGTTGCGCTCATGGGGAATCCTTTTTCTTGACTGCTGCGGTGTACTGCCCGATGACGAGCAAAACCGCGCCGACCGTAATAGCCGAGTCGGCAATATTGAAGGCCGGCCAGTAATAACCGGCGGCATGCCACTGAATGAAATCGACCACTGCGCCGAAGCGGACGCGGTCGATCACATTGCCGAGCGCCCCGCCCATGACCAAGGCCATGGCCAACGCGAGCAGCTTTTCACCGGGATGCTTTTTCAGTTCAACGGCAATCCAGGCCGCAACCGCCAAGGCCAATGCGGTAAATAACCAGCGCTGCCAACCGGGTTGATCAGCCAGGAAGCTAAAGGCCGCACCGGGGTTGAAGGTCAGCACCCAGTTCCAGAACGGCGCGACATAAATCGTTTCACCGAAGGACAGGCTGTTCAGCACCAGCCATTTGCTGAGCTGGTCGAGCACAATGACCAGCCCGGCCAGTCCATACCAATGCACCGCCTTAGGCACAGGCGCGTGCCTCGCCTGCACCATGCAGGTTGCTAACGCAACGGCCGCACAGGCCCGGATGCTCGGCATTCGCACCGACATCCTCGCGCACGTGCCAGCAGCGCTCGCACTTGGCGTGTTCCAGTGGCGTGGCAGTAACGGCCTCGGCCTCGTCCTTGACGACTGCGGTGGACGAGCAGATGAAGATGAATTTCAGATCGTCGCCGAGCGAGGTCAGCGCAGCGAACTTGTCGCCCGCGCAACGAATCTCCACTGCTGCTTGCAGCGCCGCGCCGATCTTGCCGGCTTCGCGCTGCGCTTCGAGCGCCTTGGTCACGTCGTTGCGCACCTCGCGGATGATCGCCCACTTGGCCAGCAACTCGCCCTCACCGTCCTGCTGCGGCAGCTCGTGCCACAGTTGGAACATGATCGAATCGTCTTCCTTGCCGGTCAGCACGGCCCAGACTTCTTCCGCCGTGAAGGAAGTGATCGGCGCCAGCAAACGGACAAACGCCTGCGTGATGTGCCACAGCGCGGATTGCGCCGAACGGCGTGCCTTCGACTTCGGCGCGGTGGTGTACAGGCGGTCCTTCAGGATGTCGAGGTAGAAACCACCGAGATCTTCCGAGCAGAAGGTCTGCAGGGCCTGGACGACGCGGTGGAATTCATACTTGTCAAAATCGGCCTGACAACCCGCTTGCAACTCGCGGGTCAGCGCCAGCGCATAGCGGTCGATTTCCAGCCACTCGCCCACCGGCAGCATGTCGGCTTGCGCATCGAAATCGGACACGTTGGCCAACAGGAAGCGCAAGGTGTTGCGGATGCGGCGATAGCCTTCGACCACACGCTTGAGGATTTCGTCCGAAATGGTCAGTTCACCGGAGTAGTCGGTGGAAGCGACCCACAGGCGCAGGATGTCGGCGCCCATCTTGTCGGAAACCTGCTGCGGCGCGATGACGTTGCCCTTGGACTTGGACATCTTGTGGCCTTTGCCGTCGACGACGAAGCCGTGCGTCAGCAACGCCTTGTAGGGCGCGCGGCCGTCGATGGCGCAGCCGGAGAGCAGCGAAGACTGGAACCAGCCGCGATGCTGGTCGGACCCTTCGAGGTAAAGATCGGCCGGATGCGTCGACACGGCAGCATGCGAACCACGCAGCACGTGCCAGTGCGTCGTGCCGGAATCGAACCAGACATCCAGCGTGTCCTTCATCTTGACGTAGTGCTCAGCCTCAGCGCCGAGCAATTCGGCGGCATCCAGGCTGAACCAGGCTTCGATGCCAGCCTGCTCGACGCGCTGCGCCACCTGCTCGATCAACTCCGCGGTGCGCGGATGCGGCTGGCCAGTTTCCTTGTGCAGGAAGAACGGGATCGGCACGCCCCAATTACGCTGGCGCGACACGCACCAGTCCGGGCGGGTCTTCATCATCGCTTCGAGGCGGGCGCGGCCCCAGGCCGGGAAGAATTGTGTCTCGTCGACGGCGCGCTCGGCGATCCAGCGCAGCGTCGGGGCATCTTCAGCCTTGCGGTTTTCCATGCCGATGAACCACTGCGTGGTGGCGCGGAAAATGATCGGCGTTTTGTGGCGCCAGCAATGCGGATAGCTGTGCTGGATTTTCTCTTGTTTGAGCAGTGCACCGCAGGCATCGAGCTCGGCGAGCACCAGTGGGTTCGCTTCCCACACCGACTTGCCGGCCAGCTCGCCGACCGACAGCGCCGGCACGGTGGAGATGAACTTGCCATCGTTGCCGACCGGGTTGTTCACCGGCAGGCCGTACTTGCGACCGATGTTGTAGTCGTCCACGCCGTGCGCCGGCGCGGTGTGCACCAGGCCGGTACCTGCCTCGGTCGTCACGTGCGTGCCGCAGATGATGGCCACATCACGGTCCTGGAACGGATGCTTGAGCAGCACCTGGTCGAGCGCCGCGCCTTGGCAGGAGCCAACCACCGTACCTTCCAGACCGTAGCGCTTCAAGGCGGCCTCGGCCAGTTCGCGAACGAGGATCAGCGCGCCCTTCTCCGTTTCGATCAGGTCGTAGGTCAGTTCGGGATGCACGCTAACCGCCTCGTTGGCCGGCAGCGTCCACGGGGTCGTCGTCCAGATCACGGCGAAAGCCGGGCCGCGCAGATGGGTCAGACCGAAGGCGGCGGCCAGCTTGTCGGCATGGTTGTCATGCACGCGGAAGGCGACGTCGATGGCGGGCGAGGTTTTGTCCTCATACTCGACCTCGGCTTCGGCCAGAGCCGAACCGCAATCCAGACACCAGTTCACCGGCTTCAGGCCCTGGTACAGGTAACCCTGCTCGAGAATCTTGCCGAGCGCGCGGATTTCCTCGGCCTCAGCCTTGAAGGCCATGGTCAGGTAAGGGTTGTCCCATTCGCCCAGCACGCCGAGACGGATGAAATCCTTCTTCTGGCGCTCGACCTGCTCGGCAGCGTAGGCGCGGCACAACTCGCGCACCTTGTCGGCCGGAATGTTCTTGCCGTGCAGCTTCTCAATCTGGTGTTCGATGGGCAGACCGTGACAGTCCCAGCCCGGCACGTAGGGCGCATCGAAACCGGCCAGCGTCTTCGAACGGACGATGATGTCCTTCAGAATCTTGTTGACCGCATGACCGATGTGAATGTCGCCATTGGCATACGGCGGGCCATCATGCAGCACGAAGCGCGGACGCCCGGCGCTGATCTCACGAATGCGCTGGTACAGGTTCTTCTGTTGCCACTGGCTCACCCACTGCGGCTCGCGCTTGGGCAAATCACCGCGCATCGGGAAAGGCGTATCGGGAAGGTTCAGCGTCTCTTTGTAGTCAGCCATTTGGATTGCTCACCGCTTGAAAAAAGCCCGGGCTGCCGCAGCATCCGCCGCGATCTGCGCCTTGAGGGCATCAAAATTAGGAAAACGTTGTTCGTCGCGCAACTTATGGACGAAGCGGACCGAAATGTGCGCGCCGTAGATGTTCCGGTCGAAGTCGAACAAATGCACTTCGAGCAAGGGGCGCGTGCCACCGACGGTTGGCCGGACACCCAGATTGGCCACCCCCGGCAACGGCTGGTCGCCCAGCCCGCTGACCTCAACCGCGAACACGCCGGTCATCGGCAACGGATTGTGCTTGATGCGCAAATTGGCCGTCGCGAAGCCGATCTGGCGACCGAGTTTCTGGCCATGTACGACCTGGCCGTCAATGATGTACGGACGGCCCAACAAACGTGCCGCATGCTCCATGTCGCCCTCAGCCAACGCCTTGCGCACACCGGAACTGGACACGCGCTCGCCCTCGGCCACGACACTACCCATGCTATCGACCGTGAAGCCCAAACGTTCGCCGGCCGCCTGCAACATGAAGAAATCGCCGGCTCGCCCTCGGCCGAAACGGAAATCGTCACCGACGATGACATGCCGGACCTTCAAGGCCCCGACCAACACCTGCTCGATGAAGGCATCAGCGGACAAGGCGGCGAAAGCAGCGTTGAACGGGCAGACCATCAGTTGCGTCACGCCTTGTTCCGCCAGCAACTCGATCTTTTCGCGAAAAGTGCTGAGACGTGCTGGCGCCGAAGCCGGCGCAAAGAATTCACGCGGATGCGGTTCAAAGGTTAGCACCGTCGGCGCCACACCAAGGCGCCACGCCGCTTCGCCCAGGCGGCGCAACAAGGCGACGTGCCCGAGGTGAACGCCGTCGAAATTGCCGATGGCAAGAGCAACGGGTTCGGGAACTGGACGCGAATGGCCGCGAAATACGCGCATGTCGGGATGGTCAAAAAAAACGTTGAATTATAACGACCTAAACCCCTTCCCGGGCACTTGCCACATACTGTCACAAACAAAATGGCAACCTGGAACTACGTCTTTAGTTATAATGAAATCATAAAAATATCAGCTGCATTTCTTCACATGCTTGAATTGATCGGTCACATCATCGACATTTCGGCGCGACGCGACCGCACCGAGATCAATTCCGCAATGGTCGATGCACTGATCGACTTGTTCGGACCGCAGCAATTGACCATCTATCGCTGCTATCCGGGAAAAATGCAGACAGTCGTGTTTTCTTGCGCCGGCCGCAGCCCAAACGGGACGTTCGTGCGCAACGCCTACCTGCCAGATCGTCGCCATTGCTTTACGGTCGATCAAGCCCCCCTGCTCAACCGTTGCCTACGTGAAAAATCCGCCGTCATGGAAGTATATGGCAAGGGTTCCCATCGTATCGTCTTCCCGGTCGACAGCATGGGCAAGCCCCTTTACCTGATCGACCTCGTCCTGAGCGACCATTTCTCGGCCGACCACCGTGCCAGCCTGATGGGTCTAATCGAATACTTCGGTAACCATATCGACCTGCTCGATTACGGAGAGGCCGATTCCTTGACCGGACTGGCCAATCGAAAGACCTTCGAAAAGCATCTGTACGAATTACTCGGCCAATCTGCCGGCGACACTCGTTCCGGAGCCTCCCATGGGCCGGCAAGGCGGCGCGGTGGCGAGCAAAGCTGCCATTGGCTGGCCGTATGCGACATCGACCATTTCAAACTGGTCAACGACACCTTCGGCCATCTGCTCGGCGACGAAGTCCTCATCATGCTGGCGCAGACGATGCGCGACGCCTTCCGCTTTGACGACCAACTATTCCGTTTTGGCGGCGAAGAATTCGTCATCCTGCTGCAACCTACCGAGCAGATTTCAGCCTTCAATACGCTGGAACGCTTCCGGCGGGAAGTGGAAAACCAGGTGTTCAGCCGGATCGGCCATGTCACGATCAGTATTGGATTTAGTCACCTGCTACCGAACGACACCCCAAGCGATGCCATCGAGCGTGCCGACGCGGCGCTCTACTTCGCCAAGCGCAATGGCCGAAACCGCGTAGCCTGCCACGAAGAGTTGATTGCCACCGGGAAAATCGCCGCCAAGGAAATCCCTCACGGCGAAGTCGAGTTATTCAGCTAAGCGCCGCCAACTTCGACTTCGGTCCCGGCGGATGCTTGATGAAGTACTGCCGGATACCGCGCACGATGGCATCGGCCAGTTTCTCCTGATAAGCATCGTCGTTCAGCCGCCGCTCTTCTTCCGGATTCGAAATGAAGGCCGTCTCGATCAAGGCCGAGGGGATGTCAGGCGCCTTCAGCACGGCAAACCCCGCCTGCTCGACACTGGCTTTGTGCAAGGTGTTGATGTTGCCCAGCTCGCCGAGCAAATACTTGCCCAGCTTCAGGCTATCGTTGATTGTCGCGGTCTGTGACAGATCGAGCAGCGTGCGCGCCAGGAAAGGATCCTTGGCGCTGACATTGACGCCACCAATCAGGTCGGCTTCATTTTCCTTCTGCGCCAACAGGCGGGCCTGAGCGCTCGACGCACCGCGTTCGGACAGGACGAACACCGACGACCCGCGGGCATCCGGCTTGACCCAGGCATCGGCGTGAATGGACAGGAACAGGTCGGCCTGCACCCGCCGTGCCTTTTGTACGCGCATGTGGAGCGGGACGAAGAAATCGGAGTCGCGCGTCAGCACGGCACGCATGTTCGGCTCGGCATCGATGCGCGCCTTCAGGCGACGTGCCACCTCGAGCGTGACGTTCTTCTCGAATGTCCCGGATTTACCTACGGCACCCGGATCTTCGCCGCCATGACCGGGATCGAGGGTAATGGTCACCAGGCGATCAACGATGGGCTTGCCGGACTTCTTGCTCGTCTGCACCTCGGGAGCTTCCGGTATCTTCTCCGCCTTCTTGGCCGGAACATCGTCGACCTTCTTTTCGGCAAGCGTTAGTTCGCTGTCCGGCTTCAACGGCTCGACCGCATCCTTGCGCCCTTCCAACAGCGCCATCATCGGATCGGGCGGATTGACCGGGTAGACATCGAGCACCAGGCGATGCCCATATTCACCCACCGGTTTGACCTCGAATACCTGCGGCGCGACCTTGGCCTTCAGCTCCATGACCAAACGCACGACACCCGGCTTGAAACGCCCGGCACGCAACAGCTTGATGTAGGGATCGTCGCCGCCGACCTTGCGGGCCAGACTATCGAGCACGCTGTTGAATTCGACGCCCTCGATATCGACGACCAGGCGATCCGGATTCTCGACCGTGAAATGGGTAAATTTGAGCGGCGCGTCGTGCTCAAGGGTGACGCGCGTGTAATCCGCGGCCGGCCAGATGCGCACGGCCAGAATCGACGGCAGCTTCGCCGCGGCGCCGGCCAGCGGCGAGACGGAAAGAATCAGCGAGGCGCCGGCGTAACGGAGGAGTTGGCGACGCCCATGGCTGGGATGAGCGCGCTTAGACATGCTTCCCCTTTCGGTGTATCTGCCAAGGCTTCGACGACACGCCCGACACCTGCATGATGAAGGCGCAGCCGCAAGTCTGCCGACGGAACGCAGCCTTCGGCGCGTTCCGGCCATTCGACAAGACAGATCGCAGTGTCATTGAAATATTCGCCCAGGCCCGCATCGAGAAACTCCTCAGGTGACTCGAAACGATAAAAATCAAAGTGATATAAGTATAAGCTCGAAAATACGTAAACTTCAACCAGTGAATAAGTCGGGCTTTTCACCGGCCCGGTATGGCCCAGCGCTCGAATCAGAGCCCGTGCTAACGTGGTTTTGCCCGCCCCCAGGTCGCCATCGAGGTAAATCACCAACCCCGGCTGCAGGATCGGCGCCAGCGCTTCGCCCAGACGCTGCGTTGCAGCTTCGTCGGGTAACTGGAAAACGGCGGTAACATCGGGGCTATGCACGATCAGGACTCCACGGTGGATTACGCGGCACTCAAGGAAAAAATCCGGGCCGCCGGAACAACGCTCGGCTTCGCGGCCGTCGGCGTGGCGCGGGCCGACCCCGGCGTCGCAGCGGAACGTTTGCGCACCTGGCTGGCAGCCGGGCGGCACGGCAGCATGGATTATATGGCGCGCCATGCCGACTTGCGCGCCTCGCCGCAAACCCTGCATCCCGGCACGCTGACCGTGATCAGTGCTGCGGTGGACTACCTGCCACACGAAAAAACCGCGGATGATCGCTCGCTGGCCGCCATTTCCCGCTATGCCCAGGGACGCGACTACCACAAGGTCGTGCGCAACCGGCTGCAGAAACTGGCCGAGGCTATTGCCGCCGAAATCGGCCCTTTCGGCTATCGCGTCTTTTCCGACTCGGCACCGGTCATGGAAGTCGAATTCGCCCGCCAGGCCGGCATCGGCTGGCGCGGAAAACACACCCTGCTGTTGTCGCAACAGGGTTCATGGCGTTTTCTCGGTGACATCTACACCGACCTGCCGCTTCCCCCCGATGAGCCGATTACCGAGCATTGCGGCACCTGCCACGCCTGCCTCGACGCCTGCCCGACCGGCGCCATCGTCGCCCCCTACGAAGTCGATGCACGGCGCTGCATTTCCTATCTGACCATCGAACTGGATGGGCCAATCCCTGAGGAATTCCGCCCGCTCATCGGCAACCGCATCTACGGCTGCGACGATTGCCAGTTGTGCTGCCCGTGGAATCGTTTCGCCCGGCTCGGCGATCCCGAATTCCAACCGCGTCATGGTTTGGACAACGCCACACTGGTGGAACTCTTCGCCTGGAGTGAGGCCGAATTCAACGAGCGCCTGGCCGGTAACCCGATCCGCCGCATCGGGCATGAACGCTGGTTGCGCAACATCGCGGTAGCGCTGGGCAATGGCCCGGCCACCGTCGAAGCCCTTGCCGCCTTGTCTGTCCGCCGAGAACATCCTTCTCGGCTGGTACAGGAACACATCGCGTGGGCAATCGCCCGCCTGACAGCAGGGGATAGAGCTACCAACTCGGTCCTTGCCCCCCAGGCATGAAGCGGATGGGTGCCACCTCAGCCTTGTCGAGCGCTAGCTTGCGGTTGATGCGAGCAGTCACTTCGTTGCGATTGGGGACGGGCAGGTCGAACATGTCATCCAGCAGCTGGCGTAGATGCGTCAGCCAGACTTGGGTCAGTTCCATCAAGGCGGCGTAGAAGGCGGTGTCGCATTGCATGACGACGCGAGCCGCAAAATCCGGGAACCAGTAGCCAAGATGCTCGTCGATGAAATTTGCCATTTTCGAGGCGTGCACCGCAGCATTGCTCATCAGGTGACGCAGATAAAGCAGTTGCAGCACCAAATGATCATCGAAACGGGAACGCCAATCCGCCGCCTGCAAGCCCGATTCGGCGTAAAGTTCGCGCAACTCGAACATGGGCGAGGCGCAAGCCAGATGATCATCCGATAACCAGACCGACTCGTAGGGCGAAGCACTATAGGCGTTGTTCAGGTAGATCGCCGCGTAATCGGCGGCCAGCAGGTCGAGCGTCACCCCGGCATTGAATGCGGCGGCCATGTTGGCATAGGCCTGCTCGCCCAGCTCATCGACCGGCGGCAAGGCCAGCCCGGAAGGAAACCCGGCTTCCAGCAAAGCACACCAGCCCACCTCATCCAGCTCACGGTCATGCAGACGGATCAGCTGGTCAAGATCGTCGGCCAGCGCGACAAACAGTTCACTCGGCATCTACTTTGCCCTTGCTATGCGGCACGAAGCCAATGGACGGCCTAGTCAGCGCCGGATCGGCCATGTTCTTCACCTGTTTGACCACCTGATCGTGCGGCCCGATGGCCGTCGTCTTCAGCTTGCCGCTCCAGATATCCTCGACCGGCCCGATGTCGAGCACGCGCATCATGCAGGCCATGACGCAATACGGCTTGCGACCGGCTTCGAGTTCGTCAATGCACATGTTGCACTTCTTGATCACCAGTTCCTGCGGGTCCCACTGCGGCGCACCGTAGGGGCAGGCGGCTTCGCACTTGCGACAGCCGATGCACAGCGTCGAATCGATATCGACCACACCGTTGTCGGCCCGCTTCCAGATCGCACCGGTCGGGCAGGTCGGCAGGCAGGCCGGTTCGGCGCAGTGGTTGCACGACATGTTGACCTTGTAGGCATGCACATCAGGGAAGGTGCCGCCTTCGACATACATGACGCGGCGGAAGCGCGGCCCCGGCGGCAACCCGTTCTTGTCCTTGCAGGCGATTTCGCAGGCGCGGCAACCGATGCAATCGACGTTGTGATGGATGAAGCCGAGTTGCACCGCCGGCTTGACCGGCTCGTAGGTCTGCGCCACCTTGCGCTCGATGGCGGTCTTCAGTTCGGCCTTGTCGATTTTCTTGACCATTACTTGTCCCTCCGGAAGACCATGGAGCGTGACGTTGCCTGCGTATCCCAGCCTGGATGGTGGTCGAGGCTGGTCTTCTTGAAATCGACCAGAATGGTGTTATAGGCGAACGCACCGGCCGGACTTGGCTGATCGAGGGTCAGGAAGTCGGGGTTACCGGCACGGTCCGTACCGTCCTTGGCCAGATCCATCCACGCGCCTTCAAACAACACGACGACACCCGGCATGCAGCGCTCGGTGACGTAGGCCGGTACGATCACCTTGCCGCGCTCGTTCCACACTTCGACGATGTCGCCGGTGACGATGCCGCGCGCCTTGGCGTCGCGGGCACTGAGGGTGATCTCCTGCTGATAGGTTTCGCGCAACCACGGTATGTTGTGGAAGATCGAGTGCGTGCGCCAGCGTGGATGCGGCGTCACCATATGGAAGGGAAATTTCTCGGCCTTCGGATGGTTCAGCGACTCGAAGGGTTCGATCCACTTCGGAATGTAGGGAATCTCATAGCCGTACTGGGTTTTGGTCCAGTCCTTCACGCCGGCCAGGTAACCCGACAGGATTTCGATCTTGCCTGACTGCGTCTCGAACGGGATGCCCTGCTCGATCTGGTCCTGGAAGGCGACGTGCGGACGGTCGAGCTTGAATTTGTACACCCCATGTTTCTTGAAGTCTTCCCAGCTCATGGTGACGCCCTGATGGGCCTGCACCTTGTTCTTCCACCAATCGGTCAGGTAGGCCTCGTCGGTCGCGTCATTACTGTGAAAGTAGTCGCGCTGCGATTTTGGATTGTAGCGGCGACCGAAATCCTTGAGACTCGGGTCGAGCTTCTCCAACCGGTAGGCCAGTTCAGTGAATACCTGGAAGTCGGTCTTCGCCTCGCCCAGCGGCTCGATGACCTTGGGCCGGTGGATGTAGTAGTGCCCCTTGTACCAGGGCAAGGCCACGTCATGCCGCTCGAAGTGGGTAGCGATCGGGAACAGCACGTCGGCCCACAGGCCGGACGGCGTGATGGTCGAGTCCATGCAGACGACCAGTTCCAGCTTCTTGATCGCGGCGATTTCCTTGTTGATGTTGGTCAGCTGGTTGAACCAGTCCGAGCCATGCCAGAAGATGGCCTTGATGTTCGGAATCTTGCCGTCCAGCTCGTCCTGACGCGGCCAGCAGCCGACCTCTTCGCGCTTGACGTTGGGGTAATTGAGCACGCAATGCGCCCAGCGGTCCGACTTGATCGAGGCGTACCAGACGTTGGCGTACTGGTCGTAGGGATAGGCCACCGATTCGGCATGCCAACCCTTGCCCACGCCTTCGGCACAACCGCCTAGCACGCCAATGTTGCCGGTCATTGCCTGCAACGCTGCGGCCATGCGGTTGTACTGTTCGCCATAGCTGGCGCGTCCTGGAGCCCAGCTCGCCTTGAGCGCGGCGGGCTTGGTTTTGGCATACATCTCGGCGAGCTTTTTGATGTCGGCGGCCGGTACACCGCAGATCTTCTCGGCCCATTCGGGCGTTTTCGGCGTGTTGTCGTACTTGCCGAGGATGTAGTCCTTGAAGTTTTCCTTGTCCTTGAACTGGTTCGGCATCGTGCCGGCATCCATGCCCTGCACGAACTTGTCGATGAACTTTTGATCCTGCCAGTTATTGGCGAAGATGTGGTGCGCCATACCGGCCATCATCGCGGCGTCGGTATTGGGCTTGATCGGAATCCACCAGGCGTCGTAGCTCGCCGCCGAATCGGTGTATTGCGGATCGACCACGACGAACTTGCAGCCGCGCTGCTTGGCCAGCCGCATGTAGTAGAAGGTGTTGCCGCCGTGGAAGGTGTAGGCCGGGTTCCAGCCCCACATGATGATCAGCTTGGAATGGGCAAAGGTGTCGTCTTCATTGCCGTCGGCAATGGTGCCGAAGGTCATGCGCGAGCTGAAGGTCGTGCCCTGGTAGCTCGGTACCGACCAGGAATTGGTGCGGCAGCCAAACATGCCGAGGAAGCGGGCGAGCAAGCCTTCGATCTGGTCGGATTTATGCAGTACACCGTAGGAGGTACCGGCATAGGCCTGGTCGAGGATCGCCGTCGGGCCGTACTTCTGCTTCAGTTCGACCATCTTATTCGCAACGTAGTCGAGCGCCTCGTCCCAGCTCACCCGCTTGAACTTGCCCTCGCCCCGCTCGCCCACCCGCATCATCGGGTAAAGCAGGCGCTCCGGCGAATACAGGCGCGAGCGATAGGAACGGCCGCGCAGGCAGGCGCGCAGTTGCGGCACCTGCTCGCTTTCGAAGCCAAACTTGCCGCCTTCCTGATAGCGCCCATCATCGGTCGATAGGCGGACGATGACGTCGCCTTTCTTGTGTGCGACCAGCATGTGGCGCGAACCGCAGTTGTGGTCGCAGGAGGTGACAACGGTAGTCAGCTCGTCGTCCTTGGGATAGGGCTCATAGGCGAAGGCCTGGGCCTGCTGTTCGCCCAAACCGAGTTCGACCAATCCGGTCGTGCTGGCGACGGCTGCGCCGGCGCCGACCGTCTTCAGGAAGTTGCGCCGATTCGGGTTGAGCAGATCGAGCCAATTACGTTTCTTGTCCATGGTCGGTCCTTGTTATTTCTTGTTGGCTGACGGCGGCAGCTGGAAGCGCGCCTCGGATTCGGTCGGCCGCCCCTTGGCCCAGTCCGGCACCTCCGGACTCATGCCTGCCCAAGCATGACGCGGGTAGGGATAGCTAATGCGATACCACGAGCGACCGCCATGGCAGCCGTAGCAGACGTCGGCATTCTTCTGGCCGGCCGCTTCGATGGCCTCGGCCTTCAGATAAGTCACCTGATGGCGCTGGGTGCGGATCGCCGCGTGGCAGGTCAGACAGGAATTGCCGAACATTTCCTTGCTCTCATGCCAGGGCGACGGCAGGCCCATAATCTGGATGTTCATCTGGCCATGGCACTTGAGGCAGGTCGTCTCGACATTAACCTGCTTGCGCAAGGTGAAATCCTTCGTGGACTGCGGCGCCGAGGTCGCCGACGAGCCTGGCGCTTCCTCGCGCGGATCGCTGCCCTGATGGCAGGTCGTGCAGCTCAGATTCATCAGTTCCTTGGCCATTGACGTCGTCATATGCCGCCGGTGAAAGGTGTCCTGCTCGCCCTGATAGGTACTCATGCGCTGATACCAGGCCTTGCTGGTCGCCGCCTTAATGCCAGCCGGCGAAGTTGCGCGCACCTTGTCTTCCAGCACCTCGCGGTGGCAGGCCAGACATTGGGCGTCGGTCGCCGACTCGATGGCCGGCTTGAAATGGATGGGATCGTAGGTGGCACGCAGATGGTCGTTGGCCGCCCCGCCTGCCGGCAGGGACATAGAGTGTGCCGGATTGGCGGCCTGTTGCCGCAGGTTCCAGCCGAGCAATGCGCCGGCGAGCAAGACGCCAGCCACGAGCGCCAGAATGGCGATGCCGGTTTTCGGGCTTTTCATGCTCAATCCTTCTTGTTATCGGTTTTATGCAGGCCGCGAATATCGTAGCGCCCCGGCATGTTCGCCTGGGTAAACGGGGTATACCAGGCGCCCTGATCCTTCAGGAAACCGATACCGGTTTGCGGCTCGACGATGCCGCGCAAGGCCTTGCCCAGCCACGCCGCGTTCTGGTCAAAACTGACGATGACGGGCGCTCCCGCCGGACGTTCGGAGGGGCGCAAGCCGGCCACGAAGCCGTCGTCGCCCACTGCTGCGGTGCACATCACAAAAAGGGCAAAAACCAGGGAGCCCAGCACGCGATTCATTTTCTTGTTTTTCATGGCACGCCTTCCAAAAAACGGGGCAAGACGAAATCTTGCCCCATTTCGCGGGCAAGTGGATTACTTCTTCTTGCCTTCCATGCCGGACATACCGGACATACCCTTCTGGCCTTCCATACCCGACATGCCGCTCATGCCCTTCTGACCTTCCATGCCGGACATACCGGACATGCCCGACATACCGGACATCCCTTCCTGCTTTTGGGTCTTCGGGGCCTTCTTGGCTTTCTTGCCTTCCATGCCGGACATGCCCTCCATACCGGACATGCCACCCATGCCCGACATGCCGGACATGCCCTTCTGGCCTTCCATACCCGACATGCCGGACATCCCCTTCTGTTCGGCAATGGCAGAGGTGGCAGCAGCCAGGGAAACGATAGCAACAGCAGCAATAGTCGTCAGCTTCTTCATATATATCCTCTCGAGTTTTCTAGTCTGCGCCTCCACCTCTGGGGCAGAAACGGCCTCGGCACCTGCCGGGACTCTCTATATCAGCACTTCCCATGCCAACGGGTAGAAAAGAGACAAGTTATTGATTTTTATAAAAAATAATTCAGTCAAAAATTCAGAACGAAAACCCACCCTGCCAAAATGGCAGTTCAAACGCTGGACAAAAAGCTAAGTACTTGATTCGTTGTAAATCACTAGCCTGCCAAATTGACAGGCACAAGCGCTTTAGCAGGCAACACTCCTGCCGGATTGGCAGGATGAGAGGAAATGCAGTTCGGCGACCCAGAGCAGCGGCGCAGGAAACAGGCCCTAGTCGCCCAATTCGTACTGCTTGATCAGGCGATAGATGTTACGTTCGCTGATACCGAGTACCGCCGCCACCTTGGCCCGGTTGCCGTCGTGCCGAGCCAGGCTCTGGCGCAAGCATTCGCGCTCCACATCTTCGAGACGCGGCTCATGATCGAAGGCGAAGACCACCGCATCCTCCCGGCGCGAACCCAGCGCGCCGAAGTGTTCGGCCCGGATGCGCTCTTCCCGCCCGGCGAGGATGGCGGCGCGTTCGATCAGGTTGCGCAGTTCGCGCACATTGCCCGGCCAATCGTAGGCCAGCAGCAGCTTGCGCGCCTCCGGCGCCAGCTTGCGCTCGATACCGCGCGAGAAGCGCTGGAGAAAATGCTCCGCCAGCAGGGGAATATCCTCGCGCCGCTCGCGCAGAGGCGGCACCTTGATGACGAAACTGGCCAGCCGGAAATACAGGTCGCTACGGAAACCACCGTTCTGGCTGACTTCCGCCAGGTCGCGATTGGTCGCCACGACGAAGCGCACATCCGATTTCAGCGTCTTGGCCCCGCCGACGCGCCGGAAAGTACCGGTTTCCAGCACGCGCAGCAGCTTGGCCTGGTTGGCCGGTGTCGTTTCGCCGATCTCGTCGAGAAAGAGCGTGCTGCCCGCCGCTTCCTCAATCAAGCCTTTCTTCTGTCGATCGGCGCCGGTGAAAGCACCACGCTCGTGGCCGAAGAGTTCCGATTCGAACAGGGTTTCCTGCAGCGTGCCACCGTCGATGGTCAGCATTTCACGCTCGTGGCGCAGGCTGCCCTGATGGATGGCCTGCGCCACCATTTCCTTGCCGGTCCCGGATTCACCCTGGATCAGCACCGTCGCGTCGGTCGGCGCCACGGCGTCGATCAAGCTCCTGAGCTCGTCCATCGCCTTCGATTCGCCGATCAGCGGCCCCGGCCGGCGCGAGGCCATCTGCCGCTGGTAGAAGGCATTGCGCTGGCGCAACTCGGCATTCTCCAACTCCCGCCGGATGGTGATTTCCAGTTCGTCGAGGCTGACCGGCTTGGTCAGGTACTCGGCCGCACCGGCCTGGATCAGGCTGACCGCATTGCGGATCGAACCGTAGCCGGTCAGCACGATGACCGGGAACTGCCCAGCCAGCGTTTCGACCAGCTGCGGCGTATCGGCATCGGGCAGGCGCAGGTCGAGAAAGACCAAGTCGGGCTCGCGCTCGGCCAGAATGGCCGAAGCCTCGGCCCAACTGTGCGCCCCCAGCACTTCGAAGCCCATGTCGCCGATCTGCTCGACGAGCAGCCGGTTGAACACCTGGTCGTCATCGACGACGAGTATCAGTTTCTTCATGACCTTATTCGCTCACCCCTGCCAATTGGACACGGAAAGTGGTTCCCGCCCCGACAACGCTCGACACCGCAATCGCTCCGCCATAACGCTCGACGATGCTCTTGCAGATGGTCAAGCCGAGGCCCGTGCCACGCTCGCCGTCGGCCCGATGGCTGTAGAACGGATCGAAAATCCTCGCTTGCGCTTCTTCCGGAATGCCGCAGCCCTGGTCGATCACCTCGATCACAGCCAGTTCGCCTTCCGACGCCGTACGCACCAGCAGTTGCCCGCCGTTCGGCATCGCATGATGGGCATTCTGAACCAGATTGAGCACCAGCATGCGCAGATCGCTGTCGTCGGCCAGCACGCGCGGCTCGCCTGGATCGAGCGCCAGCGTCTGCACGATGCCATGGCTGCGGGCATCGAAATCGAGCAGGGTCACCGTGTCGGACACCGCCAGGTTCAAGGCCACCGCCTGCGCCTGTTGCTGCGGCAGACGCGACAGCATCAACAAGCGCTGGGTGACACCAGTGCAGCGGTCGATTTCGCCGCTCATCATTTCCAGATAGCCGGCCAGGCGGTCCTGATCGGCGCTGCCGTTACGCAGCGCACGCAACAGCCCGTCTACCGCCAGGCGCATGGAGCCGAGCGGATTATGGATTTCGTGGGCGATCCCGGCAGCGAGCAGGCCCAACTCGGACAGACGCTGCTCCTGCGAGTGGCGAACGACCTGCGACAAGTCGATGATCGACTCGACGACAACCTGCTCCGCGGCACTTCCGTCGCCGCTGTCCAGAAGCACAGCATGCACTTCGACCGGCACGTCGCGCCCGTCGAGCGAACGATGGCGATGCCGGCATTGGACCGACTGTCCGGCTTCGTTCAGTTCAGCCACCGGGCACACGACCATGGTCGCGACACAGGGCGCATCCCGCCCATGGCTGGAGCGATAGCAGGGCTGACCGACTGCCTGTTCCGCCGTCGTGCCCTGCTGCCGACAATAGGCGGCGTTGACCGCGAGCACCCGATAGTCGGAACGGCGGATGACCCGCACCCCGTCCGGCATGCCATCGAGCAATTCCTGCAGGAAGCGCTGTTGCCGCTCGGAGTGGCGAATCTGCCCGGCCAGTCGTTCGGCCATCCGGTTGAAGTTATCCGCCAACCTCCCCGGCTCATCGTCCCCGGCAGCCGGAACGCGGGTTTCCAGTTCGCCCGCCGCCAGCGCGATGGCGGCACGGTCGAGCCTCGCCAGAGGATCGATGACGTGCCGCCTCAGCGCATACCAGACCGCACCCAAGGTCAGCGCCAACACAGCGATTCCCGCCACTGCAAACAGCGCTGCACTGCGATATGCCTGCTCACGCAGGTTGCCGGCATCGTAATCGACGACCAGCACGCCATTGACCGGATGCTGATTTAGCGGGCCATGGCAACCAACACAGGGCGTTTGATTGGGCACGGGATTGACCGAGCGCAACACCTCACGACCGCCATCATCGCCGATGAAACGGGTGGTCGGTACGCCGTTCGTCTCGCCGCCAAGCAGTTGCGGCAAACGTTGCCCGAGGCGCTCGACCGGCGAGGCAAACCGCACCTCTCCACCAGGCTCCAGGATCATCACGCCGACCACACCAGGCTGCTGCCCCATGCGCTGGACGATATCGCGCAAGCCCGGCACGTCGCGCTTGAGCATGGCGTTTTCCAGGGCCACGCGCAGCAAACGGTTGATCTGCGCCGAAGTGGCCGCTCGCTCACGCTCCAGTTGATCGCGGTACAAACCGAGGAAAAGGACGGCAAAGAGCAGCGAGGCGCCCCCGGCCACCAGCAGAACCTGGCGCAGCATGCGACGGGAGAGCGACATAGTTCTACCTTGTAGCGCCTCTATGTCAGGCCCAGAGACTCAACGGGCGACCGGGCGCCCCGGATCGACGCACCATTCGCTCCACGATCCGGCGTAGAGACGGGAACCCGGCAGACCAGCCAACTCCATGGCCACCAGATTCAAACAAGCGGAAACACCAGAGCCGCATTGATGGATGACCTGGTCCGGCTCAGCTCCAGCCAGCACAGCCAGCCACTCGGCACGCAATTCGGCGGCCGGCTTGAAATGACCGTCCGGCAACAGGTTGTCCTTGAAGAAACGATTGACCGCGCCCGGAATGTGGCCGCCGACCGGATCGATGGTTTCGTTCTCGCCACGGAAGCGATCCGGGCCGCGCGCGTCGATCAGATGCATATACGGGGTTTCCAGGCGCTCCATCACGTAGTCTGCCGTCACCCAGGCATCGCGCACAGCGGGGGTGAATTCGCGGGATGTTAAGGTCGGGAGCACAGCTGTCATCGCCCCAGCTACCGCCTGCCAAGCTTGCAAACCGCCGTCGAGCAACGCCACGGCATCGTGTCCCAGCCAGCGTAGCAACCACCATAGGCGGCCGGCGATCATGCCCTGCGCGTCGTCATAGACCACCACCTGCGTCTGCGGCCCGATGCCGATCTGACCGAAACGCTCCGCCAGCTTTGTCGGATCGGGCAAGGGATGACGGCCATTTCGCCCAGTCATCGGCCCTGACAAATCGTCGTCGCAATGCAGGAAGACCGCTCCGGGAATGTGCGATAGGGCGTACGAGCGCCCGCCGTAAGCAGTATCCGACAACTGATGGCGCACATCGACGACCAGCCAGTCCGGATCGTCGAGATGCGCTTTCAGCGTCTCGACGTCAACCAGCGTGCCGTAGCTCACGCAATATCCAGCCAGCTCTTGGCTTCGTCGGCCGTCTCGAAGACTTCGACATCAGCATTGACGAAAGTCTGTGACAGCCAGGCGCTCCACGTCACCCACTGGCTGTCGGTAACGACGGCGACACGCTTGAAGTCGTTGGCATGGGCGCGGGAGAACTTGACCTCTTCCCAGGCCACGTCAAGCGTCAGGCCAGCCATTTGCGATAGGTCGAAAAACAGGTCAACCGGGCCTTCGAACTGAACCTTGTAATTGACGACCTCCTCGAACTCCTTGTAATCGGCCAGCGTGAACTCGCCGAAGACGGATACGGTGACGAGGTTCGGTTTGTGGTCGATGACGATCATGATCTGACTCCGTTCTGGTTATATTCGGGACAAGTTTAATCCTGCTCGACCGGACTGGCACGCGAAAAGTGCGTGGCTGCGATACCGGAAAGGATGATCAGGCCGATGGCCCACCATGCCGAGGCAGCAAGCACCTCGCCCCAGAGCAGCATGCCAAACAGGCTGGAAAAGATCACCGTGCTGTAGGCCAGTGCCGCCGACATCATCGTCTTGCCACGGGAATAAGCGCGCGTCATGGCCAATTGGGCCATCGTCGCAAAGCTGGCGACACCAAGCAGCAGCAAGCCACTATGCCAATCGACAGCATGGATTTCACTGAACACCAACCAGACGCCTGCACCAACTGACGATACCAGCGAAAAATAGAAGACTGTACGCGTCTCTGGCTCACCACGGGCTCCCAGTTCGCGCACGCTGAAATAAGCCATTCCGGCCAGAATTCCAGAACCGAGGCCGACGAGACCACCAAACAACTGATCGGCGTGAAAAGTCGGCTTAAGCAGTAGCACGACACCCACCAAACCGAGCAACAAGGCGCCGAGCATCCCTCCACGCAAACGCATACCGGCAAAACCGAGGTAAAGCGCCAGAAAGATTGCCGAGGTGTAATTCAAGGTGACAGCTGTCGCCAGCGGCAATAGCGTGATGGCATAGAAATAGGAGAACAGCGCACTGAAACCGACCGCCCCCCGCGTCACCTGCCAGCGCCAATGCGCCGTCCTCAGCGACACGCCACGCAAGCGGACAAGGCCATACATCAGCATCAGCGAAATGAAGCTACGGTAGAAAGTGATCTCGACCGCAGAGTGGGTCTCGGCCGCAAATTTGACGCAGACGCCCATGCAAGCGAACAGGAAGCTGGCGGCGATCATCCACAAGGATTGCATGAACAGAACTCGTTGAGGTGGCATTCGTAGCGGCGGGAAGCGCTACGCTGAGGCAAGGCGAGAATGTCTCGTCAAAAACAAAAGGCGTCGGATTTTACCCCGACGCCCTCGCTGCTGCGGTGCACTGGCCCAAAAGGCCAAAAACCGATCAGCGCGCTTCGATATCCTTCTGCATAATCCGACGATAGAACTCGTGGAAGTGCTGCATGCCGTCTTCCATCGGGCTCTGGTACGGACCGAACTCGTTACGCCCTTGAGCCAGCAGCGCCTTGCGGCCGCGGTCCATGCGCTCGCCGATGTCGTCGTCCTCGATGGCGGTTTCCATGTAGGCGGCACGTTCCGCCTCGATGAACTCGCGCTCGAAATCGACGATTTCCTCGGGGTAATAAAACTCGACGACGTTCATCGTCTTGTGCGGACCTTGCGGAATCAGCGTGGACACGACCAGCACGTGCGGATACCACTCGACCATGATGTTCGGGTAGTAGGTCAGCCAGATCGCCCCCTGCGGCGGTGTCTCGCCCCGGTCGCCGTAGTATTCGCGAACCACCTTCTGCCAGCGCTCGTAAGCCGCCGAGCCGGACTTCATCAGCGAGGTGATGCCAACCTTCTGCACCGAGTACCAGTCGCCAAACTGCCAGGTCAGGTCATCACAGGTAACAAAATTACCCAGACCCGGGTGGTAAGGCACGACGTGGTAGTCCTCCAGATAAACCTCGATGAAGGTTTTCCAGTTGTAATTGCACTCGTGCATCTCGACGTGGTCGAGCTTATAGCCGGTGAAATCGAGGTCGCGCGCCACGTTCATGCCGCCGAGGTCGGCGTTGGCCGACCGCGGCCCCTTGAACAGCAGGCCGTTCCAGTTTTCCAGCTGCGCCTTGTGCAGGTTCAGGCAGGGATTCTGCGGAAAGTGCGGCGCGCCAATCAGTTCGCCGGATTGCTCGTAGGTCCAGCGGTGAATCGGACAGACGATCGGCCCGTTCAGCTTGCCCGAACCCTGCAGCATGATCGCCTGACGGTGGCGACAGACGTTGGACATCTGCCAAATGCCGCCATTCGGGCCTGCGCTGCCGCCATTGAGCAGCATCTGGCCGTGATCCTTCCACTCCAGAGAACGCCAATCGCCCGCTTCGGGCACCATGAGCTGGTGGCCAACATAACCCGGACCGGCATCGAAGATGAGCTTCTTCTCCAGCTCAAAAACCTTGTCATCGAAATACCAGTCCACCGGCAGTTGGGAAACTGCGGGTGCCAACCGGGACAGAGTCGCCATGTCGGACATTCCAAGCCTCCAGCGGGATTAATCGCAAAACTGCAATTTTACCCTGATATTTGACCATACGCCCCCGATTGGAGTATTTTCGTGTGTTTTCTCGCACCGGTCTGACATGGATCTAATGCCCATTGCCGACATGAAATTCGAAGCGGCACTCGCCGAGCTGGAAAACATCGTCTCCAGCATGGAAGGCGGCCAGCTCGAGCTCGAAGCCTCGATCGCTGCCTACAAGCGTGGCATGGAACTGATGAAACACTGCCAGGCCCAACTCGCCGATGCTGAGGAACAGATTCGCGTCCTCGAAAACGGCCAGTTCAAGGAAGTCGACCGCAACACGCTGGAGGCTTCGTGAGCGCCCCCTCGTTCACCGACTGGATGGCGGCCACCCAAGGCCGCGTCGAAACTGCGCTCGCCCGCTTCCTGCCGGCCGCCGACAGCATTCCCGCCCGCCTGCACGACGCCATGCGCTATTCCGCGCTGGGTGGTGGCAAGCGCGTCCGCCCGCTGCTCGCTTTCGCCGCCGGCGAATTGACCGGCGCAGCGGCCGACAAGCTGGAGGTCGTCGCCTGCTCCGTCGAAATGATCCACGCCTATTCGCTGGTCCATGACGACCTGCCATGCATGGACGACGACGACCTGCGCCGCGGCCGCCCGACCTGCCATGTCGAATACGACGAGGCCACCGCCCTGCTGGTTGGCGACAGCCTGCAAACACAAGCCTTCGGGCTACTCGCCACGCAAGCGCTCGGCGAGCCCAAGCAGCAACTCGAAATGATCGCCCTGCTCGCCCACGCCAGCGGCTCGCGTGGCATGGCCGGCGGCCAGGCCATCGATCTCGCCTCGGTCGGCAAGCCGCTGACCCAGCCCGAACTGGAACTGATGCACGCGCTGAAAACCGGCGCCCTGATCCGTGCCGCCGTCCTGCTCGGCGCGCTGTGCGGCGAACCGCTCAGTACCGAAGCGCGCGACAATCTCGACCGCTTCGCCAAGCGCGCCGGCCTGCTCTTCCAGGTTGTCGACGACATCCTCGACTGCACCGCCAGCACCGCCACCCTGGGCAAGACCGCCGGCAAGGACGAAGCTGCCGATAAACCGACCTACGTCAGCCTGCTCGGCCTCGAACGCGCCCGCAGCTACGCCGAAGAACTGCGCAGCGATGCCCTGGCCTCGCTCTCCTGCTTCGGCGAACGCGCCAGCCGCCTGACCCAATTGGCCGACTTCATTTGCCACCGGCAATTCTGAAATGACTTTCCCTCTGCTTGACCGCATCAAGTTCCCCTGCGACCTGCGCCAGCTCGACCGCAAGCAGTTGCCGCAACTCGCCGACGAGTTGCGCGGCTTCCTGATCGAGTCGGTCGCGCAAACCGGCGGCCATCTGTCGTCCAATCTGGGGACGGTGGAATTGACCATCGCCCTGCACTACGTCTTCAACACACCGGAAGACCGGCTGGTCTGGGACGTCGGCCACCAGTGCTACCCGCACAAGATCCTGACCGGCCGCCGCGAAGGCATGAGCAAGCTACGCATGCGCCACGGGGTCGCCGGCTTTCCCAAGCGCTGCGAGAGCCCCTATGACACCTTCGGCGTCGGGCATTCCTCCACCTCGATCTCCGCCGCCCTCGGCATGGCACTGGCCGCCAAGCAGAAAGGCGAAGACCGCAAGGCCATCGCCATCATCGGCGACGGTGCCATGTCGGCCGGCATGGCCTTCGAGGCACTGAACAACGCCGGCGTCGCCGATGCCGACATGCTGGTCATCCTCAACGACAACGAGATGTCCATCTCGCCGCCGGTCGGCGCGCTAAACAACATCCTGACTCGCTTGACCTCGAGCAAGACCTACAACGCTGCCCGCACCGCCGGCCGCCACATGCTCGGTTTTGCCCCACCGCTGCTCGAACTGGCCCGCCGCGCCGAGGAGCACGTCAAGGGCATGATCGCCCCCGGCACCCTGTTCGAGGAATTCGGCTTCCATTACTACGGCCCGATCGACGGCCACGACCTCGATGCCCTGATCCCGACGCTGCAGAATCTGCGCGAAATCAAGGGGCCGAAGTTCCTGCACATCATCACCAAGAAGGGCCAGGGTTACAAACTGGCCGAGGCCGACCCCATCCTCTACCACGGTGTCGCCAAGTTCGCTCCCGATGAAGGCATCCAGTCCGGCAAGGGCAGTGGCAAACTGACCTTCACCCAGGTCTTCAGTGACTGGCTATGTGACCAGGCACGCGCCGACAAGCGCTTGGTTGGCATCACCCCGGCCATGCGCGAAGGTTCCGGCCTTGTCCGCTTCGCTGCGGAATTCCCGGATCGTTACTACGATGTGGGCATCGCCGAACAGCATGCTGTCACTTTCGCCGCCGGCCTGGCCTGCGAAGGCCTGAAGCCGGTCGTCGCCATCTACTCAACTTTCCTGCAACGCGCCTACGACCAGTTGGTGCATGACGTGGCCCTGCAGAACCTGCCGGTGATCTTCGCCGTCGACCGCGGCGGTCTGGTCGGCGCCGATGGCCCGACCCACCACGGCACCTTCGACCTCTCCTACGTCACCTGCATCCCCAACATGGTGGTGATGACGCCGTCCGACGAGGCCGAATGCCGCCGCATGCTGTCCACTGCCTATGCTCACGACGGCCCGAGCATGGTGCGCTACCCGCGCGGCGGCGGTAACGGGAGCATCCCGTCGACGCAACTCGATGTGCTGCCGGTCGGCAAGGGAGAAATCCGTCGACAAGGTCAGCAGGTCGCCCTGCTCGCCTTCGGCACGCTGCTCGGCGCGGCAATCTCCGCCGGCGAGCAACTCGACGCCACCGTGGCCAACATGCGCTACGTCAAACCGATCGATGCCGAATTGATCGTCGAACTTGCCGGGAACCATTCCCTGCTGGTCACTATCGAAGAGAATGCCGTGATCGGCGGCGCAGGTTCCGAAGTGGAGCGCGTGCTGACCGAACGCGGCATCAAGGTGCCGGTGCTACGCCTTGGTTTGCCAGATCGCTTCGTCGATCACGGCGAGCAGGGGCAGTTGCTGGCCGAACTCGGACTGGACGCTGACGGCATCGTGAGCAGCGTTCGGAACCAACTCAACCAACAATAATTTACCGAAGAACAGTCAATGACCACCCCGACCCCCAACATTCCCGACGTCCAGAACTCGGCCGACACCCGCCAGATCGCGATCAACAAGGTCGGCATCAAATCCATCCGCCACCCGATCAAGGTGCAGGACAAGTCGACCGGTGTGCAGCACACCATCGCCATGTTCAACATGTACGTCGGCCTGCCACACAACTTCAAGGGCACGCACATGTCCCGCTTCGTGGAAATTCTGAACAGCCACGAGCGCGAAATCTCGGTCGAAAATTTCCCGACCATGCTGCGTGACATGGTAGCCAAGCTCGAAGCCGAGACCGGCCATATCGAGATGAACTTCCCGTACTTCATTAACAAAACCGCCCCGGTGTCCGGCGTGCAAAGCCTGATGGACTACGACGTCACCTTCATCGGCGACATCTGCCATGGGGAAATCGCCACCTCGGTCAAGGTCGTCGTACCGGTGACCAGCCTGTGCCCCTGTTCCAAAAAGATTTCTGAGCGTGGCGCCCACAACCAGCGCTCGCACGTCACGGTCACCGCTCGCACCAATGACTTCGTATGGATCGAGGAACTGGTTCAACTGGTCGAATCTGAGGCATCCTGTGAGCTGTTCGGCCTATTGAAGCGTCCGGACGAGAAATACGTCACCGAACGTGCCTACGACAACCCGAAATTCGTCGAGGACATGGTGCGCGACGTCGCCGCCCGACTCAATGCCGAACAACGCATTGACGCCTACATCGTCGAGTCGGAAAATTTTGAATCCATCCACAACCACTCGGCCTATGCGCTGATCGAGAAGGACAAACGCGCCTAATCGGCAGATTGTTTCTCAGACGAAGAGGGCGGCCCTGAAAGCTGCCTTTTTTGTTTTTACTAGCGCTCACTGCCCGCGTTGACCCACGTCAAACCGGATTGTATTTAGCGTCCCATCCCCCTCCCCTTGTCCATGAATGGTAGTAGCATGAGCGAGTAGCGAGTTGTCGTAGCGCTCTCAGGTTTGACTCAATAGTTTCATGCCAATTACAAGGAGAGACTCATGAAATCGCAGCGTACCTATCTGCTCATTGCCGCTCTTATCGCCGGTCTGTTCGGCGGTTGCGCCCAAACCACGCAGGTTCCGGATTCCCAGGCTCAAGTCCAACAGGCGGTCAAACTGGCCGACTACAACTGGGATAAATTCAACAAGGCGCAGATCGAGAAACTGCTCACCACTTACGGCAAGGGCAGTGCCAACTACAACCCGGCCAAGCCGCCCTATGCGGTCTTCGATTGGGATAACACGATGGTCTTCCTGGACATTGAGGAAGCCACGCTCATCTATCAACTGGTCAACCTCAAGTTCAACATGACGCCGGCCCAGATGGACAAGGCCCTGCGCATGAATGTTCCTGGGAGCAACTTCAAAGCCGACTACAACAATGCGGCGGGAATACCGGTCAACATCGACCTCGTCGTCCCTGACGCCGTTGAGAGCTACACGTGGATATACAACAACTACCAGGGACTGAAGGGGAAGATGTCTCTGGAAGAGGTGAAGAAGAATCCACACTACACCAACTTCATCACCAAGGTACGCTACCTCTACGAGGCCATCGGAGATACCTTTGACGTCTCGATTGCCTACCCTTGGGTTCTCTACCTGTTCACAGGTCTGGACGAGCAGCAAGTGCGCAAGATGACCCAGGAAACTGCGGACTGGCAACTCACACAACCGATTGAGAAAGTGAAGTGGACCAGTCCTGCATCGACTCCTGGCAAGGCCGGCGTGGTTTCCGTTAGCTGGAAGAACGGTTTACGGCTCATGCCGGAAATGCAGGATATTTTCCGTGCATTCCGCGCCGCGGGTATCGATATCTGGATTTGTACCGCGTCCTTTGTTGACGTCGTCAAGGAGATTTCCTCGAATCCCAAGTATGGCTACGTCAACCCCGACAACCGAGTCGTTGGGATGGAGCTTGAACGCGATGCCAAGGGCATTATCCAGACCGAGTTCCGCAAGGGTTATGACCAGACTCAGGGTAAAGGTAAAACTAAGGCTATCGAACGCTTCCTGGTTTCGAAGTACGGCTACGGCCCGATCTTCGTCGCTGGCGATAGCGAAGGCGACATGAACATGATGCAGGACTTTGCCGACACCAAGCTAGTGCTTATTGTTAACCGCCTGAAGGGCAAGGATATCGACAAGCTCTCCCGCAGTGCCGCAGCCGACTATGGCAAACCGGAAGCCAAGGTTCTGCTGCAGGGACGTGACGACAACAAGGGCTCCTTCGTTCCATCGCAAGCCCATGTCAAGTTCGGTGCGAAAGCGGGACAGGTTTTGAAGTAAGCACTGTTCGAACCGGTGTCTCATGGCACCAGTAAAAAGGCCGGCATCTGCCGGCCTTTTTACTTGCTCTGAAAATGCTTAGAGCAGATGCTCGACAACCTGTTTGTGTGGCCGTGGGATCACCACACGCTGCACCAACATTCCCTTGTCGCCGGCCACTTCGCAGCCCGCCTTGACCGCAGCCTCGACATCGGCCACCTCACCGGTCAATACCACATAGCTTTTACCGCCAATCCCGAAGGCCAGATGCATACGCACCGGTTCGACCGAAGCGGCCTTCACCGCCGCATCTGCGGCTTCGATGCAGGAGGCCACCGAGTAGGTTTCGATCACCCCGGCCGCCCGCACCTCGCCGATACTGTTGCCGCCGGAAATAGCCGGCATGATCGACGGGTGAATGCTGGGAATGATGAAGTCGTCCACCGCCGTTTCGGCGGCCAGCGCGATGGCTGCCTTGACCGACTGCTGAACCGCAGCCACATCGCCGCCGATCATCACGATGTATTTCCCGGGACAAATGGCTTTCGACACCAGAATGGAAACGTTGGCCGTCTTGGCCATAACGTCGCTCGCCTCGATGCCCTTGGCAATGCTGTTGGTTTCGATCAATCCTATGGCATGCAACACGACGTTCTCCTCGATTAGCGACGTAAGGTGACAGTTGAGCTGGTCACCTCGGCAACTGTGCCGTCGATACTGGCATGGATGCGTGCCCCGAGGCTACCCTCGGGAATCTCTCCGATCAACTGCCCCTGCACGACCTTGTCCCCAACTTTGACCACAGCGACCGACGGAGCACCGATATGTTGCTGCAGTTTGATGACGACCTGCGCCGGCTGATGAACCTCGGGCAGCATGGGCGCCGGCACACTGTACTGGTAGATGGCCAGTTTGTGCAGCAGACGGGTGATGGGCACCAGCCGATACTCTGCCATCGGGTCGGCAGGCCGCAGTTCGCCTTCGTACTTCAGCCCCTGCGCCCGCATCTGCGCCTTGAGTGCCATGTTGACCCGCATCGGCGATATGTCGACCGGACAAGCGTAGGCTTCGCAGACGGCGCATTCGGAACAGGTCAGCGCCGACAGCAGGGTCGATGGATTGCCAACGTGGTTGTAGTTGAGCGAGCGCACGATGAGATGCGGCGGCAGTTCGTGGCCAATCAGATGCCGCGGGCAAAGCTCGGTGCATAGCAGGCATTGCTCGCAGGTTGTTTTGGCAATGCGCAGCACACTTTGCATGCTCTGGCGATGGCGCCGCACGACAATGTGATCCTCCGGCAAGGCGATGATCGCCGAGGTCGTCTTGGTCACCGGTTCCGCCAAATCGTGCAACAGATGCCCCATCATCGGCCCACCTCCGACGTAGGCCGCATTCGGGATATTCGGACCACCGGCCAAGGCCACCAGTTCAGCCATCGGCGTGCCGACCGGCACGGTGACGGTGATCGGGGTTTTGACAGCACCGGTAACCGTCACCGGACGCAGGATCACCGGCGCCCCGTCATCGACCGCGCGCGCCACGTTGATCAGCGTCATGACGTTATTGACCGCCACCCCGACGTCTCCGGGGCGCTTGGCCGGAGGCACCCGGCGACCGGTCGCCATCCAGATGGTGATCACTTCATCGCCAGCCGGATAGATATCCTTCAGGTAGTGCAGGCGAACATTGCTCGGAAGAATGGGTTCCAGGGCAGCGATGGCTGGCTTGTACTTGGCCTTGAGGGCAATGATCCCCTCTTTGGCCCCGGTGGCTTCCATGCCGTAGCGCAAGCCACGAACCAATTCCTCGGCATGCTGCGCCATCAGTTGTTGATCCACCCGCAGCAGCGGCTCGCACTCGGCACCGTTGACGATGAAAATCTCCGCCTTGCCTTCCAACTTTGCGTGCGTGGGAAAGCCGGCACCACCGCCGCCAACGACACCGGCGGCTTTGACCTTGGCACTGATTTCACTCATCGTCTTAATCCTTTTCGCGCACTCGCCACAATCAGATCAGGCGCTGGGCGACAAGATAACGGCTGCCCGATTTATCCAATCGCCCATCCAGAAGCCATTGCTCCAAGATTTCTCGTGCCGCGGCTGGCGCCAGATGGAAACGACGCGCCACTTCCTGGCAAGTTCGTCCCCGAGTCGCGGCCGCAATGTAGGCGAACAAGGTTTCCGGAGCAGGAGGTTCCACGGCAGGCGCCGCCTGGCTTTTTGGCATTTCTGCCGTGTGCACCGCAGCACCGGCCTCCGAATCCCTGGATATCGCGGGGTTCAAGGCATCAACGTTCGAGCTTGTGTCAGCCAGAAGCTCGCTATGCCACGGCGGCTGAACCTCAACCTCAGGCAAGGCTGACCCCGCTACCGTGATCAGTTCAGGAGCATGTTCTTCAGCCGGAACATTTGGCGTACTCGTCTCGAGACTTCGAGTGACCACCTTCGCAGCCCGCGGCAGCAGCCCTTTGGATGACAATCCCGGCTGAAGGTCGGGACGCAGCAGGTCGAGCACCAAGCCTTCGGTATCCCGGTCTGGCCGACCCAACACCAGCGTACTGAGCACCTGGCCCAGACGCGCTGCGGCCGCCTTGCCGGCCTCGACCGCCGCCTTGCAGGAGGCCAAGTCACCTTCGACGACCACCGTCACCCAACCGGGAGAAATGGTGTGCTGCTTGAGCAAACGCACCTGCGCCGCCTTGACCATGGCATCGGCCGCCTCTACGGCGGCAACCAAGCCCACGACCTCGACGAAACCGATGGCGTCTACACGCATGATCTCACCCGCAGCGGATCGGACAGGCCGCCACATCCAGCACTGCGGCGGTAAATGCATCGCAGGCGGCCTTGCAGGCGGCTTGGCTTCCGGTCATGAACGCACCGGAGTAGTTCGTTTCCGACGGTGGCGGCACATAAGTCACCATATCCACCTGAGCCGCCTTGAGTGCCGCATCGATCCCGAAAGTGGCCTCCAAGGGCGGTGCAATCAGGTAGGCCATGGGCGACCCGGCCTTGATGCCGGCAACGCCGGACAAATAGCTACCGGTGCGGGAAATCAGGTGGGACAGGAATGCGATGGAGCCATCCTCGTTGGCACAACGGAATGCCGGGCCATCCTCGATGGTGGCAATTGCCGCCTCCAGCCCGGCCCGAACCTCGCCCGGCGTCGGCCCACCGAACATGATGAGAACTTCACCCGCTGTCGGCGACGAGCTATGCGCGGCACCGGCATACAGCGAGCGACCGTACACCACTTCCACCTGCGCCTGCTTGGTCGCCTCGTCGGCGGCGATATAGGTCACGTCGTCGGAGTCGGCGGTGAGCAATCCCAAACTGTTGAAGTGATCCGGTAGCTTGAGTTGTTTCTTGAAGTCGGCATTGAGCGAAGCGATGAGACGTACCGCCCGTACGCTCGGCTTGATGAGATCCATGACAGCCATGACGCTTCCTTTCGCTTAACGGTTGAGCGCGATGCCGCTGACTTTTTTGTCGAGCATCTTCTTGGTCATGTCGACAATGACGGCAGCGGCCTCCACCGGCGGCGTTCCGGCACGGTGGATGTTCGAAATACAATTCCGATCGGACTCCACGGTCTTGGCCAGACTTGGGCTATAGACCATGTAGCACGAAAGGCTCTCGGATTGTCCAAGCCCGGGACGTTCGCCGATCAGCAGAATCACGACCTTGGCGCCCAGCAGTTCGCCAATCTGGTCTTCGACCTTGACCCGGCCGTGCCGTACAAAGAACGGCGTGCCCACATCGAGGCCGGCGCTTTCCAGACCTTTCATCAAGGGCGGCAGGATTTCGTCGAAATTGGCGGTAATGGCGTCTGTGGAAAGACCATCGGAAACCACCACCTGCACCTGCGGGTTTTTCTTGCATTTGGCCAGGATGGTGTCGACGGCCTCCTTGCACAAACGCCGACCGAGATCGGGACGGGTCAGGTACTGATCCTTGTCGGTGATCTCGGAATGCACCTCGAGGAACCCGGTCTTCGCCACCCATTCGGAGGGGATTTCCTTCAGCACCGTATCCTTGGACCGTGAGTGGTCGGCCAGGAAGCGCAGCAGGGTAACCGTACGCGGTCTTGGCCCGGCCCGGCCGACGGCGATGCGTGCTGCCGTACTCCGGCGCAAGTCTTCCAGCACCTCTTTGCGGTTCGGATTACGTACTCCGATCCAGGTTTTGAATTCGTCGCTCCCCAAATCAGGCAGACTATCGCCACTCGCTAGCTGTGCCTTGGCCGCCGATGGTGCAGCATGTGTTGCCGCAGATGCCGGCACATTCCCGCCCTCGGCGAGCTTACCCATCACTGCGCGGACGATGTCGTCAATTTGTCTTTGGTCCATGGCCGTTCCCTCAGAAGAACATCGACGCGTCGCCGGCCTTGGCGGTGAGTCGTCCGTTTTCCATGATGCCCATCCGTTCGAGCCAACGCTCGAACTCCGGCGCGGGTCTGAGATCGAGCAACTGGCGAATGGTGGCCGTGTCATGGAAGGCGGTAGTCTGGTAGTTGAGCATGATGTCGTCGCCCATGGGCAAACCCATGATGTAGTTGCAACCCGCCGTCGCCAGCAGGATCATCAGGTTCTCGTTGGAGTTCTGGTTAGCCTCGGCATGGTTGGTATAGCAGCAGTCGCAGCCCATCGAGATACCTGAGAGCTTGCCCATGAAGTGATCCTCCAAACCGGCACGGATAATCTGACGATCGTTGTACAGATATTCCGGACCGATAAAGCCCACCACCGTATTGACCAGCAAGGGGTTGTAGCGGCGGGCCAACCCATAGTTGCGCGCCTCCATGGTCAGCTGGTCGGCCCCGTAGTGGGCGTTGGCCGATAGCGCCGACCCCTGCCCGGTCTCGAAGTACATGACGCTGGAACCGGCTGACCGGTTGTAAGTAGTCGCCACCTGATGCGCCTCGTCGAGCATCTCGACGGTGACGCCGAATTCCGCCAGGCCCTTTTCGCTGCCGCAAATACTCTGGAAAATCAGCCCCGCTGGCGCTCCCTTGCGGATCGCCTCCATCTGCGTGGTCACGTGGGCCAGCACACAGCCTTGCGTTGGGATATGGAACTTGTCCACGATCTCGTAAATCTGGTGCAGCAGGCGGGTCACGTTCTCGACGTTGTCGGTGACCGGGTTGATGCCGATCACCGCATCGCCGGCGCCGAAAGACAAGCCTTCGTAGATTTGTGCGACGATGCTTTTCACGTCATCGCGGGTGTCGTTGGGCTGCAAGCGACAACTGAAGGTGCCGGGCAGACCGACCGTGGTATTGCCCTTCTTGATCACCGGCATGCGCTTGGCACCGTAGATCAGGTCAGCGTTGGAGCAGATCTTGGCGACGCCCGCCACAACCTCGGAGGTCAATCCCTTGCGCAGAAACTCGATATCCTCGAGACGGGTGCCGTCGCAGAAGAGATATTCCCGGAGCTCGCTGATCGTCCAATTCTTGAGCTTGTCGTAGGCCCCTTCATTGATGCCGTCCTGGATCACCCGGGTGACTATGTCTTCCTCGTAGGGAATGACCGGATTGTTGCGCAGGTCGCCGACGGTCAACTCGCTCAATACATGCTTGGCGGCAACGCGTTCCTGCGCCGTTGCGGCGGCGATTCCGGCGAGCACATCGCCGGACCGAGGTTCATTGGCCTTGGCCAGGACATCCTTGACGTCCCTGAACTGATAAGTCTGACCGAACAGGCGTGTGGATAGCTTCATGTTCCTCTTCCTCAAGAAGGAAATGCCAGTGACTTGACGGTGAGCGGTACGATCTCGCCCCCGAAATAACTATTGCCGATATCGATGTAGTCGCCTTCCCGTGTCTCGACCTCGTCGATGACTGCCAACGGACGTTCCGAAAGACTGGGCTGCAACTCCATGCCGAGCGCCTTGCCGAAATCCTGACGGGCGACGACGATCAACGGCAACTGTGCATTTGGATGCTGTTGGGAAAAAATACGTAGCGCCTCGGCACAAGTAAGCACGCTGCGGTAAACCACCGGCAACTCTGCAGGTAATGCCAAAGCACACCGCTCATGCGAGGGATCCAAATCCTGGCGCCGCGCCGCAATAGCCCACGCGTTGGCCAAGACGCCCGCATCGCTGCCATCCGCCTCGCCCAAGGCCGGAACGATCACTGGCACATTGCGCAGGGGCAGTTGTCCGTAATTGAGCCAGATGGTGCTCCCGGACAGGGACAGCGTATGGGCACCGGCACCGATGACGGTCGCCCGCAGCGTCTGCTTGGGCTCCTGCAATGGCATGGCGGCAAAGCCGGGATGCGCCAACAGAGCCTTGGCCAGCAAGGGGCCGATATCGCCATAGGCGAAAGTGTCGGCAACGGGATGGTAGAGGCATTCCCCGACACCACCGGATATGAACAAGGCGTCGAGATGATGCCCACGATGTAGACAGTCGGTCATCAGCAATTGGTGAGCGAGCGCCGAAGGAGCGCCTTCGATGACCTCGACGATCAGCGCGGCCATGCGCACCGCCAGCGCATCCAACTCCCGCAACGAGAGCTTGTCTCGCCCGGCCAAACCGAGTTCAGCCAATACCTTGGCTGCCGGTTCGTGGATGAAACGTACTCCACCCCCCGTATCGGTCTCGACCAAGTGACCACCGACGTTGAGGCATGCGGTATCGACCACCCGACCGCAGTCAAAGACCACATAGTTGGAAGTGCCACCACCGATGTCGATATTCATCACCCGAGCCGAATGCATGGTGGAATATTCGGCAGCCCCGGATCCCCGGCCAGCGATCACCGATTCGAGATGTGGGCCAGCCGTTGCCACGACGAAATCGCCGAGCGACTCGGCCAGCTGCATGATCGTATCGCGTGCATTACGCGCCTTGGATGTCTCGCCGGTGATGATGATGGCACCGCTCTCCACCGTCTGACGATCCAGCCCGGCAGCACGATATTCGCCATCGATGAAACGGGACAAAGCCACTTGGTCGATATGACCGGAATGATCGACCGGCGTGAATACCACCGGGCTTTCGTAGGTAATGTCGCGACGGGAGAACTCGTAACGCGGAACCTGCGACGGCGCCGCACGGTTCACCAGCTCCAGGCAGGAGAAGATCACCTGAGTGGTGGTGGTACCGATGTCGATGCCCACGCTGCGAATCTCCCTGACGCTCATACCGAAGGGTCCATCAACGGTCACCCTCCGCCGTTGCCTTCGGGGCGATGAGCATCGCCACGGCAACCGCGGTGATGCCCCCCACCAGCTTGCCGACGATAACGGCGAAGATCATGCCCGGCATATTGGCTGCGGTGAACCCGAGATGATCGCCAAAAGTGAATGCCGCACTGACGGCAAAGGCGACGTTCAACACCTTGCCGCGATCATCCATCTTGTTGAGCATGCCGAACATCGGGATGTTATTGGCCAAGGTGGCCACCAGGCCGGCAGCAGCGTTGTTGTTCACCTTCAGAAGTGCCCCCACGCCCATCAGCGGTTTCTCGAACCACCGCGAGAGCAGGAACACCATGGGGTAGGCACCGAGCAAGACGCAGGCGATATAGCCGATGACCTCGACCGCCCGCATCACCTCACCCGGCTTGTCGCCAGCCACCATGAAGATGGGATCCATGCCCGGAATCAGCGTGAAGCTCAAAGTCGTCTGCAGCACGGCAGCGGCGAGCCCGACGGTGATGAGACTGACTAGGATCTTGGCAAAAATCTGGAAACCATTGATCATTTTCTCGGGAATCAGCCAGAGGCCAACGGCCACCAGAACGGAGAAGAAGAGCACCGGAATCAGGTTCTGGAAAATGAGGCTCCAGGTAAAGATCACCGGCTCCCCACCAATGCTGATGCCGGAATACATGGCCACCATTCCACCAGCGACACAGCCCAAGGGAATGGTCACGATGCCGGCCAGCACGCCCATGGCCAGGAAGCGACGATCCTTCTCGTCGATGATGCCGATCGCCACCGGAATGGAAAAAACGATGGTGGGCCCCATCATGGCGCCCAGAATCAACCCGGCATAGAGCCAGGACGGGTTATCGACCACACCATTGACCGTGGCCAATTCCTTGGCCAGGAAGAAACCACCCATGTCGTTGGCCAGCAAGGTGGTGGCAAACATGGCGGGACTGGCACCGACCGCCTGATAAGCGGGAATCACCACCGGCCCCAGCACCTTGGCCAACACCGGCGCGATCGCGATGACGCCAACCATGGCCAAGCCCAAAGCCCCCATGGCCATGAACCCCTCCTCGAACTGACTCCCTGCTCCAGCAAATGCGCGCCCCAGTGCGCCAAGGCCTACCTTGGCGAGTACGACCTCGGCACCGCCAAACTGGTTGAGAATGCGGTCAATGGCTGCAATGACCATGAAGCTCATCATGATGATCATGATGACTTTGTTGATCATTTCCATATACGACTCCCTTCTTGTTGTTCTATCGGTTGCCTACCGGCATCGGCCGGTAAGCGGCAATGGAAAGCGGCGTCAGGAACAAGGGCTGGCTGGGCTGCAATACCTGCAGACTGGGAAACTCGTGGGCGAAAAGCTCGCGCACGCCGGGTAGGGCGCAGGAGCCTCCCGAGAGATAGAGGCTTTGCACTGAGTGGCCTTGCAGATGCTCGCGCACGATATCGGCCATCTTCTCGAAGACGGCCTGCACGGTCGGCCAGATTTCCCGTCCGCGCTGGAGTTTCAGCTGCTCGGCCTCCTCCAGGGGAATGTTTCGACTACCGGCCAGGGTCAAGGAAACATGATGCCCTCCCGTGGGCTCATCACCCGAATACACCACCCTTCCCTCATTGACGACAGCGATGCCGGTCGTACCGCCACCGATATCGACCACCGCCCCGGCATCGATAGCCAGCAAGCTGGCGACGGCAGATGGTTCGTCGATCACCTGATCAACCTCCAGCCCTGCCGCCTCAATGACATTGACCGAAATGCGTGGATCGGTTCCCGGCGGGAAGGACGTATTGGCTTTGCCGAAACGCACCCCCAACTGCTGCTCCAGAGCCGCCACCTGACGGCGAACGATACTGACGGCACCGAAGTAATCCCAGACGATGCCGTCCCGCACCACATCGGCCCACTCCAGTTGAACGCCGATCGGCCGATCTTCGGCATCGACCACCATGGACACAACGTCGCTGGTTCCGAGGTCGATACCAAGGCGCAACTCGCCACTGGCTGGTACATCGTTACCAGTAAGCAGTTCTGCAGCTCGGTCAAGACGAGGATTCAGCCAGAGGTCCATATCTCGCCCCATGTTCAGACGATCCGGAAGTGATCCACCAGGACACAACGCCGCAAGCGTACGAAGGTCGCGGCCGAGGTCACCCCTTCGCCGGTCGGCGTGGAGATCGTCATAGTCGTCCAGCCCTCCCCACCGAAGCCCAGGCCTGCCAGGCATGGCCCATTCTTGACGAAGATGCTGGTATTGATGGCATTGGCCATGTAATCCAGGTGGTCGAGATCCTTAGAATGCATCGCGGCGGTGTGGCGGCAACCACCTTCCAGCCGAACCGCCAGATCGATGCCTTCCCGCGCCGTACCGACACGGATCAGCGGCAAAACCGGCATCATTTGCTCAAGCACGGCCAATGGGTGATCCGCAGCGGCTTCGAAGAACAACAGACGCGTATCGTCCGGCACTTGGAGTCCGGCAGCTTTTGCGATCTTTGCAGCGTCTCGCCCCACCCATTCCCGGTTGATCGCCGGTTTGCCCTGCTTATCGCAGGCCAGCACCACATCCTCAAGACGTTTAAGCTGGTCGGCGTTCAACTCGACCGCATTGTGCTTCCTCATCTCGGCCTTGAGCGCACCAGCAATGCTGTCGACGGCAATCAGTTCCTTCTCGTCGACACAGATGATGTTGTTGTCGAAGGACGCCCCCCAAACGATATCGCGTGCAGCCTGGGCGATATTGGCTGTCTCATCCACGACGACTGGCGGATTGCCGGCGCCGGCGGCGATCAATCTCTTGTCGGTATGCTTCCGCGCCTCATGTACGACGGCCTCGCCACCAGTGACCGTCAGCAGGTTGATACCCGGATACTTGAACAGGCGCTGGGCGGTTTCGATATTGGGCTCGGTGACTGTCGTAACCACGTTATCCGGCCCACCGGCAGCGACCACCGCCTCGTTGATCAGGGAGATCGTCTTCTGAGAAACCCGCTTGGCCGCGGGATGTGGGGCAAAAACCACCGTGTTGCCGGCGGCGATCATGCTGATGGCGTTATTGATCACCGTACACGCCGTATTGGTCGATGGCGTCACCGAAGCGATGACTCCCCAGGCGGCGTTCTCCGTCAAGGTCAAACCGCGGTCGCCGGTAAGCACCGCCGGCCGCAGGCATTCGATCCCCGGCGTCTGCCTGGCTTGGGCGATATTCTTGAGAATCTTGTCTTCGACCCGTCCCATTCCGGTTTCGGCCACGGCCATTTCCGCCAAATCCCTGGCGTTGGCTTCGCCGACTCGACGGATGGCTTCGACCACCTTGGCGCGGGTAGCCAGACAACGCAAGCCCAGCTGCGCCTTACTCGCCGCCGCTACGGCATCGTCAAGGCTATCAAAGACACCGGGGCCGGATTTGCCCGCAGCTATCCCGGCCCCGCTAGAGGGCGACTTGTCCATCGCCTGCAATACGGCCAGAACGATACGCTCCACTTCCTTGGCATCAAGATCCATACAGATCTCCCTTTGCCGAACCGGCCGGACATGCCTCTGCATGCCCGGAATTGCAGCCCGGCGAAAAGCGTCACTTCATCACTTGTGGTACACCACCTGTTGCCCGACCACCACCTCGTCGACAATGCCGACAACGCTCATGTCTACCGGCACATCGTCACCTACCGTCTTCCGGGCAGAGCTTCCCTGCACCACGAGAACCCATTCCCCCGTCCCGGCCCCGATACTGTCGGCAGCAACGTGAAGGCTCCCCTGCGGTTGGCCGGAAGTATCAATGAAGTCGATCAGAAGCAGGCGATCGCCTTCGAAACCGGGGCACTTTACGGTCGATACCACTTGACCGACGACCACTGCTAGTTCCATCGCGAACCTCGTCTAGAAAAGAGGCACTCGGACAATTTCGACCAATGACCACTCCCTGTCTCGGCCGCCGCCGCAACAACCCGCCAAGGGGACTTCCCCTACAGGTCAACGCAGCGCGGCCTACGACAGATTTCGGCAGCGACGAGTTTGTCCGGGAGCTTCACACTCCCTTGAGTTGGTCAGTCTTCCAGGGTGCCGGTCATCTTGATCGGGAAAATTTCTTCCAGATCGGCATGCGGCCTCGGAATAACGTGCACCGACACGAGTTCGCCAATACGCTGTGCAGCGGCCGCACCGGCATCTGTTGCAGCCTTACAGGCCGCCACATCACCACGTACGAGAGCCGTCACCAACCCACCGCCGATCTGCTTGTAGCCGACCAGCTTCACCCGGGCTGCCTTGACCATGGCATCAGATGCTTCAATCAGCGCCACGAGACCTTTCGTTTCGATCATGCCAAGAGCTTCCATTTTGCATCGTCTCCATAAATTGGTCTTACGACCTTAAAAAGTAGGAACTGCACACCTCGCAGCATACTGCTTGTCAACAGCAGAATGGTTAACGCCGATCAAACCAGATGCTGATTTCTTCAAATCGTTTCGCGCCAAAACGCCCTTCGCTGCGGCCATCTTGTTGGCCACCAGCGTGACATCGATCATATCCTCGACACTGCAGCCACGCGATAGATCATGCATCGGCAAGCGCAGCCCCTGGATCATGGGCCCGACCGCGGTATAGCCCCCCATCCGTTCGGCGATCTTATAACCAATGTTCCCAGCCTCAAGGGACGGAAAGACGAACACATTGGCCGCTCCAGCCAAGGGACTGTCGGGTACCTTCTTAACCGCCACCGAGGGGACGTAGGCCGCATCGAACTGCAATTCCCCATCGATCATCAGATCAGGGCAACGTTGGTGCACCAAGGCAACGGCCGAACGCACCTTTTCCACGGCAGGATGCTTGGCACTTCCCCTGCTGGAAAACGACAGCAGGCCGACGGCAGGCACGTCGCCGGTCACCTTGCGATAGCTCTCCGCCGTCGATATGGCGATATCGGCCAATTGCTCCGGAGTCGGGTCCGGGACCACGCCGCAATCGGCAAATCCCAGGGCTCTTCCTCCGCCCGGCGCGATCATGAAAAAAATACTGGAAACCGTCTTGTTCCCCTCGGCCAGACCAATCGCATTGATTGCCGCCCGCAGCACATTGGAGGTCGATGAGAGGTTCCCGGCCACGCAATAGTCGGCATCCCCCGCAGCAACCATCATGGCGCCGTACCAGAGCGGATCATTGAGGTGAGCCAGCACCTCTTCGCGTTTCATGCCGCGCTCCGCCACCTTTGGCAAAAGCAAATCCGCATAGTGCTCGCGCAATTGCGAACGCAGCGGATCGATCACCGGCACTTGCCTCAAGCTCAGTTGCTTGTCCCGGCAAAGGCCGCGTATGGCGAAGGGATTGCCTAACAGTACAGGCTGTGCCAAACCATCGCCAACTAGGCGCGCGGCGGCGGCAATTGCCCGCTCATCGAGACTGTCCGGGAAGACAACCCGCCCCGGATGCTCGCGGCAATAATCGGCGCAGGTCTTGATCAGGTCCATGATGACAACTTCTTCACGTCGGTCGGCTGCCCCAACGACGACACATAGCCGACCAGCATCAGCACATAAACTGCGCTGCTCAGGCGATTGAGCGCCTGCATCAGATCGGGGCGGAGCACATTGAAATCGCGATCGATATACACTTCTGCGGCAGCCAGCTCCGCTTCGCGGATATGCGCCCGCAGCATGTTCAGGCGAGCAATGGTCGAACCTTGTGCAGCCTCCGGCAGGATATGGTCATGGCCAAAATAGCGCATCGGGTCATGCGACAAACGATGGATCGCCTCTTCATCGAGTTCCCCCATACGCACCGGTCCGAGCAGCTCATCGGTCACTTCGGCACGCAGAACGTTGCCCAAGGCCGAACGGACATCCGCCAGCCATACCGCCATGACCGATTCCTTCTCGCGGGGACTCAATTCCGCCTGCGCCCAGACGGCATAGGCAATCGCAGTATCCAGCTTACCGCGCAGCTTGATGCGCGGATCGTTCTTCGGCACCAGGGTATGGACATTCAAATGGGTCAGCGAATCCGGCTTGTGCTTGACCTCCTGACCACACACCTGGCAATTGGCATGCCGCCACTGCTCGGAACTGGTCAGCGGATGAACCTGCATGCGCTGCGGTTCGCCGTCTGTCTGGATGTCCCCTTTCCCATCCGCACTTTCAAGGAACGTCCTGCCTGCTTCGTCGACGTATTTGACGCGAACATGCTTCTCGTCGAGCAAGGCCCGGGCCGCCGGCGTCAATTTGCCATCCGCCGGCAGGTGCACCTCCGTCCCGTCAGTCAGGCTGAAGTGTTCGCGTAGCCAGGATTCGGTAATGAATGCAGGCATGATGACTGCCCTCTCACCCCTGCCAGTCGGCGGGATAAGTGACATAAAGGAAGCGGACGCAAGTGGGCGTACCGAACTCGATGACCGAGCCTTTCGGAATGAAGATCACATCCCCGGGCTGTCCAATCACGGTCTGCCCTTCGCTACGAATATGCAGCTCACCTTCGAGGACGATGTCGATTTCGTCGTAGGTCAGGGTCCAGGGAAAAAAGCAGTTACTCCAGGACATGTAACCGGCCGCCATGGGGCTGCCATCCTTTGCCGTCACCACATCGGTTAAACCGACCTGGCTTGCTGCCCCGGCGCCCTCGAACAGGCCAAAGGAAACCGAATTGGCACTAACGTGCTTGATGCCGCGAGCGATCCGTTGGCTGACGTAAGCCCCATCCCCGCCGGTGGCCGCCGCTGTGGTGAGCTGGCTTTCCTCCATGGCCTTGCGGATCAACTGATCGACCACCGCATCGGAAACGCAGCCTGCCGGCAGTTTGGCCAGGATTGCCGCACGAATTGCCTCGACTTCGGCCGACGCACCCTGTGCCGAAGATGGCTTGTCCCCCTTGTCGCCTACAGCGCCCCCACTCTGAAGCGGGCTAACTGGCAGTGCAGCAAGGCTCTCGACAATGGCCACACCCAATTGGTCGGCCACCGTACGCGCTTCGGCCGTGACGATGGCCATCGGCAACTTCGCTTCGATCCGCTTGCGCCCAGCCGCGTGCTCCTGGCGGACAAACTCAGCGGAAACCAGGGTTTTCTTCATGGCAGAACCTCCTCGCCGTGGACGAAACCGGGAGCCCAGCCGCCGGTCGGCCCGGTCAATATCTGCTTCAATGGAAGAACGCTTTCCGGCTCACCGGATGAAACGCGAAAGATTGGGCCACTAATGCCGTGTTCGCGCATCAGCGCTTCAACGCGATCGGCATCCGCCAGCGGCAGATCGATCTTGGTAATCACTCCGATCAGGCGCTTCTGCCCATAGACATCGAGCAGCCCCGGCGGCATGCGGCAGACGAAATCGTCGGCGCCCTGGACATAAACCAGCGTGCCGACATCGGACGCCGTGGTAATCAAGGCATGGTAGAGACGCGGATGGCTGAAAAACTCGCCCGGCGTATCGACGCCGATATCGGCCTCATATTCGACCGCCTGCGTCTTGCGGCTACCTTGCTGGCGGCCGAACAGCAGGTTGAACAAGGTCGTCTTGCCGGCGCCGATCGGTCCGGCCAGCATGAAAGCCTGGGAACGATCAACCGTCAGGTGCGCGTTATTTGGCATACGGAATACCCCAGCAAACGCTCCAGGACGCCGATCACCTGACCGAGCGCCTCGTCCACCGCACCAACCGAACCGTAAATGACCAAGGCACCGGAAAAACGGTCGAGGAAACCAATCTCGACGGAAGCTGCCTTGGTGGCAATATCACCGGCAATCATCGCCGTTTCGCCAGGAGTCAGCGTCATGATGCCGATGGCCTCGGCACCTGGAACCCCAATCTTCTTGCTCAAATCGTCGGTCGGATGCGCAATCAGATGGGCGAGCGTGACCTGCTTTCCAGGCACGAACTCCTGGATAATGCGCTCCTTCTGCCTTTCGCTCCAATCTGGCAATTTGTTTTCCTTTCGGAAATGTGACGACTGGCTAACTGTTCCAATCTACCCGGAAGCCGGCGTCATCATTTTGCGCAAGATCAAATCACTTGGAAGCCTTCCACACTGCCGGGAAAAGCGCCACCCAGCAGCGCGACAGGCCAAGCACCTGCGCCCCGTGGAACAGAGGCTTCGAATAGCTGCACTATCACGCAAAACACAGCACTAGGCAATGGCGTTTTCCATTTTTGGGTTACTGCTGCGGTGCACGCCCATTTTTGGCAAAAACCAAATAAAAAAGAGGCGCCGGAGCGCCCCTTTTTCATTTGCCGCTTCAGAAAACCGATTAGGCCTTCTTGAAGTCCAGCTTTTCCTTGATACGAGCGGACTTGCCGGAACGCTCGCGGAGGTAGTACAGCTTGGCGCGACGAACATCGCCGCGACGCTTCAGTTCGATCGAAGCAACCAGCGGGGAGTAGGTCTGGAACGTACGCTCAACACCTTCGCCAGACGAAATCTTGCGAACGATGAAGTTGGAGTTCAGGCCACGGTTACGCTTGGCGATGACGACGCCTTCGTAAGCCTGCAGACGCTCACGGTTACCTTCCTTGACCTTCACCTGGACGACGACGGTGTCGCCCGGAGCGAATTCGGGAATGGTCTTGCCGAGGCGGGCGATTTCTTCCTGCTCGAGTTGTTGAATCAGGTTCATGTGAGTTCCTTTAAATTGTCATTTCTCACCGCATTGCTCCTCTCGGGATATCTCCCCGAGGAGTTGCGTTTCTTCCGTGCTCAACGCACGGTGCGCCAACAAATCCGGGCGGCGCTTCCGGGTCCGCGCCAACGACTGTTTCAATCGCCAGCGACGAATTCGCTTGTGGTCGCCGGAGATCAACACCTCCGGCACACCTTGTCCTTCATACACCTCGGGCCTCGTGTAGTGCGGGCAGTCGAGCAAGCCCGTCACGAACGAATCTTCCACCGCCGAAGCGGCATCGCCCAGCACCCCCGGCAACTGGCGGACGACGGCGTCAATCAACACCATCGCCGGCAACTCGCCGCCGGAAAGCACAAAATCCCCGATCGAAATTTCTTCATCGACACAGCGCTCGATCAGACGCTCGTCGACTCCTTCGTAGCGACCGCAAAGCAGGATCAAGCCCTCCTCTCCGTTCGCCAGCCGCATGACCCGCTCATGGGTCAGCGGTGCGCCTTGCGGCGAGAGGTAGATCACCCGACTCTTGGCCAAGCCCGCTTCACGCTGCCCAGCCTTCGCCGCCGCAATCGCCTTCTCCAGCGGCCCCGGCTGCATCACCATGCCCGGCCCACCGCCAAAGGGACGATCATCGACCCGACGCCAGGCATTCTCGGCAAAATCACGCGGGTTCCAACCTTGCCAGACCCAGCGCTGTTCCTCCAATGCCCGACGCGTGATACCGCTCTGCGTCACCGCGGCGAACATCTCCGGGAAGAGGGTAATGCAATCGAAGCGGATCACCGCTTACGCTCCTGGCGACTCACCAGTCGCTGCCCCACTCCACGCGGATACGCCCCGCATCCTTCTCGACCTTAAGCACGACCGCGTCGACAAAAGGTAGCAGACGCTCGGTGCCATCCTCGGCGACAACGCGCAACACGTCGTTCGCTCCGGTTTCGATCAGCCCGGCAACCTTGCCCAGCTTCTCATCGGCCGTATTGACGACTTCCAGACCCAGCAAATCGGCCCAGTAAAATTCGTCCTCGTCGGTCGCCGGCAACACTTCGCGCGGCGCACCGACCAACATGCCTTTCAGCGATTCGGCGGCATTCCGGTCGGGCACGCCATCTAACGCAACCACCAGACCCTCGCCATGAACTTTCAAACCTTTCAGCTTGACCTCACGCCAAGGGCCGCCTTCACTCCCGATCCACCAGACAGGCATCTTGCCCCACTCCAGCGGATCGTCCCCGAAGGGATACAACCTTAACCAGCCGCGAATTCCGTAAGGGTCGGCAAGCCGCCCCAATACGACGATATCGTTGCCAGACAAGGCGAAACGACTTAGGCCGCCAGCTTGGCAGCGTGTTGCTTGACCAGACGAGCAACGGTCGGCGACAGTTGAGCGCCGTTTTGCTGCCAGTAGGTCAGGCGGTCCGTAGCGATACGCAGGGCTTCGGCATTGCCGGAGGCAACCGGGTTGTAGAAGCCGATACGCTCAACGAAACGGCCATCGCGGCGGTTACGGGAGTCGGTCACAACGAGGTTGTAGAACGGACGCTTCTTGGCGCCACCACGGGCAAGACGGATAACAACCATGAGAATACTTTCGTTAGCTGGAAAAAAGACCCGAGATTATATCCCTTTATCAAGGAAAAACAAGCCACTTAGCTAAGGAGTCGATTCTGAGCGACGACCGCATATCGACAAGCAGCGCCCGTTCGCCCGTCGGCACTGGCCAAGTTGTAAAACTTTGTTATGCTCCTCCGATCATGGACATGACGACGACACCGCTGTCACCGCCTGCCACCGAGACCAGCGTCAAGAGCATACTTGAGTGGCTGGCACTCGCCCATGGACGCAGCGGCTCCGAGGATGCCGACCAGTTGCACGCCCAGTTCCTGTTGCTGCGCGACACCCCAGTACCACCCGGACAACGCCTGAAGCTTCTCGATCTGCTCTACGGTCAGGCGGAACGCATCGTCAACGCCGAGATTCCGCAACTCAACGACGTCACGCTGCCAATCTCCAGACGCTTGCGCCAACACGTCCGCGTGATTCTCGACATGCTGAAGACGCTGGCGCAGGATTATTTCAACACCCTGGCCGACCTGTTCGACCCGGAAGGTCCGCGCGCCCTGCAAACGCCTCATACTTCGTTGCGGCGTGCGATGCAGGCGATCGCCTGGCAGATCAACATCAACTACCTGCTCTCCGCCCCAAGCACACCCGGCCATTGGCAACAGCTGCACGCTGCCTATCGCACGGCCCAGCGGCTCGGTATCGAGAGTTTTCCGGGCCCCCATGGCACCCCGAGCATTGCCCAGCTATACAGCCGTATCGTCCTCGCTGCAATTGCCCAACCAGCCTCCTTTTCGTCAAACGAACTGGAGTTCATTTGGGCTTATACGACGCAACACACCCCACCGCTGGAACTATTCGAACAAGCGCCGCTGCACAGTACGGGCATCTTCTGGATCGACCCCGACCGGGACTTCCCTGCCTACGCATTGATACGACGCCTCCCGGTCGATCCGGTGCAAACCCGATATTTTGTCTGCGACGCCATCGCCGAACAGGCCAAACGGCACCATGAAGCCATGAGCCAGGGAGCACCTGCCTCCTCCCTGGGGCTACCGGCTTTTGCCGATACCCATGCCGGACAAGCCATCTTGCTCCGTTTGCACCAGCTCTGGGGGCACCCAACGAAACGAAAATTCCCGCGGCGCCGCCAATCCTACCGAGCCCACATCTGCATCGGACTGACGACCCTCTGGCAGCTGACAAAACACCCGTCGCGAACGCCACCGACCGGGGAATGGATGGTCACCAACGAAAGCCCCGATGGCTATGCCGTGATGCACTTGTCCGGCCAAGCCGAAAACATCCGCGTCGGCGAAATCGTTGCCCTGCAGCCACAAGGAGAGCGGACCGAAGCAATGCCCACATGGCATATCTGCATGATCCGCTGGGCCACTTCGGAGAACCCGGAGCACCTAGAGCTAGGGCTGGAAATACTGACCTCCCGGGCGCAAGCAGTGGAAATCGTTCGGGCCGATGAGCAAATGCTTGGCAAGGCTTCCGGCCTGATCCTTCCCGAAACCCCACCCCTACGCCCTCAGCGCTGCCTGGTCGCGCCGGCAGGTTTGATCCGCGAGGGCGCCCGGCGGGTGGTAATCCTTGCCGAAACGGAAAAGCTCGAAGTGCTTGAACTGCAGGTCACCCATCTCGTCGAACAGACAGGAAACGTGGAGGCTTTCAGCGTCCAGCCTGAGGACTTACCTTAGCGGCAACCAGTCCACCGAACAGGATCACCGCCCAAGACAGGTGAAGCCAGACCAGGAAAACCGGGAAGGCAGCAAACGCGCCATAGATGCTTTTCAGCATCGCCGAACTGACGAGAAATACCTCGAACAGCTTCTGCATCGCAGTGAATGCCACAGTCGCAAAAACTCCTCCGATCAAAGCAGCACGCTTGCTCACCCGGGCATTCGGCACGGCGTAATAGAGGAAGGAGAAGAACAAGCCCATCAGCAGAATCGCCACGCCTTTCAGGGCTATGCGGCGAAACCACGCCGGCTCGTCGAACAAGCCGAGAGAGGAAGTCACGGCGAAGGAGACGACCCCTGCTACGGCCCCCAATAGGAATGGCCACACCGCCATCACAAAGGCATACAAACGCAAGCGCGCCAGCAGCGGTCGCGGCTGAACCAGCCACAAGTGATTGAAGGCTCGCTCTATCGTATGCATCAACATGAAAGCCGTCACACTCAGCAGCGCGATACCCGCCCAAGTCAGTTGCTGCGCCTTGTGCGAAAAACGCCCGATGTTGCCGACAATGGTGTTGGCTGTCCCCGCCGGCAACAACGCTTCACGTATCAGTTGCTCCAAGCGCCCTAGCAGAACATCGAAATACGGTACCGCACTGGCCACCGATACCACGACAGCGACCAACGGCACCAAGGACATCAACGTCGTAAACGCCAGAGCAGCACTGGTCTGCATCATGTTTTCCTCGAAGAAGCGACGCAGGATTCCTGCACTTCCCTTTGGCGAGGCAGCGCGTTTTCGAGATGATCGGGGGCGTATCGACATGGGGCCGTATAATAGCCCACCCCATTGAAATCACAGGGACTCTGACAGACAAGCAGCGCCCCGTCCAAGCAGCCCCGCCCAAAAATTCCGAGCAGTTTCATGACACCGAAGCACTATCGTTTGCTGGCAAGCACCAGCCTGATCGCCTTGATCTTCCTTTGCCTGGCTTGGGAAGCCTGGCTTGCCCCGCTGAAGCCGGGCGGCTCCTGGATGACATTGAAGGCCGCCATCCTTCTCTTTCCACTTTTTGGCGTCTTGCGCGGCAAGCGCTACACCTACAAATGGCTATCTTTGTTGGTGCAGATTTACCTCTTGGAGGGCTTGACCCGCGCCACCAGCGATCAAGGACTAAGCCGCCATCTCGCAACCGGAGAAACTCTGCTGGCCGTAATATTGTTTTTCTCGACAGTGATGTTCATCCGCTCCACGCGGCAAACGGACGAAAAAAAAGCTGCCTCAGCGAACTGAAGCAGCTTTTTGGAGCGACTTGAGGTCACACGTCGCCCTGAGCACGCACCTTGTCGAAGCTGGAGTGCAACTTGTTTAGCGCATTCAAGTAAGAGCGCGCCGAGGCGATGACGATATCGGTATCGGCACCGTTGCCATTCACGATACGCCCGCCTTTGGCCAAACGGGTAGTCACCTCCCCTTGCGCATCGGTCCCGGTAGTGATCGCATTGACCGAATAGAGCAGTAGTTCGGCACCGCTGCCGACGATGCTTTCGATCGCCTTGAAAGTCGCGTCGACCGGCCCACCGCCGCCGGCCTCACCCTTCTTCTCGACCCCACCGACATTCAGGATGACCTTGGCCATCGGCAATTCACCGGTCTCCGAACAGACATGGGAGTACACGAGCTTGTAATGCTCCTGTTCCGGCGTCACCACTTCGTCGGAAACCAGTGCGTGCAAATCCTCGTCGAAGATTTCATGCTTGCGATCGGCCAGCTCCTTGAAACGAGCAAATGCCGCATTCAGGGCCTCGTCGCTTTCGAGCTCGATTCCAAGCTCCTGCAGGCGAGTCTTGAAGGCATTGCGCCCGGAATGCTTACCGAGGACCAATTTGTTCTGCGTCCAACCCACGTCCTGGGCCCGCATGATCTCGTAGGTCTCGCGATGCTTTAGCACACCATCCTGATGGATGCCGGACTCGTGGGCAAAGGCATTGGCCCCAACTACCGCTTTGTTCGGCTGCACCGGGTAGCCTGTGATCTGGGAGACCAATTTCGAGGCAGGCACGATCTGCGTCGTGTCGACCCGTGTCTCGACGGGAAACACGTCGGCACGGGTCCGCACAGCCATCACGATTTCCTCGAGTGCGGCGTTACCTGCCCGCTCGCCCAAGCCATTGATCGTGCATTCCACCTGGCGAGCTCCGGCCAACACCGCTGCCAATGAATTGGAAACGGCAAGACCAAGATCGTTGTGGCAATGCACCGACCAAACCACCCTGTCGGAATTGGGCACGCGCTCAATCAACTGCCGCATGGTTTCAGCATACTGGAAGGGAATGTTGTAGCCAACAGTATCCGGCACGTTGATCGTCGTCGCCCCGGCTTGGATCACCGCTTCAAAGATACGGCACAAGAAATCCAGTTCCGAGCGCCCTGCATCCTCGGCGGAAAACTCGACATCATCAGTAAACTGCCGGGCCCAACCGATAGCCTTAACCGCCTGCTCGACCACCTGGTCTGGGGTCATCCGCAGTTTTTTCTCCATATGGATCGGCGAGGTCGCGATGAAAGTATGGATGCGCCCGGACTTGGCCGGCCGAATGGCCTCACCGGCACGGCAAATGTCGTTCTCGTTGGCACGCGCCAGCGAACAGATAGTGGATTCCTTGATCGCCTGAGCAATAGCGTGGATGGAGTCGAAGTCCCCCGGCGAGGCTGCAGCAAAACCCGCCTCGATCACATCCACACGCATCTTCTCCAATTGGCGGGCGACGCGGATCTTTTCCTCTTTGGTCATCGACGCTCCGGGGCTTTGCTCCCCGTCGCGCAAGGTCGTATCGAAGATAACCAGATGTTGTTTCATAAATCCGCTCCGTCTTACTGCGGCTTGCGCTTCAGCAAACCAATTGCCGCCTGGACATAGCCAGACAGACCGTAAAGAACAAAAAAGCCGAACAAGGCGATTTCTGGGCTGTATGCGACCAGCGCGAAGCCCAAGGCAATTGCCGCGATCACGAAGAACGGAACGCTCTTCTTCAGGTTGATATCCTTGAAACTATAAAAACGGATATTCGACACCATCGTCACGCCAGAAAAAATGGTCAGGGCACATGCAAACCAGCGAACATCGCTCCCCGCCACTCCGGTTTCGATCATCACCCAAACCAGGCCAGCCACCAATGCTGCTGCTGCCGGCGAGGGCAAGCCCTGGAAATAGCGCTTATCAACAACCTCCAAGGTCGTATTGAATCGTGCGAGGCGCAACGCCGCGCCTGCGCAATAGATGAAGGCAGCAATCCAGCCAAGGCGTCCAAGATCTCTTAATGCCCACTCATACATCACCAACGCCGGTGCCGCTCCGAAGCTGACCATATCGGAGAGCGAATCGTATTCAGCCCCGAACGCCGACTGGGTATTGGTAAGACGAGCCACCCGCCCATCCAATCCATCAAGCACCATGGCTATAAAAATCGCCATCGCAGCTCGAGCAAAATCGCCCTGCATCGCCTGCACAATGGCAAAAAATCCCGCAAACAGGGCTGCCGTCGTAAACAGATTAGGAAGTACGTAAATACCGCGCCGTTTGACATCAGGGTTGAACAAGGACTTGCGTGGTTTGAGTTCAGTCATAGGGTGATTGCACTACGTCGGAATATCGTTAAAGGATACACCCGTAAAGGTGCCATATCCGCAAACAACAAGGGCGGCACAGTCACCTGTACCGCCCATCGTCAGCCAGCTACGCTAAGTGGTCGATAACGCGGGACGGATACCCTGTCACCGAACACTCCTCGAGCCGCTTATGAACCGTCCGCTTAGTTCTTGGACTGGTCAACCAATTTGTTCTTCTTGATCCACGGCATCATGTCGCGCAGCTTTTCGCCAACCTGTTCGATTGGGTGAGCAGCGGTCAGACGACGGCGTGCAGTCATCGACGGATAGTTGGTGCGGCCTTCCAGAATAAACATCTTGGCGTACTCGCCGGTCTGGATGCGCTTCAGGGCGTTGCGCATGGCTTCACGCGACTGCGCGTTGATGACCTCCGGACCGGTCACATACTCACCGTATTCGGCGTTGTTCGAGATCGAGTAGTTCATGTTGGCGATGCCACCTTCGTACATCAGGTCAACAATCAGCTTTAGTTCGTGCAAGCACTCGAAGTAGGCCATTTCCGGAGCGTAGCCGGCTTCAACCAGGGTCTCGAAGCCCATCTTGACCAACTCGACGGCTCCGCCGCACAGAACGGCTTGCTCACCGAACAGGTCGGTTTCGGTTTCTTCGCGGAAGTTGGTCTCGATGACGCCACCCTTGGTGCCGCCGTTGGCAGCGGCATAGGAAAGAGCGATGTCCTTGGCCTTGCCAGACTTGTCCTGATAAACAGCAATCAAGGACGGCACACCACCACCCTTCAGGTACTCGGAGCGAACGGTGTGACCCGGGCCCTTCGGGGCGACCATAATAACGTCGACGTCGGCACGCGGCACGACTTGGTTGTAATGCACGTTGAAGCCGTGAGCAAAGGCCAGCGCAGCGCCCTTCTTCAGGTTCGGAGCGACTTCTTCATTGTAAACCTGCGGAATGTTCTCATCCGGCAACAGGATCATGACGACGTCAGCACCCTTGACGGCCTTGGCGATCTCCTCGACTTTAAGGCCAGCAGCCTCGGCCTTCTTCCAGGAAGCGCCATCCTTGCGCAGGCCAACAGTGACCTTGACGCCGGAATCCTTCAGGTTCTGGGCGTGAGCATGGCCTTGCGAACCGTAACCAACGATGGTGACCTTCTTGCCCTTGATCAGGGAGAGATCGGCGTCCTTGTCGTAATAAACTTTCATGAAATCCTCTTTATTTACAGATAATTAGACTTTGAGAATGCGATCGCCACGGCCGATGCCACAGACACCGGTACGTACCGTTTCGAGAATCAGCCCGGCATCGAGCGCAGCAATGAACGAATCAAGCTTTGAACTGGCACCCGTCAGTTCGATAACGTAGGTCGATTCCGTCACATCGATAATGCGACCACGGAATATATCGGCCATACGCTTCATCTCTTCTCGGTCCTTACCCGTCGCCCGAACCTTGATCAGCATCAATTCGCGTTCGACATGGGCAGCCTCGGAGAGATCGACCACCTTGACGACATCCACCAGCTTGTTGAGCTGTTTGGTGATTTGCTCGAGCACCTCGTCGGAGCCCCAGGTCAGAATGGTCATCCGCGACAACGAGGGATCTTCCGTCGGAGCCACGGTCAGCGATTCAATGTTGTAGCCACGAGCGGAAAACAGCCCAGCCACGCGGGAAAGCGCACCCGCTTCGTTTTCAATCAGGATGGAAATGATATGTCGCATTTTTCTTATCCCTCCCCGCTCAGATATCTTCTGCGAGGATCATTTCGGTCAGACCCTTTCCGGCGGCCACCATCGGGAACACATTGGCGCCCGGATCGATGATGAAATCCATGAAGACGAGGTCGTTCTTATGCTCGGTGAAGGCCTTGCGCAGTGCCGGCTCGACATCTTCCGGCTTTTCGATACGCATGCCGACGTGCCCATAAGATTCAGCCAACTTGACGAAATCCGGCAGCGAGGTCACGTAGGACTGCGAATAACGCTTGGAATAGAACATTTCCTGCCACTGGCGAACCATGCCGAGCATGCCGTTATTCAGGTTGATGATCTTGATCGGCAGCTCGAACTGCTTGCAGGTCGACAATTCCTGAATACACATCTGGATCGAACCTTCGCCGGTCACACAGGCGACTTGCGCCCCCGGGTTGGCGAACAATACACCCATCGCGTAAGGCAAGCCGACGCCCATGGTCCCCAAGCCGCCGGAGTTGATCCAGCGACGAGGCTTGTCGAACTTGTAGTACTGCGCGGCGAACATTTGGTGTTGGCCGACATCGGAGGTAATGAAAGCATCACCCCCGGTCACTTCGTAGAGCTTTTCGACAACATACTGCGGCATGATGTACTGCGACTGCCGGTAGGCGAGCGAGTCGCGGCTACGCCATTCGTCAATCTGCTTCCACCAATCGGCCACCTCAGGATCGGCCTTGAAGCTGCCATCCATCAATTTGAGCATTTCATCGAGTACGTCGGCGACATTGCCGACGATAGGCACATCGACCTTGACACGCTTCGAAATCGACGACGGGTCGATATCGATATGAATGACGCGACGCTTCTCTTGCCCATAGTGGTCGGGATTGCCGATCACGCGGTCATCGAAACGCGCACCCACCGCTAGGACGACATCGGCATAGTGCATCGCGTTATTGGCTTCGAAAGTGCCGTGCATGCCCAGCATGCCGACGAATTGCTTGTCGGTCGCCGGATAGCCACCAAGCCCCATCAGGGTATTGGTTACCGGGAAATTCAGTTTGCGGGCCAACTCGGTCAGCTTCTCGGCGGCATCCGACAGGATCACGCCACCACCGGTATAGACGATCGGACGCTTGGCTTCCTGCAGGATCTGCACGGCCTTCTTGATCTGACCAAGGTGCCCCTTGACCACGGGATTGTATGAACGCATCTGCACGGTCTTCGGGTAGTCGAATTCGCAGACCTGCGCGGTAATGTCCTTCGGAATGTCGACTACGACCGGCCCCGGACGCCCAGTGGAAGCGATATGGAAAGCTTTCTTAATGGTACTCGCCAAGTCCTTCACGTCCTTGACTAAGAAATTGTGCTTAACACAGGGGCGGGTAATACCGACCGTATCGCACTCCTGGAAAGCATCTTGACCGATATAGGCAGTCGGCACTTGGCCACACAGCACGACCATCGGAATAGAATCCATATAAGCAGTGGCAATACCCGTCACCGTATTGGTGACGCCAGGACCGGAGGTCACCAGTGCCACACCGACCTTTTGAGAGGAGCGGGAATAGGCATCAGCCGCGTGCACAGCAGCTTGCTCGTGACGAACTAGGATATGCTTGACATCCTCTTGCTTGAAAAGGGCGTCATAAATGTGCAGGACAGAACCGCCCGGATACCCGAAGACGTAGTCGACCTTTTCTTCCTGCAGGCACCTGATTACAATTTCTGCACCGCTGATCATCATCCTTGAGCCCAAAAAAGCTATAGCATAAAAGGGCGTAACCTTAATCCAGAGCCCAATTTCGGTCAAGGTTTCAAGGCAATGCCTTGCATCTATCAAGGTTTTTTTTGAAAGAAACACCCTGGCTTCACTCCAACAACTTTCAAGTTTCCTCGAATCGGTCGAACGCAGAGCCTTCAAGCAGGCGATCTTCGCCGTACACGACGAGGAAGCTGCACTGGATATCGTCCAAGATGCCATGCTGAAGCTCGCTGAGAAATACGGCGACCGCCCAGACGACGAATTTCCGATGCTGTTCCAGCGGATTCTGCAAAACACCATTCGCGACTATTACCGTCGGAGCAAAGTCCGCTCGATGTGGACCACTTTGCTATCCGCCTTCTCCTCCGATGACGACGAGGAGAACGACCCATTGGAAACCCTAGCGGCCGATGAAGATGAAAATGGCAGCCTACGCACACCAGAAGCCAAACTTCTGCAAAGCCAGACCCTTGAGCTCATCGAAGAAGAAATCAAGAAGCTACCAGCACGCCAACGGGAGGCATTCTTGATGCGTTATTGGGAAGATATGGACGTTGCCGAAACGGCCGCAGCGATGGGTTGCTCAGAAGGTAGCGTCAAGACGCATTGCTCGCGCGCCACCCACGCACTGGCGGCCGCCCTGTCGGCTAGAGGAATAAAGCTATGAACGAAAACCATCTTTGGATGGCTTATCGACGACGTCCCGCACCCTTTTTTGCCTTTTGCCAACCAAGCAGATACGCCGCCCTTACAACACACCAACCAGAATCCATCAAGTCGTAACTCAGCTAACTACAACGAACTTCCCGCTTAGGCACACCCCAATCACCTCTCGCTCACTTGAGTTTCAACTCCAAAACGAGCACCACTGACCACCAATGCAAGCACACACACCGGGAATTGGCCGCCGCTTGGCCAGCATGCTCTATGAGGGATTGGTAATTTTTGCCATCCTGCTTATCTTCTTTTGGCTACCTCAAGCACTGATCGCCGGAATGTGGGGCATGCCAAGCGCAAAACTACTCTGGCTCCATGTTTTTCTGCTGCTGGGGTTCTACTTCATTTGGTTCTGGCTGAAAGCCAGCCAGACCCTGCCGATGAAGACCTGGCGCCTACGTCTGGTCAACACGGATGGGCAAATGCTCCGCCCACTCCAGGCGGTTCTGCGCTATCTGGCTGCCTGGCCAAGCATTTTCCTTGGCGGCATTGGCATACTGTGGGCTCTAGTCGACAAGGACGGTCAGTTCCTGCATGACCGCATTGCCGGTACACGCATTATCAAAGCCGACTGATCAACGCCGCTCTACCCACCATAGCATTCCGATTGCCGCCAGTAGGAAGAGCGCAGATGGCACTGTGGCACTGGCGAACGGTGGCCAGGCGTTGATGACACCGAGATTGGAAAACAAGCCGTTCAGCGCATAAAACAGTATGCCCAACATTACCCCGGCGAAAATTTTCAGACTCACCCCGCCCACACGATTGTGGGAATAGCCAAAGGGCAACGCCAGAGCGACCATGACAAGAGCAGCCAGGGGATAGACGAGCTTTTTCCACAACGCAATCTGATAGCGCTCTGTTTTCTGTTTATTTTCAGAAAGATGGCGCGTATAGTTGAACAGTCCATAAAGCGACATGCGCTCGGGCGAGACCATCAATACCGCCAACAAATCCGGGGTTACCGCTGAATGCCAATCGGCGACTGGCTGGCGTTCCACACGCGATAAATCTCCATCCAGGCTGGTACTCACCACCTCCTCCAATTCCCAACGATCCGGCAAATGGAAGTTGGCCCGTTTGGCCTCTATAACGGATTCAAAAGTATTGTCCGCCCTGAAGCGATAGATGCGAATCCCTTCGAGCTTTGCATCGGGAGTAGCCTTGCGGATATTAATAAAACTTCGCCCGTCCTTGATCCACAAACCGCTCTCGAAACCGCTCTGCGCTATCACCTTACTGAGGGCCGATGCGCGCAACTCCTGCCCAAAACGCTCAGCAAATGGAACCAATCCCTCGCCAATGACAAAAGTTAGCAGCGCCAGCAGTACAGCCGCTCGGAACAAGGTCATCAACAGATCGCGCGTCGCCAACCCGGAAGCCCGCAACACAGTGATTTCGGAATGTCTAGCCAGTGTCGACAAGGCATACAAGGACCCGATCAGAGTGGCAATCGGAATCAATTCGTAAACCAGGCCAGGAATACTCAGTACAACGAATAGCGCGGCATGCCCAAGGGTGTAGCCGCCCTTTCCGACACTACGCAACTCGTCGATAAAATCGAAAAAGCTAAATAGCGCCAGGAAAGCTGCAAGAACCAAAAAGACCGCGGCAAAAGTCTCTCGCATCAAGTAACGCTGGTAAAGATTCAAGCGAAACATCATGCCCCCCGCCGCTGCCACGGCATGCGTATTGCCACGCGACGATAGAAAAGCGCCAGCAGAGGCAACAGCATCAAGGCATGCACCGCCCAGACACCAACCCAGAAAGACATTTTCCCCTGAGCCACCCAAGCCTGACTGACCGACATCAGATTGCTGTAGATGGCATAGATCAGGATGGCAATCAACATATTGGCGGAACGACCGGCGCGCGGATTAACGTAAGACAGCGGAATCGCCAGAAGCGCGAGAATCAGGGCAGAAATCGGCATACCGATCCGCCACAACAACTCGCCACGCGCCACATTGCTTTTTTCGAAGACCAGTTCGGTCAGCAGCATCCGACTGGGTGAACGCTCGGTCGGACGCGCCTCACCATCTTCCATGCGGACCTTGTAGCGTTCGAATTCCATGACCTTGAATTCCGGCGAACCCGGCTCGACTTCGTAGCGCCGGCCATCCTGCAGGACGACAAAACGATCTCCATTCTCAGCGATTTCCTGATATCCGGAATCGGACATCACGACACCAAGCCTCCCCTCCTGCATCGAGGCAACGAAGACATTGCCAACACGACTGGCGTCGTCGGCGATCGCCTCAACAAAGAACACCCGCTGCCCCTGCTTCACCTCACGGAATGCACCGGGTGACACCTGCGATAGCTCGCTACGCGCTTTCAACTTCTGTCGATAGTCGGCCGTGCTGTAATTTGCCCAAGGCGAGAGAAACCCCGCCAGCACCCCGATGGCGACCACGATGGGGGCAGCAAATCGCAAGACCGGACGCATCCAGGCAGTTAATGGCTGACCGCTGGAAAACCATACGACCATTTCCGAATCGCGATAGACACGGGAAAGGCTGAGCAGGATCGCGACAAACAGGGTCAGTGAAAGCAGGATGGGCATGAAGTTCAATGCCGCAAAGCCGAGCAGCGAGGCAACCGCTTCAGGCGCAATACGACCACCCGCTGCATCCTTGAGCAGGCGAATCAATTGGGTAGAGGTCAGGATAGCCAGCAACGCGACACTGATGCCGGCTGCTGCCTGAGCGAATTCACGCCGGGCGGCGCGCTCGAATATCATGCTTTTGACGAAACCAAAAAAATGCGGGGATAATCCCGCGAAAACCGATATTTCCTTGATCAGGAGCAGCTTGTGGAATTTAGCATAAAAAGCGGCAGCCCGGAAAAACAGCGTACGGGTTGCGTCGTCGTCGGAGTGTTCGAATCGAAGAAACTAACACTCCCCGCCGAGTTGCTCGACAAGGCTGCGCACGGGTTCATCGCCGACATTGTCCGACGTGGTGACATGGAAGGCAAAGCTGGCACCACGGTCATTCTGCACAACGTACCGGGCACGCTGTGCGACCGCGTATTGCTGGTCGGCCTGGGCAAGGAAAAGGAATTCCGCGAGAAGGAATTCGGCAACACGATGCGTACGGTCATCAAGGCGCTGAACGATACCGGCGCCAGCGACGCGGCGATTTTCTTGACCGAACTGCCGGTGAAGAAGCGCGATCTAGCCTGGCGTATGCGTCACGCGGCAATGATCGCCCTTGACAGCAGTTATCGTTTCGAAGATTTCAAGAGCAAGAAAAGTGAACAACGCCGCCCGCTGCGCAAGCTGATGTTCGGCATCGAACGGCGCAACGAACTGGCCGTTGCCGAAGAAGCAATGAAACAGGGGATCGCCATTGCCGAGGGCATGGCCATGGCGCGCGACCTCGGCAATACGCCCCCTAACGTCTGCCATCCGACCTATCTGGCCGAACAGGCACAGGCCCTGGCCAAGGAATTCAAACTCGGCTGCGAAGTCCTCGATCGCGAAGAGATGGAAAAGCTGGGCATGCACTCCCTGCTCGCTGTTGCCCGCGGCGCCCACCAGCCGCCCAAGCTGATCGTGCTGACCTACCAGGGCGGCAAGGCCAGCGAAAAGCCCATCGTTCTGGTTGGCAAGGGCGTTACTTTCGACACTGGCGGCATCTCGCTCAAACCCGCAGCCGAAATGGACGAGATGAAATACGACATGTGTGGCGCGGCTGGTGTGCTTGGAACCATGAAGGCGGTGGCGCAGATGGCCTTGCCGATCAACCTGAAAGTAATCGTTCCGGCTACCGAGAACATGCCCGGCGGTAACGCCACCCGGCCGGGCGATATCGTCACCTCGATGTCTGGCCAGACCATCGAGATCCTCAACACCGATGCCGAAGGGCGCCTGATCCTGTGCGATGCCCTGACTTACGCCGAGCGTTTTGAACCGGATACCGTCATCGACGTTGCCACGCTGACCGGCGCCTGCGTCGTGGCGCTGGGCGGTGTGGCCAGCGGCCTGTTCGCCAACAAGGATGGCCTGGCCCGTGACCTGCTTGAAGCCGGCGAGGACGCGCATGATCGCGCCTGGCACATGCCGCTGTGGGACGACTATCAGGAGCAATTGAAGAGCCCCTTCGCCGACATGGGCAATATCGGAGGGCGCATGGCAGGAGCCGTCACAGCGGCCTGCTTCCTCTCCCGCTTCACCAAGAAATACGACTGGGCTCACCTCGACATTGCCGGCACCGCCTGGAAATCGGGCGGCGACAAGGGCGCCACCGGCCGTCCAGTGCCGCTGCTTGCTCAGTATCTGTTGCGCCGCGCGGGGAAAATCGATTGACCCAGGTTTTCTTCTACCACGGCGCTTCCGATAAGCTGGCCGCCGCCTGCGCGCTGATTTCAGGCACCTACGCCAAGAAGAAGGCAATGCTGGTCTATGCCCCAGATAGCGCCATCGCCGACGGCATCGACCGACTGCTGTGGACCAACGCGCAGTTGAGCTTCATTCCGCACTGCCGGGCCGATTCACCCCTGGCCTCCGATACGCCGATCCTGATCGCGGGCGAGATGCCAGCGCAGCCGACGCAAAACGAACGCCTGATGAACCTTGGCCGCGACATTCCGCCGGGCTTTTCCCGCTTTCAGAGCCTGGTCGAAGTGGTTGGCCAGGACGAGGAGGACCGCCTCGCTGCCCGCGATCGCGTCAAGTCCTATCGCGAGCAAGGCTACGAGGTTCAGTATTTCGACTTGAGCAACCGTTAAGGAAACGCCGTGCCCAACCCGATCATCGCCCGTGCCGATGCCCTGATGCAGCGCCGCCGCCAACCTGGCAGCGAAACGGACGACGTGCCGGTCCTGACCGATGCGGTGGACGACGAGGACATCCCGGTCCTGTTCAATGTCGACCTGCCGCACTTCGAAGCGACGCATCCCGCGCACGACGAACCGTTGCCGACCCTGGAAATCAGCTTCGCCGAGCCGCCCCCTGAGGCCGCAGAAGCTTCAGCCGCGACCGTGTCCCCAACCGAGGCTCCGCCCCCAGCATTCGAAGCCTACCCGCTGGCCGAACCGGCCGAGCCTGCCGAACCAGAGCCCGTCCCAGCCACTGTGTCACCCGCCACCGAAGTCGCGCTGCGCGAGGCCCTGATCCGCGAGGTCGCACAACGCATTGAGCGTCGCCTTGCGGCCGAACTTCCGCAGCTGATCGCTACCACCCTCGCGGAGATCCTGGCCGAGCAGGCCAGCACCGACGAAACCCGCTGATCAGCGCACTGCTGCGGTGCACCGGCCCAGTCCGGTATAATTCAAGGTTTTCCCCTTTTCTTCCAGACAGATGGAACTCGCCAAAGCCTTTGAGCCTGCGGATATCGAACGCCGCTGGTACCCCGAGTGGGAATCCAAGAATTACTTTGCCGCTGGCGTCGATGCCGGCAAGGCCGACAATTTCTGCATCCTGCTGCCGCCACCGAACGTCACCGGCACCCTGCACATGGGCCACGGCTTCAACCAGACGATCATGGACGCCCTCACCCGCTACTACCGGATGAAGGGCCACAACACCCTGTGGCAACCGGGCACCGACCACGCCGGCATCGCCACGCAGATCGTCGTCGAGCGCCAACTGGACGCCCAGGGCGTCAGCCGCCACGACCTCGGCCGAGAGAAGTTCCTGGAAAAAGTCTGGGAATGGAAGGAATACTCCGGCGGCACCATCACCCGCCAGATGCGCCGGATGGGCACCAGCCCGGACTGGAAGCGCGAGCGCTTCACGATGGACGCCGGCCTCAACAAGGTCGTCACCGAAACCTTCGTCCGCCTCTACAACGAAGGCCTGATCTACCGCGGCAAGCGCCTGGTGAACTGGGACCCGAAGCTACACACCGCCGTCTCCGACCTGGAAGTGGTTCAGGAAGAAGAAGATGGCTTCATGTGGCACATCCGCTACCCGCTGGCCGACGGCTCGGGTAGCCTGGTGGTCGCCACCACCCGTCCGGAAACCATGCTCGGCGACACGGCCGTGATGGTCCACCCGGAAGACGAGCGCTACAAGCACATGATCGGCAAGATGGTGAAGTTGCCGCTGACCGAGCGCGAAATCCCGATCATCGCCGACAGCTATGTCGATCTCGAATTCGGCACCGGCTGCGTCAAGGTCACGCCAGCGCACGACTTCAACGACTACGCCGTTGGCCAGCGCCATGGCCTGCCGATGATCTCGATCCTAACGCTCGACGCCAAAATCAACGACAACGCCCCGGAAAAATACCGCGGTCTCGACCGCTTCGATGCCCGCAAGGCCGTCGTCGCCGATCTGGAAGCCCTCGGCATCCTGGAAAAGACCGACAAGCACAAACTGAAGGTGCCGCGCGGCGACCGTACCGGTGTCGTCATCGAGCCGATGCTGACCGACCAGTGGTTCGTCGCCATGTCCAAGCCGGGCGCCGACGGCAAGTCGATCACCGAGAAGGCCCTTGAGGTCGTCCATTCCGGCGAAATCAAGTTCTATCCGGAAAACTGGGTCAATACCTACAACCAGTGGCTGAATAACATCCAGGATTGGTGTATTTCCCGCCAGTTGTGGTGGGGCCACCAGATTCCGGCCTGGTACGGCGTCAATGGCGAGGTGTTCGTCGCCCAAAACGAGGAAGAAGCCCGCAAGCAGGCCGACAAGGCCGGTTACGCCGGCCAACTGACGCGCGACGAAGACGTGCTCGACACCTGGTATTCGTCCGCCCTGTGGCCGTTCTCGACGCTGGACTGGACCGGCGACGAGGCCACCGACGCGGCCAATCAGGTGCTGCAACAGTACCTGCCGTCGTCTGTGCTGGTCACCGGCTTCGACATCATCTTCTTCTGGGTGGCGCGCATGGTCATGATGACCAAGCACATCACCGGCAAGATCCCGTTCAAGCACGTCTATGTGCACGGCCTGATCCGCGACGGCGAAGGCCAGAAGATGTCGAAGTCCAAGGGCAACGTGCTCGACCCGATCGACCTGATCGACGGCATCGGCATCGACGCGCTGGTCGAGAAACGCACCTTTGGCCTGATGAACCCGAAGCAGGCCGAGAGCATCGCCAAGAAGACCAAGAAGGAATTCCCGGACGGCATCCCGGCCTTCGGCACCGACGCGCTGCGTTTCACCTTCGCCTCGCTCGCTTCGCCGGGCCGCGATATCAAGTTCGACCTGAACCGCTGCGACGGCTACCGCAATTTCTGCAACAAGCTGTGGAACGCCACGCGCTTCGTGCTGATGAACGTCGAAGGCCACGACCTGGCGCTCGACCACCAGCAGGACGGCCCGACCTGCGGTGGCTCGGCGCCGCTCGAGTTCAGCTTCGCCGACCGCTGGATCGTCAGTCAGTTGCAGCGCGTCGAGAAGGAAATCGAGCAGCACTTCACCGACTACCGCTTCGACCTGATCGCCCAGGCCGTCTACAAGTTCATCTGGGACGAGTTCTGCGACTGGTATCTGGAAATCGCCAAGGTCGAAATCCAGACCGGCAACGACGCCCAACAGCGCGGCGCCCGCCGGACGCTGGTACGCACGCTGGAAGCCATCCTTCGCCTGGCCCATCCGCTGATCCCGTTCATCACCGAAGAGCTGTGGCAAACCGTGGCGCCGATCGCCGGCCGCAAGACGCACGATTCGATCATGCTCGCCGCCTACCCGCGCGCCGAGGAATACAAGATCGACGCCGCCGCCGAAGCCAAGGTCGAGCGCCTGAAGGCGCTGGCCTACGCCTGCCGCAACCTGCGTGGCGAGATGGGCATTTCCCCGGCCCAGCGCACGCCCTTGCTGGTCGCCGGCGGCGGTGAGGAAATCAAGCAGTTCGCCCCCATCCTGCAAGCCCTCGGCAAGCTGTCCGAAGTGCAGATCGTCGACGACATGCCGGCCGACGCCGTCGCCCCGGTCGCCGTGGTCGGCGAGATTCGCCTGATGCTCAAGGTCGAGATCGACGTTGCCGCCGAGAAGGAACGCCTGAAGAAGGAAATCGAGAAGCTGGAAAAGCAGATTTCCATCGCCCAGGGCAAGCTCTCGAACGAAGGCTTCGTCGCCCGCGCCCCGGCCGCCGTGGTCGAACAGGAAAAGCAGCGCGTCGCGGAATTCACCGCCACGCTGGATAAGCTGAAGCCACAACTGGCCAAGCTCGGAGACTGACATGGCAGAGAGCCTGCGACAACCCAGCGAGCGCTTCACCACGATCTTCAGCGCCTTCATGGTGTTCTGTGTGATGGTCTGGCTGTGGGGTCTGGGGCTGTTCATGCTCTGGCCCTGGCAGAAGGGCGGCGAATGGCTGCCCGAGTTTCCGATTGTCGCCGTCTGCGCCGACGACAACGTGTGCGCTGTGCCCTACGGAGAACTGGCTCAGGCCAAGCTTTCCGGCAAGATCAAGTCACTGCTGCCGCCGGCTGAAACCGGCGAAACGGGCTACGAACAGATTACCCTGCAATGGAAACGCCTGCCCAACTCCATCCAACTCAAGGCTTCGGCCTGGAATTTCCAGACCACGGTACGCTATCGCCTGGATAACGAAACGCCGGTGTTGCTGGAGTACCAGGAAATCAACGGCAAGGTCTTCCTGTTCGCCATCGCCGGCGCGCTGGTCACCACCCTGCTGCTCTATCTGCGCAAACTACGCAAATAAGCCGACTGCTGCGGTGCACTGCTCAAAAAGGCAAAAATTGGGCAGTGCGTCGCCAGTCCGAATCAGCGCAAGCTGACGCGAACCAGCCCGCGCAGCGAATTTCCCAGCCAGAACCCGTCGGCCAGATCGGCTGGCAGCAATGTCGTCTCCCGCGCCCGGCCGGTCGCCAGCAACTCCTCGCGCAGGATGCCGGGCAAGGCACCGCTGGCCAGTGGCGGCGTCAGCAGAAGGCCAGCGCGCTCGACGAAGACGTTGCTGCGCGCCCCCTCGGCGACCTCTCCCCGCTCGTTCAGGAAAACGACGTCAAACAAGCTGGCATCGGCCGTCAGCTCGGCCATGGCTGCGTCGTAAAGCGCCCGGTCGGTCGTCTTGTGCCGGCGTAACGGGTAGCGGGAATCGATTGCCGTGTCGGACCAACAAGCGAAGCGTGGCCCGGCCAACTCCTCGTTCAACGGAAAAGCCACTGCCGCGAAAGTCCCGGCCTTGTCCAGCGTCAACCGAACGCGCCATTTACCTGTCGATGGCAAAGCGCCCAGCGCCGCCTCCAACTTCTTCTGGGCAAAGGGAAAACCCAGCGCGCCCGCCGAGGTCGCCAAGCGGGCCAGATGGCGTTCGCCCCGATGCACGACGCCCGCATCCAGACGCATGGTCTCGATCAACTGGATGCCCGGATCGCAATCGGTCAAAAAACGCGCCTTCAGCAGGCACTCACGCCACTCGGCGTCGCCCCGAGAGTCGGCGACGACCCCGCTGCCGACCCCGAGGCTGCCACGGTAATCGGCCGCCAGCTGCAAGGTACGGATCGCCACGTTCAGACGAAAATCACCATTCGGCGCCAGCCAACCCAAGGCTCCGGTGTACAAGCCGCGCGGACCGCTTTCCAGCTCGCCGGCGATCTGCATGGCGCGTATCTTCGGCGCGCCGGTGATCGAACCACAGGGGAACAAGGCACGCAGGATGTCCGCCAGCAAACGCCCCGACACCTGGGCTGATACCTCCGAAACCATCTGCCAGACGGTCGGGTAATCCTCGATCTCGAACAAACGCTCGACACGCACACTGCCGTTCTCCGCCACCCGGCCGAGATCGTTGCGCAGGAGATCAACGATCATCAGGTTTTCCGCCCGGTCCTTGACCGAATCGCGCAGGGTTTCCGGTGCGGCAGTGCGCGGCGCCGTACCCTTCATCGGCCGCGTGGTCAGCTTGTCGCCGCGCTTTTCCAGGAACAGTTCGGGCGATAGCGAAACGATGCCCTGCGCCGCATCGCCGACGAAGCCACCGTAGCGCACCGGCTGCTGCCGCCGGAGTCGCGCATAGAGCGCCAGCGGCGAACCGAACCAGTCGAAAGTCAGTGGAAAGGTGTAATTGACCTGGTAGCAGTCGCCCGCGGAAATCAGGCTCTGGATGCGGTGCACCGCAGCCGTGTAGGTTTTCTCGTCAATCGCCGGCTGGACATTGACCACACCGGCAGTTGCCCCGGCAAGCTGCGATTTAACCCACGCCTCGGCGCCCAGCTCATCGAGCGTCTGGCAAGCGTTAAAGCGCCAGAAGCGGGCCAGTGGTTTGGCTCCCGCCTGCCAGCCGAGCGGCGCCGATTTCGGCTCGAACAGGTAGCCCAGCTCGTAGTCGAGCGCAGCGACCGTCCAGCCTGGTTGCCGCTCCAAATCGGCCAACGCGGCCGCAAAACCATCGGCTTCGAACGCCTCGCGGCATTCGATCAGGTCCGTAAACAGCCAAGCGGCGGGTTCACCTTGCGGCGCCCGCCGATCTTCGAAAAAGGCAAACAACTGGGAGCTTACTTGCGCTTCAGGAAATACACGAAGATCTTGTCTTCTTCCGCCTGCTCGACCAGTTCGTTACCGGTCTGCTTGGCGAAGGCGGGAAAATCCTTCAAAGAACCGGGATCGGTTGCCTGAACACGCAGAATCTGGCCGGACTCCATTTCAGCCAGGGTCTTCTTGGTACGCAGGATGGGTAGCGGGCAGTTCAGGCCCTTCACGTCGAGGTCGCGGTCGAATTCCATGATCGTTCAGGTCTATGCAATGCTAAAAATGGCATTCTACCGCTAATTGCGTTTTTCCTTCATTTCTTCGCGCAGGCGCTGCTTCAATTCGCGCAAGCGCGAATCGATCACCGACATTTCGTAAAAATTGGCATCGCCGGCTTTCTGCGCCAATTCCAATTGTTCGACTGCCTGGGCCGTCTGTCCCTGCAAGGCAAAGACCTCGGCCAGTGAGCGGTGCTGCAGCGCCTGTCGCCCCAATCCGGCATAGCTCTCCGCCCGCAGCTTGTGCAGGCGAATGTCGGCCGGATAATTCTGCAGTTGCATCTCGGCAAAGCGCCGCGAGTCCTCATAACGGCGTGCCCCAGTCAGCGCTGCGCCATAGCCGTAAATCAGGCTGCAGTTGAGCGGAAAGCGAACCATCGCATCGCGGTAAATCTGCAAGCCGGTCGAAACATCGCCACGCGCAATGCGAATCTCGGCGCGCAATTTCTCGACCATCGCCGTAGAAAAGCGGGCTGCGCGCACGCTGTCGATCTCCTTGTCGGCTGCCAGCCAATCGCGGTTTCGGAAGTGTGCATAAGCCAATCCATAATGCGCGGCTGCCTCGGAAACGAACTTGCGGTCGCTCACCAACTCGGCGAAATCCTTGATCGCATCCTGCGGCCGCCCCTGCATGGCCCGTACTTTGGCCCGCACCAATTGGAAATCAGCACTATCCGCCACTTGGCGATAGGACACCCCCTGCTCGCGGTTCTGCATGTCCGACATGCGCTCGCCGGTCAGCGGGTGGGTGCGAAGGTAAGCGGTAGCATTGTTCTCGTAGAGGCGGACCGCCTTTTGCAGACGGGTAAAAAAGTCCGACATGCCACGCACATCGTAACCGGCCCGACGCAAGGTCTCGAAGCCGAGACGGTCCGCCTCACGCTCGAAATCGCGCGAATAGGCCAGTTGCGAGGAAATCATCCCGGCCTGGGTGGTCGCGATGGCTGCATTGGCCAGCTGAGCATTGGAGCGTGCCGCCAACAGGGCGAGGCCCATGGCCACCATCGAAGCGATGCCGTAATTACGCGATTGATACACTTGGCGCGCGATGTGGCGTTGGGTTACGTGCGAGATTTCGTGGGCCAGCACGCCGGCCAATTCCGACTCGGTCTGCGCCGACAGAATCAGTCCGGTATGCACACCGATATAGCCGCCCGGCATGGCGAAGGCGTTGATGCTCGGATCATTGATCGCAAAAAAGACGAAGCCGAAGCCAGGATCGCCGCTGACCGCCGCCAGACGCCCACCCAACTGGTTCAAGTAGGCTTCGACATCGGCATCGTCGAGATAGGAAGGCTCGCGCGCACGGATTTCGTTGATGATCTGCTGACCGATCTTCTTCTCGGCGGATAGCGACAATTCTGTGCTAGCCACATCGCCGAGTTCGGGCAAATCCTCGGCGCGCAACGGCGCACCGGCCATCAGGAAGGCCAGCAATCCGGCGATCAGTCGTTGTCCCATGCGCATGGTGCTATGATAACCGACCCACTTCGCCCATCGGCTCGAAGAGCGTAACCCTTTGTAACCCACCGTGACCACCTCTCCCCTCACCCATTTCGATGCCAGCGGCCAGGCCCACATGGTCGATGTCGGCGCCAAAAATGAAACGGCCCGTGTAGCTCGTGCCAGCGGCAGCATTTATATGCAGCCTGAGACACTGGCACTGATCCGCGATGGATCGGCCAAGAAAGGCGATGTCCTGGGCATTGCCCGGATTGCCGCCATCCAGGCCTCGAAGCGCACCGGCGAATTGATTCCCCTCTGCCATCCGATTGCCCTGACCCGAGTTGCGGCCGAATTCACCGTCGACGATGCAGCGAACGCCGTGCATTGCGAAGTGACGGCCGAATGCTTTGGGCGGACCGGCGTCGAAATGGAGGCCCTGACCGCCGCCTCAGTCGGTCTGCTGACCATCTACGACATGTGCAAAGCCGTCGATCGCGGCATGCGCATCGACAACCTCCGTCTGCTTGAAAAGAAGGGCGGCAAATCGGGCCACTGGCTGGCTGATTGACTCACACAACAATCATGTTCGAACTACGTCGAAAACTGCTTAAGGGTGGCGCCTCGGCTGCCATCCTGGCGCCGCTGCTGACCGCCGGCCTGTTGCGCCCGAGCGCCGTACTGGCTGCCGAATGGAACCGCAATGCCTTCATCGCCAAGACAGTCGGCGATGCCTTGAAGGCCTTCGGCAGTGCCAATGCCGCTGAGTCACGCGATATCCTAATCAGTGCACCGGAAATCGCCGAAAACGGCGCCAAAGTCGAAGTCGAGGTGACGAGCAACGTCCCCAACACAAAGACCATTGCCGTCTTTGCTGACAAGAACCCGATGCCGCTCTGTGCCGCCCTCGATTTTTCTGGCCCGATACTGCCTTTCGTACGCGTCCAGATCAAACTGGCGGAGACGACCCGTGTCCGCGCCGTCGCACGCGCGGCCGATGGCAAGACCTACGTGGCATTCCGGGAAATCAAGGTCACCCTCGGCGGGTGTGGAGGCTAGGCAGATGGGCGAACAGATCAAGATCCGCGCACTAATTCAGGGCGACACTGCCGACATCCGCATCCTCATGCAGCATCCGATGGAAACGGGCCTGCGTAAGGACGAACGCGGCCAACCGGTGCCGCTACAGTTCATTCAGACCTTCACCGTGACGCTGAACGGCAAGCCGGTCATCGACGGGCAACTCAACACATCCGTCTCGAAAAACCCGCTGTTTGCCTTCAAAGCGAAGGGGGTCAAGGCTGGCGACAAGATCGGGGTATTGTGGCAGGACAATACCGGTGACCGGCGACAGGACGAAATCACCGTCGCTTGACAGGTTTACGACAAAGCCAAACAAAAAGCCCGTCTGAAATCAGACGGGCTTTTTATTGCAACGATCCGCGGTTTAGGCGCGCTGGATGTTGGAAGCCTGCTTGCCCTTGGGGCCTTGCACGACTTCGAAGGAAACCTTTTCGCCTTCCTTCAGGGTCTTGAACCCGTTCATGTTGATCGCCGAGAAGTGGGCGAAGAGATCTTCGCTGCCGTCATCCGGAGTAATGAAACCAAAACCTTTTGCGTCATTGAACCATTTGACAGTACCGATTGCCATGTCTGCAACTTTCTTACAAAAAACGAACAAATCCCGGGTCTCCCCGACTCCCTGTTTGTGCTCAAAGCCCCGGTGCTCAAGGCAACCTCTATTGCAACTTGAATCCAAACAAAATGCTTTCTACGCGATATGAATTTCCTCGTCAACAGGTTTCGTTGCGGCGCTGCAGCAATTTTTCAGGCCCAGGAATTGCTAAGTAGGGACTGGTAATTCCGGAAGTCGACACCATGTAACGTGTTGCAGATTGGTTGGGACTGTATAGAATCGGACGCATGGCTACGAAGATTCAGGAAGGCGGTCAACTCGAGGCACAGCGCGCCGGAGTTCAGCCGCCAAAGATGTACAAAGTGGTGTTGCTGAACGACGATTACACCCCGATGGATTTCGTCATCACCGTTCTGCAGCGTTTTTTTTCGTTGGACACTGAACAAGCGACGCGAATCATGCTCAAAGTTCATAACGAAGGTCGTGCCGTGTGTGGGGTTTACTCCCGCGATGTCGCCGCGACCAAAGTAGAACAGGTCCTTGCATTCGCCCGCCAACACCAACACCCGCTTGCCTGCATCATGGAGGAAAACTGATGATTGCCCAGGAACTCGAAGTCAGCCTACACATGGCCTTCGTCGAGGCGCGTCAAAAACGCCACGAGTTCATCACTGTCGAGCACCTGCTGCTGGCGCTAATCGACAATCCCTCCGCTGCGGAGGCGCTGCGCGCCTGTGGTGCCAAGCCCGATACCCTGCGCAAGGATTTGACCAACTTCATCAACGAGCACACGCCGACCGTCTCCGGCGAAGACGACATCGACACGCAGCCGACCCTCGGCTTCCAGCGTGTGATACAGCGCGCCATCCTGCACGTGCAGTCCTCCGGCAAGAAGGAGGTTAACGGTGCCAATGTGCTGGTCGCCATCTATGGGGAAAAGGACTCGCACGCGGTTTACTTTTTGCAGAAGCAGGGCGTCACCCGCCTCGATGTGGTGAATTTCATTTCGCATGGCATTAGCAAGGTGCCACAGCAAAAGGCGACCCCGGAAAGCGAAACCGAGACCGATGGTGAAAAGGCCGAGGCCGGTCCGCTTGAGCAATACACCATCAATCTGAATGCACTGGCCCTGCAGGGCAAGATCGACCCGCTGATCGGCCGCGACAAGGAACTGGAGCGTGTCATCCAGACACTTTGCCGCCGCCGCAAGAACAACCCGCTGCTGGTTGGCGAAGCGGGTGTCGGCAAGACTGCTATCGCTGAAGGTCTGGCCCGTCGGGTCGTGGAGGGCGATGTGCCGGAAGTGCTGGCCAAGGCCAATGTCTACGCGCTGGACATGGGGGCTCTGCTCGCAGGGACCAAGTACCGCGGCGATTTCGAGCAGCGCCTGAAGGGCGTCCTGAAATCCTTGCAGGACAATCCCGAGGCCATTCTGTTCATTGACGAAATCCACACCTTGATCGGCGCGGGGGCCGCTTCGGGTGGCACACTGGATGCCTCCAACCTGCTCAAACCCGCGCTCTCTTCCGGCCAGATGAAGTGCATCGGGGCGACCACCTATACCGAGTTCCGTGGCATCTTCGAAAAGGACAGCGCACTGTCGCGTCGCTTCCAGAAAATCGACGTCAACGAGCCGTCAGTCGCCGAAACGGTCGAAATCCTCAAGGGTCTGAAAGCCCGCTTCGAGGCACACCATGGGATCAAGTACTCGGCCACGGCGATCTCGTCCGCTGTCGAGTTGTCGGCCCGCTACATCACCGACCGTCACCTGCCCGACAAGGCCATCGACGTCATCGACGAGGCCGGCGCTGCGCAGCGTATCCTGCCGAAATCGAAACAGAAGAAGGTCATCAACAAGACCGACATCGAGGAAATCGTCGCCAAGATCGCCCGCATCCCGTCGCAGCATGTGACGATGGACGACCGCAGCGCCCTGAAGAACCTCGACCGCGACCTGAAGAATGTCGTCTTCGGCCAGGAGAAGGCGATCGACGCGCTAGCCAAGGCAATCAAGATGACCCGCTCCGGCCTCGGCAACCCGAGCAAGCCGATCGGCTCCTTCCTGTTCAGCGGCCCGACCGGCGTCGGCAAGACCGAGGTCGCCAAGCAACTGGCCTACTGCCTGGGCATCGAGCTGGTGCGCTTCGACATGTCGGAGTACATGGAGCGCCATGCGGTTTCCCGCCTGATCGGCGCGCCGCCGGGTTACGTCGGTTTCGATCAGGGCGGCCTGCTGACCGAAGCGGTAACCAAGAAGCCGTACTGCGTGCTGCTGCTCGACGAAATCGAGAAGGCTCACCCGGACATCTTCAACATCCTGTTGCAGGTCATGGACCACGGTACGCTGACCGACAACAACGGGCGCAAGGCCGATTTCCGCAACGTGGTGATCATCATGACTACCAACGCCGGCGCGGCCGACCTGCAGAAGACGAGCATGGGCTTCACTTCGTCCAAGCAAGCCGGTGACGAGATGGTCGAGATCAAGCGCTTGTTTACGCCGGAATTCCGCAACCGTCTGGATGCCACCATCGGCTTCGCGGCGCTGGATCACGAGATCATCCTGCGCGTGGTCGACAAGTTCCTGATGCAGCTCGAAGAACAGTTGCACCAGAAGAAGGTCGAGGCGCACTTCACCGAGGCTGTCAAGGAAATGCTCGCCGAAAAGGGTTTCGACCCGCTGATGGGTGCCCGTCCGATGGCGCGGCTGATTCAGGACACCATCCGTTCGGCGCTGGCCGACGAGCTGCTGTTCGGCAAGCTGGCCAATGGCGGCCACGTCACGGTCGATCTCGACAAGGATGGCAAGATCACCCTCGATTTCGAGGAGGAAAAGGCGGCCGAAACCGTCTGACGAGTTGCCAGCACCCCGAAAAGCCGTGCAAGATTGCACGGCTTTTTTATTTCCGGAGACAAGAATGAGCTTCAAGACCCCCGACCTGTGCGATGAATTCGAGGCCGAACTGGGCAAGAGCGTGCGCGTCGTCGCCCCGATGTTCCAGCGCTACGGTGGCCGCACCGCCTTCTCTGGCGAGATCGTCACACTGAAGATTTTCGAAGACAACTCGCTGGTCCGCGAGGCCTTTGGCGAGAACGGCCAGGGCAAGGTGCTGGTCATCGACGGCGGCGGTTCGCTGCGTTGCGCCCTCGTCGGCGACCAGTTGGCCATCCTGGCACAGAAAAACGGCTGGGAAGGCGTCGTGGTCTATGGCTGCATTCGCGACTCCGGCGACATCAACGGCATCGACATCGGCGTGCGCGCGCTCAACACCCACCCGCAGAAAAGCATCAAGAAAGGTGTCGGCGACAAGAACATCGCTGTCACTTTCGGCGGCGTCACCTTCCAGCCTGGCGAGTATCTCTACGCCGACGAGGACGGCGTACTGGTTTCGAGCAAACAGCTGGTCTGAAAATGAAAAACCGGGGATTCCCCGGTTTTTTGCCATTTTGGCCTGTACACCGCAGCAGCGCCTTTATTAACCCTCGAGCAGCACCGAACTCTCGCAGCCGACGCGCACCGTACCCCAGTGACGCCCGTCGACCATGATCGGCATGTTGATCTCGGAGAGGATTTCGCCGGTATCGCGGGCGTAAGTCTGGACCAGCATCGGCTGCTGGTTCTTGGCGCCGCGCTGGCCAGTCACGTCGTCCCAGATACGCTTGGTGCGGTTGCCGACCAAGTCGGCATCGTAATTCCCGGTCAATGGGCGAGAGAATTTCTGATTGTGGATTGCACCGTAGCCACGGGTATCGATGATCAGCGCGTAGACGCCGCCACGCAGGCTTGTCAACGCCCGCTCGAGCAGCGGCTGGACCTGTTGCTCGAACGCCGAGCAATAGCTGACGTCGTATTTCTGCGGTCGGGTATTGGAGATCGGGCGATAGGTCTGGTCCCAGATATTGACACCGCTCTTCGCCAATTCACTCAGCTTTTCCTGAATGGCATCGCGGAAGATACGCGCCTGATCGACATTGAAATCGAAAGCACCACGTCCGATCTTGAAGCGCGACACCAGTTCCTGCACGCTTTCGGTCGCCTGGCTCAATGCCTGAGTGGTCTGCTCCGATGACTTCATGCTGCCAGCCACCTCACCGGAGAGATCGTGCACCTGAATAACCGCTTCGTGCACCTGGCCGTTGGTTGCAGTCAGTTCCTCCATGGCCGTGGCGATCTGGTTCAACTGGTCGCCGGTCCGTTCGAAATCCCCTACCATGCGACTAAACTCCTCCGACGAGCGCTCAACCACCGCACGTGTCTGCTGGATATCGCTGTTGATGATCTCGTTTTCACGCTGAGTATTCTCGACTAGTCCAATCATGCCGCCGATGTTGTCGGTGATCTCTTGCGTTGCAACGTTCACCCGCTCGGCCAGTTTGCGCACTTCGTCCGCCACCACGGCAAAGCCGCGGCCCATTTCGCCAGCGCGTGCCGCTTCGATCGCCGCATTCAACGCCAACAGATTGGTCTGGTCGGCAATCTCCCTGATCAAACCAGCAATCTGGCGGATGCTGTCCGAACGTTTAGCCAATTGACCAACCGTGTCATTGAACTGACGCAACTTGTCGGAAACCAACTGCACCTTGCTGACAATCTCGCACATTTCCCCAAGTGAAGAGCGTGCCGTCCCCAGGTTGGCGTCGGTCGAATTGGAGATCAGCTCGGTGGCCGACGAGACTTCTTGAATCGCCTGTGTCGCTTCGTTGCTCGCTCCGAATACCGCATTGGCGATCTCACCTTGTCTAGCCGCCCGCTCAGCGGTAGACGAAACCGATTTCTTGACGACAACTGCCTCGCGCGCAATGTTCACGCTCATCTTGCGTACTTCGCTGATGATCTCGCGCATTTTGTCGGCAAAGCGGTTATAGGACTCGGCCAGCGTACGCAGTTCGTCATGTGTAATAGTCGGCAGATTGCGCGAGAAATCCCCTTCGCCACGACCGATTTCATCGAAAATCGACGAAATGATGCGGACTGGACGCAAGATCAGGTAGCGGATGTAGAGAATCTGCAGCAAGTTCCACAATAGCGCGACCACCGTCAGCGAAATCATCACCGTCAGACCGGTATCCATACTGGAAACTATGCGCTGCAAGGCCTCGCTCGGTACGCCGGCCTTGGCCACCTCCTCAGCTACCAAGGCCTTTTGGCGTATATAAACGCCCAAATAGGCGATATCGATGAAGAAAAGCAGCAAGAAACTCATTAGTTTCTTGGTCAGCGAGTTCCAGAAGGTTCGCTCATTCCAATCGTAAAGACGCCGCAGGATTTCCATATGTGCAGACACTGAAAAAAGTCGTCGAATTCAACTCCTATTTAACAGTCTCGTCAATTGGTAAAAAACACAACACACAAAAAACAACCGTCAAATTTGACAAATAAATTTTTCATTAAGCAAAATGCAACGAAAAATTGGTGCGCCGCATTTCACGCTGGCGAACGGCATCTCGCATTATGAAAAATAGAATGCATCCAACTGTTTAATAACAAAAAAATAATGTCTTATGTCTTATATAAGACTATTGCTGCCCTGCAAAAAGACTTCTATACTTCAGCCATCGTCCAAGCCCACCGGGACAGGACGCCACAGAGACTGTTATCCCAACCTAACTCTTGAGGTATTCACATGAGCACTCGCGAACAGCAAATCGCCGCCCTCGAAAAAGACTGGGCTGAAAACCCCCGCTGGAAGCTCGTCAAGCGCGGCTACTCCGCTGCTGACGTCGTCCGTCTGCGCGGCTCCCTGCAGCCGGAATACACCCTGGCACAGCGCGGCGCCAAGGTCCTCTGGGACAAGGTTAACGGCGGCGCCAAGAAGGGCTATGTGAACGCCTTCGGCGCGATCACCGCCGGTCAAGCCATGCAACAGGCCAAGGCTGGCCTGGAAGCCGTCTATCTGTCCGGCTGGCAGGTTGCCGCCGACGGCAACACCTCCGAAACCATGTACCCGGATCAGTCGCTGTATGCCTACGACTCCGTGCCGACCATGGTTCGCCGCATCAACAACACCTTCAAGCGCGCCGATGAAATTCAGTGGTCGCGTGGCATCAACCCGGGCGACGAAGGCTTCATCGACTACTTCCTGCCGATCGTTGCTGACGCTGAAGCCGGTTTCGGTGGCGTTCTGAACGCTTTCGAACTGATGAAGAACATGATCGCCGCCGGTGCTGCCGGTGTGCACTTCGAAGACCAGCTGGCTGCTGCCAAGAAGTGCGGCCACATGGGTGGCAAGGTGCTCGTCCCGACCCGCGAAGCCGTCGAAAAGCTGATCTCCGCTCGTTTCGCCGCTGACGTTATGGGCGTTCCGACGCTGATCCTGGCCCGTACCGATGCCGAAGCCGCCAACCTGATCACCTCCGACTACGATGCGAACGACAAGCCGTTCTTGACTGGCGAGCGTACCCAGGAAGGCTTCTACCGTGTCAAGAACGGCCTGGAACAGTCCATCTCCCGCGGCGTTGCTTACGCTCCGTACGCAGACCTGGTCTGGTGCGAAACCGGCGTGCCCGATATCGGCTTCGCCCGCGAATTCGCTCAAGCCGTTCAGGCCGCCTGCCCGGGCAAGCTGCTGTCCTACAACTGCTCGCCTTCCTTCAACTGGAAGAAGAACCTCAACGACTCGCAGATCGCTTCCTTCCAGGAAGAACTGTCGGCGCTGGGCTACAAGTACCAGTTCATCACCCTGGCTGGTATCCACGTCAACTGGTACAACACCTTCAAGTTCGCTCACGCTTACGCTCGCGGCGAAGGCATGAAGCACTATGTGAACATGGTTCAGGAACCGGAATTCGCTGCTCGCGAAGACGGCTACACCTTCGTTTCGCACCAGCAGGAAGTCGGTACCGGTTACTTCGACGAAGTCACCACCGTCATCCAGGGCGGTTCCTCCTCGGTCAAGGCCCTCACCGGCTCGACCGAAGAAGAACAGTTCCACTAATCGGACATACGATTTAGGCATCCCCGCTACCTACCCGGTAGCGCTTGGCCGGCCCCCACAAGGGGCCGGCTTTTTTTTGCCATCACCCGGCGCCAACAGATCCAAATGGCGACGCTGTGCATCTTTTTGCTACGCAAAAAAGAGAAAACAAAAATACATAAATAATATTTTGAACCAAATATGGCAAATACACACCAAAGTGATAGTGTGAGAATTCAGGAATTCTGCCATGCCCAAGTTCAATTGGTTGCAACGCATTCCGTTAATCGTCCTTGTGCTTGGACTGGCGATTTCTTTCGCCAGTTACAACTTCACCCTACATAACGCGATTCAACAATCCGAACAGCGCTTCCAACAAGCCGCAGCGAGCGTTACGGACGAACTGACGGACAACATCAACAAGGCCATACTGGTCACACAGGCTAGCGGATGGTTCTGGCAGTCGGTACCGCAGCTTTCGGAAAAGGAATTCTCTCAGTACGCCAGCGAGGCAATACGCAAAACGCCAGGATTGCATTTGCTGGTGTTTTATGAAGCCAAGGAGCCTGAAAACCCAGAGGAAGCATTCAGTTCGTTGATGCCCGTCTTCGCGGAACCCGGACTGGATCTTTACAGCACGCTTGGGCAACTTCCGGTTGCCCCCTTCGACAAATCTCTACTACGCGAATCGATTGCCTCTGCGCTCCCATTGTCGACTGCATCCGTCGTATCCGAAGGCGCGAACTCCAAGCGCATACTGGTCGGCATCGGTCAACCGGTATTCAGCCTTCCTCTCCCGTCATCCCCCGAGGAGCGATTCAAAACAATACGAGGCATGGCACTGTGCGTTGTCGATGTTGAAGCATTACTCCAGCATGCGATCCGAAGCGCAATTGATCGGGATCTTGCGCTGACGCTTAAAGAAAGCATTCAGGGAGCCCCTTCTCTGCTCCTCTATCAAAGCCAAACAACTCAGAGAAGCAGCCGGCACAGCTTGAGCAGTCAAATATCTCTTCCCGGGAGAGAATGGGCGATTGAAATGCATTCCGGCCAAACTTGGGATGCTATTGAGGAAGATAGCGCCACCCTGATCCTGATCGGCGGTCTTCTTGCTTCGCTTACAGTCTCGGCACTCCTCTGGCGAACCCTGGTCGCCCGGCAGCAAGCTCAGGCCAGCCGCCAGCAACTTGAGCAAATTACCAACCACACACCGGCTGGAGTCTTTCAACTCTATTGCCCGGCCAACGCTCCACGGCGTGCGAACTATTACAGCCGTCGCGTTTCCGAACTGATGGGCATTAGTCCGGAAGAACTGGCGATCGACCGGCGGAATCTCTTCCGCTATGTCAGCGACGATGACCGCTTGGCCTACGAGGCCATATTGAACGAAGCCATCGCATCACGGACAGAATGGTCTACCGAACTACGTCTGGTTGTCGCTGGGCAGGAGCGCTGGGTCCACAGTTCGGCAAAGCCTCTGCCACTACCTAACGGCGATACCCTTTATAACGGATACATTGAAGACATAACGGCATCGCGTCAGCAACAGGACCAAATTGTCGCACTGGCCGATGAGTTGCAGATCATTCTCGACAACGTTCCGGTCGGCGTTGCCTTCAGTGCCGACGGCTATTACATCAGGGTCAACCGCTGCCTGGATACCCTGTTTGCCGATGACAACTCGCCGCCACTGGTCGGTGCTTCCACCTCGACAATTTTTCTCAGCAAGGAAAGTCACAGGGAGTTTTCTGCCCTAGTTGCTCCGCAACTTATCGAATTCGGCCATACCGAAATTGAATGGCCATTGCGTTCGCCTTCCGGCGCACCCTTCTGGGCCAGACTCATGGGCAGGGCGGTTAGAGTCAACAGCTACGAACGGGCTGCCATCTGGATCATCGAGGACATCAGCGAGCGGCGAAACATGCTAGACGCATTGAATGAAGGCAACCAAAACATCGAAGCCATCATCTCGGCTCCTGGGCTCCTAGTCAGCATACTGGATCGCAACGCTGTGATATTGCGGATCAATGACGCTGCGGCATCGGAACTTGGTGGGACCACCGATACCCTGCTCGGCAAGCATGCTTTCTCGGTGCGAGATAACCCTTGGATAGCATCCCGTGCCGAGCACTTTGGAGAAGTTCTGGCGAACAATCGCCCGATCGCATTTGAAGACTCGCATGACCACAGCTTCTTTGATCACAGCTATTTTCCGGTCGTTGATCAGACACACGGAGTCAGCCGGGTAGTCTGTGTAAGCCGTGACATTAGCCAACGCCGGGTGGCCGAACTGGAGATTGAGCAGGCTTCTCGCCGCCTCGATCTTGCCCAGGAAGCCGGAGACCTCGGTGTCTTCGAATACGATAGCGAACGAGGAAATATCACGCTGGACCAGCGCGCAGCGGTTCTAGCTCGCGGCATGCCCGGGGCATTCAGCACGTCGCTGGAGTCACTGCTCTCCTCAGTCGACGATTGCTCCCATCAGGCTCCTCTCGAGCTCTTCTCAGATCTGGAAACTCGCACACGCTGGCAATTCGATTGCGCTGTCACCTGGCCGGAAGACAGGAAACACTGGCTCCGCTTCCACGGCCAGTTGCAGACCGACGAGAACGGACGAAATAGCGGTTGGATCGGGGTCATTCAGGATATCACCGGGCAACGCCACATCGAAGAAACCTTGCGCGAAGCCAAGAATCTGGCGGAAGAAGCCACAAGAATGAAATCGGACTTCTTGGCCAATATGAGTCACGAAATCCGCACCCCGCTCAATGCCATCCTTGGCATGACCCACCTGACACTGAATACCGAACTGACCAGCAAGCAAAGAGACTACCTCGGGAAAGTCCATCATTCGGGACAGCACCTGCTCGGCGTAATCAACGACATTCTCGATTTCTCGAAGATTGAAGCGGGGAAACTGCAAATCGAGGAAACACCGTTTGAACTTGATGGAGTTTTGGCCAACGTCGCCAACCTGGTCCAGGAAAAGGCCAACGCCAAGGGCCTGGAGTTGATTTTCCATATCGATGAAAACGTGCCCTCAGCCTTCATTGGCGATCCATTACGAATCGGCCAGATACTCTTGAACTTCGCTTCGAATGCTGTGAAGTTCACCGCAAATGGCTACGTTGAAATCCACATTTCATCGATAGCGCAGACCGAGGTTAGCCGGACACTGCAGTTCGACGTTATCGATACAGGCATCGGCATGACACCGGAACAAGTCGGGAGTCTATTCCAAAGTTTCCATCAAGCCGATAGTTCCACCACTCGCCGTTTCGGTGGAACGGGATTGGGCCTGGTCATTTCCAAGCGGCTTGCTGAAATGATGGGAGGGGCAGTCGGAGTCGACAGCGCTATCGAAAAAGGATCCCGCTTCCGCCTCACCCTGCCACTTCGGTGCACCGATGCGCCGGTGCGACACACCATTCTGGCCGACGACCTCAATGGCCTGCCAGTCCTGATCGTCGACGACAATGAATGTGCCAGTGCGGCACTATCCGTCGCGCTTTCAGCCATGGGGCTACACACCACTATTTGCAACGACGGAACGTCGGGCCTGCAAGCATTGCAAGCTGCCGAGAAATCAGGACGCCCCTTCGCCCTCGCAATGATCGACTGGCAAATGCCCGTCATCAACGGCATAGAAACTGCCAAGCGCATGCACGAACTCCATCTGGCCAAGCCCCCCCATTTGGTCATGGTTACCGCCTTTGGCCGGGAAGAGGCTTTTAGTGCTGCCCAAGAGGTTGGTTTCGAAAGCGTGCTGATCAAGCCGTTCAGCCGCTCGATGCTTTTCGAAACCATTGCAGCCGTACTCGGCTCTGCCGACAATGCCGCTCTACCTACGCGCCTGCAGCCAAGGACTAAAAAGCCTAACCCGGTTGAAGGCCGCCTATGCGGCAAGCGGATTCTGCTGGTCGAGGACAACGAACTCAATCAGGAAGTCGCGCTGGGTCTTCTCGCCGACACCGGAGCAAGCGTCGATATCGCCAATAACGGCCAGGAAGCATTGGACATCGTCGAGCGGTCGACTTTCGACCTCATTCTGATGGACATGCAGATGCCCGTCATGGATGGTCTGACCGCGACCCGTCACCTTCGACAGCACGAAGCCAACAAGTCGATTCCGATTGTTGCAATGACTGCCAATGCCCTGTTATCGGACAAGGAGCGCTGCCTGGACGCTGGTATGAACGACCATCTGGCTAAGCCCATCGTGCCGGAAGAGTTGTTTGCGCTTCTCGAAAAATACATCCCGTCCGATCTGCCGGTCAGGCAAACCGCCACAGTCAATGCAGAGGGCGAAGCCCTTCCCCGAGTCGCTGGACTGAACACTGAATCCGGCCTTCATCGCGTTCTGGGCAAAACCGCTGCTTACCTTGCACTACTGCGGAAATTCGTTGAGAACCAGAGCAATGCCGACCGCCGGATCGACACAGCCCTGCTCGCTGGTGACAAGGAAAGTGCCGGCAGGCTGGCTCACACCTTGCGCGGCGTGGCTGGAAATATCGGCGCAGACGACCTCATGCGCCACGCATCGACACTTGAAAACACGATTCTTTCTCCAAGTTCCACTGCTGAAGAAATCGCTCCATTTCTCGCCGCCACTTCCGCCGAACTGCGTCGCCTGATCGCCGAATTGGCCGCAGTTACCCACCGTCCGGACTCATTGTTGGAAGGCGCCCCCAAAGCAGCCAAAGAATTGCTTTCGCAGCTTGCCGAGTGCCTGCGCAATGGCGATCCAACAGCGGCCGACATACTCACCGAGCACGAGAACAGCATCATGCTCGCCCTTCCCAACAGTTACGCACGACTCGCGACGCTGATCGGCAACTTCGATTTCGAGCAGGCGCTAGAAGTGCTTGGCGATGAAACAACCCTGTAAGCAAGGGAGGCATCATGTACGAACAAACCGCAACCATACTCGTTGTCGACGACACCCCGGAAAATCTCAGTCTGATGCACGCCCTGCTGCGCGACACCTATCGCGTCAAGGTGGCCAACCGTGGGGAACGAGCGCTCGAACTGGCCACTAGCCCCCCCCTACCTGACTTGATACTTCTCGACATCATGATGCCGGGCATGGATGGCTTCGAGGTATGTCGACGCCTCAAGGAAAATCCAGCATCCCGAGACATCCCTATTCTGTTCCTGACCGCCAAGAACGAAGACACGGACGAAGAAGCGGGCTTGAGCATCGGGGCAGTGGACTACCTGACCAAGCCCATCCGACCGGCCATCGTCATGGCTCGCATCCGGACTCACTTACAACTGAAAGCTGCAGCAACTTTCCTGCGAGATCGCAATGTCTATCTTGAAGAGGAGGTTCGGCGACGCACTCTTGAGGTTCAGGCAATCCAGGACGTCACCATCCTCGCCCTTGCCTCGCTCGCGGAAACAAGGGATAACGAAACCGGAAACCATATCCAACGGACACAGCATTATGTCCGAGCCCTGGCCGAGGAACTCTCCTCTCACCCTAAATACGCCTCCCAACTTGACCAGCGAACCATCGGTCTTTTATTCAAATCGGCGCCGCTGCACGACATTGGCAAGGTGGGCATTCCCGACTCCATCCTGCTCAAGCCCGGGCGGCTTGACGACGATGAAATGGCCATCATGAAAACTCACACGACCTTGGGGCGGGAGGCAATCGCCCACGCCGAAACCCAACTCGGCATGGAAGTGGACTTCCTACAAACAGCGAAGGACATTGCCTACTTCCATCAGGAAAAATGGGATGGAACAGGTTACCCGGAAGGTCGTTCAGGAGAAGACATTCCCCTCTCGGCCAGGCTAATGAGCCTAGCCGATGTGTATGACGCGTTGATCAGTCGCCGCGTATACAAACCCCCCTTCAGTCACGAAGAAGCCACGAAGATCATTCTCGAAGGGAGAGGAAAGCACTTCGATCCATCTGTCGTCGACGCGTTCCAAGCGCAAGAGCAACGATTCAAGGAGATCGCCCAGACATTCGCTGATTAATCCGTTTGAAAGAAGCAAAAAAAACAGAGGCAGACTTTGGCATAGATCAAAAGCCATGCGCACGACTAAATTAAAATTTCGCTACATTATTAATTTAACGCCATGAATCAGGCCACTCCCGGCCGGGTCAAGGTGACGGGAATACGTGCTGGCTGACTCTTCTTCACGCTTATCTATTGGCGTTCTATGTCGACAACTCTTCGTCGTTGGCGTGCTTTTCCTATTCCAGGCGGTGCACGCCGAATCGTTGCCCTCAGTACAGATCGGTGTCCTCTCCTTTCGTGACCAGAGTGCCACACTTAAACAGTGGACACCGCTTGCCGGCTACCTGGAAGAACAGATTCCTGGGTACAAATTCACAATCCGGCCTTACCATCTGGAAAGCCTTAGCAAGGCCGTCGAACAGGATGAAGTCGATTTCATCCTGACCCAGCCGGAACACTATGTCCTGCTACGTTCGCGACATCATCTTGCAGCTGTCGCCACGTTGACGCAACAGATTGGTGAGCGTTCTGTCTCGTACTTCGGCGGGGTCATATTCGCCCGTGCGGAAAGAGCCGACATTCGGCAGTTGCTGGATTTGCGCGGCCAGATTATCGCCGCCACCCATGAGCAATCGCTCGGCAGCTATCGCATCCAACAATGGACCCTGCGTCAGGCCGGCATCGAGTTGCCGCGGGACGCCAAGAAACTCACTTTCACCAGCCAACCGCAAGACAAGGTTGTCTTTGAAGTGCTGTCCGGACGGGCCGATATCGGTTTTGTTCGAACCGGGCTGCTCGAATCGATGATAGCCGAGGGTAAACTCAAGCCGAATCAGGTCAAGATCATCAACCTCCAATCTCGCCAGGATTTTCCCCAGTTCCTTTCTACCGATTTGGTTCCAGAGTGGCCGTTCTCGGCAGCCCCCCGTGCCCCCAAGGAATTGGTCAAGGCGGTGACTCTCGCCCTGCTCAAGATTCCCCCCGGCCACCCGGCAGCCCAGAGCGCCAGATTCCATGGCTTTTCGCCACCGGCTGACTATTCCGGACTGGAAAGCATCATGATGGAGTTGCGCGCTCACCCAGAGCGCCTCGAGCATTTCGACCTGCGCGACATTATTGAAAAATACCCCGGGCAATTGATGCTGGGCTTGAGCACGGCCCTGATTCTGGTGCTTTTGCTACTTCTTCATTTATTCCGTTCCCACCGGCGGATCGATAGAGCCCTGCGTGAACGGGCCAGTCTGCTCAATAGCTTGGGCGAAGCTGTCTATGGCATTGACCGCGATGGGATGTGTTCCTTCATCAATCCCCGCGCGCTGGAAACGCTCGGTTATTCCCTCGATGAGGTCATCGGCGCCGATCAGCACTGGCTATTCCATCACCATCGGCCCGATGGTTCTTTGTATTCCAAGGTGGAATGTCCCATCTACCAGACCCTGACCGATGGCAGACATCGACATGGTGAAGAGTGGTTCTTTCGCAAGAGTGGCGAGATTTTCCCCGTCCAGTATTCGGTGATGCCCATCTCCGACGCCGGGCATCGCGAGGGGGCTGTGGTCACCTTCCACGACACGACGCGCGAGCGGCGGGCCGAGGAAGCGATGCGTATCGCCGCCATCGCCTTCGAAACTCAGGAGGCCATGGTCGTTACCGATGCACGCAATCGCATCCTGCAGGTCAACCGTGCCTTCACCGAAGTTACTGGCTACACCGCCGAAGAGGCTATCGACCAGTCCCCATCGATGCTCAAATCGGGTTATCACGACGAGTCGTTCTACCGGGAAATGTGGGCAACGCTGCAGGCTAACGGCCATTGGCACGGTGAAATCTGGAATCGACGCAAGAATGGCGAAATCTTCCCGGAGTGGCTGACCATTTCCTCGGTAGTTAACGACGTTGGCGAAGTCACGCATTACGTTGCTGCCTTTCTCGATATCACTCAGCGCAAGGAAGCCGAAGAGCAGATTCAGTTCCTGGCCTTCTACGATCCGTTGACCCATCTGCCGAATCGCCGCCTGCTCGCCGAACGCCTCGACAAGGCCTTGCTCGCGGGTCATCGGCGACGCTCTTATTCAGCCGTATTGTTTATTGACCTCGATAATTTCAAAACGCTCAATGACACAATGGGCCACGATGTCGGCGATCAACTCCTACGTCAGGTTGGGTTGCGTCTGCGCGATTCCGTGCGTTCGAGCGATACGGTTGCCCGCTTGGGTGGCGACGAGTTCGTCATCTTGCTCGAAGACCTCAGTGAAGACCTGCATGAAGCTATCGCCCAGATCGAGCATCTTGGTCGCAACCTCCTGGAATCCCTCGGCCGGCCCTACCAGTTCGGCAACCTGGCACACCACTGCACGGCGAGCATTGGCGTCATCCCCTTCCGTAGCAGCGGCGAAACAGTCGAACACCTGCTGAAATCAGCCGACATGGCTATGTACAAGGCCAAGGAAGCCGGCAAAAACTCTCTATGCTTCTTCGATCCGGCCATGCAGACGGAAGTCGAGCAACGCGCTGAAATCGAGCGTGAGTTGCGCACGGCACTACAGGAACAGCAGTTCATCCTGCACTACCAGCCGCAGGTCGACGGTGCCGGGCACATTTTCGGTGCCGAGGCCCTACTCCGTTGGCGCCACCCGATTCGCGGCTACGTCGCTCCCGGCGAATTCATTGCCATCGCCGAAGACAGCCGGCTGATCCTGCCCATCGGCCAGTGGGTGCTGGAAGAAGCCTGTCGCCAGCTTGAGCTGTGGAGCCGCCAGCCAGCAACAGCCGATCTGATCCTGGCGATCAATGTCAGCGCCCTGCAATTCCGGGATCCCGGCTTCGTCGACAGCGTGGCGCACGCCCTGCAGAAATCCGGAGCCCCGGCCAATCGCCTGAAACTGGAAATCACCGAATCGCTGCTGCTCGACGATATGGAGCTGAGCATCGAGCGCATGCGCCGCCTGAAGGAAGAAATCGGCGTCGGCCTGGCGCTCGACGACTTCGGCACCGGCTATTCCTCGCTGAGCTATCTGAAACAATTGCCGCTCGATCAGATCAAGATCGACCGCAGCTTCGTGCAGGATATTGGCAGCAACCCGAACGACGCGGCCATCGCCGAAACCGTCATCGCGCTCGGCCGTTCCTTCGCACTGAAGGTCGTCGCCGAGGGTGTCGAAACCGACGACCAGCGCGCGGCTCTGGTCAGCCGCGGCTGCGACGCCTTCCAGGGCTTCCTGTTTGGCAAACCGGTACCGATCGAGGAGTTTCCGGTCCCGGCCGGCTGAATTCTGCCACTGCTGCGGTGTACTACCCGAAATGGGCAAAAACCAGGCTCAGGCCGAAGGGCGCGTCCACATCCAGGCCGCGACCATGCCGCACACGGCGGCCGGGCCGTACCCCCAGGGTTCGGGCAGGATGAACCAGGAGCCGACGACGCTGATCGACATCATGATCGTCGACGCCCATTTCGCCACGGGCGGGATGGCCTGATGGTCGCGCCAAGCGCGGATGGCCGGGCCGCATTTCGGGTGCGCCAGCAGCTTGGCCTCCCACTCCGGATGCGAGCGGGCGAAGAACCAGGCGGCCAGGATCAGGAAAGGCGTGGTCGGCAGCAGCGGCAGGAAGGCGCCAATGATGCCGAGCAACACCGACAACGCCCCGAGCGCGCGATAGACCGGCACCTTCATCAGCGCAGCTCCCAGTAGGCGGCGTTGCCGTAGTTTTCCTTGAGCAGGTCGATGAACAGGCGCACGCGCAGCGGCAAATGACGGCGCTGCGGAAAGACCGCGTAAATGCCCATCGGCGGCGCCTGCCAGGCGTCGAGCACCGAGGTCAGCCGGCCTTCCTTCAGGTCGCGGCCGACCTCCCATAGCGAGCGCCAGGCTAGGCCGCGCCCGGCCAGCGCCCATTCATGCAGGACCGCACCGTCGTTACATTCAAAGGTGCCGCCAACCTTGATCGTCTCGACCTCGCCGCTCTCCGGGCGCTTGAACACCCAGCCGCGCTGCTGGCCGAGCGACAGGCAGTTGTGCTTGGCCAGATCGTCCGGCGTGCGCGGCACGCCATGCTCGACCAGATAGGCCGGACTGGCCACCACCATGCGCCGCATCTCGCCCAAGCGCACGCTGACCAGGCTGGAATCGGTCAGTTCGCCGATGCGGATGGCACAGTCGATGTTCTCGTTGATCAAATCGACCAGACGGTCGCTCAGGTTCAAATTGACCCGTACTTCCGGGTTGGCCTGCATGAAGTCGCCGACCAGCGGCGCCACGTGTTGCCGACCGAAGCCGGCCGGTGCCGACACCTTCAAGTAGCCGCCGGCCTTCAGCCCGCCGAGCGACACCGCCGCCTCGGCATTGGCCAGGTCGTTCAGCACCTTCTGGCAATCCTCCAGAAAGGCCTGCCCCTCGAAAGTCAGTGTCAGCTTGCGCGTCGTGCGCAGCAGCAAACGGATGCCGAGCCGCGCTTCCAGCGCGTCGATACGGCGCCCGATAATGGCTGGCGTGACGCCTTCGGCCCGCGCCGCGGCCGACAAGCTGCCGCGGATTGCGACGCTGGCAAAGGCTTCGATCTGCTTTAAGCGGTCCATTTGATACTCAAAGTAAAAGATGAATTGATTCTAGCCCACTTTCAAGTCTTATATAAGACTCATAGAATGCCTTTCATCGCAGTATCCGAAACCATCTTTTCTCAGGAGTTCCGCATGGCCCTCAATCTGCCCGCCGGTATGCAAATTACCGCCCCCGTGAAGCCCGAATGGGAATCCATCCTCACCACCGAGGCCCTGGAATTCGTCGCCAAGCTGCACCGTGCCTTCGAAGGCCGTCGCCAGGAACTGCTGAAGGCCCGCGTCGAGCGCCAGGCCCGCATCGATGCCGGCGAAATGCCGGACTTCCTGCCGGAAACCAAGCACATCCGCGAAGGCGACTGGAAGGTTGCGCCGATCCCGGCCGCCCTGCAATGCCGTCGCGTCGAAATCACCGGCCCGGTCGAAGCCAAGATGATCATCAACGCCTTCAACTCGGGCGCTGACTCCTACATGACCGACTTCGAGGACTCCAACAGCCCGAACTGGGAAAACCAGATCCAGGGCCAGCTGAACCTGTACAAGGCCATCCGCCGCGAACTGTCGTTCAAGAACGAAGCCGGCAAGGAATACAAGCTGAACGACAAGATCGCCACCCTGCAGATCCGTCCGCGCGGCTGGCACCTTGACGAGAAGCACGTGCTGGTCGATGGCCAGCGCGTTGCTGGCGGCCTGTTCGACTTCGGTCTGGTCTTCTTCCACAACGCCAAGGAGCAGATCGCCCGCGGCGCCGGCCCGTTCTACTACCTGCCGAAGATGGAAAGCCACCTCGAAGCCCGTCTGTGGAACGACGCCTTCGTCATGGCCCAGGATCACTGCGGCATCCCGCAAGGCACCATCAAGGCCACCGTGCTGGTCGAAACCATCCTCGCCACCTTCGAGATGGAAGAAATCCTGTATGAACTGCGCAACCACTCCGCCGGCCTCAACGCCGGTCGCTGGGACTACATCTTCTCCTGCATCAAGAAGTTCAAGAAGAACAAGGACTTCTGCCTGGCCCAGCGCGGCGCCATCACCATGGAAGTGCCCTTCATGCGCGGCTACGCCCTGGCCCTCGTCCAGGCCTGCCACAAGCGCGGCGCTCCGGCCATGGGTGGCATGTCGGCCCTGATCCCGATCAAGAACGACCCGGTCGCCAACGAAAAGGCCCTGGCTGGCATCCGTCACGACAAGACCCGCGACGCCAACGACGGCTTCGACGGCGGCTGGGTGGCTCACCCGGGCCTGGTGCCGATCGCCATGGAAGAGTTCGTCAAGGTGCTCGGCGACCGTCCGAACCAGTTCGAGAAGCAGGTTGAAGGCAAGTTCGGCCCCGAACAGTGGCTCGACTTCCGTCCGACCACCCCGATCACCGAAGCCGGCCTGCGCAACAACATCAACGTCGGCATCCACTACCTCGGCAGCTGGCTGGCCGGCAACGGCTGCGTGCCCATCCACAACCTGATGGAAGACGCCGCCACCGCCGAAATCTCCCGCTCGCAAGTGTGGCAGTGGGTGGTTTCGCCGAAGGGCATCCTCGACGACGGCCGCAAGGTCACCGTTGAAATGGTCCGCCCGATGATCGCCGAAGAACTGTCCAAGGTGAAGGCCACCGTCACCGCCCAGGGCGAAGACACCGCCACCTACGACCAGGCCGCCGAAATCTTCGACCGCATGTCGCTGACCCCGGACTACCCGGAGTTCCTGACCCTGCCGCTGTACGAAGCGATGGCCTAAAAAATACGAAGTGGAGAGAGAGTTAAGCGCCGGGGTAACCCGGCGCTTTTTTTATGCTTGAAAAAGTCTGCCGCTAACTAACCAGTCAAACACGAAGTCATAAGCAAAGCTTCGAAACAAGCCGAAAGCACCTCGTCGCAGTCAAGAATAGCCAGATAAAATCGCATCTTTCCCGAACCTGCGCATAACAAACCATGAATCTCGAAAAACTAGAGCGCGATCTCTGGAACGCCGCCGACAATCTGCGCGCCAACTCAAAGCTCACTGCGGCCCAATACGCCATGCCGGTACTTGGGCTGATCTTCCTGCGCCACGCCTACAATCGCTTCCTGGCCGTCAAAAAGAAAATTGAGCCGACACTGCCCCAGCGCAACGGCAAGCCGCGCGAACTGGTGCCCGGCGACTTCATCGGCGAAGCCGCCATCTACCTGCCGCCCACTGCCTACTACGACCATCTGCTCGCCCAGCCCGAAGGCCCGGAGCTCCCCGAAGCAGTGGTTACGGCCATGGAGCACATCGAGCTTTACAACCCCACGCTGGCCGGCATCCTGCCCAAGGCCTACCGGGGTTTCGAGCCGCGCCTGCTGGCCGACCTGATCAAGACCTTCAACAGCGACCACCTGAAAACCGCCGCTGGCGACGTTTTCGGCAAAATCTACGAATATTTCCTCAACAAGTTTGCCCAGACCGGCGCCCAGGAAGGCGGTGAATTTTTCACGCCGCCCTCGCTGGTGCGGCTCATCGTCAACATCATCGAACCGGACCACGGCCTCGTCTTCGACCCGGCCTGCGGTTCCGGCGGTATGTTCGTCCAGACCGGGCATTTCATCGAGCTGCAACGTCACGCCCAGCCGCACCAGCGCGTCGTCTTCCACGGACAGGAAAAAGCCGAAACCAACGCCCATCTGGCGCGCATGAACCTCGCCGTGCACGGCCTCGAAGGCGACATCCGCATCGCCAACAGCTTCTACGACGAGCAGCCGGAACTCATCAACCGCTGCGACTTCGTGATGGCTAACCCGCCGTTCAACGTCGATGGCGTCAACACCGACCAGATCAAGGCGCAAGTCGGCCAATGGGATGACGAGGCCGAAGCCGCCGGCACGCCGCAAATGCCGGAAACCGGCAAACGCCTCCCCTTCGGCCTGCCAGGCACCAACGCCAAAACCAAGGCCATCTCCAACGCCAACAGCTTGTGGGTCCAGTATTTCTACGCCTACCTCAACGCCACCGGCCGTGCCGGCTTTGTCATGGCCTCCAGCGCCTCGGATGCCGGCAACAAGGACAAGGACATCCGCCGTCGCCTGATCTCCACCGGCCACGTGGACGCCATGGTCGCCATCGGCCCGAAATTTTTCTACACCCGTTCGCTCCCCTGTACCCTGTGGTTCTTCGACAAGAGCAAACCGGCCCAGGCCATCGCCCCCGCCTGCAACAGCCACGACCGCGTGCTGATGATCGACGCGCGCAACGTCTACCATGTGGAGTCCGCCCGCCACCACCGCTTCACCGACGAGCAACTCGCCAACCTCACTGCCATCGTCTGGCTACATCGCGGCGAAGATCACAAATTCCGTGAATTGGTGGCCAATTACCAATCGACCGCCAGAAAGTACCTTGGCCAACTGGAAACCATCCTCGCCGAACGCCGTAGCGCGCTGAGCGCCGCGCTGGCCCAAGCCGAAAACTTCGCCAACAAGGCGACACCGGAAGAACTCAACCGCAAGCGCAAGGACGACGACGAAACCAGCGCGCCGATTACCGCCGAACAACTGGCGGACTTCGCGGCCAGCGTCGGTGCCCTGCAAGCCGACATCGCCAGCGGCGACGCCGAACTCGCCGCCCTGCTCAAAGCCACCGACACCGAGCGCGCCACCGCCGCCCGCCCGCACGACGCCCTCGCACTGGCCGAACAAACCGCCGGCCAAGCCCGCCTCGAAGCCCTCACCGACCAGCTACGCGCCGCCATCAAGCGCATCGAAGCCGACCACAAAGCCTGCGGTCGACTGCTCGAAAACGCCGAAAAAACACTCAACGCCAAACAGTCTGCCGCCTGGGACAACAAACAGGCCCGCGACCTGCGCCGCGCCCTCGCCCCCGCCGACGACGTCTGGCTCAAGACGCACAACGACCAGCCAACACCGCACGACGCCGCGCTGGACACCCTGAAAACCGCTCTGCACTTCATCGCCCAGGGCCACTGGCTGCTACATCGCTTCCCAGAAGCTCGCTACGCCGATGTGGCCGGATTGTGCAAGTCAGTGGAGCGAGAGGAGATTGAAAAGGCAGATTGGAGTTTGACGCCGGGGCGGTATGTTGGGATCTCCTCCGATACGGAAGTTGACGGAGAAATTTTCACCGAACAAATCAATGAAATACTGTGTGATTTGGCCACCCTCAAACTTGAGGCCGACAGTCTATTTACAACTGTCAAAGCTACGCTGCAGGAACTCGGCCAATGAAATGGCAAAGAGACACTTTAGGCTCCATCTGCGACCGCGCCGGGGGATCAATCCAGACGGGACCATTTGGATCGCAACTTCACCAATCCGATTATCGGGATGAAGGCACACCTGTGGTCATGCCGCAGGACATTGTTGACGACCGCATTAGGTTGAACAGAATCGCCTTCGTTGACGAAACCATGGCAGACCGGCTCTCGCGCCACCGCTTAAAAACAGGGGATATCGTATTCCCTCGGCGTGGCGACATCGGCAAGCGAGCCTTAATCTCGGATGCCGAAGCGGGTTATCTGTGTGGTACAGGCTGTCTGAAAATTGCGTGCCCCACAAAGGAGCTTGACCCTCGATTTCTTTATCTCTTTCTCTCACAGCCAGATGTTGTGAGCTGGATAGAAGGTAAGGCTATTGGCGCCACCATGCCAAACCTAAATACTGGAATATTACGAGGGTTAGAAATTGTCTATCCCGACCTGGTAACGCAGACAGAAATTTCCGGAAGGCTTATAGCCTTCCAATCTCTGGCAGAAAACTACAAGCAGCAAGTCCTTAAACTTGAAGAAGCCGCCCGGCTGATCTACACGGAATGGTTTGTCCGATTAGGAAGGCGAGATAGCGGCGTAGAAGCCCAAGTCAAACTATCTGACCTCGTTTGGATCAATCCCAAGACCTCATGCGAAGCAGGCAAAATTGCTCCTTTCGTCCCGATGACGGCTCTTTCAGAAAACGGCATGGTGATTGACGGTGTCGAGGAGCGCGCCATCGGTGGCGGTGCCAAGTTCCAGAACGGCGATACCCTCCTTGCCCGAATCACTCCCTGCCTGGAAAACGGCAAAACTGGGTTCGTTCAATTTCTTGACGATGAAAACCCCGTCGCCAGCGGCTCCACTGAATTTATCGTTTTGCGATCCAAGACAGTCAATCCTTACTGGGTCTATTGCCTGGCACGCACAGAACATTTCCGCGAACATGCCATTCGGTCGATGTCGGGTGCTGACGGTCGCCAAAGGGTAAACACTGATTCGCTCTCCGAATACAGCGTTCCCACGCCCGATTCACAAAAGCTGAATGATTTTGCCGAAACGGTTGCTCCAATGTTCAAGCAAATTCACACCCTGAGTAAACAAGTCACCCAACTCCGCCAAGCCCGCGACCTTCTGCTCCCCCGCCTGATCTCCGGCCAGCTCCGCTTATAATCCTTCGTCATGAACGCGAACGCCTATTCCGAAGACCAGATGCTCCAGGCCGGCACCGCCGAATTCTTTGCCGAGCATCTGGGTTGGGAAACGGTGTTTGCCTTCGACCGCGAGGATTACGGCCCCGGTAGCCTGCTCGGGCGCAAGCATCGCGGTGAAGTGGTGCTGGTCGAGCGCCTGCGCCCGGCGCTGGCCCGGCTGAACCCGAAAGCACCGCCCGCCGCCATCGATGCCGCCATTTCCGTGCTGGTGGCCGACGATGCCGGCAAAAGCCTGGTCCAGATCAACGAGGACAAGCACAAGCTGCTGCTTGATGGTGTGACGGTTGAAGCCCGTGATGCCGCCGGGCATTTGGGGCAGTTCGTCATCAAGGTGATCGAATTCAACCCCCAGAAAGTTGCCGACAACGATTTCCTGATGGTGCGCGAGTTGTGGGTCGAGGGCCTACAACCCCGGCGGGCCGATCTGGTGGGCTTCGTCAACGGCCTGCCGCTGCTCTTCATTGAGTTGAAGCGCTATGACAAGGATGTCAAGCTGGGTTTCGACAAGAACCTGGCCGACTACAAGCGCGACATTCGCCACCTGTTTTTCTACAACGCCTTTGTCGTGCTCTCCAACGGCCATGACGCGCTGTTCGGTTCGATCACCAGCCCGTGGGAGCATTTCTACCGCTGGCGACGGCTCAACGAAGCCGATGCGATGCCGCCGAAGGAGGCGCCGCTGTTGCAAACCTTGCTCCGCGGCATGGGCAACAAGTCGGCGCTACTCGACATCGTGCAGAACTTCACCGTATTCGACCACAGCGAGGGCTCAGCCCAAGCCGCCAAGATCGTGGCACGCAACCACCAGTACCTGGGCGTCAATCGGGTGATCCAGCGCCTTGTGTCCGAAGACCCTGCGATTCAGGCGGAAGTGGCGGCGGGGCGGCTGGGGGTGTATTGGCACACGCAGGGGAGCGGCAAGTCTTACTCGATGGTATTTCTGGTCAACAAGGTGCGGCGCACGCTGGGCGGGCGCTATTCCTTCCTCGTTGTCACCGACCGCCTCGATCTCGATGACCAGATCGCCACCACCTTTGCCCAGTGCGACGTGATGGCCGACGCCAAGGCGGCGCGCATCCCCGACTCTGCTTCCGTGGTTGAGCGCCTGAAGCGGGATTTGCGGGTGCAGTTCGCCTTGGTGCAGAAGTTCAAGCAGCGCCCGCCGAAGGAAGGCCTGACCGACAAGGCCGACCTGATCGTGCTGTCCGACGAGGCGCACCGCACGCAATACGGCACCCTGGCCTGGAACATGCGCCACGCGCTGCCCAAGGCCAAGTTCATCGGCTTTACCGGCACACCGCTGATCGAGGCCAAGGAGCGGCAACTGACCCGCGAGGTGTTCGGGCCTTATGTTTCCACTTACGATTTCAAGCGGGCGGTGGAAGACGATTCCACGGTCAAGCTCTATTACGAAAACCGGGGCGGCAAGCTGACGCTGATCGACCCGGACATTCAGGCCAAGATTCAGGAACGCATCGACGCCGCCTACCGGGCCGGGGAAATCGACGGCGATCAGGAGGAAGCCCTCTACCGAAAGCTGGCTCAGGAATACCCGCTGGTCACTTCCGATACTCGCCTGAAAAAGGTTGCCGCCGATTTGGTCGGCCATTACACCCGCCGCTGGAACACCGGCAAGGCCATGCTGGTCTGCTGGGACAAGCTGACTTGCGGGCGCATGTACGCTTACGTGCAGGACTGCTGGCAACAACGGATCGCCGAAATCACCTCCAAGCGCGATACCGAGGCCAAGCGGCTCGCCGCCAAGGGGCTGGCCGAAAGCCAGTACCTCGACCTGCTAGAACGAGAGCTGGCCTGGCTGAAGGAAACGGAAATCTGCGTGGTGATCAGCGGTGCCGACAGCAAGGACCTGGCGAAGGACTACGCCGCCTACGGCCTCGACCTCGCACCGCACGCACAGAAGCTGGCCAAGCGGCGACTGGATGAGGACTTCAAGCGGGCCGACCATCCTTTCCGGCTGGTTATTGTTTGCGCCATGTGGCTGACCGGCTTTGACGTGAAGAGCCTGGCGACGCTCTACCTCGACAAACCGATGCAGGGCCACACGCTGATGCAGGCCATCGCCCGCGTCAACCGGGTGTACAAGGACAAGAAATCCGGCTGGGTGGTGGACTACAACGGCATGGTGCGCAGCCTGCGCAAGGCGTTGGCAACCTTCGCCGCCCAAGCCGAAGCCGGCGAGCCAACTGCTGCGGTGGACCCGCTGGAAGACGAAAAAATGGCGCTGGCCGATTACGCAGCCAGCGTGAAGGCCGCGCGCGCCCATGTGGAAGGCTTGGGCTTCGATTTGATGCTGTTGATCAAGCCGCAGTACCTGGACAAACTGGAGCCCATCGCCTTCGCAGTAGGTTGCGTCAAGCGCAACGACGAAAGCCGTGTCACCTTCAATGTGCTGGTCGAGGCCATGCAAGCCAAGTTCCGTGCCCTCTTCCCGCACCCGGACCTCGCCGAGCACTACGACGAACACGATGCGCTGTCGGCCATCTATAACAAGCTGAACGAGCGCAAGCAGGTCGACGACATTTCCGCCATGCTGCGTGAGCTGCACGATGTGGTGGATGATGCGGTGGCATTTCACGCACCCAAGGTGGCCGAACCGACGCGGAACCCTTACGACATTTCCAAGATCAATTTCGAACGCCTGCAACAGGAATTCGCCCGCGCCGAACAGCAGGCCAAGACCTTCGACCTCAAGGAAAAAATTGAAGCCCGGCTCGCGGCGATGTTGCGCGCCAACCCGAGCCGGGTGGATTTGTACGAGAAGTACCAGCGCATCATCCGCGATTACAACCGAGAGAAGGATGCGGTCGAAATTGCCCACATCTTCGAGCGCTTGATGGCGCTGGACGATGAGCTCGATGTGGAAGCTCGCCGCTTCGTGCGCAAGGGTTTCGACAACGAGGAACAGCTGGCAATCTTTGACCTGCTACAGAAGGAAAACCTAAAGCCCACTGAAATCGATCGCATCCGCAAAGCGGCGAGGGATTTGCTGCCGACCCTTGAACAGCGGAAGGTGCTGGCCGCTTACTGGCAGGATCGTGCGGCGACGCGCGCCCAGGTCGAAACCGCCATCCTCGACCACTTTTACGCTGAGTTGCCCGAACCGTTCGACGAGTCGGAAATCAAGCTGCTGAGCGCTCGCGTCTTTGGCTACCTGATGCGTCCAGGTGGCGAATCTTCTTTGCACTAAGGCTTCGACATGGCCCAGGAAATCAATATTTACTGTGATGAAAGCCGGCATACATCGGATAGCGCCGACCGCTACCTGGTGATCGGTGCCATTAGCTGCCCGCGCGAACTCAAGCGCGACATCGTGCATCGCATCCATTGTCTGCAAGCCAAACATGCCGCTCGCGGCGAATTCGGCTGGAGCAAGGTGGCACCGGGTAAAGCGGCATTCTTTGACGAATTGGTCACGCTCTTTCGCGACGAGCCGGAGCTACGCTTTCGCTGTCTGGTGACCGACCGTACCCAGTTAAAACACGATCAATTCAACGATGGCGACAAGGAGCTTGGTTTCTACAAGCTGTACTACCAAACCTTGGTGCACTGGCTGCAGCCAGGCAATGTCTATCACATCTATCTCGACTGGCAGCAAAACGCCTGTCAGGAACGCTTTGCCGATCTGCGCGAGGTCTTGGGGCGCAAGTTGAGCGGTCGCGCCAAAATTGCCTGTCTGGAGCCGGTGAGTTCACATGAACAGCCGCTGATTCAGCTGACCGATTTGTTCATTGGCGCAGTTGGCTATGCCTGGAATCAACGCAATGCAAGCCAAGCAAAGTTTGATTTCTGCAATCGCCTGGCCGACCGTATCGGCAAGAAATCGCTGGCTTTTTCGTCACCCTGGAAGGGAAGCGACCCCAAGTTCAACATCTTCAACTGGCAAGGGCAGTAAACCATGGGGCAACACCTGTGGAAGCTTCTACGCCTCAAACCGGCGAATGGCAATTTGTGGAATGCCTATCGCCAAATCTATATCGAAACCTACGTTCGCGATAGCAACGGTGTCATACCAATTTTTCAGGATTGGCGTGGCCGACCGATAAAATTCGGGATCGATGCTTTCGAACATGCATTCACCCGCAATCCAGGTTTTCGCCAAGGCCTCAATCATTCAACCGAACTCGATCCACGCCGGGCAGAGCGGATACTTTGGATCAAGGAGGTCCTGGCTGTCAGCGCTGGAACGGTTAGCCTCTATCAAGAGCAGTTTCAGGAAGACGGAAAACCCAAGCGCCGTAAGCTGTTCTATGTGATCGAAGAAGCCTACGTGGTTGTCTTCAACCAACCGACCGATCCGAACGCTCCCTTGCAGTTCGTTTCAGCCTACCCAACGAGCGACCGCGATTACGAGCGGGAAATCCGGGCGCAAGAACGGCGCGCTGATTGATCAGCGAAAAGCAAAAAAAACTGAGGGGGAGAAATGAAAAAGCCCCAGTTCTTGACGGCGACTGAGGCAATCGCACACTGGTGCGCCAGGATCCAAAGCCGAAGGCAAAGGGTCAGCGGCTACAAGGCCGGACTTGATTATATGAAATCTCACCTGATTTAGCCACCTAAAAAATGACCACCAAACTCAACCTCCGCCAAACCCTCGTCGATTTCCTCAAGGCTCGACCGGAGGAACGTTTCACAGCGCGGCAGATTGCCGACTGGATTTTCACTAACCTACGCGATGCCTGTGAGGAGAAGCGGCGGAATTCGCAGCAGGATTTACGCGAGGATGCAGCCTTCATGTGGCAACTGGTGGCCGAAATCGGCGCCAACCGGCCGGAGATTCAGAAGCGCTGGCCGCAAGTGCGCACCACCGAAGGCCGGCCACGGCAGTATTACTGGACGGCTGCGAGCGAGGCAGCCGAGGTGGCGGAGGCTGAAAAGGTCAAAGCCGCCGAACCTGGCAAGGTCAGCGAACACGATCTCTACCCCCTGCTCTGCCGCTATCTGCACGGCGAATGGCAGCTTTACCCGAAGCGGATCGACGAGAAACGCTCGTCCAATCGCAACGGGCCGAACGGCAACAAGTGGCTGTTTCCCGACTTGGTGGCTTTGGAAGACTTGGGCCGCGAATGGGACCGCGAGATTCGCGCCTGCGTGCAACAGGTGGGCGCTCAACGGGCGCGGCTGTGGTCCTTCGAGGTCAAGTTGCTGATCAACCGGGCCAACGTGCGCGAAGCGTGGTTCCAGGCGGTGTCGAACTCCAGCTGGGCCAACCTGGGCTATCTGGTCGCGGCCGATATTCAGGAATCGGCCATGAAGGAATTGCGCCTGCTCGCCGCCTCCTACGGCATCGGCCTGATCCGTCTGGACATCAACGACCCGAACGAAAGCGAAGTGCTGATCCCGGCGCGCGAACGCGGCGACATCGATTGGGATGCCTGCAACCGCCTGGCGCAGGAGAATAGCGACTTCCAGAACGTGGTCAGTTGGGTACGCCAATTCCACCAAACCGACAACGCCTTGGTCGGCGATTGGGACATCCCCGCAGAATGAGACTCAACCGCGAGGAGCACTCAACCAACCGACCCGGCTGACCGCTAACACCGATTACTGCGGTGCACTGCCGACTTTGGGCAAAAACCGAAACGTCCTAGCCGTGCAGGCGCAGGTTCAATTCATCGACTACTTCTGCCCAATCCCCGTCCTCGAGAATTTCCTCGCGCAGGAAGGCCGCCTGGGCCGGAGTCCAGAACGGTGCCTGATCGAGCGGAGTGGACTCGGGCAATGGACGATGACTGGCGATGAAGCTGTCGATGGCCTCGGGGCTGGCCGGCAGGCCAAGCTGTTCGAAGAGTTGTGGCAAGCGGTGATGCTGGAAATCCATAATTGCACTCCTTATCGAATGACGACACCCTAGCGTAACTCGCCGGGTAGACTGCCTTCCCGGCCCAGTGTTCCGGGCATTTGCCGATTGCCATCAATAATACGCATCCATGGATATCCTGATCGACATCATTCTGAAAGCCGGCCGCTCGGCGGTGGAGCTTTCCTTGTTCATCCTGCTGCCGGTGATGGTGGTCATGCTGTCACTGATGCGCCTGCTCGAAGCGCGTGGCGCGCTCGATTGGCTGGTCGCCGCGCTGACGCCGGTGCTGCGTCCTTTCGGCTTGACCGGGCTGGGCGTCTTCGCCGCCCTGCAGATCAATTTCGTCAGCTTTGCCGCGCCGATGGCGACACTGACCATGATGGAACAGCGCGGTGCCTCCGACCGCCATCTGGCCGCCACGCTGGCCATGGTCTTCGCCATGGCGCAGGCCAACGCCGCCTTCCCGATGCTGACCATGGGCCTGCACTTCGGCACGACCCTGATTTTTTCCGTTTTAGGCGGGTGCACCGCAGCAGCGGCCACTTACTACCTGTTCGGCCGCCAGCTCTCGGCGGCGGAAGCGACGCTGGACGAAACCCTGCATCACCCGGTCGCTGAATCGGCCAAGGGCGTGCTCGACGTGATCAACCGGGCCGGGGCCGAAGCGTTCAAGATTGCGGTTGGCGCCATCCCGATGCTGGTGCTGTCGCTGGTCGTCGTCACTGCCTTGCGCCAGTTTGGTGCAATCGACCTCATCACCCGCCTGCTGACGCCCGTTCTGGTGCTGCTCTCGATTGACCCCGGCCTGATCCTGCCGACGCTGACCAAATACCTGGCCGGCGGCACGGCGATGATGGGCGTCGTCGACGATATGCGCCGGGCCGGCCAGATGAGCGAATCCCTGCTCAACGCCAGCGCCGGTTTCCTGATCTCGCCGTTCGATCTGCCCGGCGTCGCCGTGCTGATCTCGGCCGGCCGGCGCGTCGCCGCGGTATGGAAGCCGGCGGCGCTCGGCGCCTGCGTTGGCATCGCGCTGCGCACGGCCGGGCACATTCTGCTCAGTTGACGGTCCAACTCCCTGTTCGCCGCAGGCACATTTTGTGCACTGCAACAATTACAACAAAGAAAATTTGTCGGATTGATGACAGGAGTAATAGCCATGGATACCTGGAGCAAATGGACTGAGTTTTTCGCCTGCGGCCTGCTCGTACTGCCCGGCACCTTGGGCATCGGCCTCGATAGTTTCGAGGTCTTCGCCGTCAGCCTGAGCTTGATGCTGCTTTTGCTGATCGCCTTCACGCTGGGCGCGCCGGCGGTGATCAAGCCGGCCAAGGCGGACGAGTCGTCGAAGGAGCGCTAATCGGCGAGGCCCAGTCGCCAGGCCGATTAATTACTTTTTGTCAAAGATTTATCGACAAAAAGCGGTCTATTGATTACCGCTCTGGCGTAATAAACTGCCCTCCTCATTGATCGAGGAGCGCATGATGCTATCCGCCCTGACCCAACTGCTCGTTTTCCAGCTGATCGGCGAAGTGATCGCCCGCGGGCTGGATGTGTCCGTCCCTGGCCCGGTGATCGGCATGGTCCTGCTGTTTCTCACCCTGATGGTTCGCGGCGGGCCGGACAAGGAACTGCAGCACACCGGCTCGACCCTGCTGCAACACCTGTCGCTGCTCTTCGTGCCTGCCGGCACCGGCATCATGGTGCATCTACACCGCGTTGCCGACGAATGGCTGCCGCTGCTGCTCTCACTGCTGATCAGCACCTTCGCCACGCTCGCCGTCACGGCGCTACTGATGCGCCTGTGCCGCCCCGCGCCGACCGGAGAAACGCCATGACCCCGCGCCTCGACCAACTCTGGGTGTATTTGGCCGCCTCGCCGCTGCTCGGCCTGACCCTGACGCTGATCGCCTACCAGCTGGCCTTTGCCCTCTATCGCCGCTCCGGCTCGCACCCGCTGGCCAACCCGGTGTTGATCGCCGTCACCGTGCTGGTCAGCTTCCTGCTGCTTACCGGCACGCGCTACGAAACCTATTTCGCCGGCGCGCAATTCGTGCACTTCCTGCTCGGCCCGGCCACGGTGGCATTGGCCATTCCGCTTTACCAGCAGGCCAAGCGGGTCAAGGCCATGTTCTGGCCGCTGATCATCGGCCTGGTCGGCGGCAGCGCCACCGCCATCCTGTCGGCGGTGTTCGTCGCCCGCGCCTTTGGCGCCAGCCAGCCGACGCAACTGTCGCTCGCCCCCAAGTCGGTGACCACGCCGATCGCCATGGGCGTGGCCGAACGGATCGGCGGCATCCCGTCGCTGACTGCCGTGCTGGTCATCGTCACCGGTATTCTCGGCGCCGTCGGCGCGCGCTACGTGTTCGACGCCATGAAGGTGCGCGACCCGGCCATCCGCGGTTTCGCCATCGGTATCGCCTCGCACGGCATCGGCACCGCCCGCGCCTTCCAGGTCAACGAGCAGAGCGGGGCCTTCGCGGCGCTGGCCATGGGCCTGAACGGCGCATTGACTGCCTTCCTGTTGCCTTTCATCGCGACGCGGAGCGGAATCTTCTAAGCGCCCCCCTAAGGTGCCCAGACCGCCTTAGGGTAACTACCAATGGCCGTTCTGCCTTGCCCGGCAAAGAATTGAGGCATGTTTCTCCGTCCTCCCGCCCCTTCGCTGAGACAAGCCTGGCTGTGGCTTGCGCCCTATATCGCCATTGGCATTTTTGCCGTGGCCATGCTCATCGTCACCGGCCTGCTGCAATGGCGCGAGCATGACACCGCACGCTCGGCGCTCGAAGGCGACATGCATTGGGCGGAACGAACCATTCAGGGCAGACTGCACGCCCATATCGATTTTCTCAGCGAACTCGGACGAGAACAGGAATTCAAGCAGTTGACCTACGAGTCTTTTCAGGTTCGCGCCTCGCGTTATGTGCGCGAAGCACCTGAAATACTCGCCATCGTCTGGGTCGATACCGATGGCAAGATCGAATGGGTGGCACCTAACGAATCGAATGTGACTTTCGTTGGGGAGCAGTTGGCTGGCAGCCGTCTGGAAGCCCTGCAGGAAGCATTGCGCGTGCGCCACGAAAGCGTCTCGCATCATTATCCGGACGTTTTCCAAAAACCGCTGCACGACATCATCCTGCCGGTGCAGCGCGGCAGTGCCGACCTGGGTGCTTTCATTGCCGTCCAGTCGCTGGAGATTTTGCTGCGGGCCAGCCTGCCAACGTTGTTTACCACCCGCTACAGCGTCAGCATTCTCGATAGCGCCAAGCGCGAGGTGTATAGCAATTCGTCGATCAAGCCAACGGACAAGCGCATCAGCGGAACCATCAATCTCGATTTCCTGAATAAACAGCTCGGACTGAACCTCGTCGCCTACCGCGGCGGTGCGACGTGGCTGCAGTTCGTGCCGGCCACGCTTATCATCGTGCTGACCCTGATCGCCAGCATCACGCTGATCCAGTTACGCCGCCATGCGCAGAGCCGGGCCGATACCGAGGAGAAACTGCGCGCCGCATACGCCTTCCGTCAAGCCATGTCGAACTCGGTAATCACTGGCCTGCGCGCTATCGACCTGGACGGAAAAATCACCTTCGTCAACGCGGCCTTTTGCCGGATGACCGGCTTCGACGAATCCGAACTGGTTGGCATTAGACCGCCCTACCCCTACTGGCCTCCAGAAGAGTTCGACCGTCTGGAAAACAACATCAAAATGGCCTTGAGTGGCCAGGCGCCGGCAAGTGGCTTCGAGATGCGCATCATGCGCAAGAGCGGTGAGCGTTTTGATGTTCGCCTCTATTTCTCACCGTTGATCGACACCGATGGCCGCCAGATCGGCTGGATGGCGTCGATGAACGACATTACCGAACCCAAGCGCGTGCGCGTCGAACTGGAACGCGCGCATGAGCGTTTCACGACAGTCATCGATGGCCTCGACTCACCGGTACATGTGGCCGACGTCCAGACCGGTGAAATTCTCTTCGCCAACCGGGCCTTCCAGAACATCTTCGGCTTCGACGCGGTCGGCAAGAATTCATCGCTGGTCACGGCAGCCTGCCGCCCGGCCAACGATTGGCTGCATTTCGACCCGGCGACGCTGAGTGCCGAACAACTGCCCTGCGAACTCTTCGATGGCGAACTCCAGCACACCCTTTCCGGCCACTGGTATCACCTCCACGAACGCGCCATCCGCTGGGTTGACGGTCGCACCGTGCGCGTTCAAATCGCGGCCGACATTACCGACCGCAAACATATCGAGGAAGTGAACCAACAACAGCAAAAGCGCCTGGAACAGACATCGCGCCTGATCACCATGGGCGAAATGGCCAGTTCGCTGGCGCATGAACTGAACCAGCCGCTCTCCGCCATTGCCAACTATTGCGCCGGCTGCGTCAAGCGCATGCAGTCGGGGAACTACCGGCTGGACGACCTGCTCGGTGCCATGCAAAAAGCCTCGGAACAGGCCGAACGGGCCGGCAAGATCATCCGGCGCATGCGCGACATGGTGAAGAAAGGCGAACCAAACCGCCAGCCGGTCAATCTGGCCGACCTCATCGACGAAACGCGCGCTTTCGCCGACATTGAAGCGCAACGTACCGGCACGCAGATCCTGCTCGAACTACCCGACGACCTGCCGCGCATCGTGGTCGACCGCATCATGATCGAGCAGGTGCTGCTCAATCTGGTACGCAACGGCATCGAAGCCATGGCCGATATGCCCGTCGAGCGCCGTAGCCTGACCATCGCCGCCCGACCGGTCGACGAGCGCATGTTGCAAATTTCCGTGGCCGACCAGGGACACGGCTTGGCAGAAGAGGATATGGAACGTATCTTTGCGCCGTTCTATACGACGAAACCGGAAGGCATGGGCATTGGCCTTGCCATCTGCCGCTCCATCGTCGAGTTCCATCAGGGTAGGCTATGGGTGGAGCCACGCCGCGAGGGAGGGACGCTTTTCCATTTCACGGTGCCACGCGAGGAAAGAGATGAGTGAGCCGCAAACAATCTATGTCGTCGATGACGATGAAGCCATGCGCGATTCCATGACTTGGTTGTTGGAAGGCGAAGGCTATCGCGTCGCCTGCTTCGACTCGGCCGAAAGTTTTCTTGGTGCGCGCCATGACGGCATGCGCGGCTGCCTGATCCTCGATGTGCGCATGCCGGAGATGAGCGGGCTCGAACTGCACGAGAAGCTCGATGCCCTCGGTTCAAACCTGCCCATCATCTTCGTCACCGGCCACGGCGACGTGCCGATGGCCGTTTCCGCACTCCAGCGAGGCGCCTGCGACTTCATCGAGAAACCGTTCCACAACGAAAACCTGCTCGGTCGCATCCACCGCGCTCTCGAACTGGACAGCCAACTCACCGCCCGCCGCGAGCGCGACGGGGCCATCGCCCACCGCCTCGATCAGCTAACCCAAAGGGAGCGCGAAGTGCTCGATCTGGTTGTCGACGGCAAGCTCAACAAGCAGATTGCCGACGAACTGAACATCAGCATGAAAACGGTCGAGGCCCACCGCGCCCGGGTCATGGAGAAGATGGGAGTGCGTACCCTGGCCGAACTGGTCAAGGCGGTAATGACGACAAACGGATAAATTCAGATCGGTATGATGTCGCCGCCGTGGATACCGACGCTATCCTCGAGCGTGATCTGCTGCCGGGCGATCTTCCGGCGCATCAGTTTTTCCTGAATCTGTGGTGGTAGATCGGTGACCAGGATCACCTTCTTGGCGATCAGCAATTCGACCAGATCTTCGATAACGCGGATGAAATCGAGGTCAAGCTGCAGCATTTCATTCTGACGCCAGCGCTCGTTGATGAATTCAAGCACCTCGGGGTTATCCGCTGGCAATTCCTCCTGCGCATCGCCACGCGGTGACGGATGCATCTCACGAATATTGCCTTCCTTGTCTCGCGCCACGTAAAGCATCGCCACCCCCATTCAATCGCCTGAACAGTTTGCATCAGTCATTTCCGCTTGGCAATTGGAGTGCTGCGGTGTACCGGCGATAATTCGCTTTTTTTCAATTTGGCCTCACGATGACTGTCAGCCCAACCAATTCCAGTATCCAGAAACAGGTCGTGGTCGCCGCCTGCTTCGGCACCTTCCTCGAGTGGTACGACTTCCTGACTTTCGCATCGCTGGCCACTTATTTCAGCGTGCTCTTCTTCCCGGCCGACGATCCGGTCGCCGCACTGCTCGCCAGTCTCGGCACCTTTGGCATCGGCATGATCGTCCGCCCGCTCGGTGCAGCGCTCTTCGGTTCGCTCGGCGACCGCCACGGCCGCCGCACCATCTTCCTCGTCACCATCGTGCTGATGGGCTTGGCCACGGTCTGCGTCGGGCTGCTCCCAACCTACGAGCAAGTGGGCCTGCTCGCCCCGGCCCTGCTACTCGTGCTGCGCATGTTGCAAGGCCTGTCGGTCGGCGGCGAAATCGGCGGTGCCTCGGTTTACCTGACCGAACACGCCCCGGAAGGTCGGCGCGGCCTGTACACCAGCGTCCTGCAATTGATGGGACCGCTCGGCATGATGGCCTCGACACTACAGATCGTCGTCCTGCAACACTTCCTCGACGATGCCGATTTCAAGACCTGGGGCTGGCGCATTCCCTTCCTGCTCTCTGCCGTCCTTCTCGCCATTTCGATCAAGAGCCGCCTGAACCTGCACGAGTCGCCGGTCTTCCGTCATCTGCGCGAAAAGAACGCCCTGGCCAAGGCGCCATTGCGCGACTGTCTACGCGACAAACAGACGCTGGGCCGCATGGGCCTGCTCTTTTTCTGCATTTCGGCCGGTGGATCGCTGATCTTCTTTTCGGCGCAGGTGTATACCAACGTCTTCCTGAAAACCGTGGTCAAGTTGCCCGCCGCTCAGGCCAGTTCGTTGGTCATGATCTCGACCCTTGCGCTCTTCCCGGCCACGCTATTCTGCGGCTGGCTGTCCGACCGTATCGGCCGTCGCCCGGTGCTGCTCACCGGCCTCGTCTGCGGTGCACTGGCCATTTTCCCGGTTTTTCAGGGCCTGCTGCATTACGGCACGCTGCCGACGCCCGATACCACCATGCTGACCCTGCTGCTGCTCGTCCTCGTCGTGCCGCTGGCCTGCATTACCGGCCCACAAACGGCAACGCTGCCGGAACTCTTCCCGGCGCGCACCCGCTATACCGCCGTCGCCCTGCCGCATAACCTGTCCGCCGGCTGGATCGGCGGCATGTCGCCCTTCATGGTGACCTGGCTCGGTGTCCACTTCGCCAGCCCGCTGGCCGGCCTGTGGTATCCCACCGCCTTACTGATCATGGCCACCGTGGTCGGTTACTTCTTCCTGCCGGAAGTGGCCAACCGCCCGCTGGAAGACTAGGACGTATTTTCAGTCAGCTGCGCATTGTCTTGCCGGCGCCGTTGGCTTCTAGTCACACCCTGATCAGTAGTTCTTCACCGGCGCCTTGGGCGGCATGCGCGGTTTGCCGGTGAAGGTCGCCGGAGGAACCTTGTAGCCGACGGCCTTGCCCTTGTCGTCATAGACGATATTGGCCGACTGTTGCTGCGGCTTGTCGCGGCTGGCCGTGATCTCCAAGCTGGCCGCCCGCGCCGGCGCCGGACGATCCAGTTCGGCGCGCATGACGCGCACGCGCTCGGCGGCGATGCGCTTGTCGATGGCATCTGTCGCCATGCCGCGCTCAACCAGTTTCTCACGCATGTTGAACAAAGTTTCTAGTTCCTTCGACATGCGCATGGAGCGGGTTGGCTCTCCCCATTTTTCCTTTGGCTCGTTGATCGCCAAATTGAACTCTTCCGGGTTGCTGACCATGCGCGCGATATTCAGGTGGTTGTAACGCATCGCCCACTCCAGCGCACCATCGCCCCAATCGTTCTTGACTGTGCGGTCGGCGCCCTTCTCGATCAGCTTGCGCGCAATGTCGTGCTTTCCCTCGTAGGTCGCCATCATCAGGACGCTGGAACCATTGGTGCTGCGCGCATTGATGTCTGCCCCCTGCTCCAGCAGGTAGTCGACAACCTCTTCATGCCCGGCAAAGGCCGCGTAATGCAGTGCCGACCATTGTTTGGCCGGCGGATTGATACGCGCCCCCCGGTCGACCAGCCATTTGACCGCCTCCAGCTTGCCACGCCAGGCCGCAAGTGCAATGGCTGTTTCACCATTCGCATTGATGGCGTTGATATCGGCACCCCGCGAAATGAACAGGCGCATCATGGGCAGATTACCCTCCCAGGCCGCAATCATCAGCCCGGTGCCGATACGGCCACCGACGAAATCGGCTGGCATGCCGGCATCCAGCCACTCGGTCGCTTGGGCAACATCACCCAATTCAATGTTGTTGGAAAACGCAATGGGCGATGGCAGCACAACACCTTCCTGCTTTTCGGCAGCCCACCCCGGCAAAACCAGAGTCATACCGATTATCATTGCCGCCACCCGCCGTCTCACCATCCGCATCATCCATACACTCGCCAATTTGCAATCCGCGCATTCTCTCACGACCCACAGCACATATCGGCTTGGCATCGCCTTGACGCTCTCGCTGCTCTTGCACATGCTGCCTTTTGTGCCGCTACCGGATTTTGCTCAAAAAAGGCCACCCAGCGCAGCGCCGCCGATAGTGGCCGAATTGCGTCTACCGACACCGCCCCCTCCATCGGCAGATTTGCCCTTGGACCTGCCGGAACCGCCCCAGCCAAACAGCACATCCCCCTCCCCACCTCCCACCAAACCTGCCCAACCGCATCCGAGCAAGCCCCGCCCATGGCCCGAGGTTGTTCGCCAGCACCTGAAGAAACTTGACGCTGCCGGCCTGTTCTACCCGCCAGAGGCCATTGCACAGGGGCAACAAGGGGAAGTGCTTGTCCTGATGATTGTCGACCAATCCGGTACCGTAGCCGCCGCCCGTGTCGAACAAGGCAGCGGCTACCCCCTCCTCGATGCCGCCGCACTACGCGCTGTGCGCTCCTTACGCTCGCTCCCTGCCGACACGCCACGCGAAGCCCTGCTTCCGGTACGCTTCCACCTTAGGTAAGAAAATATATCTCAAGAAAATCATACATTAATGATCAATTATAAAATTTTTGAGTTATACTTAATTTGACATATTTATATTTTTAAAGGTTGTATACCAACCCACTGAGGAGGAGCCGGAATGAACACCTTGATCAATCTGCGCGTCGCCACGCGCATGCAGATTCTCGTTGCACTGACCTTGATCGGATTGCTCGTGCTCTGTTTCTCTGCGCTCTTCGAGCTAAAGGACAGCATGTTGGAAGGCCGCAAGCAGAAGACGCAAAACATTGTCGAAGTCGGCATGGGCATTCTGGCCTACCATCACAAACTGGCCAGCGAAGGCAAGCTTCCCGAAGCGGAAGCAAAAATCGCCGCGCGCAATGCCCTGCGTGACCTGCGCTATGGTAAGGACGACTATTTCTTCGGCACCGACACCTCCGGCGTTTATTACTTGAATGGTGGCAACCCTGCGATTGAAGGGCAGAACAAGATTGACCTGAAGGATGCTAACGGCAAGCTGCTGATCAAGGAATTGATCGCCGCGGCGCAAGCCGGCGGCGGCTTTGTCGACTACTGGTTCCCGCGTGCCGGCCAGCAGCAAGCCGAACCCAAGCTTTCCTACGCCAAGCTGTTCGCCCCCTGGGGCTGGATGCTAGGCACCGGCATCTATATCGACGATGTCGACACCGAATATCGCAAGAACGCCATGCTGCTCGGCGGCATTTCGGCCGCACTGCTCTTTGTTCTCATCGTATTTGGTTGGATGGTAAGCAAGAGCGTCATCGACCAGCTGGGCGGCGAACCCAAGTTGGCCAGCGAAATCATGCAGCGCGTCGCCGCCGGCGATCTCACCACCGACACCGGCAACACTCGGCAAGGCAGCCTACTCAATGCGTTGGGCGGGATGGTTTCGGCCCTGCGCCAGATGGTCGGCGAAATCCACCGCGATGCCAACCAACTGGTGACCAATGCCGAGCAGATCGCCATCGCCTCCGACGAAGTCGCCAAAGCGGCCGAACACCAGTCCGATGCCACATCGGCCATGGCGGCCGCCATCGAAGAACTCACCGTGAGTTCCAACCACATTTCCGATAGCGCCCGCGAAACCTCGCGCGACTCACGCGAAGCGGTCGACCTGTCCGGCCAGGGCGCCGCCCGCGTCGAACAAGCGGCGCAAGCCATTCAACAGATCTCGTCGACCGTCACCGACGCCTCGGAGCGCATTCGCGCCCTGGAAGAACGCGCCAACCAGATTTCCTCCATTGCCAACGTGATCAAGGATATTGCTGGCCAGACCAATCTGCTTGCCCTCAACGCCGCCATCGAGGCGGCCCGTGCCGGCGAACAGGGCCGTGGCTTCGCCGTCGTGGCCGACGAAGTTCGCAAGCTGGCCGAACGTACCTCGCTGGCCACCACCGAAATCGAGCAGATGATCACCGGCATTCAAGCCGACACCGTCGGTGCCGTCGAAGCCATGGGCTCAGCCCTGCCGGAAGTCGAACAAGGGGTCCAATTGGCCGCCTCGGCCTCGGAGTCGCTACGCGCCATCGAGGACGGTGCCAACCGTACCCTGGAGCGTATCGGCGAAGTCGCCGATGCCACACAGGAGCAAAGCGCGGCCAGCACCTCCATCGCCCAGCGCGTCGAGCAGATCGCCAACATGGTCGAGGAAACCACGGCAACGATCCGCGGCACAGCCGAAAACGCGCACGAACTGGAAAAAATCGCCGGCAATCTCAAGGCCATGATCGGACGCTTCCGCATCTGACCGGCCGTACCAGCCGCCGGCCCCGCCGGCGGCGCCCCTGCTTAGTCAGAAGTTCGATCCAGCAGTTGGTCCTCCATCGAACACGGATCCTCGACCGGCTCGATATGCGCCGTAATATGCGCTCCGGGCACAATTTGACGTATATCCCGTTCCATCCTCTCAACCCAGTCATGCGCCACCTGGACCGACCAATTGCCCGGCACCAGCACATGCAGACTGATAAAAGTCCGACGTCCGGCCTGGCGGGTACGGAGCGCGTGATAGGCGATCTGATGCTGGGCATAAGTTTGCAGCAGCGCGTCGATTCTACTTAACTCGCTGGCCGGCAATGCCGCATCCATCAACCCTGAAGCCGAGCGTCGCATCAACTGCCAGCCCGTCCACACGATATTGACTGCTACCGCCAGAGCAATGACCGGATCGAGCCAGATCCAGCCGGTGAGCGCCACCAGGCCAACGGCGAGGATGACGCCGACGGAAGTCCACACATCGGTCATCAGATGATGGGCATCGGCCTCCAAGGTAATCGATTGATGCTCCTTTCCCGCCTTGAGCAGAATTCTAGCCACAACGAAATTCACCACCGAAGCGGCGACCGAAACCAACAGACCCAGCCCAACCGCCTCAAGCGGCATGGGATTGAGCAAGCGGCCAATTGCGGTATAACCGATACTCAGGGCCGCCAGCACGATCAGCCCCCCTTCCAGCGCACTAGAAAAATACTCCGCCTTGCTATGTCCGTAGGGGTGGTTCTCATCGGCCGGTTGTTCGGCCAAGGCGAGCATCCAGAGCGCCATCAACGCGCCGGCAAGATTGACAAAGGACTCGATGGCATCCGACAACAACCCGACAGAACCGGTCAATTGCCAGGCCATCCCCTTTAACACGATGGTTCCTATTGCCGCGGCAATAGAGAGAAGCGCATAACGCTGCAAGCTGGGTGAAGTCATAACATCCTAAAATCGTGGTATTTCGGTGAGCCAAGTCGGCTCCAACCAACCTGGCGGGGATACCTCCAGGAATTTCTAGCGCAGCTCATTGGGCAGTCCGAGCCACAATTTCCCTCAGGCGCGCGAGGGAGTCCCCTTGCGAATTGTCCGACTTTTGCCGATCTTGCGCAGCCCCCTAGGGCGAAGTTCTGGTCATCTCCGGGTCCAAGAACGATGACCACCAGCCATCGAGCCCCCATGCGACGAGCCGAGTATCGCTTCAGATAGCACCAGTAGCCCGGAGCGCCAATATTTCGCCCGCCGAGTAACCGAGCTCCCGCAACACCGCATCGGTATGCTCGCCCAGCGCCGGCCCCAGCCACTCCGTCGCGCCCGGCGTTGCCGACAGTTTGGGCACGATGCCGGGCATCTTGAACATCTTGCCATCCGGCAACTGGCCGCTTTGGAACATCTGGCGGGCGATGAATTGCGGGTCGGCGAACATGTCGGCAATCGAATAGACGCGCGATGACGGCACCTCGGCCTTGGCCAGCACATCGAGCACTTCGGCTTCGTTCAGCCCGGCGCACCAGGCGTCGATCAGCGCATAGATTTCGTCGCGCCGCGCATCGCGCCCGGCGTTGTCGGCCAGCGTCGGATCGTTGGCCAGATCGTCACGACCAATGGCCAACATGAAGCGCTTGAAGATAGCGTCGCCGTTGGCACCGATGGTGACGTGCTTGCCGTCACGCGTGGTGTGCGTATTGGACGGCGTGATACCGGGCATGATGTTGCCGGTGCGCTCGCGCACGAAGCCGAAGACGTCGAATTCCGGCACCATCGATTCCATCATGGCGAACACCGCCTCGTACAAGGCCACGTCGACCACCTGCCCCTGCCCGCCATTGACCTCGCGGTGACGCAGAGCCATCAGCGCACCGATGGCGGCCCACAGCGCGGCGATGGAATCACCGATGGAGATGCCGGTGCGCACCGGTGGCCGGTCCGGGAAGCCGGTGATGTAGCGCAGGCCGCCCATCGACTCGCCGACCGCGCCAAAGCCCGGCTGCTCCTTGTAGGGCCCGCTCTGACCAAAACCGGAGAGGCGGACCATGACCAGGCCGGGGTTGTCGGCTTTCAGCGTTTCCCAGCCCAGCCCGAGCTTCTCCAGCACGCCGGGACGGAAGTTCTCGACCAGGATGTCGGCTTGAGCGATCAGTTCGCGGACAAATTTCAATCCGTCCGGATGCTTCAGGTTGGCCGTCACTGATTTCTTGTTGCGCGCCTGCACGTACCACCACAGCGAGGTGCCTTCGTACAGCTTGCGCCACTTGCGCAGCGGGTCACCGCCATCCGGCGCTTCGACCTTGATCACCTCGGCGCCGAATTCGGCCAGGATGCGCGTGCAGAACGGCCCGGCGATCAGGGTGCCGAGTTCGACCACCTTGAGGCCGGCCAGGGGTTTCTGCGTTTGGCTCATGTCAGGGTTCCCAATGTTCGACCGGCAATTTTTCGCCCCACAGCCGGTGCACCGTAGCAGTCACCTGTTGCGGTGCCCCGCTGGTGTTCACGGCCAGCCGACCGTGCCCGCCGCCGAGCAGATTACCCGCCGCGAGCAGCCGTTCGAGCTGACGGGCCACCGCCTCGCCGGTGTCGAGCAGCGTCGTCCCCGCCGGCATGCGGCGGGCGATGCCCTCACGCACCCAGGGGTAATGCGTGCAGCCGAGCACGACCACGTCGGCCCCGGCCGCGGCCAGCGGCGCGACAAACGTGTCGAGCAGGGCCTCGACGCGCGAACTGCTCGGCCCCTCGCTCTCGATGGCGTCGGCCAGGCCGGAACAGGGCTGGGCCACGACCCGGACATGATTGGCATGGTTGCCGATCAGGCGCTGGAAGCGTTCGCTGTGCAGGGTGCGCGTGGTGGCCAGGACGCCGATGACACCTGACTGTGTCAACCCGGCTGCCGGTTTCACACCTGGCTCGAGGGCGACGATGGGAATATGCGTAGCCGCACGGATGGCCTCGGCCGCGGCAGCTGTCGCGGTATTGCAGGCGACGACCAGTGCCTTGGCCCCACGTTTGGCAAGTGCCTGGGCAATGGCGACGCCGCGCTCGCGCAGAAAGGCTTCGGGCTTGTCGCCATATGGCAGGAAGCGGGTGTCGGCGAAATAGAAGTAGTCTTCGTGCGGCAGACGCGCGCGCAAGGCGCGCAGGACAGTCAGTCCTCCAAGACCGGAATCGAAGACGGCGACGGGTTGTGAACTCACGAACAAACTAGTGGGGAACGGGCATCGGCAATCCGTTTGAGGATACCACTCAGTTCCCCGACGTTCACCGGCTTCTTCAGAAAATCGTTCATGCCGACGGACAGGCAACGCTCGCGATTCTCGGCAAAGGCATCGGCAGTCAGCGCCACAATAGGGACAGGCGTGCTGCCGTGCAGGCGCTCGTGATCGCGAATCCGCATCGTCGCCTCATAGCCGTCGAGCACCGGCATGTGGCAATCCATCAGGACCAGATCGGGTGCGGAGCCAGCGCATACGCTGTGCACAGCTTCTTCTCCATTTGCCGCCTTCTCGACAACGTGGCCCATTTTCTTGAGCATGGCGCTGACCACCATCATGTTCAGGGGTTCGTCATCGACCACGAGGATGCGCAGTTGGCCTTTTTCCCCAGCAGTATCATCAACTGACTTTGCCGCTTCCAGGCTGGGAGGCACTTCAACCGGTAAATGATCGACCAACACGGTTATCGTGAATCGGAAGCAACTGCCCTCGCCCTGCCGACTCTCCACACTGGCCTCGCCGCCCATCAATTCCGCCATATTGCTCACGATGGACAATCCGAGACCCGTACCGCCGTAGCGCCGCGTCGTCGATGCATCGACCTGGGAA
>JAYREE010000008.1:0-168980 GCA_041909105.1 Azonexus sp.
TCAGATCAGGAGAGCCGCGCATTCTACAGATTAAAAAAAACCCGTCAACCCCCTTCCTACACTTTTTTAAAACACCAACAAAAATCAACCCCAAACCCCACAAACAAAAAGGGCGCCCACGGCGCCCCATTATTCAACCCAACCCTCTCCATCAGGCAGAGAATGACGAGCCGCACCCACATGTCGACGTTGCGTTTGGATTACGAATCACAAACTGCGACCCCTCCAAGCCCTCGGTGTAGTCGATCTCCGCCCCTACGAGATATTGATAGCTCATCGGATCGATCAAGAGCATCACCCCGTTCTTTTCCATCGTAGTGTCGTCTTCAGCAACCTCTTCATCGAAAGTGAAACCGTACTGAAAGCCAGAACACCCCCCCCCAGTCACGAAGACGCGCAACTTGAGCTCAGGATTCCCTTCCTCCTCGATCAATTCCTTAACCTTATTCGCCGCACTATCGGTAAAAACCAACGGCAAAGCCATTTCTGCAACTGCATTCATGCCACTAACTCCAATAAAAACCGACGCAAATTATGAAAGTCACCAAGCAAGCGGTCAATGTATTAGTTAGACGCCGCCAATTTTAGTTCAACCGCCTTTTCCGGCTGGTGCACCAAACGACCTTCAATCACCGCCCCCTGGTGCATCTCGATCACAGAATACTCAACGTCACCAACTATCCTAGCCTTGGGTTGCATCTCAAGAGAATCTAGAACACAGACCGGACCAACTACCGTCCCATTCATCACTAAGTGCCGAACACGTACAGCCCCTTCCACGCGAGCATGCTCACTTAACACCAAGACGGTATCTGCCCCATCCACAGCCTCCACCGATCCCTTTACCTCACCATCGATTCGCAAACCACCCGAGAAGCGAACCCCGCCCTCGATTGACGTCCCCGCACCAATCAAGCTATCGATGCGACCCTGCGGTTTTTTTTCAGCGCTACCGAACATAACACCTCCTTAAAGTTGAGCCTCGGCCCTAGCCTTCACAACCCCCCCCTGCAGCAAGCGGACCTCGACTTTTCCAACGACCGCACCAGAAGGAATATTCAAAACGCCATCCCGACGCAAGAAGCGCTTGAGTTCTACACCATACCCAACTTCGGAGTTACGGTCTTCCGGCAAGACCATTCGCCGCACCTCTCCACCAAGACTATAGTCGATTAAAAACTGAAGGCTGCCACGAAACTCCGGTACCTGCCGCCCACCCTGGTAGACCACTAGGCAGCGGTACCTTAATGCAGCCGGCGCATCCGGCACCACCCGGAAATTCTCTATTCTTAAGACAGCCTCTTCACCAGAAGAAGACAACAACCGCTCGAATAGCAACATATCCTCTTTAAGCGCTGCATTTTCCTGCTCCAGCAGCTGCAACCTCGCCAATACCTTTTGCTGAGAGGCGCGCTCAATGTTTGCCACACTCTGCACCGTACCGGAGCTTGCTCGCAGCACCTCGATTTCCTGGCTCTGGAGACGAACTTGCTGACGCAACTCCAGCAACTCCTGACCAACCGCCCCCGCATTGGAATACTGAACAAACAGCCCCCCCAATGCACCGATCAAGAGCAGTAGCAATGCAACACCCATCAGATACCCCTGCCAAGGAATGTGAGTGCGAATAACCAATTTGGGGGCCGATATTCCAAATTTACGCCGAAACCTTCTCAACCTCAGTGAAATTGCCGGAGTTGGCATCTTGCTCCCTCTCCACAACGAATAAGACAAATACTACACAATGTAGAAACAATCTTAATCGCATCGACAGAAACAAAAAAGCCGCCCAATGGGCGGCTTTTTCCAAATCATCGATTTGCTTAGCGCTTGGAGAACTGCTTCCGGCGACGCGCCTTATGGAAGCCGACTTTCTTACGCTCGACCTCACGAGCATCGCGAGTAACAAAGCCAGCCTTGGAGAGAGCCGACTTCAATGACGCATCAAACTCAATCAGGGCGCGAGTAATACCGTGTCGAACCGCGCCTGCCTGACCAGACTCTCCACCACCGGTAACATTAACCTTGATATCGAAGCCATTCAACTGCTCAACCAACTCGAGCGGCTGGCGCACGATCATGCGCCCCGTTTCGCGCGAGAAGAACTGATCAACCGGTTTGCCATTGACAACGATCGAACCGGAACCACGCTTCATGAAAACACGAGCAACCGCGCTCTTACGACGACCGGTACCGTAGAAGTAACTTTCAGCCATGATAACCCCTTAGATTTCCAGAGCCTTGGGCTGCTGGGCGGCGTGCGGATGCTGGTCACCAGCGTAACACTTCAGCTTCTTCAGCATAGCGTAACCCAGCGGCCCCTTGGGCAGCATGCCCTTGACGGCCTTTTCCAAGGCACGACCAGGAAAGCGCTGCTGCATCTTCTTGAAATTGGTTTCGTAGATACCACCGGGATAACCAGAGTGGCGGAAGTATTTTTTATCTTCAGCCTTGTTACCGGTCACGGTGATCTTATCGACGTTAGTCACCACGACGAAGTCGCCGGTATCAACGTGCGGAGTATAGATAGCCTTGTGCTTGCCGCGCAGGCGACGAGCGATTTCGGTAGCGAGGCGGCCGAGCACTTTGTCTGTGGCGTCTACCACAAACCACTCGCGCTTCACCTCATGTGGCTTGGCGGAAAACGTTTTCATGTGTGTGCCGTCCTGAAAAATTGGCGCAGAAATTGAGAAAGCTTTGGATCATAGGCGATATCCACCCCCCATGTCAATCCCCACACAACTTTTCCGGAAGCCGAGAAAAAAAAACGCGGCTCGCTGAGCCGCGTTAAATCCACACCAAAGGAGGAGGGTGGAGGAGACAAATCTGAACCGAAGACACTGTCGCCGACAGTCACTGCAGTTCGTACGGTTCAAATTGTGCACTAATCAAACCTCTCAGACAAGAAATATTTGTGCGGCGCACAATCTATGTTCATATGCATTAATTATTAATATAAATAACAACTAACAATATGATATCGCGTAAATTTTGTTCTGTTAATTAAATTACTATCACAGTAATAAACAATAGGAAGACTATCTTCCACGGCAGTCTGCAAAACCATCATTTGTGCACCGCATCACACCACCCTCCGACACATGCACAAGCAACAGAAAACATCCGCTACAATCCCTGCCACACAAAGGAGATCTAATCTATGGAATGCACCGTACGCTGGATGGGCGAAGACGCCGGCATGTCGTTTGTGGCGGAAGCTAGCTCTGGTCATGCCGTGGTCATGGACGGCGCCCCCGAGGCCGGCGGCAGGAATATCGGGCTACGCCCAATGGAAATGTTGCTTGCGGGCACCGGCGGCTGTACCGCATTCGACGTAGTTTTGATCTTGAAAAAAGGCCGGCACGCCATCATCGGCTGCGATGTATCGCTGAAAGCCGAACGAGCCGAGACAGACCCCAAGGTTTTCACCAAGATCCATTTCCACTACCGCGTCAAAGGAAAGCAACTCCGGCCGGAAATCGTCGCGCGAGCAATTGAGTTATCGAAGGACAAATACTGCTCCGCCTCCATCATGCTTGGAAAGAGCGCCGAGATCACCCACGACTTCGAGATCATCGACGTCGTTTAAGCACGACAATAACAATCAAATATAGTAGGCAGCCCCGGTCATGACCCGAGCAGCTGCCTTCATCGCCTTCTTGACCGGATCAGGCAACTCGGCAGCACCGAAGCGGACCGCCATCTCAGCATGACCGATTTCATCTAGGCGCATTTGGTCGACAATCGCCCTGGAACGCCCATCCTCGGACGGTAGAGAGGTCAGATGTCCATCGAGGTGAGCCTCAACTTGACGCTCGGTCTCGGCAAGAAAGCCGAGATTCCACTTATCGCCCAACAGCCCCGCCGTCAATCCAATGGACAATGCGCCCAAATACCACAGGGGGTTCAGAAGACTCTTCCGCCCCCCCAATTCGCCGATTCTCTGCTCGGTCCAGGCCAGGTGCTCAGTTTCTTCATCAGCCGCCTTGCGTAGCTCATCACGAACAACCGCATTTCGCGAGGTCAGCGCCTGCCCCTGATACAAGGCCTGCGCACATATCTCCCCACAATGATTAACGCGCATCAGGCCGATTACATGCTGCTTTTCCACCTCATCCGTCACACCTTCTGGTATTTCATTACCAGGCACAGGCCGTACGGTCCACGCCGGCGCCGCAATGGTACGAAGGGCCCGATCAAACTCGACAATGAATTTATCAACGAACATCGCCTAAACACCACCAGGGGCATAGCCCCCTTTTTTCAGCCATTCCACGGCCTCAGCCACATCACGAACAATCACGCCTCCCGGACAAAAATATTCCAAAAAGAGGGCGGCGTGATGTCGATTACCTACGGCATCGCGAATCTTTTCCCACTGATTGCTTTTGAATTTCACCCAGGAGCCATCCGAACGGCCGGCAGCGTAAACCCGACGCTCTCGTGTCTCGCAACGCATCCCCTCGAAAGTGATGTTTCTCACCCCATCGCCAGAAAGCACCACCAGAACATAACGAACCACTCCGTCCGCGCCCACATCGATACTGGCCCCGTCGACAAAGAATCGATTTGTCGTTACAGCACTGACGTAGAAGGGAAGTAGCGAAGCATCCTTGGGAGCCGCCGGCAACCTGACCTCGACCTCCCTCCAGGACTTCGCCTCATACTCATCGTCGAAATCATCGGCCGAAAGAACGCTCTGTGCAAAAAACACGCCGAACAAGAGTATCCAATAGCGCATTGCTAGGCCTTTCCCTGATCCGATTTAGAAGACTCCTGGACAGCCACACCACGCTCTCGGCGAGCCTTGCCGCTACGACGATCATGCTCGAGAAAACGCACCAACTCGTTCAACGCCTGCTCATACACGCCCCGCTTGAACTCGATGACGGCATCGAGCGGCACCCAGTATTCGTTCCAACGCCAAGCGTCGAATTCCGGCTTGCTGGTTGCACGCAGAGAAATATCACTATCGCGTCCTACTAGTCGCAGCAGATACCAAATCTGCTTTTGCCCCTTATAGGAGCCTCGCCATTCGCGCTTGATCCATTGTGTCGGCACGTCATAACGTAACCAGCCCTTGGTTCGACCGAGGATGCGCACGTGTTCAGGCCGGAGACCGACCTCCTCAAAGAGTTCCCGGTACATGGCCTCTTCCGGGGTTTCGCCCCGTTTGATGCCGCCTTGCGGAAACTGCCAGGAATGTTCACGTATGCGTTTGCCCCAGAATACCTCGTTCTTTGCGTTACATAAGATGATGCCGACGTTCGGGCGATAGCCTTCACGGTCGAGCATAAAAATCCTGCTAAAAATAATTGGTTGCCTCAATTCTTTCACAAAGCCCGCGCCCATGCAAAAAACGCTCTGCGTGTAAAATCACCCTTTTGCAACGTTTTCAAGAGCATCCCATGCGCACTTCGCAGTTCTTCTTCACCACTCTCAAGGAAGCCCCGGCCGACGCCGAAGTCATCAGCCAGAAAATGATGCTGCGCGCCGGCTATATCAAACGCTCGGCCGCCGGTATCTATACGTGGATGCCGCTCGGCCTGCGCGTGTTGCGCAAGGTGGAGAACATCGTGCGAGAAGAGATGAATAACGCCGGTGCATTGGAATTGCTGATGCCGGCAGTGCAGCCCTTCGAGCTTTGGGAAGAATCCGGCCGCGGACCAGCCTACGGCCCTGAATTGCTGCGCTTCAAGGATCGCCATCAACGTGACTTCGTCATTGGCCCAACGCACGAAGAGGTCATCACCGACGTCGTGCGCCGCGACGTCAAGAGTTACCGCCAGCTACCGATCCACCTCTACCAGATCCAGAGCAAGTTCCGCGACGAGATTCGCCCGCGCTTCGGCGTGATGCGCGGTCGCGAGTTCCTGATGAAGGACGGCTACTCCTTCCACACCTCCTTCGAAGACCTAGTACGCGAATACGGCAATATGTACGCGACCTACAGCCGCATCTTCACCCGCCTGGGCCTGAAGTTCCGCGCAGTGGCTGCCGACACCGGCTCGATCGGCGGCACTGGCTCGCATGAATTCCACGTGCTGGCCGACTCCGGTGAGGACGACATCGCCTTCTGCCCGGATTCCGACTACGCCGCCAACGTCGAACTGGCCGAAGCACTCGCGCCGGCCACACCGCGCGCTGAAGCCAGCCAGGCGATGACCAAGGTCGCCACCCCGGGCAAGATGGCCTGCACCGATGTCGCTGAATGCCTGGGCGTTGGTCTCGACCGCATCGTCAAGTCGATCGCCGTGGTCAGCGAGAAGGAAGATGGTAGCAAGACCTTCGCCCTGCTGCTGCTACGCGGCGACCACGAACTGAACGAGATCAAGGCCGGCAAGATCGCCGCCATTTCTCCTTTCCGATTCGCCACCGAAGCAGAAGTGGAGGAAGCTTTGGGCTGCAAGCCGGGCTACATCGGCCCTGCTGCGGTGGACATGCAAAAAGTGGCAATTTTCGCCGACCGTGCCGTGGCCGCGATGAGCGACTTCGTGTGCGGCGCGAATGAAGCCGGCTTCCATCTGACCGGCGTCAATTTCGGGCGCGACCTGCCTGAACCGGAAGTTTTCGATATCCGCAACGTCGTCGCTGGCGATCCCTCTCCGGATGGCAAGGGCACGCTGGAAATCTGCCGCGGGATCGAGGTTGGCCACATCTTCCAGTTGCGTACCAAGTACGCCAAGGCACTGAACTGCGCCTTCCTCGACGAGCAAGGCAAGAGCCAGATCATGGAGATGGGCTGCTACGGCATCGGCGTCTCACGTATCGTTGGCGCCGCCATCGAGCAGGGCAACGACGAGAAAGGGATCATCCTGCCGGCCACCATCGCACCGTTCGCGGTCTGCATCGTGCCGATGGGCTACCACAAGAGCGACGCCGTCCAGGCCGCGGCCGACCAGCTTTACGCCGATCTGAAGAAACTTGGCATCGACGTCGTGCTCGACGACCGCAACGAACGCCCGGGCGTCATGTTCGCCGACATGGAGCTGATCGGGATCCCGCATCGCGTGGTGATCGGCGAACGCGGGTTGAAGGAAGGCCAGTTCGAATACAAGGCCCGTACCGACGCCGAGGCGACCATGGTCAACCAAGGCGAGATCATCGCCTTGCTGCAAGGGAAGCTGTGCGCAGCCTGATCGTCGCACTTGCATATTTCTGCGCTACCGCCGCTTTCGCCGGGGCGCAGAAATACGAACCGCTTTCTGCGAGCGTACAAGGCGCGTTGCACAAAGCCGTATCTGACAGCCGCCCCAGCGTCAGCTCTTTCAAGACGCCGATGGAAGCGGTTGATTGGCTTGGCGCCATGTCGCCGCGCCTGGAAAAACGGATTCCCAACCGGGAGTACAGAATTGATCTGCTGCGCAGCGTGCATTACGAAGCAACGCGCGCCGGGCTCGATCCGCAGCTCGTCCTCGGTCTGATGCAAGTGGAGTCGGGTTTTCGCAAGTATGCCGTTTCGTCAGCCGGCGCACGCGGCTACATGCAGGTCATGCCCTTCTGGGTGAAACTGATCGGCCGCCCGGAGGATTCTCTGTTCGACTTACGGACCAATCTACGCTACGGCTGCACCATCCTGCGCCACTACCTGGACATCGAGAAAGGTGATCTCTACCGGGCCTTGGGCCGCTACAATGGCAGCCTAGGCAAACCGGAATACCCGAACATGGTACGTGCCGCCTGGCAAAACCAGTGGGGATATGACGCTCCCTCGCGCTTAGCGCAAGCACCAACCCGATAAATGGCTTTTTGGCCGATTGCTGCCGTGCACCGCAGCAATCGGCCAAAAATCAGCGCATGCCGGGCAACATCCCCTTCATGCCGCGCATGAGCTTGCCAATGCCGCCCTTGGAGAATTGTTTCATCATCTTCTGCGTCTGCTCGAACTGGTTGAGCAGACGATTCACTTCCTGCACCTGAACACCAGCACCGGCAGCGATGCGGCGCTTGCGGCTGGCCTTGATCAACTCCGGCTTGGCACGCTCGGCCGGCGTCATTGAATTGATAATGCCCTCGACGCGGCCAACCATCTTGTTTTCAGCGCCCGCCGGAAGTTGCCCCGCCATCTGCGCAAACTGGGCGGGCAACTTGTCCATCAGCCCACTCAAGCCGCCCATATTGCGCATTTGTCCGATCTGCTCCTTGAAGTCGTTCAGGTCAAATCCCTTGCCGGACTTCAGCTTCTTGGCGAAAGCGACAGCCTTTTCCTCGTCGATGCCCTTGCGCGCCTCTTCGATCAGCGATAACACATCCCCCATGCCCAGGATACGCGAGGCCATCCGCTCGGGGTGAAAGGCTTCCAAACCGCTCAGTTTTTCGCCGACACCGGCATACTTGATCGGCTTGCCGGTGATGTGACGCACCGACAATGCCGCGCCGCCGCGTGCATCGCCATCCAGCTTGGTCAGCACGACACCGGTCAGCGGTAGCGCCTCATTGAAGGCCTTGGCCGTGTTGACCGCATCCTGGCCCAACATGGCGTCGACCACGAACAAGGTTTCGATCGGCTTGATCTCGGCATGCAGACGCTTAATCTCGGCCATCATCTCTTCGTCGATGGCCAAACGACCGGCCGTATCGACCAGCAACACGTCATGGTAATGGCGCTTGGCCCAATCGATGGCGGCGGCAGCGATCGCCTCCGGTTTCTCGCCGACATGCGACGGGAAGAAATCGACGCCCGCCTGACCGGCCACTGACTTCAGCTGCTCGATAGCGGCCGGCCGATAAACGTCGCAGGAAACGACCAGTACCTTTTTCTTATGATTTTCCTTCAGGAACTTGGCCAGCTTGCCAACCGTGGTGGTCTTGCCCGCCCCCTGCAAACCGGCCATCAGCACGATGGCGGGCGGCTGGGTATTGAAATTGATGCCTTCGTGGGCATCGCCCATGATCTTGGTCAGTTCGGCATGAACCACGCCAATCAGCGCCTGCCCCGGGTTCAGCGAGCCAATGACCTCCTGGCCAACGGCCTTTTCCTTTACCGCGGCAATAAAATCCTTCACCACCGGCAGCGCAACGTCGGCTTCGAGCAGCGCCATGCGCACTTCGCGCAGAGCGTCGGCGATATTCGATTCGGTCAGGCGGGCTTCGCCTTTCAGCGTCTTCATGACGCGGGCAAGGCGTGTCGTCAGGTTGTCGAGCATGTCAGATAGGCTTCTAGTAGAATTCGCGAATGGCCGACATTGTAATTCAGCTTCTGCCGCACATTCTCGCGGCGCTCGTTTATGCAGCGCTCGGTTTCCATTTCTGGAACACCCGCTGGCGCGAAAGCGATACCCAAAGCGTAGCCCGTCCCATGCAAACTTGGGAGCGCACGGCCATTGCCGGAGCACTGCTCATTCACGCCTTCGGCTTACAGGATGCCCTGTTCTCCGAGGCCGGCATGCGCTTTTCCTTCAGTTTTGCCCTGTCATTGATGATGTGGCTCGCCGTGCTGATTTATTGGCTCGAAAGTTTCATGTCGCGCATGGAAGGCATGCAGCCGATGGTTTTGCCCCTAGCGGCTGCATGCACCATAGCACCCGTGTTTTTCCCCAACGTGCACGTCGTCGCTCACGCTAACGCACTGGGTTTCAAGATGCATTTCCTCGCCGCCATGCTGGCCTATAGCCTGCTAACGCTGTCGGCACTGCACGCCATCTTCATGGGCTTCACCGAAAACGCCCTGCACAAACGCCTGCTCAAGCGCAGCCTGACCAGCCTACCGCCGCTATTGGCCATGGAATCCCTGCTCTTCCGCATGCTGCTGCTCGGTTTCCTCCTGCTTACGCTGGCGGTCGGCAGCGGGGTATTCTTCTCCGAAGCCCTATTCGGCAAGCCGCTGGCCTTCGATCACAAGACCCTGTTCGCCTTCGCCTCCTGGGGCATCTTCGCGACGCTACTGATCGGCCGCCATGCCTGGGGCTGGCGGGGCAAGCGCGCCTTGCGCTGGACACTGAGCGGCTTCGCCCTGCTGATCCTGGCCTACGTCGGCAGTCGTTTCGTCGCCGAGGTCTTGCTCGGCCGAGTCTGACCCTCCATGACCAATCTTCCTCTAGCCGCCCTTTTAGGGGCTCTGGTCGTACTGCTGATCCTCTCCGGCATATTCTCAGGTTCCGAGACGGCCATGATGGCGGCCAACCGGTATCGCCTGCGCCACGCCGCATCGCAAGGAAACCGAGGGGCGAAACTAGCCTTAGCCTTGTTGGGAAAAACCGACAAACTGCTCGGCCTGATTCTCCTCGGCAATACCCTGCTCAACGCCGCGGCAGCCACGTTGACCGGCTACATCGCACTGGCGTTATTCGGCGAATCGAAATGGGCCCTTGAGATTGGGACACTTTGCATTACCTTTGCCCTTCTCGTCGTCGCCGAAATTTCGCCCAAGGTCATTTGCGCCAATCACGCCGATCGCTTGGCACCACTGCTCAGCTACGTGCTTACTCCCTTGTTGCGCCTAGCCTATCCGATCATCTGGTTCGTCAATCTGTTCGTTACCGCCCTACTGAAGGCAATCCACCTTTCCCCTAGCGGCATGCACGGCGAAGCACAGCTCTCCGCAGAAGAGCTACGTAGCCTAGTATTGGAATCGGCTCATCTGATGCCACAGAAGCATCACGCCATTCTGTCCAGCCTGTTTGACCTGAACAACATCACGGTCGAGGACTTGATTACGCCACGGGGCGCCATCGAGATTCTCGACCTCGACCAACCGTGGGAAGCGGTTCTTGCACAACTCAGGACCAGCCATCACAGCCGCCTCGCAGTATGTCGCGGCTCGCTGGATCAATTGCTCGGCATTCTGGCCATTCGTCGCCTGCTTTCCGATCTCGGATCGCCGGAATTCAATGAAGAAGCTCTGCTTGGACAACTGCAGTCGCCCTACTATATCCCCGCTGGCACCCCGGTATTTTCCCAACTGGCTTTCTTTCAGGACAACCGCCAGCGTATCGGCTTCGTCGTGGACGAGTACGGCGAAATACTGGGGCTGCTAACCCTTGAGGACATCATTGAGGAGTTCGTCGGTGACTTCACGACATCGCTCCCCACGCTGGGGCAACGCCTCGCGTGGAACGAAGACAATAGCGTCATCGTCGATGGTAGCCGCCCTCTCCGGGACATCAACCGAACCCTCGGGCTCGACTTTCCCCTCGATGGCCCGAAAACCCTGAATGGTCTAATTCTCGAGCATTTCCAGGACATTCCCGAGTCAGGCATGAGCATCAAGGTATGCGACGTACCGGTAGAAATACTGCAAACCGAAGATCGCAGTGTCGTAACCGCCCGTATTTACCGGCCCGAGGTAAGCTGACGCCACTATTCACGCTTTACAAACCGCCGCCTGCGTTGCATCATCCAACGATCTAAACGGCATTTCACAAGATCAACCAATGGCAGCAACCCCGCAATCCCCACCGCTCAGCGGCCTGGCTAGAGCGCTCGTTCAGGCCGGCAAGATCAAGGAGGCGGAGGCCGAACAACTGCTAACGGAAGCTGCGGCGGCGAAGGTGCCTTTGATTGAGCAGATCATAACGAGCAAGCGTGCCAGCGCTATTGATATCGCCCGTTTTGTCGCAGACACCTTTGGCTACCCACTGTTGGACCTCGCGGCTTTCGACGAAGCCCACATTCCGGCCGATGCGATCGACCGGAAGCTGATTTCGACACACAAGGTCATTCCACTTAACAAGCGCGGCAACAGATTATCCGTCGCTATCGCCGACCCAACCAATCTGCGCGCGCTTGACGAAATCCGTTTCCAAACGGGACTCGCCGTCGACCCTATCGTCGTAGAACACCCGAAGTTGGCTCCTTTCGTCGCCAAGTATTCGGAGTCTGCTGCCGATACACTTAAGAATCTTGCCAACGAAGATATCAATCTGGACTTTCTCGATGAGGAAGCCGCCAACAAGACTGATGATGCTGCGGGGCAAGAGATCGACGATGCCCCCGTCGTCAAATTCATTCAGAAAATACTGCTTGATGCCATCAATGACGGGGCCTCGGACATCCACTTTGAACCCTACGAAAAGTATTACCGAATTCGTTTCCGCGTCGATGGCATGTTGCGCGAAGTCGCCACGCCCCCCTTGGCTATCAAGGAAAAGATCGCCTCGCGTATCAAGGTTATTTCCCGTCTGAACATCGCGGAAAAACGTGTCCCGCAAGACGGACGGATGAAACTGGTACTTTCCAAGACCCGTGCCATCGATTTCCGCGTCAGCACACTGCCGACACTACAGGGCGAGAAAATCGTGTTGCGTATTCTTGACCCGACATCCGCCACACTAGGCATCGAAGCGCTTGGATATGAGCCCGAACAGAAAGCAGCCCTGCTCGATGCCATCGGCCGCCCTTACGGGATGGTTTTGGTAACCGGCCCCACCGGCTCGGGTAAGACTGTTTCGCTCTACACCTGCCTGAATATCCTTAACAAGGAAGGCGTCAATATCTCGACGGCGGAAGATCCTGCTGAAATCAATCTCGCGGGAATCAACCAGGTCAACGTTGACGACAAAGTCGGTCTCACCTTCGCCGCGGCATTGAAGTCCTTCTTGCGCCAGGACCCTGACATCATCATGGTCGGTGAAATCCGCGACCTAGAGACCGCCGAAATCGCCATCAAAGCCGCACAGACCGGCCATTTGGTGATGTCGACTCTACACACCAACGATGCGCCACAAACACTAACCCGCCTGATGAACATGGGCGTCCCAACCTTCAACATAGCCTCCAGCATCTTGCTGATCACTGCGCAACGCCTGGCACGGCGCCTATGTTCGTGCAAACAGCCTATTTCGGCACCAGATCAGGCATTGCTTGATGCAGGATTTAAAGAAGAGGACCTAGATGGCTCTTGGACACTCTTTGGCCCAGGTAGCTGTGAGCGCTGCAAAGGTTCCGGCTATAAAGGCCGAGTGGGCATTTACCAGGTAATGCCGATCTCAGAAGCCACTCAGCGCCTGATCATGAGCGGAGCGACAGCCCTTGACCTTGCGGCGCAGGCCAAGTTGGAAGGCGTCAAGGATTTACGCGAATCTGGGTTGCTAAAGGTCAAACAAGGGCTTACCTCACTGGATGAGGTTTTAAGCACAACAAACGCTTAGAGGGGATTAACACATGGCCACGTCGGCAAAAACTCGCGCCTCGCAAGTCAAGGAAATTACGTTTCAATGGGAAGGGCGGAACCGTGACGGCAAAACCGTCCGCGGAGAAATGCGTGCAGCCAGTGCAGCCGTAGTCAATACCTCACTTCGTCGCCAAGGTATTACCAATACCAAGGTGAAAAAGGTACGTTTCAAAAGCGGAGGGAAAGTAACCGACAAGGACATCACGTTATTTACCCGACAACTGGCCACCATGATGAAATCTGGGGTTCCACTGCTCCAATCCTTCGATATAGTTGGGCGAGGACACGCAAATCCTGCGGTAGGAAAGTTGTTGCTCGACATTAAGGCCGACGTAGAAACCGGCAGTTCGTTATCCCAAGCATTTAGGAAATATCCGCTTTATTTTGACGCCCTATACTGCAATCTCGTTGCCGCAGGTGAACAGGCGGGTATCCTAGAATCCCTACTTGATCGTTTGGCTACGTACAAGGAAAAAATATTAGCCATCAAGAGCAAGATCAAATCCGCTCTGTTTTACCCCATTGCGGTGATCGTGGTGGCCTTCATCATTACGGCCGTCATCATGATTTTCGTAATTCCAGCCTTTAAAGACGTTTTCAAGGGCTTTGGTGCAGACTTGCCAGCCCCAACTCTCATGGTTATTGCGATTTCCGACTTTTTCGTCGCCTACTGGTGGGCCATTTTTGGCGTGATCGGTGGCGGCCTCTATGCATTCTTTGAAGCTTGGAAGCGCTCTGAAAAGATTCAAATGACAATGGATCGCTTGCTACTGCGTTTGCCAATCTTTGGAGATATCATTCGTAAATCAGTAATAGCACGCTGGACAAGGACCTTGGCGACCATGTTTGCTGCTGGCGTCCCTCTGGTTGAGTCCTTAGAATCAGTTGGCGGAGCTGCTGGCAATTACATTTACAAGGTAGCAACCCGACAAATACAAGGAGAAGTTGCAACCGGAACAAGCCTGACCACGGGTATGCAAAATACAAACTTATTCCCCAACATGGTCACGCAAATGGTTGCCATTGGTGAAGAGTCTGGGGCACTGGACTCGATGCTCTCCAAAGTTGCCGATTTTTTCGAACAAGAAGTCGATGATGCCGTCGAGGCAATGTCCAGTCTAATGGAACCGATGATCATGGTGGTTTTGGGAACACTGATCGGCGGCATGGTGGTTGCGATGTATCTACCTATCTTCAAACTGGGCTCGGTCGTTTGATGATGGAGGATAGCGCTTATGGCCTGATTATCCTTTCCGGGGTTCTTGGGCTATGCATCGGCAGTTTTCTCAATGTAGTCATCCATCGCTTACCTAAAATGATGGAGGCTGAATGGGCGAACCAGTGTGCCGAACTCAGAGGTGAACCGCCCCCCGATAGCAATGCGCCGCTAACACTATCCCAACCTCGATCACGATGTCCGCAATGCGGCCACGCAATCCGGGCATACGAGAATATTCCACTTGCTAGCTATTTTTTGATACTGCGCGGAAAGTGCTCGAAATGCGGCCAAGCCATTTCTTTACGCTATCCGGTCATAGAGGCTTGCACAGGGCTATTGTCAGCCTTCATCGCTTGGCATTTTGGCGCCTCGCAGGCTTGTGTCGGAGCGCTGTTACTGGTCTGGGCTTTGATAGCCCTGACGGCAATCGATATCGACACACAACTCCTGCCCGACTCCATCACGCTACCCTTGCTCTGGCTTGGGTTGTTCTTCAATCTGTTTGGCTCGTTTACTGATCTGTCATCGGCCGTCGTCGGCGCGATGGCAGGTTATCTTTCCCTGTGGTCGGTTTTTTGGTTGTTCAAACTTGCCACCGGGAAGGAAGGTATGGGCTATGGCGACTTCAAACTACTTGCGGCTCTTGGTGCGTGGTTGGGATGGCAAATGTTACCAGCCATCATCCTGCTCTCATCGGTGGTTGGCGCCGTAATTGGTATTGCGCTGATCACTCTGGCCAAGCACGGCCGCAACGTGCCGATTCCGTTCGGCCCCTACCTCGCTGCCGCAGGAATCATCGCGCTTTTCTGGGGCAAAACGCTTACCGCAAGCTATCTCGGCCTGATCTATTGAATTTCGGTCGAGCACACCGATATACCGGACCGGTACACCTGGTTATAATTCAAGGTTTTGGAGAGCCTCATGCCGATTTACGAATATCGCTGCGACGCCTGCGGATTCCAGAAAGAACATCTGCAAAAGATGAACGATCCGCAATTGACCACCTGCCCGGAGTGCGGCAAGGAGACCTATGAAAAGCTGCTGTCGGCCGCAGGTTTCCAATTAAAAGGCAATGGCTGGTACGCGACCGACTTCAAGGGTGGAAGCAAGCCTAGCGCCCCTCCTCCGTGCCAAACCGGCGAAGGTAGCTGCTCATCGTGCGCGGCCAGCTGATCAAGCGCTATTTCATCACTGGCCTGCTGATCTGGGTCCCACTGGTCATTACCGGGTGGGTGTTGTCGCTCATCATCAGTACGCTCGATCAATCGCTTCGCTTGCTGCCCGAAGCAGTACACCCGCAACGGTTATTTGGCTTTGCCATTCCCGGTGCTGGTGCCGTATTGACGCTGGCGATGATTCTGATTACCGGCTTGCTTGCGGCAAACTTCATCGGCCAGAAACTGGTTGTGTGGTGGGAAAAGCTGCTCGCCCGAATCCCCGTCGTCAATTCGGTCTACAACAGTGTCAAGCAGGTTTCCGATACTCTATTTTCCCCTAACGGCAATGCTTTTCGAAAAGCGTTGCTGGTTCAATACCCGCGCCAAGGAAGTTGGACTGTCGCCTTTCTGACAGGTCAACCTGGAGGCGACATCGTTAATCATCTGGAAGGTGAGTACGTGAGTGTCTACGTACCGACCACCCCAAATCCAACATCCGGTTTTTTTCTGATGATGCCCACTCGGGATGTCGTCGAACTCGACATGACTGTCGACGAGGCTCTCAAATACATTATCTCCATGGGTGTGGTCGCTCCGTCGCCTAACCCTCGCGCCATTACCAACACCTAAGTACCCCAACGGAAAGTTTCATGCGTACCCATTATTGCGGACAACTCAACGCCGCCCTGGACGGGCAGATCGTCACACTGTGTGGCTGGGCCCATCGTCGCCGCGACCACGGCGGTGTCATCTTCATCGATTTGCGTGACCGCGAGGGCCTGGCTCAGGTCGTTTGTGACCCGGACCGCGCCGATGCCTTCAAAATCGCCGAATCCGTCCGCAACGAGTTCTGTCTGAAAATCACCGGCAAGGTCCGTCCGCGTCCGGTCGGCACGACCAACGCCAACCTGGCCTCCGGTGAAATCGAGGTGCTGTGTCACGAAATCGAAGTCCTGAACCCGGCGGTCACCCCCCCCTTCCAGCTGGACGACGAAAACCTTTCGGAAAACGTTCGCCTGACCCATCGCGTTATCGACCTGCGTCGCCCGCAGATGCAGAACAACCTGATGCTGCGCTACAAGACAGCCCGCGCTTTCCGTCGCTTCCTCGACGACAACGGCTTCGTCGACGTCGAAACGCCGATGCTGACCAAATCCACCCCGGAAGGCGCCCGCGACTACCTCGTGCCGTCGCGCGTTCATCCGGGCCAATTCTTCGCCCTGCCGCAGTCGCCTCAACTCTTCAAGCAGCTGCTGATGGTTGCTGGCTTCGACCGCTACTACCAGATTACCAAGTGCTTCCGCGATGAAGATCTGCGCGCCGACCGCCAGCCGGAATTCACCCAGGTCGATATCGAAACCTCGTTCATGAGCGAGGCCGAGATCACCGCGCTGATGGAACAACTGATCCGCCGCGTATTCAAGGAAGCCATCGACGTCGAGCTGCCGGAATTTCCGCGCATGACCTACGCTGAAGCCATGCGCCGTTTCGGTTCCGACAAGCCGGACCTACGCGTCACGCTAGAATTGGTTGATGTCGCCGATGCCTTCAAGGACGTGGCCTTCAAGGTGTTCGCCAATGTCGCCAACAGCGAAGGTGGCCGCATCGCCGCCATGCGCATCCCGGGCGGCGCCACGCTAACCCGTGGCGAAATCGACGAATACACCAAGTTTGTCGGCATCTACGGCGCCAAGGGCCTGGCCTACATCAAGGTCAATGACGTTACCCAGGTCAACGAAACCGGCCTGCAGTCGCCGATCGTCAAGAACCTTTCCGAGGCCTCGCTGCGCGCCGTACTCGAACGCACTGGCGCCCAGTCTGGCGACCTGATCTTCTTCGGCGCCGACAAGGCCAAGATCGTCAGCGATGCCCTGGGGGCACTACGCATCAAGATCGGCCACGAAAAGGGTTTCGTCACCGGTGCCAAGTGGGCTCCGTTGTGGGTCATCGATTTCCCGATGTTCGAATACGACGACGAATCCAAGCGCTGGACCGCCTGCCACCATCCGTTCACCAGTCCGAAGGACGAGCACCTCGAACTCCTGGCCACCGACCCGGGCAAATGCCTGGCCAAGGCCTACGACTTGGCTCTGAACGGCTGGGAACTGGGCGGTGGCTCGGTGCGTATCCACCGCGCTGACGTGCAGGAAAAAGTCTTTGCTGCGCTCAATATCGGGCCGGAAGAACAACAGGCTAAGTTCGGCTTCCTGCTCGACGCCCTCAAGTACGGCGCACCGCCACACGGTGGCTTGGCCTTCGGTCTCGACCGCATCGTCACCATGATGACCGGCGCCGAATCGATCCGCGACGTCATCGCCTTCCCGAAGACCCAGCGCGCTCAGTGTCTGCTGACCGACGCACCGTCCGGCGTCGACGAGAAGCAGCTGCGCGAACTGCACATCCGCCTGCGTCAGAAGCTGGAAACCCAGGTCGAGATCGCAGCAACCCCAGAAAACTAAGCGCCATGCGCCATTGGCTGCGCTTCCTGATCGTCTTTTGGCTGGCGATCGGAAGCGCTTTTTCTTTTCAGGCTTCCCCATTTTCGGCTGAAAGATCACCCGACTGGATTGCCCATGCCGACTTGCCTACTGAGGCCCGACAAACCCTCACGCTGATCAAAGCCGGCGGGCCCTACCCCTACGCTCGTGATGGTATTGTCTTCGGGAACTTCGAAAAGCGGCTGCCGCAACGCTTTCGTGGCTATTATCGCGAATACACGGTGAGATCCCCCTGGCGCAACGACCGCGGCCCGCGCCGGATCATCGCCGGCGAGGGCGGCGAGTTCTATTACACGGACGACCACTACCGGACTTTCCGGAGAGTCCGCGAATGAGTAAGCTGCCGTTAATGGACCCAGAACAGGCCGGTGTTTTCTATCTACCCACCGCTCATGCAGAAGCGCTAAGGCAACAAGCCGATGCTGCGCACTTCGTCATGCTGTCGGCCGACCTTGGTCAAGCAGAGGACATCGAAGCTGCACTGAAAGAGCTCGGGACAGCTTTTGAGTTTCCCGATTGGTACGGTGCCAATTTCGATGCGCTATTCGACTGCCTCCTCGATCCCGACTGGAAACCTGCCCTCGGCCACGTTCTCTTCATTGAGGGGTGCGCTCGGTTACGCCAGCTGAATCCGGACGACCTCTCCACGCTACAGGAGGTCTTCCGTGCCGCCGTCGATGCTCGAAAAGAATTGAAACAGCCGCTTTGGATCCTGCTCGACATCCCTGGCCGCGGCATTCATCGTTTTCCCGGCCGATGCCGATGACGCCGCCCAAACAGCCTGTTTCCGTTCTGGTCGTCATCCACACCGCGGACTTGGAGGTGTTGTTGTTGGAACGGGCCAGCCATCCGGGGTATTGGCAATCGGTCACCGGCAGCCGCGAAGGCGAGGAGACACCTGTGGCCACCGCCTGGCGAGAGTTGGCCGAAGAAACCGGTATATGCGACGGCGCGTTGAGCGACTGGAACATTCGCAACACCTACGATATCTTTCCCGAGTGGCGGTACCGTTACGCGCCCGGCGTCACCCGCAACGTCGAACACGTTTTCGGCCTGCGCCTGCCAAGCAGACAGGAAATCAAGATCGCCCCGGCCGAACACCTCGACTGGTGCTGGCTACCTTGGCAGGAGGCGGCAGAACGCTGCTTCTCATGGTCCAACCGTGATGCGATTCGCCTGCTGCCCATGCTGTCGACATAGCTCTTGAAACTGGCGACAGCCGCCCTATATTGGTCTTACACGCTTCAACCCGTTGAGGAGACCCATCATGGCAAACATCACCCGCATCGATCCTTTCGACGACCTGTTCCGCGGCTTCTTCGTTCGTCCGGTTGAGTTCAACAACCCGCCGGCCCAAACGCCATCGATCAAGATGGACGTCAAGGAGCAGCCGGACAGTTATCTGGTTCACGCCGAACTGCCGGGCGTCAGGAAGGAAGACATCCACGTCGTGGTCGAAGGCAATGCCGTTACGATCAGCGGCGAGATCAAGCAGGAAAAGGAAATCAAGGAAGGTGAGCGCCTACTGCGTTCCGAGCGCTACTTCGGCAAGGTTTCCCGCTCCTTCCAACTGGAACAGGAAATCGACGACGCCAAGGCAAGCGCCAAATTCAACGAAGGGGTACTCGAACTGACCCTGCCGAAACGCGCCGCCAGCCCAACCAAACGGTTAACCATCGACTGATCCTTACTCAGTCGCACACAGGCCGGACCCCGCTCCGGCCTTTTTCTTTGTACAATCCGCGGCGATTTCCTTTGGAGCCTGCCATGAGCCTCGAAAACCTCGCCCCCGGCATCAAGGCCGCCGTTCTGGCCGAAGCCCTGCCCTATATCAAGCGTTTCCACGGCAAGACCATTGTCGTCAAATACGGCGGCAATGCCATGACCGACGACCATCTGAAGCAGTGTTTCGCGCGCGATGTCGTGCTACTCAAGCTGGTTGGCTTCAATATCGTCGTCGTGCACGGCGGCGGCCCGCAGATTGAAAACCTGCTGACTCGCGTCGGTAAGAAGGGCGAATTCATCCAGGGCATGCGCGTCACTGACGCCGAGACCATGGAAGTGGTCGAGATGGTGCTCGGCGGCCAGGTCAACAAGGAAATCGTCAATCTGATCAATCAGCATGGCGGCAAGGCCGTCGGCCTGACCGGCAAGGATGGCAACTTCATCCGCGCCAAAAAACTGATGCTGGAGAGCAAGGACAATCCGGGCGACCTGATCGACGTCGGCCAGGTCGGCGATATCACCTCAATCGACCCGTCGCTGATCGCTCTGCTCGACACCGGCGCCTTCATTCCGGTCATCGCGCCGATCGGTGTCGGCTCCGAAGGCGAAACCTACAACATCAACGCCGACGTGGTCGCCGGCAAGATCGCTGAAGTGCTCAAGGCCGAGAAGCTGGTCTTGTTGACCAACACTCCGGGCGTGCTGGACAAGGCCGGCAACCTGCTGACCGGCATCACCCCCAAGGAAATCGATGAGATGGTCGAGGACGGCACCCTGTCCGGCGGTATGCTGCCGAAGATCGGCTCAGCGCTCGATGCCGCGCGCAACGGCGTCAAGGGCGTGCACATCATCGACGGCCGCGTCGAACACGCGCTGCTGCTTGAAATCCTGACCGACCACGGCGTCGGCACGATGATCAAGTCGCGCTGAATACCGGTAGCCCGCTTCGGCGGGCTTTTTTTCGCCCTTAAATTGCCAAGGCCCATGCGCCAATCCACCAACCGCATCTGGTTGTTCGACCTCGACAACACGCTGCACAACGCCACGCCCCACATCTTTCCGCACATCAACCAATCGATGCGGGAGTACATCGAACACCACCTGGGCGTCGACGCCGACGAGGCCACGCGGATTCGCCAGGACTACTGGGAGCGCTACGGCGCCACCCTGCTCGGCCTGATTCGCCATCACGATATCAATCCGCGACACTTTCTGCTGGCCACCCATCAATTCCCCGACCTGGCGCGCCAACTGGTCTTCGAGAAGCCGCTTTTGCACGCCCTTAAGCGCCTACCGGGACGGAAAATCATTTTCTCCAATGCGCCACGCCATTACACCGAGGCCGTCCTCAGCCTGACCGGCCTGGGGCGTTACTTCGATGCCATCTACGCCGTCGAGAATGTCCGCTTCCAGCCCAAACCGATGCCGGCCGGATTCCGCGCCTTGCTGCAGGCCGAACGACTCGATCCGCGCCGCTGCATCATGGTCGAGGACAGTCTACCCAACCTGCGCAGCGCCAAGAAACAGGGTATGAAGACGGTCTGGGTGAGCGCTAGCTCACGGCGCCCCCCTTATGTCGACGTCAAGGTAAAATCTGCCGTACAAATACCGCAACGCTGCGGTGCACTGTAGTTTTTGGGCAAAAACCAAAATAGGGAGGGGGTCCCTGATGGCTACGAAGCCAGGCGAACGGCGTCTGCAAATCCTGCAGACCCTGGCCGAAATGCTGGAAGCGCCGAAGGGCGAGAAGATCACCACGGCGGCTCTTGCCGCCAAACTGGACTGCTCCGAAGCAGCGCTCTACCGCCACTTCGCCAGCAAGGCCCAGATGTTCGAAGGGCTGATCGAATTCATCGAGCAGAGCCTGTTCGGAGTCATCAACCAGATCACCTCCGAGGAAAGCGAAGGTTTCAAGCAGGTCGAACTGATCCTCGGCCTGTTGCTGCGCTTCGCCCAGAAAAACCGCGGCATGACCCGCGTCCTGATCGGTGACGCCTTGGTCAATGAAAACGAGCGCCTGCAGGCACGTATCAACGCGCTGCTCGACAAAATCGAGGCCGCCTTGAAACAGGCGCTCCGTATCGCCGCCACGCAGGAAAACCTGAAGCCGGACGCCGATTTCGGCGCACTCGCCAATCTGCTGCGCTGCTACGTCGTCGGCCGCTGGGAGCAATACGCCCGTAGTGGCTTCAACCGCGAACCGCTGGCGCAATGGCCCCAACAATGGCCGATGCTCTACTTCGCCTGCCTGTCGCAATACGGCGCTCCGGGCGCGTGAGGGATTGCCGAACAAACAAAAAGGCGGCTCGCAAGCCGCCTTTTGCTTTCTGAACGCCGAAATCAGCGCTTCAGGTACTCCGCCGCATCCAGCGCGAAATAGGTCAGGATGCCATCGGCCCCGGCCCGCTTGAAGGCGAGCAGGCTTTCCAGCATCACGGCTTCCTCGTTCAGCCAGCCATTCTGGGCAGCGGCCTTGAGCATGGCGTATTCGCCGCTCACTTGGTAGGCATAGGTCGGCACACCGAATTCATCCTTCACGCGGCGCACGATATCCAGATACGGCATACCCGGTTTGACCATGACCATGTCGGCGCCCTCTTCCAGATCGAGCGCCACTTCACGTAATGCCTCGTCGCTGTTGGCCGGATCCATCTGGTAGGTGTATTTGTTGCCCTTGCCGAGGTTGCCGGCCGAACCAACCGCATCGCGGAACGGACCGTAGAAGCTGGAAGCATACTTGGCGGAATAGGCCAGGATACGGGTGTAGATTTGTCCCGCCCCTTCCAGCGCCTGACGGATGCAGCCTATGCGGCCGTCCATCATGTCCGACGGTGCCACCACATCAGCCCCGGCTTGCGCATGGCAGAGCGCCTGCTTGACCAGCACCGCCAGGGTTTCGTCATTGAGCACGTAGCCCGTGTCGTCGATCAGCCCATCCTGCCCGTGGCTGGTGTAGGGATCGAGTGCGACATCGGTAATGACGCCCAAGTCAGGAAACTCGCGCTTCAAAGCCTGCACCACGCGCGGCACCAGGCCTTCCGGGTTGTAGGCCTCCTCGGCACCGAGCGACTTCAGCGGCGCATCGATCACGGGGAACAACGCCAAGGCCGGAATACCCAGCTTGACTGCACGCTCAGCGGTTTTCAGCAGCACATCCAGAGACTGGCGCTCGACGCCCGGCATCGACTTCACGGCCTCGATCTTGCCGCTTCCTTCAAGGACGAAGACCGGATAGATGAAATCATTGGCCGTCAGCACCGATTCGCGCATCAGACGGCGGGAAAAATCGTCGCGCCGCATACGGCGCATGCGGGTTCCGGGAAAGGCGCCACTCACACTCATGCTTCTACCTCGAAAGAAATCCAGTAAATATTTTCGTTCGCTTCGGAACTTTTCACTTTGACCAGCGTCAGACCGCGCAGATGGCACGCGCTATCTCCCGCTTCACCTCCCTGAGCGGGTGCCTTGACCCTGTTGAGGCATTTTGGCCCCCGGACCCCCCTTATCCGGGGGCCCTTTGTTTTCCTTGACCGGTTTTTCCATATCCAGCCAGACGGCAAGCACCGCCTCGGCTTCCTCTATACCGGTCTTCTTCAGACTGGAAAACAGCTGAGCGGAGTACGGCCCCTCGCCCCATGAGGCGATTTCATTCTTCACTTCGCGCAATATCTTGGTTTGCTCCTGGCGGCTCAGTTTGTCCGCCTTCGACAGCAGGATGTGGATCGGTCGGCCGGTAGGGCGGAACCAGTCAATCAGGCGCCGATCAAGCTCGGTAAAGGGGCGGCGCGAATCCATGATGACCACAAGGCCAACCAGCTGGTCGCGCTTGCTCAGATAGGGACCGATCAGCCCCTCCCATTGTGAGCGGATTTCCTCTGGCGCCTTGGCAAAGCCATAGCCCGGCAGGTCGACGAAGTACTTGCCTTCAGCCAAAGTGAAATAGTTCAGATGCTGCGTCCGGCCCGGCGTCTTGCTGACGAAAGCCAGCCTGACCCGTCCGGCCAGAGTGTTGATTGCAGACGATTTACCCGCATTCGAACGGCCGGCGAAAGCAACTTCGCGGACCGAATCGCGCGGCAGGTCGCGCAGATGGGCGACGGTCGTATGAAAGACCGCCTGTTGGAACAAAGGCATAAAAAACTCGGAAGACCCGCCTAGTAACAGGGGAACTGATATAGAATAACAGGTTTGTAACTTCCGTTCCGGCCAAAGCGCCTCTATACGCGCACTAGGAGTTCGAAAAATGATCCGTACCGCGGCACTGGCAATCCTGTTCGCCACCAGTTTCGTTTCCCACGCTTCCGAAGAAGCTCACGCCAAGGCCGACCCGGCCAAGGGCAAGGTCATCGCTGAAACCGTCTGTGTCGCCTGTCACGGCGCCGATGGCAACAGCCTGGCATCTGCCAACCCGCATCTGGCTGGCCAGGTTCCGGAATACATCTACAAGCAGCTGAAGAACTTCAAGGCGGTCGATGGCAAGCCGGCTGCCCGTAACAATCCGATCATGGCCGGCATGGCTGCCCCGCTCTCCGACGAAGACATGAAGAACGTCGCCGCCTGGTTTAGCAGCCAGAAGCTGAAGGGTGCCGCCGCCAAGGATGAAACCAAGATCGCGCTGGGCCAAAAACTGTGGCGCCAGGGCGACTTCAAGAAGGGCATCCCGGCCTGCGCCGGCTGCCATGGCCCGGCTGGTGCCGGCCTGCCCGCCCAGTATCCGCGTCTGGCTGGCCAATTCGCGGAATACACCGAAGCCCAGTTGAAGGCTTTCCGCACCGAAGAGCGTGCCAACGACCCGGAAAAGATGATGCGCATGGTCGCCGCCAAGCTCTCCGACGTCGAGATCAAGGCCGTCGCCGAATACGCTGCCGGCCTGCGTTAATCAGGCTCTGCATTCAGGAAAAAGGCAGCTTCGGCTGCCTTTTCTTTTTTGCCCACTTGGCATCTCCCTGGGCACGGAATAGACTGAACGGGCAGTTTTCCCCAACAAAACGAGGAGACAAGCCATGAAAACACTGAAGCAGCTGCTGGCTGAAAAACAGCGCCCCTTGGCAGTCGTTGCACCCGCCGATACCGTCTTCCATGCGCTCAGCGTGATGGCCAAGCATGACGTCGGTGCCCTGCTCGTGCTCGACGGGGAACAACTGGTCGGCATTTTTTCCGAGCGCGACTACGCCCGCAAGATCATACTGCAGGGCAAAAGCTCGAAGGAGACCTTGGTCCGCGACATCATGAGCGACCGCGTCGCCTACGTGACTCCCAGCACCACGCTGGATGGATGCATGGCCTTGATGACTGAAAAACACTTCCGCCACCTGCCGGTACTTGATGAGGCTGGCCAGGTGCTCAGCATGATTTCCATCGGCGATCTGGTCAAGGAAACAATCAGTTCGCAACAGTTTCTGATTTCGGAACTGGAACGTTACATTTCGGGATGACATGACGGCAGACAACACCCCTATCCATTTCAAGATCCTCGACCAAATCGCCCGAGACTTGTCGGGCGACGTCAATTTTCCAACCTGCCTCGATGCAGCGGTACTCATCCGCAATACCTTGCGCGACCCCTTGGCCGATCTGGCCAAGGTTGTACAGGTGGTTGGCGTTGAGCCGCTGATTTCAAGCAAGCTGCTGCGTATCGCCAATTCGGTGGTGTACAACCCCTCCGGCTGGCCGATTACGGATTTGAGTACCGCCATCGGCCGCCTCGGCTTCGAGGTCGTGCGCACGACCTCGCTGGCGGTTGCCATGGACCAGATGCTGAAGTCGCGCCACCTCGCCTTCGAACACATCGGCCACAAGGCTTGGGAGCATTCGCTCGAGGTCGCCGCCATTGCTCGCGTCTTGGCTCGCCGCCTAGGCCGGGTCAATCCGGACGAGGCCATGCTGGCCGGTCTGGTGCACGATATCGGCGTTTTCTATCTACTTTTCCGGGCTGCAGATTTTCCGGAATATCGTAGCAACGAAGCAGCCCTGCTCGAATTGCTGCGCGGCTGGCACGAAAGTATCGGCGAAGGCCTGCTCCACATGCTCGGCTTGCCCGAGGAAATCACCAAAGCCATCACCGAGCACGACCACCTGAGCGATGTCGGCACCCCATGCAGCATTCGTGACGTTCTCTACTTCGCCAACCTGCTCGCCGGCGGCGACCAGGAATGGCTGCCCAGCGACATCACGCCCGAGCATTTGACCGAACGCGACACCGACCGCGAGCGCTACGCAGAATTCGTCGCCGAAGCCGAGGCCGATATCCAGGAGTTGCGCGCCACCCTCTCCGCCTGATTCGCCGGGAACCAAATGGCTGAGTACCGCTCCGACACTAAAGTTCGCATCGAGTGTCAGCCATGAAATCGCCTTTTTACCCGAGGCCGCTGCCGTCGGAAATCACATCGGAAGAAACCTTCCGGCGTCGGCGGCAGTTGGTTTTTGCCTCTTTTGGCCTGTGCACCGCAGCAGCCACTGATTTGACTCTGGCTGCGACCAGCCGTGGCGAAAAATTCGCCGACGTTCGGCCCAGCTCGCTTTCCGTCGATGAAAAGCTCACGCCTTACGAGTCGGTAACGGGCTACGGCAATTTCTACGAATTCGGCCCGGACAAGGATAGCCCGGCCAAGCATGCACATCGCCTGCGGACGCGGCCGTGGACCATTACCGTCGACGGTGAGGTCAAGGCAGCGAAGACCTTCGCCATTGAGGAGGTGCTCAAATGGGCACCGCTCGAAGAGCGCATTTATCGCCTGCGCTGCGTCGAAGGCTGGAGCGCCGTCGTGCCCTGGGTCGGCATTCCCTTCGCCGAATTGCTCAAGCGGGTCGACCTCACCGGCAACGCCAAATTCGTCGAGTTCTGGAGCCTGGCCGATCCCGAGCAGATGCCCTACGTTCGTGTTCCCTTTCTCGACTGGCCCTATGTCGAGGCGATCCGTCTGGATGAAGCACGACACCCTTTGACCCTGCTCGCCGTCGGCATGTATGGCGAAGTGATGCCGAAGCAGAACGGCGCGCCGATCCGCCTTGTCGTGCCGTGGAAATACGGCTTCAAAGGCGCCAAATCCATCGTCCGTATCCGCTTCGTCGAAAAACAACCGGAAACGGTGTGGACCAAGGCCGCACCGGACGAATACGGCTTCTACTCCAACGTGAATCCCGATGTACCGCATAAACGCTGGAGCCAGAGCCACGAACGCCGGCTCGGCGAATTCTTCAAACGCAAGACGCTCCCTTTTAATGGCTACGCCGAGCAGGTCGCCGGGCTTTATGCCGGCATGGATCTGCGCAAAAATTTCTGACCATGAGCTTCAACCCAACAACCCGCCAACTGGCCGCCATCAAGCTGGCCGTTTTTTCCGTTTGCCTGCTGCCTCTCGCTCGCCTGCTGTGGGCCGCGTGGGTCGACGACTTCGGGCCCAACCCGGTCGAGTTCGTTCAGCGCTGGACCGGCAGCTGGACCTTCAACCTGCTGCTGCTCACCCTCTGCGTTTCTCCGCTGCGCGGCCTCACCGAATGGCACTGGCTGCTGCGCCTGCGCCGCATGCTCGGGCTCTTCACCTTCTTCTACGCGACGCTGCATTTCCTGTCGTTTATCGGCTTTGACCACGTGTTCGAAATCGACGACATCGCCCGCGACATCCTGAAGCACCCCTTCGTCACCGTCGGCTTTGCCGCCTTCGTACTGATCATCCCGCTGGCCGCTACCTCGAACCAATGGGCTATTCGCAAGCTGGGCGGGCGACGCTGGCAGGAATTGCATCGCAACATCTATCTGATCGCCATCCTGGCCTGCGTGCATTACTTCTGGCTGGTCAAGGCAACGGCGCTGCTGTGGCCGCTGGCCTACTCGATGGCTACTGCACTGCTGCTCGGCTGGCGCGTGCGTGAACGGCGGCGCAAGGCCATGCCGGTACCGACCGTGCAGGCCAGCAAGCCGCTCAAATTCTTCCCGAAACGTCCCGACTGATTATTTCTTGCGCGGCAGATCGAAGCGGACGATGGCGCGACCATCGGCCGTCTGCTTCGGCGCAGCCTTCCAGGCATGGCCGTAGACCACTTCGAAGGTAGCCGGCAGCTTGCCGTCGCGACGCATCGCCTCGTAGGCTGCGCGCGCACTTTCCCAGCTGCGTTTTCCGGTCAGCCCATGGCGCCGCGCCTTCATCGCGCAGGACGAGCCCGCCGCGCGCAGTTCGTGCAGCATGGCATCGAAGTCGTCATAGGTCAGGGTGATGACTTCCATGTCCATCACCGGATCGGCGAAGCCGGTTTCGACCAGCATGTCGCCCAGATCGTGCATGTCGATGAATCGCTGAGTGTGCGCATAGCCGTCAGCAAAGGCGGCACGCAACTCCTTCAGCGTATCCGGACCCAGCGTGGAGAACATCAGCAACCCACCGACCTCCAGCACACGATGCGCCTCGGCCAGCGCCGGCAGCGGGTTATCCAGCCAATGGAGGAGCAGATTGGACCAGACGACTGCGGTGCACTGCGCTTTTAGCGGCAAATTCGCCGCATCGCCCGCTACGTATTGCATATCCGACTTGCCGAGGCCCAGCCAGCGCTGCCAACCGGCGCGCGGCGTGCGACCGGCGCGCAGCATATCGAGCGAGAGATCGATGCCAATCAGCTCGGCATTGGGAAAACGTGCTGCCAGACCGGGCAGGCTCGCACCACGACTGCAGCCGAGATCGAGGATGCGCTTCGGCTCCATACGTACGTAATCGAGCCGCTCCTGCATGCGACGATCGACCTCGCGAGCAAAGAAATCACCCTCGCCGTATTGCGCCGCTACGCGGGAAAAGCGTCGACCGACCTGCTGCCGGTCGACGAATCCGTTCAGATTGTCCTGAGCGCTCAAACGGCCTTGACGCCGAGGCGGGCGAACAGCTTGTCGTCGCGATCGACGTCCGGATTGCCGGTGGTCAGCAGGCGGTCGCCGTAAAACATCGAATTGGCGCCGGCCAGGAAGCACAGGGTCTGCAGCTCATCGGTCATCTCGGTACGACCGGCCGACAGGCGAACCCAGGAAGTCGGCATAGCGATGCGGGCGGCGGCAATGGTGCGCACGAATTCGAACGGATCGAGGCGGTCGTTGGCGGCCATTGGCGTGCCGGGAATCGGCACGAGATTGTTGATTGGCACGGATTCCGGCGGCTTCGGCAGGTTGGCCAGCTGAACGATCAGCCCAGCGCGGTTCTTGCGCGATTCGCCCATGCCGATGATGCCGCCCGAGCAGACGTTAATGCCGGCATCGCGTACCTGATCAAGCGTGTCGAGACGGTCATCGTGCGTGTGGGTCTTGATCACCTGACCGTAGAATTCCTTGTCGGTGTCGAGATTATGGTTGTAGTAGTCGAGACCGGCGTCCTTGAGCTTCTCGGCTTGGCCATCCTTGAGCATCCCGAGCGTCACACAGGTTTGCATACCGAGCGCCTTCACCTCGCGCACCATCTCCAGCACCTTGTCGAGGTCGTTGTCCTTCGGACCACGCCAGGCGGCGCCCATGCAGAAGCGGGAAGCGCCCTTTTCCTTGGCCAACTTGGCCGCGGCAACGACTTCGTCGATCGGCATCAGGCGTTCGCGCTCCAGATCGGTGTCGTAACGGGCCGATTGCGAGCAATAGCTGCAATCCTCAGAGCAACCGCCGGTCTTGACCGAGAGCAGCGTCGAGCGTTGAATGGCGTTCGGGTCGAAATGTTCGCGATGCACACCCTGGGCGCGCCAGATCAGGTCCATCAGCGGCATCTCGTAGAGCGCCAGCACCTCCTCGACGGTCCAGCGCCTGGCAGGCGCGGGAGAGACGTTGGTCGGAACGGCGGCGAGATTGCTAGCTTGCATGGGGGCCCCTTGCATCAATAAAATCTTTTAAAAACAAGGCCGAAATCACAATCACGGAAATTCGGCGTAATTATGAATTATCTAGGACGGCCTGCTGGATGTCAATTTTACCCTCCCCGCTGGCACATTGGCTGAAAAGCCTGCCGAGCCGTAGCCTGAATGCCTGGCTCCCGGCCTCCTGCCTGCTCTGCGGGGATGACAGCGGCGGACCGCTGCTCTGCCCGGCCTGCGCCGGCGACCTGCCCCGCTTGGCAGCGGCGTGCTGCCCGCAATGCGCCCAACCGACGACGCATGGCGAACGTTGCGGCGCCTGCCTGCACGAACCGCCGCATTTCGCCGCCACCTTCGCGCCTTACGTTTACGATTTCCCGGTCGACCGCATCGTCCAGGCCTTGAAATACGGGCACAGCCTGGCCGTTGCGCCGTGGGCGGCACAAGCCATCGCGCCATTGATTCCGCGTGCAGCCTACGACCTGATCGTACCGCTGCCTTTGCATCCGGAACGCCTACGCGAACGCGGCTTCAATCAATCCGGCGAAATTGCCCGCTATCTTGGAAATTGCCTCAAATTGCCCGTGCACCGCAGCAGTCTGCAGCGCACCCGGCTGACCAGCGCCCAGGCCGACCTGCCGCTGAAAAAACGCCACGCCAACGTACGCAACGCCTTCGAGTGTTCGAGCGACTTCACCGGCCAGCGCATCCTGCTCGTCGATGACGTGCTAACCACGGGCGCCACCGCCAGCGAATGCGCCCGCGTGCTAAAGCTGCATGGGGCGACAAGCGTCGGTGTTGCCGTGATTGCCCGCGCCTTGCGCCACGGTTTCTAGGATAATTGCGGCCTTGTCTCAGCCGCATTGAAAATCGTGTTCGCCGTCGTCCTCTACCAGCCCGAAATTCCGCCGAATACCGGCAACATCATCCGCATGTGCGCCAATACCGGCGCCGAGCTGCATCTGGTCGAGCCGCTCGGTTTCGATTTGAGCGACAAGCAACTGCGCCGCGCCGGGCTGGATTATCACGAATGCGCCCGCCTCGTCCGCCATGCCGATTGGGCAGCGTGCAAGGCGGCAATGGCGGGGCGACGCATGTTCGCCATGACGACCAAGGGCACACTCAGCCCCTACCAAGTAAATCTTCAGGAAAACGACGTCTTCGTCTTCGGCTGCGAGACCGCCGGACTGCCGGCCGAAGTCCGCGCCGAATTCCCGCCGGAACAGTGGCTGCGCCTGCCCATGCAGCCCGGCCAGCGCAGCCTGAACCTGTCCAACGCCGCCGCCGTGACGGTGTTCGAAGCCTGGCGGCAGATCGGTTTCCCCGGGGCAAATTAGGCCGAAAAGGCCAGTGCACCGCAGCAGCGGTGACCGGAGAGACGGCTTGGCCTATCTCGCGAGCGGTGGAAAAACTCCACCGCTGGGTATTAGGCCAACTCTTCCTTCGGATCGCGCGCCATCAAGCGTTCGACGGCTTCGCCTGCATTCAGGCGACCGTCCAGAACAGCTGCCACGGCAGCACTGATTGGCATATCCACTGCCAGCTTGCGGGCCAGCGCATCGACTTCGCGCGCCGTATAAACGCCTTCGGCCACATGGCCGAGTTCGTCGAGGATTTGCTGCAGCGATTTGTTCTGCGCCAACCCGAGACCGACGCGCCGGTTGCGAGACAGGTCGCCGGTACAGGTCAGAATCAGGTCGCCCATGCCGGCCAGACCGAGGAAAGTCTCGCGCTTGGCGCCCAGAGCGATGCCTAGGCGGGCGATTTCGGCCAGACCGCGCGTCATCAACGCGGCACGCGAGTTCAGGCCGAGGCCGAGACCGTCGCAGACGCCGGTCGCGATGGCCAGCACGTTCTTCACCGCACCGCCGACCTCGACGCCGACCAGATCGTCGTTGGCGTAGATGCGCAGACGGTTGGTGTGCAGTTGGCGCGCCGCCTCACGGGCAAAGGCCGGATCGTTCGCAGCCAGCGATACAGCCGTCGGCTGACCGCCGGCCACTTCCTCGGCAAAGCTCGGGCCGGACAAAGCGCCACAAATGGCATCCTGCCCCAGCACTTCGGCGACCACCTGATGCGGCAACTTGCCGCTGCCGGCTTCGAAGCCCTTGCACACCCACAGGATGGGGGCACGCTTGCCGGATTGCTTCAGGCGCTCGACGGTCGGACGCAGTCCGGCAATCGGCGTCGCCACGACCAACAATTCGGCGTCCGCCACCGCAGCGGCAAAATCGGTGCTGACGGCCACCGACTCGGGCAGGCGATAGCCCGGAAAGAAACGGTGATTCTCGCGCGTCGCCCGCAGATCGGCGGCAACATCTTCCTCACGCGACCACAGGGTGACGGCATGTCTGCCGGCAAAGGCAATGGCCAGCGCGGTTCCCCAGGCGCCGGCCCCTAGCAAGGTAATGTTCATAGACCCCAGACTTGCGTACTGCGGATGTAACCGATGGCTCCGTCGCGGTGACGTACCTTGGCCCACCCGGGCGAGGCCGGCTCGAGAAAGTCGACCACTACCCACTTTTCCAATTCGGCGACGACTGCCGCTTCCGGCTTGTCGGCTTGGCGAATTTCCGCCTTTGCGGCAGTCACGACCAAGGTACGTTTATCGGTAACATTGCGCGCCTCGATCCAGGCCAGAGAGCCCTCGGCATCGCGAACCTTGATCCAGCCCTCGAGGCGCACCACCACTTCCACAGGCGTCTGCGCCTTGATCAGGTAGAGCTTTTTGCCGGCCTGCGATGGCGCATCGAACAGAATAGCCGCCGGCACGGCAACCGAACGGTAATCGATGGCCTGCGCGCTCAGCGCGCTGCCGGCCAGGGCAAAAGCGATCAAGGCACGACGCCACATGACGGGTCCTTACTGAATAGGAACTTCGGTCGGGCCGTTCTGCTCCTGCTGCAAGCGCTGCAGGTACATTTGCTCGAAGTTGACCGGCTGCAGGACGATGGGCTGGAAACCGGCACGCACGACCGCGTCGGAAACCGCTTCGCGGGCGTACGGGAAGAGGATGTTCGGACAGGCCACGGCAACAAGGCCTTCCATCTGCTCATCCGGGATGTTCATCATGCGGAAGATGCCGGCTTGGCCAACTTCGACCAGGAAAACCGTCTTCTCACCGGCGCGGGCGGTGACGGTAACGGTCAGCACGACTTCGACGACACCTTCGCCGACGCCACGGCCACTGGTGTTCAACTGGATTTCGACTTGCGGCGCCTCCTGCTCCAGGAAGATTTCCGGCGCATTCGGCACTTCGACCGAGAGGTCCTTCACGTAGAGTTTTTCGATGCCGAAGATGGGCTGCTGTTCGTTGTTTTCCATGAGTTTCTTTCAGTAGGTTGTAGTGTTCAGGCGCCTTCGAGCAGGGGCTTCAGGCCGCCGGCAGCGTCGAGTGCATACAGATCGTCACAACCGCCGACGTGAGTGTCGCCGATGAAGATCTGCGGTACGGTACGCCGCTGAGTTTTCTGCATCATTTCATCGCGGCGCTCCGGGTCGAGATCGACGCGGACTTCCTCGATCTGCGTCACACCACGCGCCGACAGCAATTGCTTGGCGCGGATGCAGTACGGACAGACAGCCGTCGTATACATCAAAACGTGAGCGCTCATTTGTTGCGGGTTCCCTTTTTGATCGGATAGCCAGCCCCCGCCCACGCATCGACACCACCAGCGAGGTTGTACAGCTTGGCAAAGCCAAGCTTCTTCAACTCCCCGCAGGCCTTATTCGAGCGCATGCCAGACGCACAGCAAATGATGACCGGCTTGTCCTTCAGCTTCTCGATCTCGCTGGCGCGATCGGCCAGCTTGCTCAGCGGCAGATTCTTCGCCTCCGGCAAATGTCCGGCAGCAAACTCGTCGGCCTCGCGCACGTCGATCACCTGAGCATCCTCGCGGTTAATCAGCAGGGTGGCCTCGCCGGGATTGACGCTATTGCCAGCCGAACGCGCAAACATCGGCCAGATCAGGCCGAGGCCGCTGACAACGACAATAGAAATGAGCAGGATATTCTGGTTGATGAACTCCATCGGCATGAATCAGGCCTCCACGCCGCAAAAGACTTCACGCATCATGCCGACGAGTTGCAGCGTGCGCTGATCGCCGACGCGGTAGAAAACGCGGTTAGCATCCTTACGCGTGACGAGGACGCCCTTTTCACGCAAGATGGCCAAATGCTGGGAAATATTACTTTGCGAGGTGCCAACTGCATCGACGATCTCCTGCACGCAAGCTTCCTGATCGCCCAAAACGCAGAGGATTTTCAGGCGCAGCGGATGCGCGATGGATTTCAGCGCGCGGGCAGCCATTTCGATGTGCTCTTGCTTCTCGATCAGATTGAAGAACGGGATTTCCAAGATAAAACCTCATTTAGGCGGAATGGACCATTATAAAATAAGGTCTGATGTTTGCCAGAGCTTAATAAAAATCAATCCGTGACCTCTTTTTTGCGCGCCCGACTGAATTGCTTCCGCCGCACGACAATGCTCGGCCTGGGCATGGCCTGCCTGACGCTGCTTGCCGCTCCTTTGCCGGCAAAGGAAGTGAATTCTGCGAAAAAAGGCCAATCCACCGCAGCCAGCCCGGAAATCGCCGAAAAGCAGGCCGACCTCGGCGAATTGCGCTCTCGCATCGATAGCCTGCGCAAGGACTTGTCGGCCAGCGAGGAACAAAAAGGCGATGCCGCCGACCGCCTGCGCGAATCGGAGCGCCAGATCTCGCGCCTGCAACGCGAACTGCACGAACTCTCCGCTCAGCGCGAATCGTTGCAAAAAACCCTGAAATCGCTCGACCAGCAAACCCAGGAACTTGGCGTCACGCTGAACCAGCAGCAGGCTCAACTCGAACGTCTGCTCTACAAACAATATCTCCGCGGCACGCCCGACGCCCTGCGCCTGCTGCTCAACGGCGACGATCCCAACCAAACGGCACGCGACCTCTACTATCTGTCGGCCATCGCCCTGACCCGCGCCGAGTTGATGGGCGAAATCAACGCCACCCTCGACAAGAAGAAGGCGCTGGCCAAAGACGCCAAGGAGCGCAGCAACGAATTGACCGAGGTTGAAGTCGAACAGCAAAAGCGCCATGCCGAATTGCAAAAACAGCGCGAGGAGCGCAAGACGCTGTACGCCCAGATTTCCGACAAGGTGGCCTCCCAGCGTAAGGAAATCGGCAATCTTCAGCAGAACGAAAAGCGCATGAGCCAGCTGATCGACCGGCTGTCGAAGATACTTGCCGCTCAAGCAGCGCAAGCAGCCAAGGCGGCCGAGGCTGCACGCGCCGCCGAAGCCGCGCGGGCGGCAGCAGCACGCCAGAAGGAAAGATCAGCGGAAAAAACCGGCGACAAGGGAGCACCCCAGGTCGTTACCACGGAACCGTCGCGCCCGAAGGCAGTCGAAGCAGAAAATCGCTATGAACCCGCCCCCAACGATGGCAGCTTCGCTCGACAACGCGGCAACCTGCGCCTACCGGTACGCGGCACGGTCGTCGGCCGCTTCGGTTCGCCGCGCGATGGCGGCGGAACTTGGCGCGGCCTCTTCATCAAGGCCGGCGGCGGCAGCGAGGTCAAAGCCGTGGCCAATGGACGCGTCGTCTTTGCTGACTGGATGCGCGGCTTCGGCAACCTGCTTATCGTCGACCATGGCGACTCCTATTTGTCGATCTACGGCAACAACGAATCCCTGCTCAAGCAGGTCGGCCAAAGCGTCAAAGGCGGTGAGGCGGTTGCCCATGTGGGCAACAGCGGGGGCAATCCGGATTCAGGTTTATACTTCGAGCTCCGCCATCAGGGGCAACCTATCGACCCAATGAAATGGGCAAGTCTGAAATGAGCAAAGCAAAAACCATCAGTCTGACCGCCGGCGCCTTCGTTGCCGGGGCACTTATCAGCTTCAATTTCCCGGCCTTCGCCGACAAGGAAACCAAGCCCGGTTTGCCCATCGAGGAATTGCGCACATTTGCCGAGGTCTATAGCGCCATCAAGCAGGGCTACGTCGAGCCGGTCGAAGACAAGAAGATGATCACCAATGCCATCTCCGGCATGCTGTCCAACCTCGATCCCCATTCCACCTATCTGGATGCCGACGCGTTCAAGGATCTGCAAGTTGGTACGCAGGGCGAATTCGGCGGCTTGGGTATCGAAGTCGGCATGGAAGACGGTCTGGTCAAGGTTGTCTCCCCGATCGAAGACACCCCCGCCTATCGCGCCGGCATCAAGGCCGGGGATTTGATCTTCAAGCTCGACGATACCCCGGTCAAGGGTCTGACCCTGTCCGAAGCTGTCAAGAAGATGCGCGGCAAGCCGAAGACCCCGATCAGACTCTCCATCCTGCGCAAGGGTGAGGCCAAGCCCATCGAAGTAACGCTGGTGCGTGAAGTGATCAAGGTACAGAGCGTCAAGTCCAAGCTGGTCGAACCTGGCTATGGCTGGGTTCGTATCACACAGTTTCAGGAAAATACCGTCGCCGATCTCGCCAAGCACCTCGGCAACCTATATAAAGATGGCAACAAGCTGGAAGGCCTTGTACTGGACCTGCGCAACGATCCGGGTGGCCTGCTCAATGGAGCAATCGGCGTATCCGCTGCCTTCCTGCCCCCTGACGTCAAGGTTGTGTCGACCGATGGCCGCACCGAAGATGCCAAGCAGGAATTCAGGGCTAGGCCGCAGGACTACCTGCGCGGTGGCCCGGCCAAACAAGACCCGCTGAAAGCCATGCCGATCGAAGCAAAGAAGGTTCCAATTGTCGTGCTGGTTAACGGTGGCTCAGCCTCTGCATCGGAGATTGTCGCCGGCGCCTTGCAAGACCACAAGCGCGCTCTGATTGTCGGCACTCAAACCTTCGGCAAGGGCTCGGTCCAGTCCGTCCTCCCCTTACCAGGCAATACCGCCATCAAGTTGACAACGGCCCGCTACTACACGCCGCTCGGTCGTTCGATACAGGCCAAAGGCATCACGCCTGATATCCTTGTTGAGGAATCGGCCAACGGCAATAGCGCGATCCGCATGCGCGAAGCGGACCTGGACCGCCACCTGAACAACGACCGCGATCCCGATTCCAACAAGGATATGCCAAAGCTGGAAAGCAAACCGCTAACAAAACCGGGCAAGGACAAAAACAACAAGAAGGACGAGGAAGCTGACGACGAGTTGCCAGCCCGCCTTGAGTACGCCAGCAAGGGTGATTACCAGTTCCAGCAGGCTCTGAACCTTCTCAAGGGGTTGCAGATCATGCAGAATAAACTCCAGTAGCCATCTTCGCAGGGAGGCGACCATGCCGAACCAAGCTGATCTGAAAAAGAACCGGGAAATCCTCTTTTCCAAGTTCCCGCCGGGCCAGGTTCCAGAGGCCGCCGACGATCTGCTGCGCCTGGGCGAAATCGACGTCGCCCCCAAGTTGGAAAAACGGACCTTGGCCGTCGGCTACGACCTGCAGCAACACACCTTGCGCGAACTGGACGAACACCTAGTCGACAAGGGCTATCACCTCGACAACACCCTATTCACCAAACTGACCCGGGCGCTAATCTACTATGTCGAGGATACCCAGTTGCACAATATCGACGCCCCCGAAAAACGACTGAAGCGTTCGTCGCAGGAAGCCTACATCAAGGCCTGGGAACACCACCCGCACGGTGACCACGACGATACGCCGCCGGAGTGGCGCGAATATAAGTGACCGACGAGCAGCTCCTCCGCTACAGCCGCCACATCCTGCTTGACGCCCTCGGTATCGAAGGCCAGGAACGCATCCTGGCCGGGCATGCCGTGATCGTCGGTGCTGGGGGCTTGGGCTCGCCGGCGGCGCTCTACCTGACGTCGGCCGGCGTCGGCAAGATCACGCTGGTCGATGACGACACGGTCGATTTCACCAACCTGCAACGCCAGATCCTGCACACGCAAGCCCGCGTCGGCCTGGGCAAGGCCGAATCCGGGCGTGAGGCGCTCACCGCCATCAATCCGGAAATCACCATCGTTCCGCTACGTGAGCGCCTGGCCGGGCAAGCCTTGCACGACCTGGTCGCCACTGCCGACGTAGTGCTCGACTGCACTGACAATTTCGCCACCCGCCACGCCATCAACCGCGCCTGCGTGCAACACAGAAAGCCCTTGGTTTCCGGCGCGGCCATTCGCTTCGATGGACAGATCAGCGTCTATGACCTGCGCCGCGACGATTCGCCGTGCTACCACTGCCTGTTTCCGGAAGGCGAGGATGTCGAGGAAGTGCGTTGCGCCGTCATGGGCGTCTTCGCGCCGCTGACCGGCATCGTCGGCACCATGCAGGCTGCCGAGGCCTTGAAACTGCTGGCTGGCATCGGCGAGTCGCTGACCGGCCGCCTGCTGCTGCTCGATGCGTTGACCATGGAATGGCGCACCGTGCGCTTCCGCAAGGATGGGGAATGTGCTGTTTGCGGCCCTAAGCCAAGCGGGCAACAACCCGGATATCTTGCCCAACCTGCCGCAGATCGCGCACCAGCAACTGGCGCTTGCCGTCTAGGCTGAGCAACTCGGGCAGGTTGAACAAACCGGCCGCCTCGTGGCCGATCAGGCAGGGCGCCAGGTAAAGCAGCAGTTCGTCGACTAGTCCCTCGCGCAACAGTGAGCCATTCAGCTTGAAACCGGCTTCGGCATGGACTTCATTGATGCCGCGCTTGCCCAGTTCGACCAGCAAATCTTTGAGCTCAACCTTGCCCGCCGCGTTGGGCAGCACGAGCACCTCGGCCCCACGCTCGGCGAGCATTTTTGCCTTTTCCGGCACGTGCACCGCAGCAGCGAGCAAAACCGGGCCGCCATCGAGGATACGGGCATCCGGCGCGATCTCCAGCTTGCTATCGACCACCACGCGCAACGGCTGGCGGGTCGTTTCAACGTCGCGCACATTCAGTTGCGGATTGTCGTCGCGCACCGTGCCGATCCCGGTCAGAATGGCACAAGCGCGCGCCCGCCAGCGATGACCGTCGCGCCGGGCATCCGGCCCGGTGATCCACTGGCTGACGCCATTGTTCAGCGCCGTCTTGCCGTCCAGGCTCGCCGCCACCTTCAGTCGCAACCACGGCCGACCGCGCGTCATGCGCGAGACGAAACCGATATTCAACTCACGCGCTTCGTTTTCCAACAGACCACAAGCGGTTTCGATACCGGCCGCCTGCAGCATGGCGAGCCCCTGGCCAGCGACCAGGGGATTGGGATCCTGCATGGCCGCAACCACACGCTTCACGCCGGCTGCGATCAAGCCTTCGGCACAGGGTGGCGTGCGGCCGTAGTGACTGCACGGCTCTAAGGTCACATAGGCGGTCGCGCCACGCGCTCGCTCGCCGGCTTCGCGCAAAGCATGCACCTCGGCATGCGGCTCGCCAGCCTTCTCATGCCAGCCTTCGCCGACGATTTCACCGTCACGGACCAGCACGCAGCCGACACGCGGATTGGGAGAGGTCGTCCACAGGCCACGCTCGGCCAATTGCAGGGCGCGCGCCATCATGCCGTGATCGACGGCCGTGAAGCTCATTTTTTCTTGGGAGAAGCGGCGGGGGAAACTTCGCGGATGGCCTTGGAGAAGGCATCCACATCTTCGAAATTGCGATAGACCGAGGCAAAGCGGATGTAGGCCACCTTGTCGAGCTTCTTCAGCTCGCGCATGACCAACTCGCCAACCTGTTGCGACGGAACCTCGCGCTCCCCGGAAGAGAGCAGCTTTTCTTCGATTTCGCTGATGGCCGCATCGACCAGCTCGGTCGATACCGGGCGCTTGCGTAACGCCAACTCAAGGCTGGCACGCAGCTTGTCGCGGCTGAATTCGGTCCGCGAACCGTTTTTCTTGACCACTTGCGGCAGGCGGATTTCCGCCCGCTCGTAGGTGGTGAACCGCTTGTCGCAGACATTGCACTTCCTGCGGCGACGAACGATGTCGCCTTCGTCGGAAAGGCGGGTATCGACTACCGCCGTTTCATCATGACCGCAGAAAGGGCATTTCATGTCCGGACTCCAAAAGCGTCAGGCGGGCAACGCCCGCCCGGACGCATCAGTCACCGTAGACCGGGAACTTGGCGCACAGCGCCGAGACCTTGGCACGCACCTGCTCGGCCACCTTCTCGTCGTTCGGCGCATCGAGCACGTCAGCAACGAGGTGAGCGATCTGCTCGGCTTCGATCTCGGTGAAACCGCGGGTGGTCATGGCCGGCGAACCGATACGGATACCGGAGGTGACGAACGGCTTTTGCGGGTCGTTCGGGATGCCATTCTTGTTCACGGTGATGTGGGCGCGACCCAAGGCGGCTTCGGCTTCCTTGCCGGTGATGTTCTTGGCACGCAAGTCGACCAGGAAGACGTGGCTCTCGGTACGACCGGAAACGATGCGCAGACCGCGCTCTTCGCCCAACACCTTGGCCATGACGCGGGCGTTGTTAACCACCTGCTCCTGGTAGTTCTTGAATTCCGGCGAAGCGGCTTCCTTGAAGGCCACGGCCTTGGCAGCGATGACGTGCATCAGCGGACCGCCTTGCAGGCCCGGGAAGATGGCGGAGTTGATTGCCTTCTCGTGCTCGGCCTTCATCAGGATGACGCCACCGCGCGGGCCACGCAGGGTCTTGTGGGTGGTCGAGGTGACGACGTCGGCGTGCGGCACCGGGTTCGGGTAGAAACCTGCAGCGATCAGGCCGGCGTAATGCGCCATGTCGACCCAGAAAATGGCGCCGATTTCCTTGGCAATCTTGGCGAAGCGCTCGAAATCGATGCGCAGGGCGTAGGCCGAGGCACCGGCGACGATGATCTTCGGCTTGTGCTCGCGCGCCAGGGCTTCCATCTTGTCGTAATCGATCTCTTCCTTCTCGTCCAGACCGTAGGCGACAACGTTGAACCACTTGCCGGACATGTTGAGCGGCATGCCGTGGGTCAGGTGACCACCTTCGGCCAGGCTCATGCCCATGATGGTGTCGCCCGGCTTGGCGAAGGCCATCAGCACGGCCTGGTTGGCTTGCGAACCGGAGTTCGGCTGGACGTTGGCGGCATCGGCACCGAACAGCTTCTTCAGGCGATCGATGGCGATCTGCTCAGCGACATCGACGTGTTCGCAGCCACCGTAGTAGCGCTTGCCCGGATAACCTTCGGCGTACTTGTTGGTCAGCTGGGAGCCTTGGGCTTCCATGACAGCCTTGCTGACGTAGTTTTCGGACGCGATCAGTTCGATGTGCTCTTCCTGACGCTGGTTTTCAGCCGTAATGGCTTGCCAGAGTTCAGGATCAACTTTTGCCAGGGTATCTTTCGCGGAAAACATGGGGAATGCCTCAAGCCATTGAAGAAAAGGGGGAAGATTCTATCACGAAGGCAGTTCATCAAGGGCGCCCGGCACCAGATGCCCGGTTTCCGCCCAACTTTCGATGTGCCATACGCCCTCAACCTCGTTGATCCAGTTGATCCCCGCATTGGGAATCAGGAAATCGCGCGGCATTTCCAGCGGATTGCCGCGGACGAAACGGTTGATGACATCGAGTACGCCACCGTGCAACACAACCACGATATTCTGCCCAGAATGCGCCGTAGCAATCTCCTTGAGCTTGCCGGTCACGCGGTCGAACATCGTTTTCAGGCTCTCACCATGCTCGAAAGCGTAATCGGCATTACGCCCTTCGAAAGCGGCGTAGCCGTCGGGATACTTATGTTCCGCCTCGGCATAGGTCAGTCCCTCGAACACACCATAACGGCGTTCGCGCAATTCAGGCGCAGCCACGGGCTGCAGCCCGACCGCGTTCCCGATGGCGAGCGCTGTCGCCCATGCCCGCTTCAAATCGCTGCTGTAAAGCGCGACAACGCCAGCCCCGCACAGCCACCGTCCGGCGGCTTCGGCCTGCTGCAAGCCCGTTTCATTGAGGCCGATATCGATCTGCCCCTGGATGCGGCGCTCGGCGTTCCATTCGGTCTCACCATGCCGGACCAAACAGAGTCGCGTCGGTCGGCGAGTAGGGATTTCCACCATTGGTCTGTCCATTACCTTCGTTGTAGATTCGGTTTAGTGGGATTTTCCATGAAATTCCGGCCAAACCAGAAGCCGGGCATTCTATCAACCGAGGAGAACAATTCGTGACCCTTCTGCTCAAGCTCTCGCAGCTGATCGACTGGCTCAATGAGCGAGTCGGCAAAGGGGCGTTCTGGCTGGTGCTGATCATGACGATCATCAGCGCTGGTAACGCCACCTACCGTTTCATTTTCAACGACAGCTCCAACGGCCTGCTGGAAATCCAGTGGTATCTGTTTGCAGCCGTTTTCCTGACGTGCTCTGCCTATACCCTGCAAAAGAATGAGCATGTGCGCATCGACGTGCTGTCCAGCAAGTTGTCGCCGCGTGGGCTAGCTGTCATAGACATCATTGGCACCCTGTTCTTCCTGCTGCCGATGGTCGTCTTGGTCCTCTGGCTCTCCTTGCCACTCGTTGCCGAGTCCTACCGCATCGACGAATACTCGGCCAACGCCGGCGGCCTGATTCGCTGGCCGGTCAAGGCACTGCTGCCACTAGGCTTCGCGCTCCTGGCGCTGCAAGGGGTTTCCGAACTGATCAAGCGCATTGCCTTCCTGATGGGTTTGATCGGTGACCCGAACGCCAAGGATGGCCACTCTGCCGAGCAAGAGCTGGCTGCTGAAATCGCCGCGATGGCCAAGGAGAAATAAGATGGAATGGGTCATTGCCAATATGGCGCCGTTGATGTTCGGCGCACTGGTTCTTTTCCTGCTGTTCGGTTACCCGGTCGCCTTCGCGCTGGCGGCTAACGGCATCGTCTTCGGCCTGATCGGCATCGAACTGGGGCTGCTCCAACCCGCCCTGTTCCAGGCCTTGCCGGAGCGTATCTTTGGCATCATGGCCAACGATACCCTGCTGGCCATCCCCTTCTTCACCTTCATGGGCCTGATTCTCGAACGATCGGGCATGGCGGAAGACCTGCTCGACACCATCGGCCAGTTGTTCGGCCCGATGCGTGGCGGTCTGGCCTATGCAGTCATCTTCGTCGGCGCACTCCTGGCTGCGACCACCGGCGTGGTCGCAGCATCGGTCATCTCGATGGGCCTGATCTCGCTGCCGATCATGCTGCGCTATGGCTATGACAAGCGTCTCGCCGCCGGCGTCATCGCTGCCTCCGGCACGTTGGCTCAGATCATCCCGCCTTCGTTGGTGCTGATCATCATGGCCGACCAGTTGGGCCGTTCGGTTGGCGACATGTACGAAGGTGCCATGGTCCCGGGTCTGGTACTGACCGGTTTGTATGTGGGCTATGTGGCCCTGCTGACCATCATCAAGCCGAACGCCGCACCGGCACTGCCTCCTGAGGCACGCACCCTGCGTGGCTTCAAGCTGGGCCTGCGCGTGCTGACGACGATGGTCCCACCACTCCTTTTGATCTTCCTGGTGCTTGGTACCATCTTCTTGGGCATCGCCACCCCGACCGAGGGCGGCGCCATGGGCGCAGCCGGCGCATTGATCATGGCCATCGTCCGCAAGCGGCTGTCCTGGAAGCTGCTGCGCCAAGCCATGGAAACCACCGGCAAACTGTCCTCCTTCGTGGTCTTTATCCTGGTCGGTTCGACAGTATTCGGCTTGGTCTTCCGTGCGGTCGATGGCGATTTGTGGGTGGAACACCTGCTGCTCTCCCTGCCCGGTGGCCAACTGGGCTTCCTGATTGTCGTCAATATCCTGGTCTTCCTGCTCGCCTTCTTCCTGGACTTCTTCGAACTGTCCTTCATCATCGTGCCGCTGCTGGCCCCGGTCGCCGAAAAGCTGGGCATTGACCTGATCTGGTTCGGCGTATTGCTGGCGGTCAACATGCAGACCTCCTTCATGCACCCGCCCTTCGGTTTCGCGCTGTTCTACCTGCGTTCCGTGGCCCCCGCCTCGATCAAGACGACAGACATCTATTGGGGTGCCATTCCCTTTGTCTGTATCCAGATCATCATGGTGGCGATCATCATCATCTTCCCGAACATCGTCAGTTATGGCGATCCGGCAGAGAAGGCGCGCATGGAGCAACAAGGTGACCTCGACCTGAATGCACTGATGCAGGAGGGCGAAGGAGCGAAAGCCCCCACCGACGAATCGGCCGCCGATTTGCTGAAAAACTTGCAAGGCGAAAACAAATAGCCAAGTCAGAATCACTCATCAAAAAAAGGCGGGGAGACCCGCCTTTTTCTTTGGGCGTATAGTTAGCCTCTATGGTCGCTATCGGGCCTATTCATTGGCCTTCACGGCGAGCAATAACCATAATGTGGACATGGTCGCTCGAGAGGCACCTGAACAATTCACCAAATTGAAAGGAGCATCAGCATGGACATCGGTATCACCAAAAAAGACCGGGAAAAGATCGCCGAAGGCCTTTCCCGCCTGCTTGCCGATTCTTTTACGCTGTACCTGAAAACGCATAATTTCCACTGGAACGTCACGGGTCCGATGTTCAACACCTTGCATGTGATGTTCATGGACCAGTACACGGAACTGTGGAATGCGCTCGACCTGATTGCCGAACGTATTCGTGCGCTGGGCGTAGCCGCCCCCGGCACCTACCGCGAATTCGCCAAGCTGACGGTGATCAAGGAGAGCGAGGGCAAGGTCAGCGCCGAAGAGATGATCAAGCAATTGGTCGCCGGCCAGGAGGCAGTGACCAAGACGGCACGCAGCATCTTCCCTCTGGTCGACAAGGCGGGCGACGAGCCGACCGCCGATCTGCTGACCCAGCGCATGCAGCTACACGAAAAGAATGCCTGGATGCTGCGCAGCCTGCTGGAAAAGTAACCCCAATTGCGCCCCGCCAAGGGCGCCCACCTGAGGAAACTCAGGCAACAAAAAACCCGCGAAAATCGCGGGTTTTTTGCTGTGCACCGCAGCAGTCTTATTTGTGCGACTGCAGGAAGCTGTCCATACGCATTTCCGCGAGACTGAACCAAGCATTCTGCGTTTTCCGGTACTTGTCCCACTCGGTGTAGATCTTCTTGAAGGCCGGGTTCTTGCTGGCTTCGTCGGCGTAGATCTGCTGGGCGGCCTTGTAGGCAGCGCCGAGGATTTCGTCGGAGAACTTCTGCAGCTTGACGCCGCTTTGCAGCAACTTGGCCAGCGCGACCGGATTCTTGTGGTCGTATTCGGCCATCATCGTGATGTTGGCTTCGTACGCAGCGGCCTGGAAAGCGGCCTGATATTCCTTCGGCAGCTTGTCCCATTCCTTCTTGTTCACGAAGAAGTGAATGGCCGGGCCCGATTCCCACCAACCCGGGTAGTAATAGTTCTTGGCAACCTTGTAGAAGCCCAGTTTTTCATCGTCGTACGGACCGACCCACTCAGCGGCATCGATGGTGCCCTTTTCAAGCGCCGGGTAGATGTCGCCACCGGCGATCTGCTGGGGAACCACGCCCAGTTCGGAGAAGACGGTGCCGCCCAGACCGGCGATACGCATCTTGACGCCCTTCAGGTCGGCCACGGTCTTGACTTCCTTGCGCCACCAGCCGCCCATCTGGGTGCCGGTATTACCGCCCGCGAAGGAGACGACGTTGTAATTGGCGTAGAACTCGTCGAGCAGCTTCTGGCCACCGCCGTAGTAAATCCAGGCGTTCATCTGACGGGCGTTCATGCCGAACGGCACGGAGGTACCGAAGCCGAAGGTCTTGTCCTTGCCGACGTAATAGTAGGAGCAGGTATGGCAGCACTCGACGGTGCCTTGTTGCACGGCATCCAGGGCTTGCAAGCCCGGCACGATTTCACCGCCCGGGAAGACGCGGATATCGAACTTGCCACCGGTCATTTCACGCAAACGGTTGGCCAGCACATCGGCGCCACCGTAGATGGTATCCAGGCTCTTCGGGAACGACGAGGTCAGACGCCACTTGATATTGGGCAGATCTGCGGCGATGGCCGGCGCGGCGAGCGTAGCGGCAGCACCTGCAGCGGCGCCAACGGATGCTTTTTTCAGGAAATCACGACGTTGCATATTGTCTCCTCCAGATTAGTTGGGAACGTCAGACAGAAACTACCTTTTGATTCTATAACCTAAGACTGCGCCTTGGGACCTGAGGAAAACCCTACCTTCTCACCCGGCAGCTACGGTCATGTGATCAAGCAGAATGGAACCGGTTTGCTTGGTGCCGCGAATTTGCACATCGCGCCCGACAGCAACGATGCCGGCCAGCATGTTCCTGAGGTTACCGGCGACGGTGATTTCCTCAACCGGATGGGCAATTTTTCCATTCTCGACCCAGAACCCAGCTGCACCACGCGAATAATCGCCGGTGACGTAATTGATCCCATGGCCAAGCAATTCGGTAATCAGCAAGCCTCGCCCCATACGGGCAAGCAAGCCCTCGAAATCGAGATCTCCGGGCTGGATGATCAGATTGTGGCTGCCGCCCGCATTGCCCGTCGTCTGCATACCGAGTTTGCGCGCCGTGTATGCAGAGAGGAAATAGCCCTGCAGCACACCGTCAGTGACCACCTCGCGGTCGCGAGTGGCCACGCCGTCGCTGTCGAAAGCGGAGCTGCCGAGCCCACCCTTGATGTGCGGCCGCTCGGAAATCTGCACGAAACTCGGCATGATCTGCTGGCCGAGCGCCCCCTGCAGGAAGGAAGCTTTGCGATACAGCGCCCCACCGCTCGCTGCGTGCACAAGGCTGCCAAGCAACCCCGCCGCCAGCGGCGCCTCGAACAGCACCGGGAATTCGCCAGTCTTGATCTTGCGCGCGCCGAGGCGGGCCACCGTGCGCTTGGCGGCGATCTGGCCAACCTGTTCGGCTGCATCGAGCAAGGCAGCATTGCGATTGGTTGTGTACCAGTCGTCGCGCTGCATCGCGTCCTGCTCGCCGGCGATCATCGAACATGAAATGTAATGCCGCGAAGTCGGGTAGCCGGCCATGAAGCCCAGACTATTAGCCGAAACGAAATGCGCCTGCTGGGTGGATACCGTCGCTCCGTCCGAGTTGCTGATCAACGGGCTAGCTCCATAGGCCGCCTGTTCGCAACGTCGTGCCGTAGCGATTGCCTCCTCGACGGACAATGCCCATGGGTGATAGAGGTCCAATTCCGGGCAGTCCTTGGCCATCAACTCGGCATCGGCCAAGCCAGCGCAATCGTCCTCGGCGGTAAAACGCGCGATGTTGAGCGCCGCCTCGACCGTATCGCGCAAAGCCTGCGCTGAAAAATCTGAGGTACTGGCGTAGCCCTTGCGCTGACCACTATAGACCGTGATGCCGATACCCTTGTCACGGTTGAATTCGATGGTTTCAACCTCGTCACAGCGTACCGTCACCGATTGGCCGAAGCCTTCGGAAACATCGACCTCACAGGCCGTCGCCCCCTTGGCCTGGGCATGTTTGAGCACATCGGCGGCCAGTTGCTGCAGGGTGGCGAAGGGGTAGGAAAATGCGGCGGTCTGGGGCATGGAAGCGGCGTCGAATCGGGAAAATCGCTATCATAGCAGCCCGCCCAGCCAGCAACCGGAAGCACCTCATGCAAGACGAAGATTTCACCGACGACACCCGCATCTCAAAGACCAAGCGCAAAGAGGCCATGCACGAGTTGCGCGACCTCGGCGCCGAGCTAGTCGAACTCTCGGTCGGCCAGCTGAAGCGGATCAACCTGCCGGAAGATCTCCTGGCCGCCGTACGGGAATGCCAGAAAATTACCGCCCACGGCGCTCGCCGCCGCCAGATTCAATATCTGGGCAAACTGATGCGCGGCGTCGACGATGCCCCCATCCGCGCCGGCCTGGCGATGCTGCGTGGTGAATCGGCCCATGAAACTGCACGCCTGCATCGCATCGAGCGCCTGCGCGAGCGCCTACTGGCCGATGAGGCCGTGCTCAGCGAGATCGCCGCCACCTGGCCAGCCGCCGACCTGCAACACCTTCGTACCCTGCGCCGGAACGCCTTGAAGGAGCAGGAGGCGAACAAGCCGCCGAAGAATTACCGTGCCATCTTCCAGGTTTTGAAGGAACTGGAAGCCGAAGGCAGCGAGCCAGCCGAAGCCGAGGAGGAGAGCGATGAGTGAGACACTGATCGTCGGCCTGGTTTCAGTTAGCGACCGCGCCTCGACTGGCATCTACGAAGACAAGGGAATTCCTGCCCTGCAGGAATGGCTGGGCAGCGCCCTGACCACCCCGTGGCGAGCCGAAACCCGCCTGATCGCCGATGACCAGCCAACCATCGAACGGACGCTGATCGAACTGGTCGATCAAATGGGTTGCCATCTGGTTCTGACCACTGGCGGCACCGGTCCGGCCTTGCGCGACGTCACCCCGGAAGCCACCCTGGCGGTAGCCGACAAGGAAATGCCTGGCTTTGGCGAAGAGATGCGGCGCATCAGCCTGAATTTCGTGCCGACCGCCATCCTGTCGCGCCAAGTCGCCGTGATCCGCAAGCAAGCGCTGATCATCAACCTGCCAGGGCAACCGAAGTCAATCAAGGAGACGCTGGAAGGCGTACGCAATGCCGCAGGCGAAGTCAGCCATGTCGGCATCTTCGCGGCGGTGCCTTATTGCATCGACCTGATCGGCGGCCCCTATGCCGAAACCAACGATGCCGTGATCAAGGCCTTCCGCCCGAAATCGGCAATCCGCCCAAAGCCGTAACAAATGGCGTAAGACTTAAGCCATGCGGTAGCGGGCCAACTCGTAATCTGCCGTCTGCTCAATCATGGCAACCGGCACCAATTGCTGCAGACGGTCGCCCGCCGGGTATTCGAGAGTCTCGCGCAAATCGAAGCTGGCCGGAGGCAGCACGACGCGCACCTCGCCGGCTTCATTACCGTCCTGCAAAACGAGCGAAGGAATGCCCGCCACTGCCGCGTAGCTCGATGCGGTCCGCGGTTTGAGTTCGACCGAAAAAGCCAGCCTGGCCAGGGCCTCGATGCCGACCCACGCCTCTTTGTCCGACTCCCGGTGATAGCGCCGAACGACGCCGAGCAGCCAGTTGTCACCGCCCTCCGGCTGCATGGCGACTAGCGCCCCAATCTTCAGCCACTCGGCAGGAATATCGCTAAGCACTGCGCCGAAGCCACCGCGACTGACGTTGTCCACCACCCAGCTTTCCATCTGCAAGCCGGCCGGCCGACCGCCAAACTCCTTCGAGAAGACGACAAAGGCATTGATCAAACCATTCAGTACCGACATGCGGTGCTTGACGCGATGGCGGTCGTGTCGGCGTTGCGGTGGCACCGGCGCCAGATAGGCGGTCAGGTGACGCAGCACCGGAACCAGCGTCTTGCCATAATACTGTCCGCCTAGATTGATTTCTGCCGGCACGTCGCCCCCACGTTCGAGGCTCGCCAATAGTTCCAGCATGGCGCCATGGGCACTGCCCGGCTTGAAGAAGCGCTGCGTCGGCACTGCGATATTCGGCATACGAGCCATGCGCAAGGGCGGCTGGGCTTGCGCCAGATCGACCCAATAAACGCTATCGTGCTCAACGGTAGTCGAGAAGATGAAGCCGCTCAGGAAGTGGGCAATCAGGCGCTCGGCCAGTTCAATTTCGAGTGGCAACAGGCTATCCATCGAGGCCGCCTGGAGGACCATCGCCTTCAGGTACTCTTGTTGTGGCGAAGTAGTCCCACCTCCACCTGGGATAGCCACTGCTTTGGTTGCCACCCCTGCCTGCTCGGCTAGCTGCAAAGCCCCCCCCAAACTCAGCCAGACCTCGCTGCGCGACGGTCCATAGTGGAACAGCTCCCATTTCAAACGGCCACCATAGGTAGAAATCAGCCGTGCACAGAGTGCTGGCAGCAACCATTTGGCTGAATCAGGGACACGTCCCTTCGCATCCAGTTGCGGCAGGCAGCGCTCATAAACCGACGCTGCCAGAGTCCAAAAACCGCAATTGATCGACCACAAGCGCTTCTCTTCGTTGCGCGGCAAGCGCGGCGTATGCAGATACTCCCGGGTCAAGCGCTTCAATAGAGGCTGCGCCGCTTCGTCCAACTGGTGCGCGGCTTCATACATGCGATCAACCGGAATACCATCGCTAGCCAGCAGCGACTCCAGCCAACCGGCAATTTCGTCGAGTGCCTTGAAGGCATTATCCTTGGGGAGCTCAGCGACAATCCGCTTTAATTCACGCGGATCGGCTAGCGGATGCCCATGACTTCCCTGAGCGAACAAGCCACCGAGTTTTGCCACCTTATCGAACACTGATCTTCCCCCTAATTGCCGGCGGCATTAGTTTAAACCCAGATGCCACAAGGGAAGATGCCTGGATGTGGATTCGATCGTAGAATCCTGCTTTTGTCATCGCCGCCGACCACATCATGCAGCAATACCTCGACCTGATGCGCCACGTTCTCGATAACGGGCACGATAAATCCGACCGGACCGGAACCGGCACCCGTTCCGTCTTCGGCTGGCAGATGCGCTTCGACCTCAGTCAGGGTTTCCCCGCGCTGACCACGAAGAAACTGCATCTGAAGTCGATCATCCACGAATTGCTGTGGTTTCTGCAGGGCGATACCAACATCAAGTATCTGCAGGAAAACGGCGTCCGCATCTGGGACGAATGGGCCGATGAAAACGGCGACCTCGGCCCGGTTTACGGCAAGCAATGGCGCCGCTGGGAAACGCCGGACGGACGTCTGGTCGACCAGATATCGCAATTGGTCCATAGCCTGAAGCACAACCCGGACTCCCGCCGCCATATCGTTTCCGCCTGGAACCCTGGCGACGTGGACAACATGGCGCTACCCCCCTGCCATTGCCTGTTCCAGTTCTACGTCGCCAACGGCAAATTGAGCTGCCAGCTCTATCAGCGCTCGGCCGACATCTTCCTCGGCGTGCCCTTCAACATCGCCTCCTATGCTTTGCTGACCCTGATGCTGGCGCAGGTTTGCGGCTACCAGCCGGGCGAGTTCGTACATACCTTCGGCGACGCCCATCTATACTCGAACCATTTCGAGCAGGCTCGCCTGCAACTGACACGCGAGCCGCGCCCGCTACCGACGATGTGGATCAATCCCGAGGTCAAGGATATCTTCGCCTTCCGCTTCGAGGATTTCCGCCTCGACAACTACGACCCGCACCCACACATTCCGGCGCCGGTCGCCGTCTAATCGCGGCGTGCCAGAGCCTTTTCGTTTTTTGTCCATTTTGGTCAGTGCACCGCAGCAATGGCCAGGGCGGGCCTCAGTTCGGCACCTTGCGCCAGCCCTTGGCTTCCATACAGGCATGCATGCGGCGCACGCTTTCCTTCGTCACTGCCCCGTCCGTTCCCGAATAGGCGTGCCCCTTGCATTGGATCTCATCCGTCTTGTAATCGGCTTCGTCGGCGCCAGGGCGCTCCCAGTGCCAAGTGGAGAGCAACCCGCAGCCCCCAAGGATAGTCGAGCACAACACAAAGGCCCACGGCCACATACGAGACAAACAGGTTTTCATGAAAAGGCAATGAACAGAGCATTAAACTAGCTGATCATCTTAACAGCCTGCCGGCATCGACCATCGGCAGCTTCCCCGCTAAACTGCGCGTTCGAAGCAAAAATAGCGCGATAATCGCGTGCCCCGCCTCACGCGAGCATTCATCTGTCAAACCGCCCTCCGGCCATGAGAATAGTCGACACCCCTGCCTGGCAAGCGCTTTCCGCCCATGCCAACACCACGCGCGAGCGCCATCTGCGCGACCTGTTCGCCGCCGATCGGAAACGCTTCGAGTGCCTCTCGCTGCGCTGGGAAGGACTGCTCTTCGACTACTCGAAGCAGCGGGTCGATGCCACGACCATGCGCCTGCTGCGCGAACTTGCCGAGGTCGCCGATGTCGAGGACTGGAAACGCCGCATGGTGGCCGGCGAGTTGCTCAATCACACCGAGGGCCGCGCCGTCCGCCACATGGATCTGCGCGCCGGCGAGCAAGCCCCGCCGGAAGTCAAACGCGTTCTCGAACGCATGCGCCTTTTCTGCGAGGCGATCCACAGCGGTGCCTGGCGCGGTTATTCGGGCGAGCGCATCACACACGTGGTCAATATCGGCATCGGCGGCTCGGACCTCGGCCCGCGCATGGCCACGCGCGCCCTGCTCGCCCATCACCAGCCGGACATCGAAGTGCATTTTGTCGCCAACATCGACGGCGCCGATATCGCCCCGCTGCTTGGCCGCCTCAACCCGCGCAGCACGCTATTCATCATCGCCAGCAAGACCTTCACCACGCAGGAAACCCTGACCAACGCCCGCACCGCCCGCGACTGGCTGCTCGCCGCGGCAGGCAGCGAAGAAGCGGTCGGCCGGCATTTCGTCGCCTTGTCGACCGACCTCGACCTCACCGGACGGTTCGGCATCCCCGCCGACAACGTCTTCGAATTCTGGGACTGGGTTGGCGGCCGTTTCTCGTTATGGTCGGCCATCGGCCTTTCCTTGGCGCTGGCGGTCGGCTGGCACAACTTCGAACGCCTGTTGGCCGGCGCCAAGGCAATGGATAGCCATTTTCTGGAGACCCCGGCAGAAGCAAATCTGCCACTCACGCTGGCCCTGCTCAGCCTATGGAATACCGATTTCCTCGGTGCATCTACCGCCGCCGTACTGCCCTACGCCCAGTCCTTCCAGTTATTGCCGGCCTACCTGCAGCAACTCGAAATGGAAAGCAACGGCAAGCAAACCGACCGCCAAGGCCAGCCAATTGGCACCGCCACCAGTCCAATCATCTGGGGCGAGGCCGGCACTAATGGCCAGCACTCTTTCTTCCAATTGTTCCATCAGGGCGGGCGCATCATCCCTTGTGACTTCATCGTGCTGCGGGAGTCCGACTACCCGCTTCCCGGGCACCACGACTCCCTGCTAGCCAACTGTTTCGCCCAATCCGCCGCCCTCGCCTTCGGCCAAACCCGAGAAGAAGCGCTTGTCGCTGGCACGCCACCCGAACTGTTGCCCTACAAGATATTCCCCGGCAACCAACCGTCAAGCACGCTGCTGCTGCCGAACCTGACGCCCTATACTCTGGGTCAGCTGATCGCGCTGTTCGAGCACAAGACCTTCTGCCTTGGCGCCCTGTGGAACATCAATGCTTTCGATCAATGGGGCGTCGAACTCGGCAAACAGCTGGCCAGCCAGCTGACGCCTTTGCTGCAAAGCGGCGACGATGCCAGCCAGTTCGACAGCTCAACCCGCGGCCTGATCGCCGCAGCCCGCGGCGCTTAATCCATACAGCAGAAGACCATGCCCGAAATCATCATCATCGCCGCCGTCGCCAAAAACCGGGTCATCGGCAAGGACAACCAGTTGGTCTGGAACATTCCGGAAGACATGGCGCACTTCAAGGCGCTCACCGAGGGCCACACCGTGGTGATGGGGCGCAAGACCTGGGAATCGCTGCCGCCACGCTTCCGCCCGCTGCCTGGACGACGCAATATCGTCGTTACGCGGCAAGCGGACTACCTAGCACCGGGTGCGGAAACGGCCACTTCGCTCGAAGCCGCCTTCGCCTTGGCGGCGAACGACGCGAAACTCTTTGTCATCGGTGGGGCTGACATCTACACGCAAGCCATTGCCGTGGCGGACAGCCTGGAACTGACGGAAGTCGACCTAAGCCCAGATGGCGATGCCTGGTTCCCGGATATCTCGGGGAACTCATGGCATTTGATGTCGACTCAAAACGGCATCTCAACCACGGGCGTCGGATTCAGTTTCAAGCGCTACTCAAAGCATTAAACATCTTCGCCCGATACTTACTTATTGACAGGTCAACACGTAAGAGTAGGAGATGTAAGAGTAGACATAGGAGCACACTGGCAAGCCGCTCAAATACCCATCTCCCCGACGCGCTTCACCCGCGGCAAACGCAGGCAGCAGCGAGCCACCTGACTCTGGCGACGGGACCAGATTGGAGAACGCCAAACGCTCCAGCGGTTGATCCGCGGCACGGATGATTGCCACTTCGCCAGCGACGATAACGCTACACCCCGCGCTATTGCAGACCTCGATCGCTCCATCCGCCGCCCATAGGGCAATTCCATTGTTGTCGAGATAAGCCACTCGATACTCGGTTCCACGAATACCAATCGTTGCCACCGAAGTCGTCACCCGGTAGGCATCGCGATTGTCACGCCCAACCTGTCCGGTGATAGTGCGCATCCCACCTTTCAACAAGGAGAAAAATCCGCGCCCCTGGGACTTCGTGGTTGCCGGATAGGCATATTCATCGATCCGGAATTCGGACTTCGGCTGCAGGGCGATGCGCCCGCCATCGTCGAAACGTAGTTGCGCCAATCCATCCTGCCCGGTGCGCACCAGATCTCCGCTTGTCAGGACATCACCCTTGGCCAGCTTCCGTTCGCTGCCGGCAGCCGACGTCGCAGACACTGCTCCCGCGACAAACTCAACCTTGCCGGCCGCATTTGCCACAACCGAAACCAGCAAGAGGACGAGCAGCGAGCCAATCATTCGAAGCTTCATCATCGCCCCCTCAGAATTCGCGCCGCAAGGCGACGGAAACGACATTGCGCCGATAATCGCTCAACACGGCATTCGACTCGTTGCGCATCAACGACACCTGCGGCGTCAGCGTCCAGCCTTGGGCAAGCCCATAGGCCAAGCCCAGCGTGGCGCCATACTGGTGATCGCTACGAACCAGCTGATAGGCTGGATCGGTGGCATCGTAACGACGTCGCTCGTAAGCCAGATTGCCGAACACGGTAGCGCTGTCGTTGAGACTCACGCGCCCACCGAAACGTATGCCAAGACCATCAAATCCGAGATAATCCGCGTCCTCCCGTTTCGGCTTCTCCGACACCCCGTACAGGCTGGCAAACACTAGCGCACCATCCCGCCACAAGTGAGCATAAGCGCCGCCGCCAACCCAACGTTGAGCATCACGAATTTTCTGGTCGTCGTAGCGAAGATCGGTGTATTGAAGGTAGGCAGTCACCTGATTACGGGCATCAAGGTTGTATTGCCACTGCCCGGCCAGCCCCGCCGCCGAGCGGAAATAATCTCGGTCGACACTGACCGTTCCATATTGCCCCATCACGGTCAAAACATTCTTGCCGCTGGTCCATACGATACCAAGGTTGGTATCGACATTGCCGAGATTGAAATCGCTTTCGCTGAAATTGAAGCGTTGCGCACCGGCCAAGCCAGCCAACACCGCCAGGCCGGAGTTGATCGGCAGGCGGGTACTGATCCCTCCGCCAAGTTGCGCAAAGCCGTCCTCACGCGCCCGCCCCTCCGGCGATAGCACAATGGGAACCGGACTCTGGCCTGGAATCAGCACGCTATCGCGATTCGGCCCGAGATTGACGTTGCTGTCGTAACCGGCAAGCATTTCCACATAGGCATTGAGGGTCTGCTTTTCGTTTCCGTCCAGCCGTTTGAGTGCGGCCAGATAACGATCGAAGCTTTGCGATACGTCGCTAGGCACGCCTTGCTGTTCAATGCTTGCCAGTTCCTTGCGCGCGTTATCCGCCTCACCGACCAGCAGATAGGCCCGGGCCATTTCAGCTCTTGCCTTGGTATTGCTCGGATCGAGTGCCAGCACACGCTCCAGCGCGAAGATCGCTCGCGTATTCTGGCCAACCCCGAGAGAGGCTCTGCCCAATAACAGATCGTATCCAATCTCGCCGGCTCGATCACTTTCCAAGGGCTCAAGCAACGCATAGGCCTTGGCCGACTGCCCCGAGGCCAACAACCGGACTGCCTCATCGGTCACCCCGTCGGCTCGCACCGACGAGCCCAGTGCCAGAAGAACAATCAACAGGAACGAGCTCTGCGCTTTCATATTCCCCATTTCCCCCGATTTTTCGTTACTTTAGCGCGGAACTGTGCCATTGGGAGAACGCTGGCTCCCGCCCGACTCACCGGGGGGCGGAGGTGGAGTCGATCTACCAGATGTCGCATCCTGAAAGGGGATCTGCAATTCGAGTTCAGGAATGACTGTCGGCGAGTCGCTAGACGGCCCACTATCCGGGAGAATCCGAGGGAGTTCCTTGCGGTCACGGACGCGCAAGGTTTTTCCCTTGGCGATGATTTCACAGCCGGCATCGCTGCACACCTCCACCGCCCCATCGTACACGCTAACGGTCAGCCCTTCGGCATCGAGACGGGCACCATACTCGGTACCCCGTATGCCAATGGTGGCGACGGAACTTCCCAGGCGATATTGCTGCCGATCCGCCTTGCCTAACCATCCCGTCACCGTACGCAAGGCCCCCTTAACCAGCGTCATCATCACGCCGTCGCCCGGCGTCACCTTGTTGGCCGCCGCATAGCGAAACTCATCGACACGCAAACGTGTCCCGGGCTGTAAGGACACGCTGGCACCATCGAGGAAAGCCAAATGTACACGCCCGGCACGCGTATCGATCGATTCGCCGGCATCGACATTAGCCCCCTTCACGGCCACCCGCTCGACGCCGACGCTGTTGATGATGACAACTTCCGGCGTCGCGAAGACGATGCGCGCCGCCGTTTCTGCCCGCAGCGACAAAGGAGCGCATAGCATGAACAACAGCAACAGCCGCCGCAGGATCACCATGACGCCCCCTCGAAACTTATCTCACACAGTCTACGTAATAGCGCCCATCTTCGCCTTTGACCAGGCCGTGAATATCGGTTTCAAAGCCGGGGAAGGCGGCATTGAACTCGCGGGCGAACTTCAGATAATTGCAGATGGTTGCGTTGAAGCGCTCGCCGGGAATCAATAGCGGAATACCCGGCGGATAAGGCGTCAGCAACACGGCAGTAACACGCCCCTCCAACGCATCAACCGGCACGCGCTCGATCTCGCGGTGCGCCATCTTGGCGAAGGCATCGGCCGGACGCATGGCCGGAACCATGTCCGACAAATACATCTCGGTGGTCAGGCGGGCCACATCGTTCTGCTTGTAGACGCTGTGAATTTGCTTGCACAGATCGCGCAGGCCGACGCGCTCGTAACGCGGGTTCTTCTGCACGAACTCGGGCAGCACCCTCCACAACGGCTGGTTCTTGTCGTAGTCGTCCTTGAACTGCTGCAGCGCGGTCACCAGCGTATTCCAGCGGCCCTTGGTGATACCGATGGTGAACATGATGAAGAAGCTGTACAGGCCGCACTTCTCGACAATAACGCCATGCTCGGCCAGATATTTGGTGACGATAGCTGCCGGTATGCCGCGCTCGGCAAACTCGCCATCGACGTCCAGGCCCGGGGTGATGATGGTCGCCTTGATCGGGTCGAGCATATTGAAGCCATCTGCCAGTTTCCCAAAGCCATGCCAACGATCACCCGGCTTTAGCATCCACGATTCACGCTCCTCAATCCCTTCTTCAGACAGATCGTCAGGCCCCCAGACCTTGAACCACCAGTCGCCCCCCCACTCTTCGTAGACTTTGCGCATGGCACGGCGAAAATCGAGCGCCTCGGCGATCGACTCCTCAACCAGAGCCGTACCGCCCGGCTCTTCCATCATCGCCGCCGCCACGTCGCAGGAAGCGATGATCGAGTATTGTGGCGAGGTCGAGGTATGCATCAGGTAGGCCTCGTTGAAGATGTCGCGGTCAAGTTTCTGGTTCTCGGCATCCTGCACCAGGATTTGCGAGGCCTGGCTCAGACCGGCCAGCAGCTTGTGCGTCGACTGCGTGGCGAAGACCATAGACTCTTTGCAGCGCGGACGGTCCGCGCCGATCGCATGGTAATCGCCGTAGAAGTCGTGGAAAGCGGCGTGCGGCAGCCAAGCTTCGTCAAAATGCAGCGTATCGATCTTGCCGTCCAACTCTTCCTTGATATCCTCGACGTTATAGAGCACACCGTCGTAGGTCGACTGCGTGATGGTCAACACGCGCGGCTTGGCGGCCTTGTCGCCGATAAAGGGGTTGGCGGCGATCTTTTTCTGGATACTTTCCCAGGCGAACTCACTCTTTGGGATCGGCCCGATGATGCCGAAATTGTTGCGCGTCGGCATCAGGAAGACCGGTATTGCCCCGGTCATCATGATCGAATGTAGCACCGATTTGTGGCAGTTGCGGTCGACCACGACGATATCGCCAGGCGCCACAGTGGAGTGCCAAACGATCTTGTTGGAGGTCGAGGTGCCATTCGTGACGAAATACAGGTGATCTGAATTGAAAATGCGCGCCGCATTACGTTCCGAGGCAGCGACCGGGCCAGTGTGATCGAGTAATTGGCCGAGTTCTTCCACCGCGTTGCAAACGTCGGCACGCAGCATGTTTTCGCCGAAGAACTGGTGGAACATCTGGCCGACCGGCGACTTCAGGAAAGCGACACCACCCGAGTGACCGGGGCAGTGCCAGGAGTAGGAGCCATCGGCTGCATAATGAGTGAGCGCACGGAAGAAGGGTGGGGGCAGGCTATCGAGATAAGCGTTGGCCTCCCGCTTGATGCTGCGAGCGATGAATTCCGGCGTATCTTCATGCATGTGGATAAAGCCATGCAGCTCACGCAGGATATCGTTTGGGATATGACGGCTGGTCCGTGTCTCGCCGTGCAGAAAGATGGGTATTTCCGCATTCTTGTGGCGAATTTCCTCGACGAAGGCACGCAGCTCTGCGAGCGTTTCTTCGGGTTCGAGGGCCAACTCTTCGTCATCGATGGAAAGAATGAAGGCAGAGGCCCGACTCTGTTGCTGAGCGAAGGAGGTCAGATCACCATAGCTGGTTACCCCAAGCACCTCGAGCCCTTCTTTCTCGAGGGCTTCGGCAAGAGCCCGGATGCCCAGGCCGGAGGCGTTTTCCGAGCGGAAGTCCTCGTCGATGATGATGACCGGAAAATGAAAGCGCATGTCGGTTCCTCAAAAAGCGGCGACCCGCCGCAGCGGGTCGAAGAATAAGTCGGTGACGTTACCGGACCAGGACAGGTTCAGATCTTGGGCAGCGTGACGCCGACCTGCCCCTGATACTTGCCGCCACGATCCTTGTACGAGGTTTCGCAAATCTCGTCGGATTCGAAGAAAAGCACCTGAGCACAGCCTTCGCCCGCGTAGATCTTGGCCGGCAAGGGCGTGGTGTTAGAGAACTCCAGCGTCACATAACCCTCCCATTCGGGTTCGAAGGGGGTGACATTCACGATGATGCCACAGCGGGCATAGGTGGACTTACCGAGGCAAACGGTCAGCACTGAGCGCGGAATGCGGAAATATTCGACGGTCCGCGCCAAGGCGAAGGAGTTCGGCGGAATGATACAAACGTCGGATTCAACCTCGACGAAGGACTTCGGATCGAATTCTTTCGGATCGACCACGGTTGAATTGATGTTGGTAAAAACCTTGAATTCACGCGCGCAGCGGATATCGTAGCCGTAGCTGGAGGTGCCATAGGAGACGATCTTCTGGCCATTGACCTCGCGCACGAGTTCCGGCGCGAACGGTTCGATCATGCCGTGCTCTTCCGCCATACGGCGTATCCACTTGTCTGATTTGATGGCCATTTTTTCCTGCTGCGGTGGACAAAAATAAAGGCGGGATTTTACCCGCCTTTAAGCTCCGCTTTGTGCAAATAATTAAGTGTTTTGCACAACAATATTGGGGAATTTTGCAGTCATGTCCTTCGCCTTCTCGGCAATCTTGACCGCGATGCGCCGCGCAATGCCACGGTAAATCTCGGCCGTACGCGATTCCGGCTCGCCGACCACGGTCGGCTTACCACCGTCGGCCATCATGCGAATCGCCATTTCCAGCGGCAGACTGCCCAAGAATTCGACGCCGTAATCCTGACACATCTGCGTGCCACCGCCCTCGCCAAAGATATGCTCCTCGTGGCCGCACTTGGAGCAGATATGGATGCTCATATTCTCGACGATGCCGAGGATGGGGATGTTCACCTTTTCGAACATTTTCAACCCCTTGCGCGCATCGATCAGCGCGATGTCCTGCGGCGTCGTGACGATCACAGCGCCAGTCACCGGCACCTTCTGCGCCATCGACAACTGGATGTCGCCAGTGCCCGGTGGCATGTCCACGATCAAATAATCGACATCGCCCCAGTTGGTCTGGCCAAGCATCTGGTCGAGCGCCTGGGCCACCATCGGGCCACGCCACACCATGGGCGTCTCCACATCGACCATGAAGCCGATGGACATTGCCTTGACGCCATAGGCCTCCAGCGGCTCCATGCTCTGACCATCCTTGGACTCGGGTTGCTGACCAGCCAAGCCCAGCATCTGCGGCTGCGACGGCCCGTAGATATCGGCATCGAGAATACCAACCTTGGCACCTTCCTGAGCCAAGGCCAGCGCCAGATTGACTGCCGTCGTCGACTTGCCGACACCGCCCTTGCCCGAAGCGACTGCGATGATGTTCTTGACCCCCGGCAGGAGCTTGACGCCAAGCTGTACGGAATGGGCGACAATTTTGCTGTAAACGTTGGCCGAAATATTGCCGACGCCAGGCACGGCCTTCACTGCCGCGATCACCTGCTTACGAATGGTGTCAATCTGGCTTTTTGCCGGGTACCCCAATTCGATGTCGAAAGCGACGTCGTCACCGTCGATCTTGACGTTCTTGAGCGCCTTGCCGCTGACAAAATCCTTACCGGTATTTGGATCAACCGCAGAGGAGAGGGCGGTCTTGATTTGCTGTTCTGACAAACTCATGGAAACTCCGTCGATACCGCATAACCGGGAATACCCGACAATTTTTGTACAGTATACCGCAAAGCGGCCCGGCGACTAGCCCGTGCGTACAGTATCGAGACGGTAACCTTGTCCGTATACGGATGAAAGCATCAGGCCGTTTTCACCGCCCAGGCCGAGTTTCTTGCGCAAACGACTGGCATGCGTATCGACCGTACGCGAATCGACGTCGGTGTCGCGATCCCAGACCTTGGATAACAACTCTTCGCGCGGCAAAACCTTGCCGACATTGCGCAGGAAAACGACAGCCAGATCGTATTCGCGCTGGGTCAAATCGACCTCGACACCACCGACACGGATGCGACGCCCCTCGAGGTCGGCCTCGATATTGCCAAAGCGCAACAGGGTCGGACGCGTTGCCTGACGGCGGCGCAACAAAGCCTGAATGCGCGCCATGAATTCCATGTAGCGCACCGGCTTCGGGATATAGTCGTCAGCCCCTAGGCGCAAGATGTCCGCAGCCGACTCCTCTTCGGTCCGTGCGGTACAGAACACCACAGGTACCTCCCAACCACAAATGGCACGCACTTGCTTCAAGACCTCGTCGCCGCCAATATCCGGCAAGGACCAATCAATGACGAAGAAATCGAAAGTGCGTTCTTTCAATGCGTCCAGGCAAGCCTGGCCTTCGGCGAAGATCTCGACGACATGCCCCTCGCTTTTTAGCAAGGCTTTCAGGACCTCGGCTTGTACCCGATTGTCTTCAACGATGGCGAAATTCATACAACCCCCTATCACTGAAGGAAATTCTGCCGTCTTCTCCACAGCCAAGCAATAAGTCATAGGGATATTTTTACCAAGTCAACACAATCTTCTATTTCGAGCAACAAATAAGCACAGGGATTTTATTAAGGCCAAGAGGAATTAACCGTCCAGCACGGTAAAATTGCGTTTTTGCTTTTTCGTCAGGCACGCCATGTCGCGCAAGATTCTTGTCACCTCCGCCCTGCCCTACGCCAACGGCGCCATCCACCTCGGCCACCTGGTCGAGTACATCCAGACCGACATCTGGGTCCGCTATCAGAAAATGTCCGGCAACGAATGTTGGTATGTCTGCGCCGACGATACGCATGGCACTCCAATCATGCTGCGCGCCGAGAAAGAAGGCATTACACCGGAGCAGTTGATCGAGCGCGTGCACGGCGAGCATTTCCGCGATTTCTCAGGCTTCCTGGTCGGCTTCGACAATTACTACAGCACCCATTCCGCAGAGACCCGCGAGTGCGCCAATACCATCTATGGCCGCCTGCGCGAGGCTGGGCTAATCGAGGTGCGCACCATCGAGCAGTACTATGACCCGGTCAAACAACTCTTCTTGCCAGACCGCTTCATCAAGGGCGAATGCCCGAAGTGTGGCGCCAAGGATCAGTACGGCGACAACTGCGAGTCCTGCGGTGCCGCGTATGCGCCGACCGACCTGAAGAACCCGTACTCGGCCATTTCCGGGGCCAAGCCGGAACTGCGAAATTCCGAGCACTATTTCTTCAAGCTCTCCGACCCGCGTTGCGAAGCCTTCCTGCGTCAGTACACCAACAAGGACAACGGCGTGCTGCAAGCCGAAGCAGCCAACAAGATGCAGGAATGGCTGGGCGCCCCCGGCGACAACAAGCTGACCGACTGGGACATCTCCCGCGACGCGCCCTATTTCGGTTTCGAGATTCCCGACGCGCCGGGCAAGTATTTCTATGTCTGGCTCGACGCCCCGATCGGTTACATGGGCTCTTTCAAGAATCTGTGCGCCAAGCAGGGCCTCGATTTCGACGAATACTTCAAGCCGGATAGCAAGACTGAGCTCTATCATTTCATCGGCAAGGACATCCTCTATTTCCACGCCCTGTTCTGGCCGGCCGAATTGCAACACGCGGGCTTCCGCACACCGACCAAGATCTTCGCGCACGGTTTCCTGACAGTCGACGGTGCCAAGATGTCCAAGTCGCGCGGCACCTTCATCACCGCCCAGAGCTATCTGGACACCGGACTGAACCCGGAATGGCTGCGCTACTACTACGCTGCCAAGCTGTCGGCGACCATGGAAGATATCGACCTCAACCTCGAAGACTTCACCGCCCGCGTCAATTCCGATCTGGTCGGCAAGTACGTCAATATCGCCAGCCGCTCGGCCGGCTTCATCGCCAAACGCTTCAATGGCCAACTCGCTCCAGCGGTGGCCGACCTGCCGGCCATCCGCGCCATTCAGGAAGCCGGCGTACGCGTCTCCGAGCTCTACGAAGCTCGCGAATTCGGCAAGGCCATCCGCGAAATTATGGCGCTGACCGATGCGGCCAACCAGTACGTCGACAGCGTCAAACCCTGGGAGCTGGCCAAGCAGGAAGGCAAGGATGTCGAACTGCACGCCGCGTGCAGCAACGCCCTCAACCTTTTCCGCCTGCTCACGGTGCTGCTCAAGCCTATCCTGCCGCAGGTCGCCGAGAAGGTCGAGAAGTTCCTCAATATCGCGCCACTGGCCTGGAACGATCTGCAGGCTCTGCTGGCCGGTGGTCACGCCATCAATGCTTACGAACACCTGATGACCCGTGTCGATCCTAAGCAGATCGACAAGCTGGTCGAGGCCAACAAGGAGTCGCTCGCTCCGGCTGCCGAAGCAACCTCGCAGCAGCGTCATGCCCAGCACCAGCAGAACGAAGTGAAGGCGGAGAGCCCATGGGAGCCGTTCTGCAGCATCGACGACTTCATGAAGGTCGATCTGCGCATCGCCCGCATCGCCAATGCCGAGCATGTCGAGGGAGCCGACAAGCTGGTTCGCCTGACGCTGGATATCGGCAATGACGAAACGCGCAATGTCTTCGCCGGTATCAAGGCGGCCTACGACCCGGCGCAATTGGTCGGCCGCCTGACTGTCATGGTCGCCAACCTGGCCCCGCGCAAGATGAAATTCGGCCTATCCGAAGGCATGGTCCTGGCCGCCTCCGACGTCGAAGGCAAGGCACCCGGAATCTTCCTGCTGTCGCCGGACAGCGGCGCCCAGCCGGGCATGCGCGTCAAATAAGGTCAGCATTGGAAAACGAGTTGCCGGGCAACTCGTTTTCCATGTTGCTGCGCAGCAGAAAGCGCTCGAAGCTAATGTTTTACTTTAAGTTCAGGCACCAAGATTAGTCAGGCCCGTCATCTTTTGAAACTATCCACAGAAACTGTGGATAACTCTGTGAATGAAAGCTGGGCGGCGATGCTAAGTCACCGTCGCACAAGGATTTTCCTTACACTGCCCGCAACTTGGGCGAGTTTGCAACCGATTGATTTTGTTTGACTTTTTAGCAAACAGCACAATCTAACAAAAGCAACATGGTTTTTTCACCCTATTGCTTCGTCCGGACAAAACACTGTGCACAAGTCAAGTCTTGACAGACATTTTTTTCAATCGAATTGAATATCGACTTTAGCCAGCACGAACCTGAATCACTTATCCATTAGTTACGAGCCAACATGCTTTCTCACCGCCCGCCTCGCCCCCGCCTAACTTTGCGAATTGCAGCATTCGCCCTGGCCGATGTGTTCGGTTTGTCCTGTGTCGGCATTGGTGCCAGTTGGTTCGCCCAGGGCAAGGGCGCGATTTTTGCCAATTTTCCGACGTCCACCGCAGAAGCGATCGCCTGCGCCGCTGGCGGCAGTGCTGTCATGTTCTGGGCAGCAGCCCGCATACTTGGTGAAATTGCCAAGCAAACCCCCGAATTGCAGGCGAAATACGATAGCTATCTGGCTGCACGAAGCGCGCAGACCACCGACCTTCCGTCGCAGAAAGACTAGGCTGGTCGCTCACTCCCCTTTGACACCGGCTTTTAGCCAATCCGGCAATTCGCGACTACCCGCATTGTCGATGATGTATTGACGGATCATCCGGCGAACAACCTGCGATGCCGTCAGGTCATGTTCAGAGCAAATTTGCTCGAACAGTTTTTTCTTGCGCGGATCGATCAGCAGTGTCAGGCGCGCAGTGCGATTCTCCATGGGCTCTCCGAGCGTTATTCATAATTATATTAAGGGAATAATATTAACATACGATTAACATTGACGATTAATTCAGTGCTCATATAATGCCTCGCTTACCTTGCCAAGCGCGCGCCATGAAAATCGCTTTTCGCCCGAAGCTTCTCGACTGCCTTCCCGGCTACGGCCGCGCCCAGTTCGGCAAGGATCTGGCGGCGGGCATCACCGTTGGCGTTCTCGCCCTGCCTCTGGCGATGGCCTTCGCCATCGCCTCCGGCTGCTCACCCACGGCCGGCATCTGGACGGCGATCGTCGCCGGCCTGCTGACTTCGGCGCTGGGCGGTTCGCGCGTACAGATTGGCGGGCCGACCGGGGCCTTCATTCCCATCATCTATGGCATCGTCGCCGCCCACGGCTTCGCCAATCTGATGGGGGCCACCATCCTCGCCGGGTTGCTGCTGCTGGCCATGGGCATCGCCCGTATGGGACAACTAATCCGCTTCATCCCGGTCACCGTCGTCATCGGTTTCACCAACGGCATCGCGGTGGTCATCTTCCTCGCCCAGATCAAGGATTTCTTCGGGCTGAAAATCGACAACCTGCCGGCCGAGTTCTTTCACCGCATCAAAACCCTGGCTGCCTACGCCCATACCGTCGATCTACCTACCCTGGCGTTGGCTTCGGCCTGCTTCATCTTTCTGCTTTCCTACAACCGACTGGCCCAATACGTCGCCGTGATGCGTCGCGCCCCCGGCCCGCTCGCCGTGCTGATTGTCGGCACACTGGCCGCCTGGTTGCTCGATCTGCCGGTCGACACCATCGGCAGCCGCTTCCATGGCATCCCGCAGGAACTACCGGCCTTCGGCCTGCCCGAGCTATCGATCCACGATTTCGGAAAATTGATCTCGCCAGCCATCACCATCGCCCTGCTCGGCGCCATCGAATCGCTGCTTTCGGCCCGTGTCGCCGATGCACAGATCGATGATCGCCATGACCCCAATCAAGAACTGATCGCCCAAGGGCTCTCCAACATCGCCGCGCCACTATTCGGCGGCTTTGCCGCCACCGGCGCCATTGCCCGCACCACGACCAACGTGCGCTCCGGTGGGCGCACGCCGTTCGCGGGCATCATCCACGCCGGGGTGCTGCTCGCCATCGTGCTGGTCGCCGCCCCGCTCGCCTCCTATGTGCCACTCGCCACACTCTCCGCCATCGTCATGGTCGTCGCCATCAACATGGGCGAGTGGCATGAATTCCGTGAACTTAGACGTTTCAGCTGGAACTACCGGATCATCCTGCTCACCACCTTCTTGGTCACCGTCTTATTCGACCTGACCATCGCTGTCGAATTGGGGATGGTGCTCGCCTGCCTATTCTTCATCTACCGGATGTCGGAACTCACCCGTATCGAACGCCGTCCCTTGCGCGAGGAAGCCAGCGAACCCCGCTTCCTCTACCCGGATGGAACGATGCGTGTCACTGCCTGGCAGCTATTCGGCTCGTTGTTTTTCGGTGCAGTCAACAAACTGGAAGAGTTGCTTGACCCTGCTGCGGGCCATCCCGAGGTCGTGATATTGGACATGACACGCCTGATCCAACTCGACACGACCGGACTGGAAGGGCTGGAAAACCTGCGCGACAAATTGCACAAACGGGGTTGCACACTCATTCTTTGCGGGCTGAACTCTCAGCCGGAAAGCCTGCTCCGACGCTCAGGATTCGTCGACCAACTGGGCGACAATAATGTCAGCGAAGATTTAAGCCACGCCCTGGCACGTGCATACACCCTGCTGCCCGACCTGATGGGCGGACATTCCGAAGATTACTGAAAGCCTCCATATGAGTACCCACCCAAACTGCCCCCAATGCCATTCCGAATTCACCTATCAGGATGGAGACATGCTCGTCTGCCCGGAATGCGCGCATGAGTGGAATCCGAATGCCACCACCGAGCTTGGCGAAGACAGCCGCGTCTGGAAGGACGCCAACGGCAACCTGCTGCAAAACGGCGATAGCGTTACCGTCATCAAGGATCTGAAGGTCAAGGGATCGTCACTGGTGGTCAAGGTTGGGACCAAGGTAAAGAACATTCGTTTGATCGATGGGGACCATGATATCGACTGCAAAATTGACGGCATTGGGGCCATGCAGTTGAAATCCGAGTACGTCAAGAAAGCCTGAGCAACGCACACCACGGGGTACCGAGGTGAGGCGAGTCGAAGCACGCTGCCATAGCCTTGCCGCGTTTGACAGCGCTAGTCCTCGTCGCTACATTGGTCGTTTCCCCAACCCAACCAATACAAGGAGTTCACCATGGCCGTTCTCGTCGGCAAGCAAGCCCCGGATTTCACCGCCACTGCCGTCTATGGCAACAATGAAATCAAGGAACTGAAGCTCTCCCAGTTCAAGGGTAAGCCGGTTGTCCTCTTCTTCTATCCGCTCGATTTCACCTTCGTCTGCCCGTCCGAACTGATCGCCTTCGACCACCGCCTGGAAGAGTTCAAGCAACGCGGTGTTGAAGTCGTTGGCGTCTCGATCGACTCCCAATTCACCCACTTGGCCTGGAAGAACACCCCGGTCAAGGAAGGCGGTATCGGCCAAGTTGGCTACCCGCTGGTTGCCGACGTCAAGCACGAAATCTGCCGCGCCTACGACGTCGAACTCGAAGCCGCCGGCGTCGCCCTGCGCGGTTCCTTCCTGATCGACAAGAACGGGGTGGTCATGCACCAGGTCGTCAACATGCTGCCACTGGGCCGCAACATCGACGAAATGCTGCGCATGGTCGACGCCCTGCAATTCTTCGAAGAGCATGGTGAGGTCTGCCCGGCGGGCTGGAACAAGGGCAAACCTGGCATGACCGCCACCCCGGAAGGCGTCGCTTCCTACCTGGCCAAGAACGCCAAGAAATTGTGATTTTTTATCCGCCTCGGCGGATGAAACAAATCGCCCCGATGTTTTTTTATTAAGACATCGGGGTTTTTTTTCGCGTCTACTATCGCAATTCATTCCCGTTTAGGGATAGAATTTAGAGAATTTGCAATTTCCAAATTTGACAACGATTATGGCAGACACCGAATACCTCAGCACTCGACAAGCGGCTTTGCGTTTGGGCGTTTCGCTTGGCACCGTCCAGAACATGGTGGAAAGCGGCGCGCTTGAAGCCTGGAAGACCGCCGGTGGCCATCGCCGCATCCCGGTCAGTTCCGTTGACGCGCTGCTCGCTCGTCGCCGTGCGATGATGCCCAGCACCAACGATGGCAACGTCCCGCTCGATATCTTGATTGCCGAGGACGACCCAACGCTGCAGACGCTCTACCGGATGACCATGGAAAGCTGGCAGTTGCCGATCAAGTTGCGCATCGTCGGGAATGGTTTCGATGGGCTGCTGCAAGTCGGGCAACGCGTACCGAACATCATGATTGCTGACCTGATGATGCCAGGCATGGACGGCTTCGAGATGATTCGCCAGTTGCGTCAGAATCCCGATCTCGCGCGCATGGACATCATCGTGGTCAGTGCCATCGATCGCCAGGAAATCGCCGAACGTGGCCTCCCTCCGGACATTACGATCTTTGGCAAACCAATCCCCTTTCACGAAATCAAAGGTTTTGTCCTCGGCCGCCTGGCAGCCCGTCAGCGCCCTGCGTAAGCGCAAGGAGCCAGGAGCCAGGAACCGCTCACCGGTTTCTGGCTCGCACCATGTGTGCGTTCAAAGGTGGGGAAACCTGTCGCTTCTAGCGGCTGCCCGAGAAAAGATGTTTTCTCGATCCGATGCCAGCCATCGGCTTGAAGAACTTTCCTCCTGAGTCTAGCGATATCGCTCCGTTGCCGCCATTTCCGGCTACGGTCAATCGCTCTGCCACTACACTCCAGGCCCTAGCGTAAAGTACGCCAGCCAAAGCCCAGGACACAAATTTGCTGCCTTGCGCTTACTCTCGGTTGGCAGCAGACAATTTCCCGAACATCGTTACTGCTTAGACGATCAGCCACACTCTGCTCGCTTAGTGGCCGCAATGGGCGAAGTACGCAGCAACAATGCTGGCGAGCCAGTGCCCCAATCAGGCCTCGTCCTCCTTATCAGCACGCTTCGGCACGCATCAGGGGCGTTGGTGACTTCCCCCTGCGAAACACGAAAAATCCATAAATAGCACCGCTCAACCTCAAGCTAAGATTTTGAGTATTCATCACGCCGTTCCCTCCTCAAGCGCTGAACGCACAGTGACAAGCCTGTTTCAGGCGGCGTATGATTCACCGGCTTCTTAGCTACGCCCAACCGCAGAGGCAAAAACAACTAAAGCAGGAGACATAGATGGGATTATTTGGAAATAGCGCGGCACTCGACAAGCTCGACCGCGACATGGCCGCCATCGCCAATGGCGAAGCGGATTTGTCGCACAGCATCGGTAGTGCGAACGGCAACATCGAGGGCCGCATTTCAGCCAACATCAACCGCTTTTTTGGGCGAGTACGTGATCTGATTTCACATGCCCGCGAGGGTAGCGTCAGCATCGCCACCGACGCCGCTCGCATGAACCATCTTGTCCAACTAACCGATGCCGCCGTACGAAGGCAGGAGGAGCTGGCCAGCGATGTTTTCGAGTCGAGCAATCAGGTCAATCAGGCGGTCGGCGAAGTAGCCGCCAACGCCGATGCCATTCAGGCATCGACACAAAACAATCTTGACCTCGCCCAGCGCTCGCTGGAGCAGATGGAAACCGTCGCCCAAACCATGCGCTCGACCAATGACCACATCGAGCATTTCTCCTCGACCGTCACTGAATTGCATAGCAGTTCGATGAAGATCAACGAGATCGTTTCGCTGATCAACGACATATCCGACCAGACCAACTTGCTGGCGCTAAATGCCGCCATCGAGGCGGCCCGCGCCGGCGAAGCGGGACGCGGCTTTGCGGTGGTCGCCGACGAAGTGCGGAAATTGGCAGAAAAGGTCAAGACTGCGACCCAGGTCATCGGCCAGAACACGCAATCGATGATCAACTTGGTGTCCGACACCTCGGCCAAGACGCAGACCATCGTCGGCGAGGTTACCCGCGCCAACGGCTACATTGAAACATCCGCCGCCGACCTGACCACCATGGTCAGCGAGTTCAAACGAACGACCGAGCAGTTGTCCACGATCTCTGGCGCCATTCACAACTTGCGCGAGAGCAACGAATCCATCCACCGCGAAGTTGAGGAAATCCGTGACCACTCGGTGGAAATTTCCGGACGCATGAAGCAGTGTATCGACTCGGCCAAGACCCTGCGAGAATCGACCGAGGATCTGCAATGCACCCTGGCTGACTTCCGGACCGGCAACAGCAAGTTCGACACTCTGCACGACCAGTGCATCGCCTTCCGCGACAGTGTCGCCGGCGTGCTGCAACGCCTCGCCGATCGCGGCACGAATGTATTCGACCAAGCCTACAAGGAAATTCCCGGCTCCAACCCAAAGCGTTACACCACTGCTTACGACGGGCAGTGCGATGGGGAACTGACTCGCATCTACGACGACCTGCTACGCCAGGTTCCTGGGTTAAGTTATTCGCTCTGTGTCGACACCAACGGCTATGCTCCGGCGCACAACAGCCAGTTCTCCAACCCACCGACCGGAGATCCCGCGATCGACCTCAGCAAGTGCCGGCACAAACGCATCTTCAACGACCCGGTCGGGATCAAACTGGCCAAGAACCAGAAGCCGTCACTGTTCCAGACCTACGTACGCGATACCGGGGAAATCCTCAACGACCTGTCGATGCCGATCACCATCAACGGTCGCCACTGGGGCGCCGTCCGTATCGGCTTCAAGAGCGAATCGGTACTTTAAGAAAACTTAGCCCGCAAAGTGGCCAGATAAACGACCGCCTCGCCGCTTCCCTCCAAAGGCGCCCATGGCGCCTTTTCTTCTGGCGAAAGCGGTAGGTAAGGGCCGGCCTTGGCCTCGAAGAAAACGGTACCCGACTCCAACGCAACGACCGCATGGAAGACGCCATGCGGAATATCGACACCCACCGTATCACCGCCCGCCTCCAGCACACTGCTGCGGTGCACAGTCCCATTTGGCGAAAAAATGAGAATACCCAGTTTGCCGCGTAGGCAAAGGATGGTTTCGTCCTTGTTGGGATCGAGATGCCGGTGCGGCATCACGTAGGAATCCGGCTCGACGGCGTTGAGCAGACGGTGGCATGGGTAGTCGTCGCGCGGATGGAAATTGCGGTTCTTGCGCCGACGCGGCACCACCTGCGCCTCGGCGCTGACTTCAGCGAGCAAGGCTTGATCGATCAGGCGGATCATTGGTAGACGATCTCGACGTTATCGGGCTGCAGCCAAGTCCCGAGCGCATCGAGCAAGGCATCGTCGAGGCGCACGCGCAAGCTGTCGCCGAGTTTCAACTGGCACTCGGCGCTGGCGTTGCGATACTGGATCATGACCGGCGCCGGCCCAGGGGCGAAGGGTGCCAGTAGCGACTTAAGCTTCTGCGCATCGGAATTGCCGTTCATCTTGAGCAGCAAATGCTTGGCGAAGCGGGCGCGCGCTTCGCCCAGAGTCATCAGGCGCTCGGCGACGACAGCATTGCCACCGGAGAACTCGTCGTAGCGCACCTTGCCCTCGATGACTAAGACCTCGTCGGTGACGATCTTGGCGCGCTCGGCCTCGAACAACTCGTTGAATACCGACACCTCGACCATGGCCGTACCGTCGTCGATCTGGACGAAGAGCATCTTGCCGCGCCGCGTCATCTGGGTGCGGATACCGACCACGATGCCGGCCAGCGAGGTGAATTCCTTGGACGGTTCCAGGCGATTGAGCGGCCGGCGGATGAAGCGCGACAGCTCCTTCTTGCAGGTGTTGTACGGATGACCGGAGAAGAAGAAGCCCAGTGCCGTCTTCTCCTCCATCAGCTGCGTCTTCTCATCCCATGACCGCACGCTGACATATTCCGGCGCATGTGCCTCGGCCACTTCGGCAATGTCGAACAGGCTAGTCTGCAGCGAATCGCGTTCCTTCTGCTCGGCATAGTCCATGGCAATACCGACCGAGGCGAGCAGCTTGTGACGATCCGCATCCAGACTATCGAAGGCGCCGGCGCGAATCAACGCCTCGATGGTACGGCGGTTGACCTGGCGCTTGTCGCAGCGCTGGCAGAAGTCGAACAGATCCTTGAACGGGCCGCCTTCCTGGCGCGCCTTGAGGATCACGTTGACGGCCTGTTCGCCGGTGCCCTTGATCGCCCCCAGGCCGTAGCGGATGGTCTCGCGGTCGACCGGCTCGAAGCGGTACTGCGAGGCGTTCACGTCCGGCCCGAGCATTTTCACCTTGTTGGCGATGGTGTCTTCGTAGAAGATCTTCACCGTGTCGGTGTTGTCCATGTCGGACGACAGGGTCGCCGCCATGAAAGCCGCACAGTGGTAACGCTTGAGCCAGGCCGTGTGGTAGGTAACGACGGCGTAGGCGGCGGTGTGCGACTTGTTGAAGCCGTATTCCGCGAACTTGGTCATCAGGTCGAACAACTGCTCGGCCAGCGCCGGGTCGTAACCGTTCTTCTTGGCCCCCTCGGCGATGGTCTCGCGGTGCTTGGCCATTTCCTCGGGCTTTTTCTTGCCCATCGCCCGGCGCAGCATGTCGGCGCCGCCCAGCGTGTAGCCGCCGATGATCTGCGAGATCTGCATCACCTGTTCCTGGTACACGATGACGCCGTAGGTCGGCTCGAGACAGGCTTTCAGGTCCGGGTGGAAATAGTCGATGGCCTGCTGGCCCTTCTTGCGCAGGATGAAGTCGTCCACCATCCCCGAACCGAGCGGACCGGGACGATAGAGCGCCAGCACAGCGATGATGTCTTCGAAACGGTCCGGCGCCAGCTTTTTCAGCAGCTTCTTCATGCCTTCCGATTCCACCTGGAAGATCGCCGTCGTATTGGCGTCCTTCAGGATCTGGTAGGCCCCCGGGTCCTCGAAGCCGAGCGACATCAGGTCGAGCTTCTCGCCGGTCATGCGCTCGATGTACTTCAGCGCCAGCTCGATAATGGTCAGGTTGCGCAGACCGAGGAAGTCGAACTTGACCAGGCCGACCTTCTCGACGTCGTCCTTGTCGAACTGCGACACCGGCGAGGCATCGGCGCCGGTCGCCTGGTAGATCGGGCAGAAGTCGGTGATCTTGCCCGGCGCGATCAGCACGCCGCCGGCGTGCATGCCAACGTTGCGCGTCAAGTCTTCGAGACGGCCGGCCAGGTCAAACAATTCGCGGATGGTTTCGCCATCGCCGTCGCCTTCCATCATTTCACGCAGCTGCGGCTCCTGCTCCAGCGCCTCGGCCAGCGAGACCGGCTTGTTCTGGACGACGGGGATCAGCTTCGAGATGCGGTCGCACATCGAGTAGGGCAGGCCAAACACCCGGCCGACGTCGCGGATGACCGCCTTCGACGACATGGTGCCGAAGGTGGCGATCTGGCTGACCGCATCGGCGCCGTAGTGCTGGCGCACGTACTCGATCACCCGCCAGCGGTTGTCCTGGCAGAAGTCGATATCGAAGTCGGGCATCGAAACCCGCTCGGGGTTCAGGAAGCGCTCGAACAGCAGGGCGTAGGCCAGTGGATCGAGGTCGGTAATACGCAGGCTGTAGGCGACCAGCGAACCGGCACCGGAACCCCGGCCGGGACCGACTGGCACACCGTTCTGCTTACCCCAGTTGATGAAGTCTGCAACGATCAGGAAGTAACCAGGGAAGCCCATCTGCAGGATGGTCTTGCACTCGAATTCGAGACGCTCGTCGTATTCCGGTCGGCGCTGCGCACGCACTTCGGGGTCTGGATAGAGTTCGGCCAGCCGGACTTCCAGCCCGGCCTTGGCCTCGGCCACCAGGAAGTCGTCCAGCGTCATGCCTTCCGGCGTCGGGAACAAGGGCAGGAAGTTCTTGCCCAGCGTCAGTTCGATATTGCAGCGCTTGGCGATTTCCAGCGTGTTTTCGAGGGCTTCGGGCAGGTCGGCGAACAACTCGCTCATCTCGTCCTGCGACTTGAAATACTGCTCCTCGGTGTAGATCTTCGGCCGCCGGGTGTCGCCCAGCACGTAGCCTTCGGCAATGCACACCCGCGCTTCGTGCGCCTGGAAGTCATCGCGGTTCATGAACTGGATCGGATGCGTCGCCACCAGCGGGATGGCCGTCTCGCCAGCCAGGTCGGCGGTCTGCTGGACCATCGCTTCCTGTTGCGGCTGACCGTAGCGCTGAACTTCGAGATAGAAGGCGCCTGGAAAGATCGCCTCCCAGGCCTTGGCCCGTTCGCCGGCCAAGTCAAAATTACCGTTCAGCAGTGCCTCGCCAACATCGCCCAGATGCGCACCGGACAGCGCGATCAGGCCGTCGCAACCGATCTCGGTGAACCACTCGCGGCGAATCTCGGCCCGGTCGCGCCGGCCATCGACCACATAAGCCTTGGTCAACAGTTCGCACAGTTGCTGGTAACCCTGACGATTGCGCACCAGCAACAGCAGCCGATAAGGCGCATCCGGGGCATCCGGATTGGCCACCCAGACATCCGCCCCGGCAATCGGTTTGACACCCTTGCCGCGCGCCCCGGTGTAGAACTTGACCAGCCCGAACAGGTTGGCCAGATCGGTCAACGCCAGCGCCGGCATGCCGTCGCCGGCGGCACGCTTGACCGCGTCGCCGATGCGGACGATGCCGTCGGTCACAGAGTATTCGGAATGGAGGCGAAGGTGGACGTAGCGCGGGGAATTCATCGGCGAGATTTTACCGCGCCCGGCCTCACGTTTCAGTTTTCCTGCTTACTTCGAGCATCCGGCTCAGTCCCGGCACATCGCGAATCAGCGAAATGCCGCGCCGGGTTTCGACATAGCCGAGGGCGACGAACTCGCGCAGCAGGCGCGCCACCACCTCGCGCGTCGTTCCCAGGTGGAAGGCCATCTGCTGTTGCGTCATGCGCAACACGCCGCTTGACGAGGCGTGCGTCAGCAACAGGTTGGCCAGTCGCTGGTTCAGTTTGAAGGAATGCACTTCCTCCAGCTCGGCCATCAGGCGGAAGACCAGGGTGGACAAGGTGCGCACGGTCAGATCGCGGATCACCGGCTCTTCGGTGAAGAGCAGGCGGAACAGTGGCCCCGGCAGGAAGGCGATGGTCGTCTCGCTCACCGCCTGCACCCAGGCCGGATAGAGCAGGTCGTTGAACAGGCTGTTCAGGGCGAAGACACAGGTTTCGCCGGCGTCGATGAAATACAGCGTGGCCTCGCTGCCGTTCGGGGCCAGGGTATAGACGCGCAAACGGCCTTGCAGCACGAAATAGGCGCCCGAGATGGCCTGCCCTTTGAGCAGCAGCGGCGCGGCCGAGGCGGCATGTCGGCTGACCAGACCGTCGCGCAGCCGGCCCTTGCCTTGCGGCGTCAGGCTGCAAAACGGACTGTAACGCTCCAACTCGATCATCGGCGGACCCTTTGCCAGGCCTTCATCGCGCTCCCTCACTCGGCACAAACTGCCCCGCAGTCGCCGGCCAGTGTAATGCCGGCGGAATTCCTCGGGCAAGCCGAGGCGGTGGCGATTCGTAGCACAACCTGGCCGATCCTGGTCGCTGCGAGCTCACCGCCGAACCGGTGGTTTTTTGCCTTTTTTGACCGTGCACCGCAGCAGTCCGTTTTTTCCCGCCTCAACCGCCGTGCTGGCGTCGCTCGGCGACCAGTCGTTCGCTGCTCAGGGCCTCGAGGAAGGCGACCAGATCGGCGACCTGCCGATCATCCAGCGGCGAGCGGTCGGCCTTGCCGAGTTGACCGACATCGTTGAGCCAGGCGTTGAGCTTGCCGGAGCGACCAAGCTGGGCGCTGGCCATGATGCGTACGACTTCATCGAGTTTATCGACCGAACCGCTGTGCAGCCACGGCCCAGTCAGCGCGACATTGCGCAGTGAGGCGATGCGCCACACGCCGGGTTCGCCGTTCACCAGCAGATCGTATTTCTTGTCGTAGGATGTCGCGTTGGCCGGGAACAGGCGCAACGGCACCTCGCCGCCGATCAGACCGGCATCGCTGAAACTGGGGCCACGATGGCAGAGCACGCAGCCGACCGATTCGAACAAGGCCATGCCGCGCAGCTGGGCAGGCGTCAGCGCTGCACTGTCGCCGCGCACGAAACGGTCGTACGGGGCATCGGGCGTAATCAGCGTGCGTTCGTAGGCGGCAATGGCCTGGGCGATCCGGAGGAAACTGATCGGACTGTCGTCGCCGAAGGCGCGGGCGAAGTCGCGGCGATAAGTCGCATCCTTGCGCAAGCGGCGCTCGGCCTCGGCCGCCGTCGGCAGCCCCATCTCGATGGGATTGAGGATCGGTCCCATCGCCTGCTCTTCGAGCGAGGCGGCTCGCCCATCCCAGAACAAGCGTGACATGAAGGCGGCGTTCCACACGGTCGGCGTATTACGCTGTCCGACTTGTGCGGCGATCCCCCGCGCGACCGATCGGGCATCGGCACCAGCATGCGCCATGAGGTCGTGGCAGCTCGCGCAGGACAGCGTTCCGTCACCCGAGAGTTGGGTCTCGTTGAACAGCCGCTTGCCCAAGACTATCTTTGCCGGCGACCCCGGATTGTCGGAGGGTTCCGGCGCCTGCTCGGGCAGCGCCTCCCAGACATAGCGCGCCAGACGTGGCCGTGCCGGATTGACGAACCGCCCGTCGTCCTCGACCGTGCGCGCCGGTGCATGGACCATGCGGAGCAGCGGAGCGATCGTCCGCTCGGGGGCTCGCTCCAGGGCGTAAGCGAGCGCGATCTTGATGCCGAAAGCGACGAAGCCCATGCCGAACACGCCGGTCAGTAACCAACGACCGGCAACATTCAAGCCGGCGAACGGACCCAGCTCGCGATGCACCAGCAAAGCCAATACCGACACCCCGATCAATAGGGCCGGCAAGCCGATATCGAGTAGCGCATTGTCCATAAGCAACCTCACGAGCGGATGGCGGGAGATCTCCCCCGCCAAGAGCGATTAATCAGCCGGGGCGACGGAAGAAGGCATCGCCCGGGCTGGCCATCTCCACTTCAGTTATTTCCCCATAGGGCAAGCCCACCCGTTCATGGGCGCGACGGACCGATTCGACATCCGGCGCCAGATTGAGACAGAAGGCACGTCCCTCGGCAAAACCGACGTGGGTACGCAACGGGATCACTCCCTCCGCCCGGCAGGCGGTTTGGTATTGGGCAAAAAAGGCCTCGAACTCGTCCCGGCTCAGCTGGGCGGGAAAGCTGCCTTCGCTGCGGTCATGGGTGTCGAGAAAATAACGCAGGGTTTCCATTCGCTTCTCCTGGTAATCAACAGGTGGATACGGCGAAATGGATTCTCCGTGGGGCCAAACCGGGAGTCTGTACCAAAAGTCACACAACAGCCGGCAAGCACAACGACCTGGAACCCGGGCTCCGCCCGAAGGTAGAATGCCGTTGGACTTTCGATAATTCATAGACACGGAGACAAGCCATGACCAACCCCGAAGCCCTCGTTTTGCGCGATGACCGCGCCGACGGCCTGACCACGCTGACGCTGAACCGCCCGAATGCCTTCAACTCGCTGTCGAAGGACCTGCTGGGTGCGCTCCAGGCCGAACTCGACGCCATTGCCGCCAACGCAGCCGTGCGCGTCGTGGTGATCGCCGGAGCCGGCAAGGCCTTCTGCTCGGGCCACGACCTGAAGGAAATGCGCGCCAATCACAGCAAGGAATACATGCAGGCGCTGTTCCGCCAATGCGGAGAGCTGATGCTCACCATCACCCGCATGCCGCAACCGGTCATCGCCCGCATTCACGGCATTGCCACGGCCGCCGGCTGCCAGCTGGTCTCGATGTGCGATCTGGCGGTGGCGGCGGATGTGGCCAAGTTTGCCGTTTCCGGGATCAACGTCGGGCTGTTCTGCTCGACGCCAGCCGTCGGCCTGGCGCGCAACCTAGGACGCAAGGCCGCTCTGGAAATGCTGCTCACCGGCGAATTCATCGACGCCATGGAAGCCAAGGCCAAGGGCCTGGTCAACCGCGTTGTACCGCTCGATGCGCTCGATGCCGAGGTCGAGCGCCTGGCCGGCAGCATCCTGGCCAAGAGCGCCGTCGCCGTACGCATGGGCAAGGGGATGTTCTACAAGCAGCTGGAAATGGGCCTGGTCGAAGCCTACGACTACGCGGCCGAAGTGATGGCCTGCAACATGATGAGCGAGGACGCCGGCGAAGGCATCGACGCCTTCATGCAGAAACGCAAGCCGGAATACAAAGGGTGCTGAACGACGGCCAGAGTTCCTACCCAAGCGAATACTCCTGCCCACCGGTAGGGCGAAGACTCGGTGGGCGACGAAAAATCGCCTACCATCGCTCCCTATGAAACCCCACTTTGCCAACATCCGGCCAGCGCTTTTGGTGGTTGGCCTCTTTGCCTGCACTCCGGCGCGAAGTCTTCCAGCCGTCGATCTTTCCGTCTGCCGAAGCATTGGCGACGACAGCGCACGCCTACGCTGCTACGACCGGATCGGCGCAGACGAGCCGACCACGCCAGGTGACGACGGCACCACCGAGAAACCGCTGTCGCCCGAACGCGAAACTCAACCTTCCCTGTTGGGGCAGGCATGGGAACTCGACCCGGAACAGCGTGGCCACATCCTGCGCATCCGCCAGTACAAGCCGGTCTACCTGCTGCCTTTATTCCACGCCAGTGCGGTCAACCAAACCCCGCACAGCCCGGCCGCCGGCCACACCGTCAGCGAATCGCAGGGGATCAAGGCAGACGAAGCCAAGCTCCAGATCAGCCTGAAGACGAAATTGGCCGAAGACCTATTTGGCAATAACGGCGATCTCTGGTTCGGCTATACGCAAACCTCGCGCTGGCAGGTTTACACCGGGGGAGTCTCCCGCCCGTTTCGCGAGACGAACCACGAACCCGAATTGATGATGTTATGGCGCACCGACTACGATCTTGCGGGCTGGCGCGGGCGCACGGTCAAACTTGGCATTAACCATCAGTCCAATGGCCGCTCGCTGCCGCTGTCGCGTAGCTGGAACCGCTTGATGTTATCGACCGATCTGGAATACCACGATTGGACACTGAGCCTGCGTCCATGGTGGCGCATCGATGAATCCGGTCGGCAGGATGACAACCCTGACATTTCGGATTATCTGGGGCGCGCCGATGTGCAACTGGTAAAACGCTGGGGAGAACACCAGTTTTCACTCCTGTTGCGGCACAGTCTCCGGTCAGGCAGCAACAGCCATGGGGCCATCCAGTTGGATTATGCCTTCCCGATTGCCGGCGAATTGCGCGGCCATCTTCAATGGTTCTCGGGCTACGGCGAAAGCATGATCGACTATAACCACCGGGCCAACTATTTCGGCGTCGGCGTCTCGCTACTGGAGTGGTACTGAGCCCGCTCAGTCAGGCGGGGTTGCCTTGCGGCGCGAGATCATCGTCCGCCCCCCGGCTTTTCTGCCGGTTACGCATCAGTAAGGCGAAAAAATCGTTTTCGCTCATCTCGACCTCTTCCACACCCGGCATGCGGCGCTCGACGGCACGCCGCCGCTCCTTCCATCCCGCGGGGGGACCTATATCTTCCTGACGACGTTCGTCAGATTTACGACGGCAATCTATGGGCTTCATGATGAGATTGAGGGCGACACTGATCTGGCAAAAATTCTAACCAACTCAAACTCAGCAAACAATATATCCAAACGCCTAACCGAAAATGACACCATCACAAACAGCAAGCACAAGCCACTGAACCGATTGGGTTTATGCGCCACAAAACGCTTGCCAGCTTTGGACTAATATTTTTGCGTCCCATCCCCCACCGGCATTTGGAACGAAGCGGGTTAAAATCCGCCCCCATGCCCTCCACCCTCTCTCCCGCCCGCCAGAGCCTGCTGCTCTTCCTGCTCGCGCTTGCCGTGCTGATCCCGGGCATCTGGGAAGCCACCGGCCTGACCGGCAAGGACGAGTTCTTCCTCGGCCTGCGCACCCCAATGGAGATGATCGAAGGTGACCACTGGCTCGTTCCCTTCCTCGACGGGGCACCACGCATCCGCAAGCCCCCCTTGCTTTACTGGTTGGGCCGGACAAGTTATGAGTTATTCGGTATCTCGCTGACCAGCGCCCGCCTAGTGGCCGTGTTCTTCGCCGCGCTGCTCGTGGTGTCGACCGCCGGCATCGCCCGTCGCCTGTCCGGCAAGGCAGAAACCGGCTGGATCGCCGGCACCATCCTGCTCGGCTGCCTCGGCCTGGCCACCGAAGGCCGCCGTTTCATGCTCGACGTACCGGTGGCCGCGCTGTCGGCGGCTGCATTCTGGTGTTTCCTGAACTGGCTGGATTTTCGCCGTTTTTACTGGTGCACCGCAGCAGTACTCCTGCTGGCCGCGGGTTTCCTGACTAAGGGCCCCATCGTCGCGCTGGTCTTCGGTGGTGGCTGCTTCGGCCTACTCGCCGCCGGCCGCCTGCGCCTCGGCGACCTGCAGCGACACTGGCAACTCCTGCTGACGCACGCGCTGCTGTGGGCGGCACTCGCCCTGCCCTGGTTCTTCGTTGTCCGCCTGCTCTACCCCGAGGCGGCGCAACTGGTGCTGGCCGACGAACTCGAGTCGCGCCAGTTCTTCAGCCTGTCGCCGGGCATCGTGCTCGGGCTGCTCAATATCGGCCTGCCCTGGGTGTTCGTCTTCGTCGCCGGCGCCTGGCTGCTGCGCCGCGAGCACGGGGCCGCACGCGTCGCCCTGATCTGGTTCCTCGCCACTTTCCTGCCCTTCCTGCTGATCAAGAGTTTCGACCGTTACCTGATCGGCTCGCTGGTACCTTTTGCCATCCTGACCGCCCTGGCTCTGCCGGAAATTTCGGTGCGCTGGCCCTTCCGCCTGGGCGCCATTGCCGCTGCGCTGCTCGGCGGCGGCATCGCCGCCTTCACCTGGTGGTTCCACCTCGGCGGCTGGTACTGGCTGATCCTGCCGGCGCTCTACCTGCTCTGGGCCTGGTGGCAGCCCCGCCCACTAGGGCACCGCTTGGCAGCGCCGATGGCCTACTGGATCGCACTGCTCTGGGGGGTTTTCCCGGCGCTTGGGGTCAATGCCCTGCCCGCCGAGGTCATCGCTTTCGGACGCGACCATCAGGTCGCCATGTTCGATGGCCCGCAACCGGCCATGTTGCCGATTCTGAGTAGCCAGGTACATCGCCATTACGCCCGTCTCGATCGCTTCGACCTGGCCGAGATTGCCGCCCTGAAAACCCCGTTATTCCTCGAAGAGCAGGACGAGCCACGCTTCTTTGCTGCCATCGCTGCTGCTCATATGAAAGCCACACCTCTCGGCAGCTATACCACGCTGGCCTCGCACGGCTCCGGGCTGCGTTTTGCCCGCATCGGAGCGACGCGCGCCGACTGGCGGACGGCCTTTGCCAGGCGTTCTCTGGCCCCGCTGATGACGACGGTGCGCTGGTACGAGGTACAAGCCCAATGATCAACCTGCCCGAAGCGCTACGCCGCTGGGGGGCTGTGGCTCTCTTCATTGGTGCCTTGGGCATTGCGCTCTGGCGCGCGCCAGGCGCCGAGCTCCCGGCTTTCGTGCCGCCGGCGCCGGGCAAGACGAGCATGCTGGCAGCGCAATTCGCCGGCGAACAATTGCCGCGCATTGCCGAATCCGCCCACGCGGCGACCCTGGCCCAACTGCCGGACGGCCGCATTGCCGCTGCCTGGTTCGCCGGCAGCCGCGAAGGCGCGGATGACGTCGCCATCTGGTTCAGCACACTGGAAAAGGGGAGCTGGAGCCCCCCCGTCGCCATCGCCAACCGCGAGACGACCGCCGGCGGCACCTTCGCCTACCTGCGCAAGGTGGGTAACCCGGTGCTCTACAGCGAAGGCAACTGGCTGCACCTGTGGTATGTCAGCGTCGCCGTCGGTGGCTGGGCCGGCAGTTCGATCAACCACAGCCAATCGACCGATGGCGGTCGCAGCTGGAGCAAGCCGACCAAGCTGCAGACCTCGCCGCTCGCCAACATCAGCACGCTGGTCCGCACCCCGCCGCTGCCGCTGGCCGACGGCGGGTTGGGCCTGCCGGTCTATCACGAATTCATCGCCAAGCACGGCGAATGGCTGCGCCTGTCAGCCACCGGCCGCATCGTCGACAAGATCCGCATGCCGCACGACGTACGCACTCTGCAGCCGGCCGTCGTCGCCCTCGATGCGCAACGGGCACTGGCCGTGTTGCGCGATGCCGGCCCCGGGCCGGGCCGGGTGCGTACGGCGACCACCGCCAACGGCGGCCAGACATGGCAGGCTGGCGCAACGCTGGACGTGCCCAACCCGAACTCGTCCGTTGCCCTGTTGCGCCTGCCCAGCGGCCGCCTGCTGCTGGCCGGCAATCCGCCGGACAGCCGGGAAGCGATGCTGCTCTGGCTCTCCGCCGACGAAGGCAAGACCTGGCAGCCCAGCCGTACGGTCGAATCGGCCGCCGACGGCGGTGCTGAGTTTTCCTACCCGGCGCTGCTGCTGGCACGCGATGGGCATATCCACCTCGCCTATACCTGGCGCCGCCAGGGCATCAAGCACGTGGTATTCAGCGAGGCCTGGCTGGAAGGAGAGGCCAAATGAACTGGCTGGCCGGCTACGGGCTGCTCGCCCACGGTATCATCTTCGGCTCGCTCGCCTGCCTGCTGCCGCTCGGCGAGTTCCGCCAACGCATCGCCCTGGCGGCGACGACGCTAGCCATGCTGATCGGCATCGCGCCGGCCTTGCATGGCGTGTTCGGCACGCCGTCGGTGACGTTGTTGCAATTGGCGCTCTGGTTATTACTCGGCCGGCCATCGCCGCTGACTTTTCGGCCTGCGGCCGGGCTACTGGTCTTCGCCGCAATGTTCTACGCTACGGCGCTCGGTCTGGGACCGTTCGATCCTTATAGCCTCGGCTACCAGCCCTGGCCGCTCCTGGCTGCACTCGGTCCGGTCGGTCTCGCGCTGTGGTGGCGCAAGCTGAACGTTTGGCTAGTCATCCTCGCCATTGACCTGTTAGCCTACGCTAGTGGCATCTTCGCCAATCTGTGGGATGTTCTGCTCGACCCCCTGCTCGTCCTCGTCGCTCTGGCCGTAGTCGCCCAGCCCGGTCTGATCCGCTTTATCGCAGCAAGGCGTCGCTGATCAGACGACGGATGTTTCCCGCCTCGAAAGGTTTGTCGCAGACGGCAGAAACACCGGCCCGCTCCACGGCAGCAAGGCGCCCCTCGTTCTGTTCGCTGGTTACCATCAGCACTGGCACGTTCGCTTGCCAGCTTTGCGTGCGGATGTATTCGGTCAGTTCGCGGCCGTCCATTTCCGGCATGTTGTAATCGGTGATGACCAGGTCGACCATGGTGTCCTGCAAGGCGGCGACTGCCTCTTTGCCGTTGACCGCCTCGGTGATGCGTTCGACGCCCAAATCCTCGAGCAGACGGCGCAGGTGGCGGCGCGAGGCCATGCTGTCATCGACCAGCAGCACGCGCAAGCTTTCGATTTCGGCGATATCGACATCGGCATCGGCCGGCGGATTTAGGTAATCGGCGGCAGCATACAAGGCGCGCGACAATTGCTGCTCGGTGAAAGGCTTGGCCACAATGCTGCAGACGCCCGACTGGCGCACCGGATCGAGAATTTGCGGTCGTGTTTCGCTGGAAATCAGGATGAATGGAATGGTTTCCAGCGCCGTATCCCGGCGCATGGCGGCCACCAGTTCGGTGCCGGCCATATCTGGGAGGTAAAGGCTGCTGATCACGACATCCCATTCGCCACTGCGCAACAATTCAAGCGCCTGAGCGGCAGAATCTGCAACCTTGGTTTTGCCGACGCCTTGATGTTCGAGCATGCGACCGACCACGGCCGCCTGCATTGAGGAAGGTTCAACGAGAAGGACCGACAGGTGATCCAGCGAAATGGTCAATGCCATGCGCTCACTCCGGATACGATAGGAATGAGCGCACTATAGCGCGCCTAACTGCTGGCGGCGAGGCTAGGGCGGGTGCGCGGTCACCGGCGGCGCTGCGAACACGCCCTACGCCGTTAGCCGGCGAACTTGCCGGCGATTGCGGCGACCCGGGTACCGTAACGCTTGGCGGTATCGAGATCGCCGCTCGGGATTTCATCGGCACCGACATCCGACGGGCATTGCACCATCAGGCCAACGGATCCGCCCAAGCTGTTGATGTCGGCGCGCGTGGCCGCCTTGGTGTTGCTCGGCAACAGGCCGAGACTGATCCACAGGCCACCGTGTTGCGAGGCAAGTGTCTGCAGGTAGCTCATGGTTGCCCCCTTATCGCCGATCGGACTGGCGCTGCAAGTGAAGGCACCAAACAGCTTGTCCTGCCAGGCGCGGGTGAACCAGGCCTTCGACGAGGCATCGGCAAATTTCTTGAACTGCCAGCTCGGACCGCCCATGTAGGTGGGAGTGCCGAAGATGATGGCATCGGCGGCATTCAGGCTGGCCCAGGCGGCTTCCGGCAGGTTGCCTTCGGCATCGATGGCTAGCAGTTCGGCGCCGGCGCCCTCGGCGACGTATTCGGCAACGCGCTGGGTATGGCCGTAGCCCGAGTGATAAACGACAACGATCTTGCTCATGGTGTTCTCCTGATAAAAACGATCAAACGATGGGGGGGAGGTCGAAAAGCAGAAATTCGCTTTCTTCCTGGGCGACAAATTGAAGCCTGCTCTCGGCGGCGATCTTGGCACCGTCGCCGGTGCTCAGGCTTTTGCCGTTGACCGCCAGTGCACCGCTGATGACCTGCACGTAGGCCAGCCGAGCGCTGGACAAGGCATATTCGAGCGTCTTGCCGGCTTCGAGCACGCTGGCGTACAGGCGGGCGTCCTGACCGATGGTCGTGCTGCCCTCGGCGCCATCGGGCGAAGCCACCAGACGCCAGCGGTTGCGCATGCCTGCCACCGGCAGTTCCTGCTGTTCGTAACTGGCCGAACCGCCGCGCTGTGCCGGCTCGATCCAGATCTGCAGCAAATGGGTTTCCTCACTGGCCGACGGGTTGAATTCACTATGCAGGATGCCCTTGCCGGCGCTCATGCGCTGTATTTCGCCGCGCCGAATGACACCGCCGTTACCGAGACTGTCCTTGTGCTCCAACGCACCGGACAGGATGTAGGTCACGATTTCCATATCGCGGTGGCCATGCATGCCGAAACCTGCGCCCGGCTGGACGCGGTCTTCGTTGATGACGCGCAGGGCGCCCCAACCCATTTCCTCGGGGTCGTAATACTCTGCGAAGGAAAAGCTGTGCTTGGCCAGCAACCAGCCATGGTCGGCCTGCCCGCGCTCTGCCGAGGGTCTAAGGGTCAGCATGTCGGTCTCCTTGTGAATTATTCGTATCGCTTTGGCTGCATGTTAGGCGTAGAGTTCAGCTGGGAATAGCGAATTAATCCGGACAAACCGTTTAATAATTTTCACATGAAGATTTCACTCGAATTGATCGAGATGCTCGACGCCATCGATCGCCATGGCAGCTTCTCCGCCGCCGCCGAAGCGCTCTATCGGGTACCGTCGGCCATTTCGCACGCCGTCGCCAAGCTGGAAAGCGATCTCGGCACGCAACTCTTCGTACGCGAAGGTCGCCGCGCCACCCTCAACGAAGCCGGTCGCACCCTGCTGACCGATGGTCGACACCTTTTGCGTACCGCTGGAGAACTGGAACGCCGCGTCCAGCGCATCGCCAGCGGCTGGGAGGCCGAACTGCGCATCGCGCTGGACGCCATCATCCCGGTCGAGCGCCTCTATCCAATGCTTGAACGTTTTTACGCAGCCGGCCACAACACTCAGATCCGCCTGACGCACGAGGTGCTCGGCGGCACCTGGGATGCACTCGCCACCGACCGTGCCGACCTGGCCATCGGCGCCCCCGGCGACATGCCGGCCCGCCCCGGCATCGCCAGCCGCCAATTACTGCCCGATACCCGTTTCGTCTTCGCAGTCCCTCCGGGGCATCCGCTCGCCACGTGGAGCGATGCCATCCCGGACAGCGAGATTCGGCGTTTCCGCGCGGTCGTCATCGCCGACACGTCCACAGAGCTCGACGCACGCACCATCGGCTTGCTTGAGGGGCAAAACGTACTGCGCGTCCCCGACATCCGCAGCAAACTTTCCGCCCAATTGGCCGGGCTCGGTATCGGCCACCTGCCCTACTGGCTGGCCGCAGCCGAAATCGGCGCCGGACGCTTGATCGAGAAGACGGTAGTCGCCCAAAGGCCCACACTACCGCTCAATCTCGCCTGGCAGAATCGGCATGTTGGCAAGGCTCTCTCCTGGTTTCTCACGGCTCTCGATGAAACCACGGCTCGAAATGACTTGCTTCGCGACCTTTAAATCAATGAATTTTGGCGACAAGCCAAATAAATGATGCTATCTTTCAATTTAACAAAAAACCCAAAGAGACCAAATACTTCAATTCAACATGAACCAGGAAGTGCCGCCGCCATCCCGCTTCTACCTCAGCCGCCGCATCGCCTGGCTGATATTCGCCTGCCTGCTGACGGGGTCGTGGTTAGCGGCACACTTTCTGCAACACGGCAGCGAGTACCAGATTGAGCAGCGTTTTCTCTACCGGGCAGAACAGGAGCGCAGCAAAATCCTGTCCCGCATGCAGGCTTACGTTCAGGTGTTGCGTGGCGGTGCGGCATTATTCAGCGCCAGTGCCCGCGTAAGCCGCCAGGAATGGCAGGACTACGTCGAACACCTTGAATTGCACAAGACCCTTCCGGGAATCCAAGGCACCGGCTTTGCCCAAATGATTCCGGCCATACACCTCGTTGCACATGAGCAAGAGATTCGCAACGAGGGCTTCCCGGATTATGCGATACATCCTGCGGGCAAACGCCCGATCTTCAGCAGCGTCCTTTATATAGAACCATTTGCCGAACGCAACTTGCGTGCTTTTGGCTACGACATGCTTGCCGACCCGATCCGCCATGCAGCCATGGAGAGGGCTCGCGACACCGGCGAACCGACGCTATCCGGGAAGATTACCCTCGTCCAGGAGAGCGAGCGTGACATACAACCGGGCTTCATCATTTATGTACCGATCTATCAGCGCGCCCTGCTCAGTGCTACCGTCGAACAACGGCGAGCAGCCCTGACCGGATTCACTTTTATCTCATTTCGCGCCTACGATCTGTTCCGCCCGCTCATTGCTAGCGACAACAAGGACGTTGAACTCGAACTCTACGATGGCGAAATTGCTTCGAGCAGCCTCCTTTTCGACTCCCATATTGACAGCGCAAACGCACGTCTTGGCCGGTGGAAGGCCACACTGCCGATCGAATTTGCCGGTCACCGATGGACCGCACAATTCCGCAGCCGACCGGAATTCGACAAGGTCACGGCGCCGACTCTTCCCCTCAGCATCGCCATCGGAGGATCCTTGCTATCCCTGATGGTCTTTTTCTGGTTGCTACGCACCCTTCGCCTTCAGGATGAACAAACCCGGCATGCCCAACAATTGCTTGAAGACGAGGCCCGTCTGCGCACGCTGATCGACGCCATCCCCGATCCCATCTGTCTGCAGGATAGCCACGGTCGATGGACGGAAGCCAACGCGCAGATGAAAGCCATGCTGACCTTGGCAGGTGATGAGTATCGCGGCAAGACCAGCGCAGAACTGGCGATAGAGCTGCCAGACAAGAACAATCTGCTCAAGCTACTGAACGCGGACGAAGCTAACTGGCGAGCGGCCGAGCATCTGGAATGGCGCATCAAACTGGATGACGACAGACAAATCCACACCTTCGATGTCATCAAATCGCCTCTGTTCAACCCAAGCGGGCAACGCTTGGCTCTCCTGACCATCGGCCACGACATCAGCGCACGGATCGAGGCAAAGAGCGCACTAGTTGAGGCGGAAAAGCGCTTCCGTGCCTTGGTCGAACAATCACTGGTCGGTGTATACATCATCCAGGACGCCTTCTTTCGCTACGTAAACCCCTATTTTGCCAAGGTCTTTGGCTATGCGACCCCGGATGACATCGTTGACCGGATTCCCGTTAGCAACCTTGTCGCAGCGGAAGATCGGCAACGCGTCGCCGAAAATATCCGGCGGCGCCTGAGCGGGGAGATATCCTCCATCCACTACGAGGCCAGAGGACCACGCAAGGATGGCAGCATCGTTGATTTCGAAGTATTCGGTTCGACAATCGAATACGATGGAAAACCCGCGGTCATCGGTGTTCTACTCGATATCACAGAGCGCAAGCGATCGGAAGCTGAACTCGCCCGTCATCGTGAGCATCTGGAAGAGGAAGTTGCCACCCGCACCGCCGACCTGCTGATCGCCAAGGAAGCCGCCGAGAGCGCAAATCGGGCAAAGAGCAGTTTCCTAGCCAACATGAGCCACGAACTGCGTACTCCAATGAATGCCATCATCGGCATGACGCATCTGTTGAACCGTGAAATCACCGACCCCGGTCAGCGCTCGAAACTGAGCAGCATCGGCGAAGCAGGCATGCACCTGCTCGATCTGCTCAACGACATCCTTGACCTCTCGAAAATTGACGCCGAGCGCATGAGCCTTGAGCAAATTCCGGTGAACATCGCCGATTTGCTCGACCGCGTTGCACGCCTGATGGCCGAGCGTATTTCCGCCAAGGGACTGTCGTGGCATCAAGACATACCGGAGGAAGTCAGGCATTTAACTGTTCTCGGCGACCCTGTTCGCCTGCAGCAGATCCTGCTCAACCTGACCGGCAATGCCGTCAAGTTTACCGACCGGGGGGGCATCACTCTTGCCGCCGAGTTGAGCGGCGAGCGGGATGGCCAAGTGGCGCTGAACATTTCCGTCATCGACACGGGCATCGGCATCTCCAAAGAGGTGCAACAACGGATTTTCCAGCCCTTCGAGCAGGCCGACGGCTCGATCACCCGCCGCCATGGCGGGACCGGCCTCGGCCTGACCATCGTTCGCCAACTGGCTCGCCTGATGAACGGAGACATCTCGGTTGATAGCGAACCCGGCCAAGGTGCCACCTTCACGCTTAGCCTGCGCCTAGCGCGCGCCCCAACAACGATTGCGGCAGGGCTCGAGCCGATCGCACCGCCCCCCAATGAGGCGTTGGCCATACTGAAAGTCTGCCACCACAACAAACGCCTGTTGCTGGTCGAAGACGACCCGGTCAACCAGCAAGTCGCCAAGGCCATGCTGACCACCATGGCCGGCCTGCAGGTCGATGTGGCGGACGATGGCGAAATTGCCGTGAGCATGGCCCACCAAAAGACCTATGACCTGATCCTGATGGACATGCAACTTCCCAAGCTGGACGGCTTGGCGGCCACCCGCTGCATCCGGGCCTTGCCAGCCTACGCCCACACCCCGATCATCGCGCTGACCGCCAACGCTTTCGCCGAAGATCGTGCCAACTGCCTGCAAGCGGGCATGGACGACTTCATCTCGAAGCCGGTAAGGCCGGAATCACTCTACGGCACCCTGGCCCATTGGCTGGACAGTCTGGACTAAGACCCCATTTTTGCCCCTGACGGGCCGTGCACCGCAGCCCCCACCTTGGCCGACAGGGGAGAAGCCGGACTCGCCGCACGCGTTACTCGCCGGCCTCCACCCAGTCGATGATGGCCTGCCATTGCTCGACATCGCGCTCGGCGCGCGACGGCGGCAGGTCGAAGATGGTCAGGCCGACGGCCGAGGCCTGCACATAGACCTGCGTATCGCGCAGGTAGGCGAGCACCGGCAGATCGTAGGTGGCGAAGAATTTTTCCAGTTCGCCGGCGGCGCGGGTCCGTGCATCGACCCGCATGCCGATCACCGCTACATCGGCCTTGCCCTTGCGCACAGCCTTTTCGGTCAACAGCGCATCGAGGAAATGACGCGTCGCCCGCATGTCGAACATCGAGGGCTGGACCGGCACGATGACGCGCGTCGACAGCTTCAAGACCTTGTCCAGCATCTTGCCGTGCAGGCCGGCCGGCGTGTCGAGCACGACGCGGCTGGTGCCCTTGGGCGGGCGGGCGATGTCGTCCGGCCCGATTTCCCAGGTATCGATGGTCGGCAACTCGAAGGGGCGCAGCGCCAGCCACTCGCGTGCCGACTGCTGGCGGTCGATGTCGCCGAGCATCACGTCCTCGCCCTGATGGGCGAAATAGCCGGCGAGATTGGTCGCCAGTGTGCTCTTGCCGGAACCGCCCTTGGGGTTGGCGACAAGGAAAGCTTTCATACTTGAGCCTCTCGTTTGGCCAGGATGCTGCGTACCAGATTGACGTGTTCGCGCAGCGTATAGACGAGGTCGGTAAAGCCCAGCGGCACGCGCAGGCCGGCGGCCTCGTCGTCGAGCGCATCGAGGCGCTCCCGATATTCCTGCAACCTGGCCGGGTCGAAATGGTTTTTCAGGTCGTCTTCCAGGAATTTCAGCTCGCCGTAGCAGCGGAACACCTTGGAGCGCACGCGCCAGGTATATACCGCTGGGGCGATCTTGAGCAGCGGGATGAGCAGGGCGAAGATCGGCACCAGCATGACGATCAGCCGGTCGGCCAGCACCGCCAGCCAGAAAGGCAGGTAACGCTGCAGGAAAGGCGCACCGGACTTGAGGTAGCGCGCCGCCTCGGGCGACAGGGGCAACATCTGGTCCTTGTAGGCCGGGAATTCGCCCGGGTCCTGGAAGAAGCCGTTCTTGCCATGCACTTCGCTGGCCGCCTGCAGCAGCAGCGATTGCAGCGCCGGATGGAGATCGTCGCGCACGATCAGGTTGGCCGTCGGGGCCAACAGCTTGATGTCTTCCGGCGGAAAATCGCGCACCAGATCGGCCACGCCGTGCGGGAAAGTCAGCTTGGTCAGGAAAGGAAAGCGGCGCTGGTAGGCGGCAGCCTGCGAGAAACTCATGACCTTGATGCCCGGTGAGCGCAGCAGTACCTGCACGACCGGCGCCCGTTCGGCGGCGATGACGAAGGCGGCGTCGATGCGGCCCTGCTGCAACTCCTCGGCCGCTTTCAGGCCGGACAGCGCGACCAGATTGTTGCCGATGGGAATCTCGTTGGCCGCCAGCAGTTGTTGCGCCAACTGGCGCACGCCCGAACCTTCCTGCCCGATGGCGATGCGCTTGCCCTTGAGGTCGGTCAGGCGCTCCAGCTTGCGCTCGCCACGATAGAACACCCAGACCGGTTCGTAGAACATGCTGCCGAGCGAAAACAGGCCGGAATCGTCCTCTTCGTCCGGATCCTCCTTGGGCGGAATGACGCCACCCTGAACGAAGCCGATCTGCGCCTCGTCGCTCTTCAGGCGTTCGAGGTTTTCCAGCGAACCGGCCGAGGTTTTCACCTCCAGCGTTATGCCGTCGCGCGCCAGAATGGTCGCGTAGCGCTGGGCGAACTGGTAGTAGGCGCCGGATTCGGCGCCGGTGGTGATGACGATCTTCTTCGGCGGCGCCGGTTGGACGAACTGGTAGGCGACGACGAAGCCGATGCCGGCGATCAGGATGATCCACCAGGCGGTGGCGAACAGGTCGCGCAGGGAAAGGAGTCCAGCTTTGAGTTTGGCCATCATGGAATCAGGATTGTCGAACCGGTGGTCTTGCGCGCCTCAAGGTCGATATGCGCCTGCGCGGCATCCTTCAGCGCATAGCGCTGGTTGATTTCGATGCGCACCTGGCCGGAGCCGACGACGTCGAACAGTTCCTCACCCAAGGCCACCAGGTCGGCGCGCTTGGCAGTGTAGGTCATCAAGGTCGGCCGCGTGATGAACAGCGAGCCTTTCTGCGACAGCTGGATCAGGTCCACCGGCGGCACCGGGCCGGAGGCATTGCCGAAGGAAACCATCATGCCGAGCGGGCGCAGCGAATCGAGCGAGCCGGCGAAAGTCGCCTGACCGACGCCGTCGTACACCACCGGCACGCCTTCGCCGCCGGTGATATCGCGCACGCGCTGGGCGAAATTCTCGGTCGTGTAGTCGATCACGTGGTCGCAACCGTGCGCCTGGGCCAGTGCCACCTTGGCCGCCGAGCCGACCGTGCCGATCACCGTCGCCCCGAGCGCCTTGGCCCACTGGCAAGCAATCAGGCCGACGCCGCCAGCCGCGGCGTGGATCAGCACCGCGTCACCCGCCTGCACTCGATAGGTGCGGCGCAGCAGGTAGGCCGAGGTCAGGCCTTGCAGCATCATGGCCGCTGCGGTTTCGAAAGAAATGGTGTCCGGCAGCTTCAACAGGCGATGCGCCGGAATATTGCGTTCTTCGGCATAGGCACCGACCGGTCCGCCGGCATAGGCCACGCGGTCGCCGACGGCGACTTCGCTGACACCCTCGCCCACCGCTTCGACGACACCCGCGCCTTCCAGGCCGATGCCGGACGGCAGCGGCAGGGGATAAAGGCCGGTGCGATGATAGGTGTCGATGTAGTTCAGACCCACCGCATGGTGACGCACGCGCGCCTCACCGGCGGCCGGCGCAGGCAGATCGACGCTCTCCCAGCGCAGGACTTCGGGAGCGCCGGGCTGATGGAAACGGATGGCGTTGGGCATGGGTGTCTCCTTGTCGTTATGTCAGACGAAAAGGTTATCACCGCCGGGCCGCAACGTTCCACCTTGGCCGGGTGAAATTTGCCCGTTTTGCCATGTGCACCGCAGCAGCGGCGCCAAAAATCAGACCGGCGTCAGCTTGGCGTATTCCAGCGCCAGCCACTTCATGCCGGCGCCGCCAAAATTGACCTGCACGCGTGCATCGGCACCGCGCCCTTCGGTGGAGACAATGACGCCGATGCCGAACTTGGCGTGCTCGACTGTCTGCCCGATGCGCAGGCCGCCGGCTGCCGGCTGCTCCGCGTAGCCGGCGCTGCTCCGACTGGACGAGCCATAGCCGCCATAGCTCGGCTCCGGCGCGGCCTTCTTGTTCAGCTTGAGCAGCAACTCCTCGGGAATTTCGTCGAGGAAGCCGGAGGGTGTGCAGTAGCGTGTCTGGCCATGCAGCATCCGCGTCTGTGCGCACGAGAGGTAGAGGCGCTGGCGGGCGCGGGTGACAGCGACGTACATCAGGCGACGCTCTTCCTCCAGGCCATCCTTGCCCTCGTTGATCGAGTTGTCGTGCGGGAAGAGCCCCTGCTCCAGACCGGTGATGAAGACCACGTCGAATTCCAGGCCCTTGGCGGCATGCACCGACATCAACTGCACCGCCTCCTGCCCTTCGCCCGCCTGATGCTCGCCGGCTTCCAGCGAAGCGTGGCTGAGGAAGGAAACCAGCGCACCGCCTTCACCGATAGCGCCCTCGTCATCGACGAAAGTGGCAGCGGCATTGATCAGTTCATCCAGGTTCTCCAGCCGCTCCTGGCCTTCCTTCTCCAGCCGGTAATGCTGGGCCAGGCCGGACTTTTCGATGACATGCTCGATGATTTCGGGCAGCGGCAGGTTGGCCGTTTCCTGGCGCAGGGTTTCGACCAGGCGGATAAAGGCGCCCACCGTCTGCCCGGCCTTGCCGGTCAGCGAGGCCGCCGCGTTGTACAGGCTGCTGTTGCACTGGTGCGCCGTGGCTTGCAGGTTTTCCAGCGAACGCGCGCCGATGCCACGGGTCGGAAAATTGACCACGCGCAGGAAGGCGGTGTCGTCGTCGGGATTGCCCAGCAGACGCAGGTAAGCGAGCGCGTGCTTGATTTCCTGGCGCTCGAAGAAGCGCAGGCCACCATAGACCTTGTACGGCACACCCTTAGTGAACAACTCGTGTTCGAGCACGCGCGACTGGGCGTTGGAACGGTAGAGGATGGCGATCTGGGTCGGCGTCTGGCCGTCGCGGATCAGTTCGCGAATCTCGTCGATGACGAAACGCGCCTCGTCGAGATCGGAATAGGCCTCGAAGCAGCGGATGCGCTCGCCCTCGCCGGCATCGGTCCACAGGTTTTTGCCCAGGCGCTCGCGGTTGTGCTTGATGATGGCATTGGCCGCCGCCAGGATGTTGCCGTGCGAGCGATAGTTCTGCTCCAGACGGATGATGTTGTCGCCGCAGTAATCGCGTTCGAAGTCACGCATGTTGCCGACCTCGGCCCCGCGGAAGCGGTAGATCGACTGGTCGTCGTCGCCCACCGCGAAAACCTTGGCCCCGCCGCCGGCCAGCAGTTGCAGCCAGGCGTATTGCAGGCGGTTGGTATCCTGGAACTCGTCGACCAGCACATGGCGGAAGCGCTGCTGGTAATGCGTGCGCAACGGCTCGTTGCGTTGCAGCAATTCGTAGCAACGCAACAGCAGTTCGGCAAAATCGCAGACGCCCTCGCGGTTGCACTGCGCCTCGTACTCGGCGTAGAACTCGACGCGCTTCTGCGTATAGCTGTCGTAAGCCTCAGCCTGCGCCGCACGCACGCCCTGCTCCTTGTGCGCATTGATGAAATGGCACAACTCGCGCGGCGGATATTTTTCGTCGTCGATGTTCAGGTTCTTCAGCAGGCGCTTGACCATGGCCAGTTGGTCACCCGAATCGAGAATCTGGAAAGTCTGCGGCAGCCCGGCCTCGCGGTAGTGGGCGCGCAGCATGCGGTTGCACAAGCCGTGGAACGTACCGATCCACATGCCACGCACATTGATCGGCACCAAGGCGGAAAGGCGCGCCGTCATTTCCTTGGCCGCCTTGTTGGTGAAGGTCACGGCCAGCACGCCATGCGGCCCGACCTGGCCGGTCGACACCAGCCAGGCGATGCGCGTGGTCAGCACCCGCGTCTTGCCGCTCCCCGCCCCGGCCAGGATCAGCGCATGCATCGGTGGCAGGGTGACAGCCTGGAGTTGCTGGGGATTCAGGTTGGCGAGCAGGTCGGACATGGAAGGATCGGTCATCTTCTGAAAAAACGTGCTTTCCAAGGCTGCTCGCGGCAAGCGGGCAATTGGTCGGACCACGTTGTTGCAATTGTGCAACGCAACATTTTTCAATCTAGCAAAACTGAAATTGGCGTTTTCTGGGCGAGCAGTATACTTCGCAAAAAATATATTGCAGTGCACAAAACTTTTTGCCCACAAGGCAGTCTTAAAACCAGAGTGGTTACCACCACGAAGCGATGGAGAACAGCAATGAACAGTATGAACGCACCGAAAATCCTGCCCTGGATCGCCCGCAAAGCCGGCATCAGCGACGAACTTGCCCTTAAGCTGTGGCGCCGAGCCGTTAGCGAAGCCGAATACCTGACCGGAAAGTCCGAAGGTTCCGATTTCTGGAGCCTGTCCGTCGAACGCTTCCTGGCGATCGTTGAGGACGAATGCAGCAGCAACCCGGCCTACCGCCTGACCCCGGCCCCGCAACTGGCCTGGATGTGGCGTCATCAGTCGCGCATGTCCCTGCTCTCGCTGATGGCAGCGCAGAACGCGTACCGTTTCTGGCAGAGCGCTTGGGACAACATCTACGCGCAGAAAAAAGCGGCCTGAGCCACTCTGCGGATTGCGGCAGGCCCCATCGTGCAGGGTGGGGCGGTCGCCGGGAAGCCGGATTTGTTTCGGCTTCCCCATTGCACCCCGGACCTGCCGATGACGGCTGAGGGACGGGGTTTGGTTTTTCTGCTTTGCCCCGCTGTGGGCAATCGAGTTGCTTGACGGCCACTTTCCGCTCTGGCGAGGGGCGTACTTTCATTTGGCAAAGCAAAAGAAAGTTATTTCGCGCGCCAGGCTCGAAAACAAGCGCTCAATTAGCCAAACACACCATCAGCAGCCGAGAGCGCAAGGCTGCTACCTCGGCACGCCACCTCAATCACAACACCACCTGCGTCCCCAATTCCACCACCCGATTGCTCGGGATCTTGAAATAGGCCGTTACCGGGTTGGCATTGCGGAACATGGCGACGAAAATCTTTTCGCGCCAGAAGGCGAGCTCGGAACCAACGCGCGGAATCAGGGTTTCGCGGCCGATGAAGTAGGAAGTTTCCAGTTGCGCGAACTCCAGTCCGGAATCGGCGCACAGTTCGAGATCGCGCGGGATGTTGGGATCGTCCTTGAAGCCGTACTGGACGATGACGCTCCAGAAGTTCTCCTTCAGCTTGCGCACCTCGACGCGGTCGATGTCGGGCACATAGGGCACGTCGAAGAACTGCACCGAGACGAGAACGACACGCTCGTGCATGACCTTGTTGTGCATCAGGTTGTGCAGCAGCGCGTGCGGCACACCTTTCGGGTCGGCATTCAGGAAGACCGCGGTGCCGGCCACCCGCGTCGGCATCGATGAAGCGAGCGATTCGAGAAACATGGAGAGTTCCAGTCTCTCGCCTTTCAAGCGCGCGGCCACCAACTGCCGGCCGCGCTTCCAGGTGGTCATCAGGATGAAGACGGCGACGCCGGCAACCAATGGGAACCAGCCACCGTCGGGAATCTTCAGGATATTTGCGGCGAGGAAGATCAGTTCGACGGCCAAGAAGCAGGCAAACAGTGCCGAGGCCTTAGCCCAGCCCCACTTCCAGCTACGGGCGACGACCACTGTGGCGAGCAGCGAGGTGATGACCATGTCACCGGTCACGGCAATGCCGTAGGCGGCAGCCAGGTTGTTCGAGGAGCGGAAGCCCAGCACGAGGATCATTACTGCCAGCATCAACCCCCAATTGATGGCCGGCAGGTAGATTTGGCCCTGCTCTTTTTCCGAGGTGTACTGCACCTCCATACGCGGCACGAAGCCCAACTGCATGGCCTGCTTAGTTACGGAAAAAGCGCCGGAGATGACGGCCTGCGAGGCAATCACAGTGGCTAACGTGGCCAGTCCGATGAGCGGATAGAGCAGCCACTCGGGCGCCGAGTTGTAGAACGGGTTGTTCGCCATTTCAGGATCGCCGAGTATCAAGGCGCCCTGACCGAAATAATTGAGAATCAGGGCCGGTAACACGAAGCCGAACCAGGCCCGCGAAATCGGCTCGCGCCCGAAGTGGCCCATGTCGGCATAAAGCGCCTCGGCCCCGGTCACGGCCAGGACGACGTTGCCCATCGCCATCAACGCCATGGCCTGATTGGCGAGCAGGAACTCGATGCCGTAGATGGGGTTCAGGGCAGCAAGAATCCGCGGGTGGTCAAAGATGTTGTGCACGCCAAGCAAGGCCAATGCCCCGAACCAGAGGAGCATGACCGGGCCAAAAGCAGCACCCACCAAGGCCGTCCCGTGCTTCTGCACGAAGAACAGGGCGAAGAGCACAATCAGCGTGATCGGGATGATGAAGCTGTGCAGGCCGGGCGCCGCCACTTCCAGGCCTTCGACGGCGGACAGGACGGAGATGGCCGGCGTCACCATGCCATCGCCGTAGAACATTGCGGCACCGAGGATGCCGATAATCATGATGGCCTTCATCTGGCGCGGCTTGCCCTCTGCCTCGTGCAGAGCCAGCGCGATCAGGGCCATGATCCCGCCCTCACCGCGGTTGTCAGCACGCATGATGAAGGTCACATACTTGACCGAAACAATGATGACCAGCGCCCAGAAAAATAGCGACAGGCTGCCAAAAATATTGGCTTCACTCACCGGAATCGGATGGTTACCGGCAAAGACTTCCTTCACTGCATAAAGCGGACTGGTCCCAATATCGCCATAGACGACCCCCAAGGCCGCCAAAGCCAGTGCGGCCAAGCGCTTGCCCGAAACTTCCGCCGGCTGATTGCTGCTACTCATCCCGATCCCCCGTTGGCTAGGCGGCCTTCTGTTTGAGCCGCTCCCAGTATTGGTCTTCCAGCGCCAGATTAACCATTTGGCCACGTTGCAGCGACAAGCGCGCCATCAGCATGGCCAGGCGCTTCACCGCCTGGCTACGCGCCTCGTCACCAAGCAAGGCCAACTGATTCTGTAATTCGGTGATTTCCTTGCGCAACCCCACCTCAGCCGGGATATAACCCGCATTCTTCAGAATGCGGTTAGTCAGACGCATCTCCTCGGGTACCAGCGGATCCTCTTCGAGATCAAGCGGCTTGCCGGCCCCTGGCAGATGGTCGAACTCGCCCTGCCGGATCGCATCGACTATGCGCTGCTCGCACAGGATGTCGAAGGTCAACATGGCGAGTGGGCGCCGATCAGCCGCCCAGCGCGGCCTTCAGCGACTGCACTTCCTCTTCGGACTCCTCGATGATCTCGGCCAGCGTGTCGGCGTCGAAAATATCGTCCAGCATGGAGGTATCCACCTGACCGTCGAGTTCCGGATCGCGCCAGCTGGAAGTGCGGTTGGCGATCTTGTTGGCAACGTAAAGCACATCGGACAGCGACTTCAGTTCGATGATATCGCGGTCCTGCTCATGCTCCTGCACTGCCAGCAGCACGCCTTCCGGCGAACCGAGGGCGGACAGCAGGGCGTGGCCGATATTGTCGTGCCAGCCGACGAGCAGGGAATGCAGCTCGACCTTGTCAGCGACCAATTCCGGGAAATGCGCGGCGCGCGACATCAGGTAAAAGACGCCGAGGTCGTGCACCAGGCCGGTGAACATCGCCTCGTCACCGTTGATCTTGGCGATCTTGCGCGCCAGCACACGGCACAGCGCGGCGACGTGCGCCGTGTGTACCCACAGGCGCTGGGAAATCGCCTCGAACGGCTGCATGGTCTTGGACTGGAGCAATTGCTCCATGGCCACGGCAAAGGACACGGTACGCACCGCCTCCATACCGACCCGGACGATGGCGCTTTTGACGTCGGCGATCTCGCGACCGGACGGATTCAGCGCCGCCGAATTGGCCATGCGGATGATCTTGGCACTCATCAGCGGTTCGGCACCGACCAGCTTGGCCAGCTGTTCGATGTTCAGATTGGGATCCTTCAGCGCACTACGCACCTGGAAGGTGATGTCGAGGAAGGTCGGAAAGTTGATCTCGTTACCCGACAGATCCTTGGCGATGTCTTCGAGAATCTTGAAGGTGGTGGCTTGGGACATGACTGAATCCTAAAGTGGCCTGCAAGGCCCGCACCCAGCGCGGGCCGATCATGATTAGAACGGGATGTCGTCGCCCAGATCGTCGAACGAGGGCTTCGGCTTGTTCTTCGGCGGGGCCGGCGAGTAATCGGTCGGCTCGTCATAACCGCCGCCACCGCCGGAAGCCGGTGCGCCGGAGCCCTGACGGCCACCCAGCATCTGCATCTCGGTCGCTTCGATTTCGGTCGTGTAGCGATCCTGGCCGTCCTTGTCCTGCCACTTACGCGTCTTGATGCGGCCTTCCAGATAGACTTGGGAGCCCTTGCGCAGGTATTGCCCGGCGATTTCGGCCAGCTTGCGATAGAAGACGACACGGTGCCACTCGGTCATTTCGCGCTTCTCGCCGCTGCTCTTGTCCTTCCAGCTATCGGTGGTGGCCAGGCGGATATTGCACACGGCGTCGCCGCTGGCGGTATAGCGCGTTTCCGGATCGGCGCCGAGATTGCCGACGAGAATCACCTTGTTAACAGAAGCCATGCCCCTACTCTCCTAAACGTTTATGCCGCCGGCGAGACACGCCGTTGCGGGAAATTCATCGTGCCTGCGACGATCAGCCAGACGACAGCCAGGCCGGCGCAAACTGCAAACACCGCATTATCGCCGAAATGTTGCGCGATGTAGCCCCCCAACGCCCCCCCGAGAAAGAGGCCGATTGCCTGCGTTGTGTTATACACCCCGAGTGCCGCCCCCTTTGCCTCCGGCGGCGCCGTGCGCGAGACCAGCGACGGCAGGGTCGCCTCCAGAATATTGAAGGCGACGAAGAACAGCATCAGCCAGAGCGCCAGAGACCACAGGCTTTCCCCAGTTACGAAGAGCCCCCCCTGTACCAGCACCAGCAATGCAATGGCCCCCATGAACACCGGACGCATCTTGTCCTTCTTCTCGGCGGCGATAATGGCCGGCACCATGACCATGAAGGAAACCAGCACGGCCGGCAGATAGACTTTCCAGTGAGCGGCAGCTTCAAGACCGCCATGCGTCAGCAAGGCATGCGGCAGTACGACGAACATGGCCATTTGCATCATGTGCAAGGTGAAGATGCTGACATTCAGGCGAATCAGGTCAAGATCGAACAGAACACGGCGCAACGGCAATTTGACGTGACCGTGCGGCGCCGGCGCTGCCGGCACCACCTTCAACAGCAGCGCGATGGCGGCCAGGGCCAGAACACCGGTCAGAATGAACAAGCCGGACATGCCGATCCAGCCGTAGAGCAGCGGCGCACCAACCAACGACAGGGCGAATACCAGACCGATCGACGAACCGATCATGGCCATGATCTTGGTGCGATGCTCCTCGCGCGTCAGATCGGCGGCCAGCGCCGTCACAGCGGCGGAAATCGCCCCGGCGCCCTGCAACACGCGGCCGACGATGATCCAGTGCATATCCGGCGCCCACGCCGCAACGAAGCTACCGGCAGCAAACAACAGCAAGCCGATGACAATGACCAGCTTGCGCCCGAAGATATCGGACGCCACACCGAACGGAATCTGGAACACCGCCTGGGTCAGACCATAGGCTCCCAGTGCGAAACCGATCAGCCCGCGGTCGTCACCGCCCGGCAAGGTCCGGGCATAAAGCGCGAACACCGGCAGGATCAGGAAAAGGCCCAGCATGCGCAGGGCGAAAATGGAAGCCAGCGAGGCGCCGACGCGGCGCTCCTCCGGACTCATGCGATCGGTTGGGGCAGACATTTTTGGACTATTTTGTGCAATGCAACGAAGGGCAAATATTAGCAGCTTTGCCCCGACCGCTTGCAGCGAAAACTAGCCGGCAAAGCCCTGCACCGCCCACAAGGCCAACATCCCGGCGGCAATGGTGGCCAGCACGCTACGCCCACGCCAGGCCACCAGCAGCGCAACCAGTGCCGCCCACAGACGCGGGTTGGCCGGATCGGTCGTGAACTGGCCATTGGCGACGAAAATCTCCGGCGCAATCAGCGCCCCGAGTATGGCCGGCGGCACATAGCGCAAAGTCAGCCCAATGCGTGGATCGTCCGGCAAATGATGACCGAAGGCGATGAAAGACAGGCGGATCAGGAAGGTGACCAAGCCGCAGGCCGCCATGGTCAGCAGCAGGACGCCAGTGCTCATGCCGCCCTCCGGTCGAAACGGCGCAGGCCGAGGCCGACCGCCACGCCGACGGCCGCCGCCACCAGCAAGCCCAGCTTGTGCGGCAGGCCGAGCGTCAGTAAGACCGTCACTCCGGCAGCCAGCGCCGCCCACGCCTCGCTGCGCCGGTGCACGGCGAGCACGAGCAAGGCGATGAAGGTCAGCGCGATGGAGAAATCGAGCGACCAGCCGGCCGGAATCGCCGCGCCAAGCAGCACGCCGCCCAGGGTCGACAGTTGCCAGCCGGCCCACAAGGTGAAGCCCGTACCGAGCAGGAAGCAGTGTCGCCACGGCGTCGCCGGCCCGTCGCGCAGACGGCCGATGGCAGCGGCGAAAGCCTCGTCGTTCAGCAGGTAGGCGAGGAGAAGTTTCCAGCGCCACGGCAAGGCGCGCAGATATTCGGCCACCGCCGCGCTGTAGAGCAGATGGCGCAGATTGACCACGCCTACCGTCGTCACCGCCACCGGCGGCGGCACGCCGGCACCGAACAACTGCGCGAACACCACCTGCGACGAGCCGCCGAAGATCAGCGACGAACTGAGCACCACCGCCCACACCGGCAAACCCGCCGCCAGGCCGAGCACGCCATAGATCAAGCCGAACGGCACGACACCGAGTAGTAAAGGCAACTCGGCGCGCACTCCGGCAAGAAATTCATCGCGGGCTTCGGGGGATGGCGACACGTCAGCAAGCAGGGAAAAGGAGCGGCCATCTTAGCGCATGGCTGCCCCGGCATCGCCCGAACCAACGTCGGTTTTTGCCCTTTTTGCCTAGTGCACCGCAGCAGTGGCCAATTTCAGGCCGGCGTGGCGTTGGTCTGGTGGTACAGGCGCAGGTAGCGTTCGTCGGATTTCTTCAGGCGGGCGACGGCGAGGCGCCAGAAGATTTCGAGCATTTTCGACTGTAGGCCGGGTGAGGCCTTGAGCAGCTTGGCGTAGGCCCATTTGCCGATGGTCGCCGGCGTGGTCGAGGTGACCGTGGCGGCACGCAGTTCGGGCGGTTCTTCGGCGAAGGCCATTTCGCCGAACAGGGTGCCGGGGTCGTACATGGCGATCAGTTTGTGTTCGCGCAGGACCTTGGCTTCGCCGTTGAGCAGCAGGTAGCAGGAGAGCGCCTCGCCGCCTTCGCGCATGAAGGTGGTGCCGGCCGGCACGTTGCGCCAGCGCGACAGGCGCAACAGTTCCCAGAGTTGGGCGTCGTCGAGCGGCTTGAGCAGCGGCAGGGCGCGCAGGCGCTCGTAGAGTTCGGCCTGGGTCGGTTGTTCCGGGTTGTCGGCGGCGGGGCCGAGGCGGCCGGCCAGTTCGGAGACCGCGGCGAGAACTGCCCCCCAGTTGGCGAAGCGGACTGCCGGATCGACGGCCAGCATGCCGTCGAGCAGGGCATCAAGCCCTTCCGGCAGGTCGTTGCGCCAGTGGGCCAGCGGCTTGCGTTCGCCCTTGGCGATGCGCTGGCGCAGGAGGTCGAGGTCGTCGGCTTCGAATGGGCAGGAGCCGGTCAGCAACTGGTGCAGGACGACGCCGAGGGCATAGATGTCGGCCGCCAGGCTGCCCTGGCCGTTCGGCGCTTCCGGCGCACGGTAGCGCAGGACATCGAGCAAATTCGGACGGGCGGCCTTGCCCTCCCAATAGACGGTACCGAAATTGCCGACCTTGGCTTCGCCCTGGCCGACGTAGAAGATGTTTTCCGGGCGCAGGCGGCGATGGATGATGCCGGCCTGGCGGGCGTAATCAAGCGCACTGGCGCATTTGTGGATGATTTCGAGCACTTCGCCGACCGATTTCAGTCGCCCCGCACGCACGCAACTACTCAACGTCCCCGCCGCGAAGTGCTCGCCGGCGACATAGGGCTGGCCGTCGGCAAAGCCGGCGTCGTGGATGGCTGCGATGTACGGGTGACGCAGATTACCGACGATGCGGATCTCGTTGAGCCAGGCCTTGCGCGCTGCCGCATCGCCGTCGAAGACGCCGGGCAGAGCGATCTTGAGGGCCACTTCGTGCTGGGTGAAGTTGTCCAGGCAAAGGAAGGAGCGGCTGCTCGGCGTCTGGGTCAGTTCGCCGCGGATTTCATAGCGCTGGTTGAGGGCGGCCGGCAGGGCGGCGGCAAAGACGTGGCTGGCGGATTCGGACATGGCGACGGCGGGTAAGGTTCGAGAGGAAGCGACGCCGACAGCGCGTCATGACAAGTATCGACGGCAAATACCCATTCGGCAAACCCGCTGGCATGAGCGGTAGCGGGCACCGAGCGAGCGGCAAAACAACTGTATAACCATACAGTTTTCCGTGCATGGAACGATGCTTTTGCGTATAGTTCAAACTTCATTTCAACCCTTGCAGAACAGCGATGGAAAGCATCCGCATCCGCGGCGCGCGCACGCATAACCTCAAGAACATCAACCTCGACCTGCCGCGCGACCAGCTCATTGTGATCACCGGCCTCTCCGGCTCAGGTAAGTCCTCACTCGCCTTCGACACCTTGTACGCCGAGGGGCAGCGCCGCTACGTCGAGTCGCTATCGGCCTACGCCCGGCAGTTTTTGCAATTGATGGAGAAGCCCGATGTCGACCTGATCGAGGGCTTGAGCCCGGCCATTTCCATTGAGCAGAAAGCCACCTCGCACAACCCGCGCTCGACGGTCGGCACCGTCACCGAAATCCATGATTACCTGCGCCTGCTCTATGCCCGCGCCGGTACGCCCTACTGCCCGGAACACAACCAGCCGCTCGAAGCGCAGACCGTGTCGCAGATGGTCGATCACGTGCTGGCCCTGCCCGAAGAAACCAAGCTGATGATCCTCGCCCCGGTGGTGGCCAACCGCAAGGGCGAGCAACTCGAACTGTTCACCGAACTGCGCGCCCAGGGTTTTGCCCGCGTGCGGGTCGATGGCACCGTCTATGAAATCGACGCCGTGCCCAAGCTGGCCAAGACGCACAAGCACACGGTCGACGTCGTGGTCGACCGCCTGAAGGTGCGCGAGGACATGCGCCAGCGCCTGGCCGAATCCTTCGAAACCGCACTGCGCCACGCCGACGGCCGGGCCATCGCACTGGAAATGGATAGCAACGTCGAGCACATGTTCTCGGCCAAGTTCGCCTGCCCGGTCTGCTCCTACGCCTTGCAGGAACTGGAGCCGCGCCTCTTCTCCTTCAACAACCCGATGGGCGCCTGCCCGAAGTGCGACGGCCTGGGTGTCATCCAGTTCTTCGATCCCAAGCGCGTCGTCACCGCGCCGCACCTTTCGCTGGCCGCCGGGGCCATCCGCGGCTGGGACAAGAAGAACCAGTTCTATTTCCAGATTCTCGAATCGCTCGCCGCCCACTACGAGTTCGACGTCGACACGCCTTTCGAGCAACTCTCCGAAGAAGTGCGCAACGTCATCCTGTTCGGCTCCGGGCGCGACTCGATCAGCTTCAAGTACCAGAACGAGAAAGGCACGCGCTTCGACCGCAGCCACAGCTTCGAGGGGATCATTCCCAACCTCGAACGACGCTACCGCGGCAGCGATTCGCAGGCCGTGCGCGAGGAGCTGTCGAAATACATCAGCAGCTCGACCTGCCCGACCTGCTCCGGCTCGCGCCTGCGCACCGAGGCGCGCCACGTGCGCGTCGGCGACAAGACCTTGCACGAAATCAACCGGCTGCCGCTCGGCGAGGCGCGCAATTACTTCAATTGCCTGCAACTCACCGGGGCCAAGGCGCAGGTGGCGGAAAAAATCCTCAAGGAAATCACCGCCCGCCTCTCCTTCCTGATCAACGTCGGCCTCGATTACCTGTGCCTGGAACGCTCGGCCGAGACGCTCTCCGGCGGCGAAGCGCAGCGCATCCGCCTGGCCTCGCAGATCGGCTCCGGCCTGACCGGCGTCATGTACGTGCTCGACGAGCCATCCATCGGCCTGCACCAGCGCGACAACGACCGCCTGCTCGAAACCCTGCGCAACCTGCGCGACATGGGCAACACCGTGCTCGTCGTCGAGCATGACGAAGACGCCATCCGCCTGGCCGACTACGTGGTCGACATCGGCCCCGGCGCGGGGGTCCATGGCGGCTCCATCGTCGCTCACGGCACGCCGACCGAAGTGGCGGCCAACCCGGCGTCGATGACCGGCGACTACCTGGCCGGCCGGCGCAAGATCGCCATGCCGGAGAAGCGCCGCCCGGCCAATCCGGACAAGCAACTGAAAGTGATCGGCGCCTACGGCAACAACCTGCGCGATGTCACGCTGGAGATTCCCGGCGGCCTGCTCACCTGCGTCACCGGCGTTTCCGGCTCCGGCAAATCGACGCTGATCAACGACACGCTGTACGCCGCGGCCGCCAAACACCTTTACGGCTCGACCACCGAGCCCGCGCCGCACAAGGAAATCGTCGGCCTCGACCTGTTCGACAAGGTGATCAACGTCGACCAGGCCCCCATTGGCCGCACGCCGCGCTCCAACCCGGCCACCTACACCGGGCTGCTGACGCCGATCCGCGAACTGTTCTCCCAGGTGCCGGAATCGCGCGCCCGTGGTTACGGCCCCGGCCGTTTCAGCTTCAACGTCAAGGGCGGGCGCTGCGAAGCCTGCCAGGGCGACGGCATGATCAAGGTCGAAATGCACTTCCTGCCCGACATCTACGTGCCGTGCGACGTCTGCCACGGCAAGCGCTACAACCGCGAAACGCTGGAGATTCAATACAAGGGCAAGAACATCCACGACATCCTCGGCATGACCGTCGAGCAGGCGCGCGAGTTCTTCGATGCCGTGCCGGTCGTCGCCCGCAAGCTGCAAACGCTGGTCGATGTCGGCCTCAGCTACATCACCCTCGGCCAGAGCGCCACCACGCTCTCCGGCGGCGAGGCGCAGCGCGTCAAGCTGGCCCTGGAACTCTCCAAGCGCGACACCGGCCGCACGCTCTACATCCTCGACGAACCGACCACCGGCCTGCACTTCCAGGACATCGAGATGCTGCTCAGCGTGCTGCAACGGCTGGCCAACAACGGCAACACCATCGTCGTCATCGAGCACAACCTCGACGTGATCAAGACCGCCGACTGGATCGTCGACCTCGGCCCGGAAGGCGGCGGCGGCGGCGGTCGCATCCTGGTCGCCGGCACGCCGGAGGACGTCGCCAAGTGCAAGGCCAGCCACACCGGCCGCTTCCTGAAACCGATGCTGGCCAAGCGTTAGGAAATTTCAATGGAACATAACGGGATTGCGCTTCTGATCGACGCGGATAATTGCCCCTCTAGAAAAATCACGGCAATTCTTGACGAGCTATCCAAATACGGGGTGATCAACATACGTCGTGCCTACGGCGACTGGAAGAACCAGACGCTGAACGGTTGGGCTGAAATCCTGCACGATCACGCAATCCAGCCAATCCAGCAGTTCGCCTACACCAAGGGCAAGAATGCGACGGACAGCGCCATCATCATTGATGCGATGGATTTGCTACATGGCCAGAAGCTGGCAGCTTTTGGCATCGCTTCCAGCGACTCGGATTTCACGCCACTGGCCATGCGACTACGGGCCAATGGTCACAAAGTATTCGGCTTTGGCGAGAAGAAAACACCTCAGCCGTTCGTGAACGCTTGTACCAAATTCTTGTTTCTCGAAAGTCTGGGAGAGCCGGCACTCAACGATTCGCCGAACATCGCAGTTCAACAAATGCCGCCTTCTCGCAAAACCACCAACGAACTGCGTAGCGATACCCGCCTGGTACACCATTTGCGAAACGCTGTCGCAGCTGTTTCCGATGAATCCGGCTGGGCAGCTTTAGGCGCAGTCGGCTCGCACATCAACAAAAACTGGTCCGCCTTCGACCAACGCAACTACGGTTACGCCAAATTAAGCGATCTCGTGATCGCCAGCGAACTATTCGAATTGCGCAAAGACAGCCATAACCACATGCACCTGCGGTGCACACGCAAAAATGGGCAAAAACCGGCCACCCCACAGAAGGCAGAATCATGAGTGGTTTTGAGGAATTCAAAGGCAAGCAAGGGCTAACCCGACTGATCAACGCGCTCGGCTATTCGCGCGATGGCCTGGGCGCTGCCTGGAAGAACGAGGCTGCCTTCCGCGAGGAAGTGCTGCTCGCCGCCATTGCCATCCCACTGGCGCTCTATCTCGGAAAAACCGGGGTGGAGCGGGCGTTGATGATTGGCAGCATTTTGTTGATTTTGATTGTCGAAATTCTGAATTCGGCCGTCGAGGCGGTGGTCGACAAGGCCTCGCCGGAGAAGAGCGAGCTGGCCAAACGTGCCAAGGACATGGGCAGTGCAGCGGTATTACTGTCCCTGATCAACGCCGCTGCGATCTGGATTAACGTTCTCTGCTTGTAGTTTTTGGCATTTTGTCAGACTTCGGTCAGGAAGTGGAGCGACAATATGCAGGCAGCAACTCCTCCAAGAGACGCTTGACCCGCCTGAATTGGCGGGTCTTTTTTTTAGCGCGTTTCGCGTGATCGCCGCACCATCTCCCTAGCCATCGCATCGAACTGCTCGGCCATTTCGTGGCGCAGGAAGCCGACGCCGAGGGACGAAGGAATCCAGGCGGAGGGCTCCAGTTCCAGCGTGTAGTCCAGGCGCGTCCAGCCGGCACCACCGTCCAGCACCTTCATTTCACTATGGCTGCGGCTGCTCGATCCGGGCAGGGAGTCCGACACGATACGTCCGCCGGGCAGCACTTCGATCTGGCGCAGGGAGTGAAAATCGATGGTAAAAGCACCGAGCACCGCCTTGCCATCCTGCTCGACCCGATAGATACGCCCCGCACGATCGATGACCCGGCTACGCTTCAGATTGGGCACGAAAGCCGCCATGTGCTCGAAGTCGGTCAGTACATCGAGCACCACGCGCGCCACGACCGGCACCTTGAAACTCAGGGTCGCGACATAGATCCCATTGCGGTAATCGACATCGAGGTCGCTCTCCACCACCAACACGTTCACGGCGTCGGCCGCCCACCCGGCTCTGGCCATCAGGGCCAGGCCAAGCAGCAGCCAGCGCAACAAGTTGCGCACGCGGCTAGTGCAAGGCCTTGGCGAGGCGGGGATGAGTGGCGACGAAATAGTAGAGCGCGGGCAGGACATACAGCGTCAGCACCGTTGCCGAGATCAGCCCACCGATGACGACCAGCGCCAGCGGGCGCTGCGTCTCCGAACCGATGCCATGCGACAGCGCCATCGGCAACAAGCCGAGCATGGCCAGCCAGGCCGTCATCAGCACCGTGCGCAGACGCGACAAGGCCCCCTGATAGACCGCCTGATAGACCTCCATGCCCTGTCGGCGCAGCTGGTTGATATAGCTGACCATCACCACGCCATTAAGCACCGCCTGGCCGAACAGCGCGATGAAGCCGATCGCCGCCGACACCGACAAGGGAATGCCGCTGAACAGCAAGGCGAATACCCCGCCGATCATGGCGAAAGGAATGTTGCTGATGATGATCAACGCGTCGCGGAAGGACTTGAAGGCATCGAACAGCAGGATGAAGATCATCAGGATGGACAGGGGCACGACCAGCATCAGGCGCTGCATTGCCCGTTCCTGGTTTTCGAATTCACCCGACCAGGTGATGGAGTAACCCTGCGGCAGCTTGAGGTCGGCCGTCGCCTTCTTCATGTCAGCAACCACCGAACCCATGTCGCGGTCGCGGATGAATACGCCGATGGCGATCACTCGCCGCCCCGACTCCCGGGCAATGTTCATCGCCCCGCTCGCCACCTTGATATCGACCAGATTGGCTAGCGGCACCTGCGCCCCGGACGGCGTCGGAATCAGGACATCCTTCAGGCGATCAAGTTGACGTGCCGACTCATCCAGACGCAGCACGACGCTGAAATGGCGCTCGCCCTCCCACAATTCGGTCGCCGCCTTGCCGGCTACGGCCGTCTCGATGACCTCCTGAATATCCGCCACGTTCAGGCCATAGCGCGCCGCAGCAGCGCGGTCGATTTCCATCCGGTATTGTGGCAACTCGCCGTCCCGGTCGATGAAAGCCCGGATTACCCCAGGCACCTTGCCGATGCGATCGAGGACTTCGCGACCGTTATGGCGCAAGGTGTCCAGGTCATCGCCATAGAGCTTGATGACGATCTGCCCGTCGATCTGCGAAATGGATTCGAGAATCTGGTCGCGTACCGGCTGAGTAAAGTTGGGCTCGATCCCCGGAATATCGTTGATTTTGTCCTCCATGTCGCGGACCAATTGCTCCTTGGTCATGCCGCTGCGCCACTGCGCCTCCGGCTTCAGGTCGACCAGCATCTCGGTCATGTTGATGTTTTTCGGGTCGGTCCCATCTTCCGGTCGGCCAGCCTTGGAAATCACGGCATTCACCTCCGGGAAGTCGGCCAGAGTTCGCCGCAACTTGCGCATCTCGCTACGCGCCTCGTCTACCGACACCGAAGTGGGGAGGGTCACGTTCACCCAGATCGAACCCTCATTCAACTCTGGCAGGAACTCGGTACCCAGGCGGGGGATCGCCACCAAGGTCAAAAGCAGTGCAAACACGGCCCCCGACAGCAGCTTCTTCGTATTGCCCAACGCCCACTTGAGCAGAGGATCGTAGATATCCATCAGCCAGTGCATCAGCCGGGTTTCCTCATGCGGCACATGCTTGCGGAAAGCGACCTTCGAGAGGAAAGGAACCAGGGTCAGCGAGAGAATCAGCGAAGTCACCAACGCCGCCACGACCGAATAGGCCATGGGCGCGAAAATCTTGCCCTCGTGCCGCTGCATCGTGAAGATCGGCAGGTGGGCCACGATGATGATGATCATCGAGAAGACCGTCGGCCGCCCCACTTCGATGACGGCCTCGCGGATCGTCCGTTCCTGCGGACGGTGATCATCATCCTTGTGCGCCTCACCCAGCCTGCGGAAGATGTTCTCGATGACGATTACCGCGCCGTCGACGATGATGCCGAAGTCCATCGCCCCCAGCGACAGCAGGTTGGCCGGGATGCCGGCCAGGGTCAGGCCGATGAAGGTACCGAGCAGGGCAAGCGGGATGATCGAGGCAACGATAGCGGCCGCCCGCAAATCGGCCAGGAAGAGATAGAGTACCAACGTGACCAGCGCTGCCCCTTCAAGCAAGTTGGTGAACACTGTTTTCAGCGTCTTGCCGATCAGCCAGGAACGATCATAGTAAGGAATGATCCGAACGCCATCCGGCAAGCCGCCGGCATTCAGAGCGTCGACCTTGGCCTTCAAGGCCTCCAGGACCATCGACGGGTTTTCATCCTTGCGCAACAGCGCAATCCCGGAAACCACCTCGTCTTCGTCGCCCTGTGCATCGCTGTAACCGACGATGCCCTGTGGCGGCACACGCGACTCGACAATCTCGGCAAGATCGCGCACCAGCAGGGGAGCCCCCTTGTTCTCGGCAACAACGATCTGGCCGATATCGGCCGACGAACGCAAGCGACCGATGGAGCGGATCAGGAACTGCTGACGCCCCTGCGCCACCGAACCACCGCCGGCATTGGCATTGGCGCGTTGCAGCGCGGTGAACAACTGGGCCAGCGTCACCTTGTAATCGCGCAGCTTGGCGAGATTGGGGCGCACTTCGTACTGGCGAATCGGCCCGCCCAGCGAGACGACATCGGCAATGCCGGGCACCTGTTTCAACTGGCGCATGACATTCCAGTCCTGCACGGCACGCAACTCGGACGGCTTCATGCCCGGCGCCTCAAGACGGTAGCGGAAAATTTCTCCGGTCGCCGTCGCCGGCGGGGCCAGTTCGGGCTCGACGCCTTCCGGCAGATCGAGGCCGCGCAGGCGCTCTTCGACCAATTGGCGCGCCATGAACAAACTCGGCGTTTCGTCGAAGGTAATGACAATGAAGGACAAGCCAAACTGGGTGTGCGAGAACATGCGGATCGAGTTCGGCACACCGGCCAGGGCGATTTCGAGCGGCACGGTCACCTGCTTCTCCACCTCTTCCGGTGCCCGCCCCGGATAGAGCGAAATCACCGTCACTTGCGTATCGGTGACATCGGGAAATGCCTCGATCGGCAGCGAACGGAACGCCGAAACGCCAACGCCGATAAACAATGCCAGGCCAAGCAGGATATAGAGTGGCTGATTGAGCGCGAAATGGACGATACGCTTGATCATTTCGCCACGTCCGCGGTCGGCCGGAAGTACTTGACCAGATTCAGGTTGCCCTCGACCACAACCTTGTCGCCATCCTTCAGGCCAGCCCGCACCTCGATCTCGCCATCGCGCTCGCTAACGGTGTCGATGCGCTGGCGGCGATAACGCCCTGCCTCGGCCTCGATCAGCACATAGCGCTGATCACCCTGCAACATCACGGCGGCGGCCGGCACGCGCAACTGGCCGCTCGGTGGCAACTCGACCAGCACCTGGGCGAACATTTCCGCCTTCAGGCGACGTTCCTTGTTCGGCACCTCGCAGCGCACCTTGATCGTACGGCTTTGCGGATCGACGAAATCGGCAACATGGCGGATTACACCCTTGAAGCGTTCACCGGGATACTGCTTGATCTCGATATCGACCTCCAGTCCGCGCTTCAGGCTGGCCAAGTCGGATTCACTGGCATCAAGCTGCAACCACAGGCTGGCCGGATCGGTCACAACGAAGAGCGGCGCACCGCCCTGTTCGGGATGGAACTCCAGCCCAGGATTGATGTTGCGCTCGACCACGATGCCGGCCAGCGGGCTGGTCAGCGCGTAGCTGCCATCGCCGTCGCCCCCCAGACCGGCCAGCCGGCGGCTGGCACGGGCAGATTCGACCCGGGCGCGCTGCGCGTCGGCTTCGGCGGCCTGAAAATCCTTCTCGGCAACGATGCCGGCCTCGCGCAACTCGCGGCTGCGGGCCAGCGCCTGCTCGGCGACGTGCAAATCGGCCTGAGCCTTGCGCGCATCGGCCTGGGCCTGACCGTAGTCGGCTGAACCGAGCACGGCCAGCGCCTGGCCAGCCTTGACCGGCTGCCCGACATCGACCGCAATATTCTGCACCCGCCCGCCGACCTGCGGGAAGACACGTACGGTCCTCTCTTCGTTCCACACCAGACGTCCTGGCAAACGTAAAATGCCGCCCTGATCGGCGTGCACCGCAGCAAGCTTGAGGAAATCCGCCTTTTCCGGCTCGGTGATGCGAACGAACTCGCCCTCGGCCACCACCAGCGCCTGCTTGGGCGTCTCCTCTTTGGCCGAACACGCAGCCAGCACAATGGCGACCGTACACAACAGCAACTTGTCTCTCATTTTTCTCTCTCGTATTCGGCCTGCAACTGCCAGTCGGACAGGGCCTTGGCGTAGTCGGCGTGCGCCGTCACCGCTTCAATTTGCACTTGACGCAAGGTGCGGCGGGCATCGAGCAGATCGATCAAGCCCATGGCCCCCTTGCTGTAAGCCAACTCGGCCGCCTTGGCGACGCGCTCGGCGTCGGCCAGCAGGCCGCTCTGCAGGCGCAACAGGCGGTCCCGCGCGGCAAGCAGGGTGCTGCGCGCCTGACCGACCAGGCCGGTCGCCAGCGCCCGTTGCTGTTCGTAAGTCAGGCGAGCCGCGTCGTAATCCGCTTCGGCCCGCTGGATTTCACCCTCGTGGTTGTGCCACAGGAAGATCGGCACACTGATGCCGACGCCGTAACTATTGACCGGGGTGCTCTGGTTGGTATGTTCGTATTGCACCCCGACGGTCACATCACGCGTGCGCAGGGTACGTGCCAGATCGCGGGCGGCTTCGGCAGCACTCACCCGCAGGCGGGCGGCTTCCAGATCAGGACGCTGGTCAAGGGCCACATTTTCGGCCAACGGGTCCCGGTTCGGATTCGGCCAGCCTTCCTGGGCCTGCAGGGCCTGTGCTTCGTTCTCACGACCGATCAGGTAGGCCAGTACCTGCCTCGCCTGTTCGAGCTCGCTGCGTGCCAGACGCGAATCGTTGTCGGCCCGCGCTTTGTCGACTGCCATGCGCGACACATCGACCGGCGCTACGTCGCCAACCTTCAGGCGCTTTTCCGCCACGGCCAGAGCGCGTGCGTAAAGCTCGGCGGTCTCCGTCGCCAGCTTCAACTTTTCCTGCGCCAGCAGAAGGTCGAAATAAGCGCGCCGCAGCATGGCCAACTGCTGACGTCCGGTCTCGCTGACATCGAAGCGTGCCGCCTCGCGCCGAGCCTCGGCGCCCTTGACCCGCAGAGCGCGCTTGCCGCCGCGCTCGATCAACTGCTCGACGCGCAGCACGTTGTCGATTTTCTTGTCCTTCCAGCCACCGGAACCGTAACCCGACCACGGGCTGATCGAAGAGACGTCCAGCGACAGAGCCGGATTGGGTGCCTGCCCGGCCGTCTTGACGTCGGCCTCGGCACCCTCCAGGGCGGCACGCGACAGGGCCAGTTCGCGACTATGCTCGCGCCAGAGGTTTTCCGCCTCCTTCAGAGACAGCGAACCGGCGCTTTGAGCCAAAGCCAAGGCCGGCAAAAACAACAAACAGAAAATCAGGTGCGACATGGATGTTCCATTCCTTCGGGAGTGATATCGTATTGGGCTGGCCTGACCGATTTCTGACCAATCATGCGCATCCTCCTTGTCGAAGACGACCCCCTACTGGCCGACGGCCTGAGCCGCGCCCTGCGCCACTCCGGTTACGTGGTGGATTCCACGGGCGATGGCCACGAAGCGGATCGCTGGCTGGCCACCCAGACCTTCGATCTGGTCATCCTCGACCTCGGCCTGCCCGGTCTCGACGGTAGTGAAATCCTGCGCCGACTGCGCGAGCGGCAGCAACGCGTTCCGGTACTGGTCCTCTCGGCTCGCCTGGCACTCGAAGAGCGTGTCCGCGTGCTCGACATCGGGGCCGACGACTACGTGGTCAAGCCAGTTGCCGTACCGGAGCTGGAAGCCCGCGTGCGCGCACTGATCCGCCGCATGCAGGGGGTTGCCGAGCCGGAGTTGCGTCTCGGCCGCCTGCGTCTGGACACCGTCGGCAAACGTGCCTGGCTTGATGGCAATGCGCTCGAACTGACCGCCCGCGAATGGGCTGCACTCGAATTCATGACGACCCGGGTGAACCGCATCATCGACAAGGATCAGATCATGCAGGCCTTGTACAGTTGGGAAGAGGAAATCACTCCCAACGCCATCGAAAAATTCATCTCGCGCCTGCGCAGCAAGCTCGAACCGGCCGGCATCAATATCCGTACCGTACGCGGCCTCGGCTACTACCTGGAAAAACCGGCCGAAGATGACTGAACGCCGGCCCAGCCTGCGTGCCATCCTGCTCGACCGGCTGCTGCCGGCGATGTTCCTCGTCCTGATCGCCAGTGCCGCCACCGCCTACTGGGTTGCCCTACGTAGCGCCACCAAGGCCTACGACCGTGCGCTCTACGATACGGCGCTCGCCGTCGCCGAACAGTTACAGGTGGTCAATGGCAAACCTCAGTTGCCCTTGACGCCGCAGGCCCGTGCCGTATTGCTGACCGACAAGTACGACCGCGTCTATTACGCGGTGCGCGGTGAGGACGATATCCTGCTCGACGGCCAGAATGATCTGCCGCTGCCGGAATACGAAAACTGGCGGACTCTGGGTAGAGAAGGCCGCGCCTACTACGATGGCCTGATGGGAGGTCAGACCGTCCGCATTGCTGCACTGCAACGCCTGGTCGCCGGTCAGCAGTTGACCATCCTGGCCGCAGAAACCATGGTCAAACGCAACGCACTGGTCCGGGAGATCCTGTTCGGCATGCTGATTCCAGAATTACTGCTGATGCTGGTCAGCATCAGTGTCGTCTGGTTCGGCGTGCGCTCCGGCCTTGAACCACTGGCTAGCCTGCGTCGGGAACTGGCCGGTCGTTCCCAGGCAGACCTCAGCCCGGTCCGGGTCAATGTGCCCGAGGAAATACAACCGGTCGTCACCGAAATCAACGAACTGCTTGAACGCCTACAGCACTCGCTCGCCAGCCAACGCAACTTTGTCTCCGACGCCGCCCATCAACTACGCACCCCGATTGCCGCGCTTCAGGCGCAGGTTGAAGCGACGGCCAGCGAATCTCCGGCTGAAACGCGAACCCGTCTGGAAGGCATTCTGATCGCCGCCCAACGTCTGTCCCATCTGGTCGACCAGATGCTTGCGCTGGCCCGCGCCGAACCATCGAAAGCTCAGACGCAAAGCGAGATTTCGCTGGAGGCACTCGTCCAGCAGGCCGCCGAAATCTGGCTGCCCTACGCCATTGCCAAACGCATCGACCTCGGTTTCGAACTCGAGCCGGCAACCGTGCATGGCAACGGGTTATTGCTGCAGGAGTTGCTCGGCAACCTGCTCGACAACGCCGTGCGCTACACCCCCGAGGGCGGTACCATCACTGTCGCCTGTGGCGAAGCGGAGGGGCATGCCTGGCTGACGGTCGAAGACAGCGGCCCCGGCATCCCCGACACTGAAAAGGACCGCGTGTTCGAGCGCTTCTATCGCCTCCCCGGTAGCGAGAGCAGCGGCAGCGGCCTGGGGCTGGCCATCACGCGCCAGATCACCCTGCAACACGGCGGATCGATCAGCGTCGGTCGTTCATTGCGGCTGAACGGCGCCTGTTTTCGCGTGGAACTGCCGATCCCGTACCGGGCGTAAGCCCGCGGGACAAGCTCAGGGGCGCCAGACTGCGAGTGCCTGGCGGTCGATCAAGGCCACTCCACCGGACAGATACGGTTGGATGAAATCCGCGGGCAACCGTTTGGCTTCGGCGTAGGTCTTGGTATAGATCACGGCCATTCCCTCCGGATTCTTGGCAAACCAGTTCTCGATCTCCTCACGTCCGACCTGTTCCAGGTTGCGGGACAAACGGCCATAGAAGTGGTATTGATCGTTATAAGCACTGACATGAACGACGGCTCGCCCGGTCAACTCGAGTTGCTTCAGGCGGTTCGCCATCGGGGTCGTATCGAAGGCGGGGCTGAACGCCTTGACCACGCTGAGCATCAGGATACCGAGCGTAATCATTGAAGCCCCGGCCAAAGCTGGCGCGATGGCCGCGGGTTTCCTGCGGGTCAGCCCGAATAGAACCAGCGCCAGAATGACCAGCAAGGCACCGGCAAACTGCCATTCGCGGTTGGCCAGGTAGAAGAACCATCTCCCCTCGATCCACCACGGATAAGCCACGAGGGCCAAACCGATGGCGGCGATGATCAGGGGGACCAACAGGAGTCCCTTGCCCGAATCACGCCAGGCAAAGGCAGCCAGCAGTACAAGTGCCGGCCACAGCGGCAGCAAATAGTGAATCTGCTTGCCCCCGGATAGCGACAGCAACAGAAATGCCGGTACGATCCAGGCTAGGATGAAACGCACTCCGGGATCGGAGAAGCCTCTCAGTTTTGCCGCCCCCCCTTGCCATGCCCGAGCGACGAAAAAGAGCGGAAAAGCCAGAATCGGCATGACTGCGAGGTAGAACCACATGGGTTGCCGGTGCGCCAACTCTCCCGAGACGCGGCCAGCCACCTGACGCCACAGGATGGCGTTACGAAACTCCTCCCCCCCGGCCAGGGCGGCCGGCACCACCCACAACAAGGCCATCGCACCGCCCAGTGCCAAGGCACCGAATATGCCGAGCCACCATGACTTGCCTCTGGCCCGCACCCCACCCCACCAAGGCCCGGCAAAACAAACCGGCATGACGATCAACAGAATGAACGGTCCCTTGCACAGCACCCCGAAACCGATCGCCAAGCCGCAGATGAGCCATGGCCGCTGACCGCCGGCCGATGCAGCATCCAGAACACAGAGCAGGGCAAGCAAGATAAAGGCTGTCAGCAGCACATCGAACATCAGCGCCGTGCTGAAAACCAACCACAGCACTCCGGACAGCAGCAGCCAACCGGCCCGAGTCGCGACTTCACGCTGCGCCGGCCAGAGCCTGTCGGCAATTCTGACGACAAGAAGCGCACAGGCCAGGGAAGCGAGTGTCGAGATGGCTCGCGGCCACCAGTCATTGACCCCAAACAGCGACCAACCGGCGCCGATCAGCCAAAATAACAGCGGCGGCTTGTGATGATAGGGCTGGCCGTTCGCATGCAGCACCAGCCAGTCGCCATGCAGCCAACTTTCCCAGGCAACGCCAATATAACGGGTTTCGTCGACGGGAATATCCGGGCGGCCGATCAACGACAGCAGCAATAGGACGAGCAAGACGCCGGCCCACACCCCGACCAGTTTTTTGCTTTCCTGCGCCCTCCCCGGCAAGGACTCACTGCACATCCAAACGATTCCCCTGCTTATTTTCCGAGGCAGCCCCCGAGCGGGACAGCGCGGGCAATACATACACGATGAAATAGCCGGCTACCCCAACACCAAGGATCAGGCAGCGCAGAAACAATGCTTCCGGGTAACCTAGTGAATCGAAAGCCAGGCTGGCCACCGTAAGCACGGCTAAGGTGGCGACAAGGTGGCGGATAAGAGGTGTCTCATAAGCACTCAAGCAGTTGGCAATCGAGCTTGCCGCCCACGCAGCGACAATACCGAGCATCGCCCCCACAAGCACATCGATCGGCCAATGCGCCCCGACTGCGATGCGCGCCAGCCCAACAACCAATGCGCACACCGCCATCGGTAATATCTTTTTCCAGTCCAGTTGCCCCACCCAAACCATGACGAATGCCGCAACCAGCGCCGCATGGCTCGAGGGGAAGCTTTTGCCGGCCCGTGGGATACCGATGATGGTCATCGCATCGCTACCCAGCAACTGGACCGGCCTGGGCAGATGAAACACCTGCTTCAAGCCACGCACCGCCAAGCCGGCGATCAGGGAGGCAACGAGAAAAGATAGAAATACACGCGGATAGCGCAGACTGAATGGCAGTATCAGCGCCAGCAGCACCCTGAAGTCGCCGAGCACGGTGAGATTCGCCCAGAAGGAGTCGCCGACCGCCGCGGTGATTTGCTGCGTTTCCTTGAAGCCGCCATGCACACCTTGCACACCGATGAGCGTAGCGGTCAAAGTCAGCAGAACCAATAGCGAGCCAACGGCAACCCGTACGGATCCTCTCCTAAGCTGATCAAGCAGCCCCACCGTATTCATCTCTGATTCGCCCCCATCCGCGACCAGATTGCAGGAAGTCGTTATTGACTCACCCGGACTCCGTCGTTACCGTGCCTCTCCATCAACGCGGCAGCCCCTTGGAAATAGGCAATCGCTTCCTCCGCTAGGCGGGGATCGGTGGGCATCGGCTGAGCATCCTTGCCATCGGCGCTGATCTTGAAGGTTTCTATCTTGCGCTTGGGTTGCAGGACGGTCATCACGTCGCCCTTCAGGTAGCCGAGGTTCTGGTAGGTCGACAGCAGTGCCCTGCCCTCTTCCGGAGCCATACGCAGGATGTCCCGACCGACAAAGTGATCGTCGCGCTCCAGACCGAGCATGGACAACAGGGTCGGTACGAGATCGATCTGGCTGGCCAGGGTATCGACCCGGCGCGGCGAGATAAGCTTCGGCGCATAGACGATGGCCGGGATGTGATAGCGATGCACCGGGATCTTGGTCTTGCCGGCACTGCTGGCACAGTGGTCGGCGACAAACAGGAAAACGGTGTTGTCGAACCAGGGTTTCTGCTTGGCCATTTCGATGAAGCGGCCGACAGCGAAATCGGCATATTTCACGCCGCCTCGGCGTTTGCCCGGCGACGGAATATCGATGCGCCCTTCCGGATAAGTAAAGGGGATGTGATTCGAGGCGGTCATGATATGGCCGAAGAAGGGCTTGCCAGCGGCGTACTCACGATCCATCTCGATCAACACCTGATCGAACAGATGCTCGTCGGCGACGCCCCAGATGTTTTCGAACTCGACCAAGCCGTCCTTGAAACCGGTACGGTCAGTGACCGTGTAGCCCTGCGCCCCGAAATAGGCGTTCATATTGTCGAACGCACCGTAGCCGCCATACAGGAAATGGGGTGACCAACCGCGCTCGGCCAGCGTTGCGCCCAGGGTATTCAGGTTGGTAACGTTCGGCCAGCGCACGACCGATTTACCCGGAAGGGGCGGCAGCGCCGCCGACAGCGCTTCCAAGCCACGCACGGTGCGCGTCCCGGCAGCATAAAGATGGGTAAACAGCATCCCCTCCTTGGCCAAACGATCAAGATTGGGCGTCAGGTTCTCGTCGCTACCGAAGGTTGCCATGTACTCAGCTGACATGCTTTCCATCATCACGACGACAACGTTCGGCTGCTTGCCATTGACCCCCATCGCTGGCTTGAAAGCGACCTTATGCAGCGATTGATGGGTGGCACTGATCTGCTCATGCCCTGACAAGCGACGCAGGTCGGCCCACACCTCGGCATCGGGACGAGTGGCATAGAACTGACGGTAATCAAGCTTGTTCTGACGAGCCGCCCACAGGAAGCTGCGCCAGCCGTTATCGGCCAGTTCATTGGCATAGCTGCTGCCGGAGAACTCCGGCGGCGTCATCTTGTAGGCAACGCCCCAGGCCAGCACGGCCAAAGCGACGGCCCACGCCAGTTGCGGCTTGCGACGGGCATCTGCCGCCAAGGCGGCAGCGCGCGGCTTACTCAAGGACCAGAGCAGCAAGATAGTCAGTGCCAGCAGCGCCGCGACGATCTTGCCAACCGGATAGGACTCGCGAATGTTGCCGATTACCTCGGTAGTGAATACCAGGTAGTCCAGCGCGATGAAATTGAAGCGGACGCTGAACTCGTCCCAGAAGACGACCTCCGCTACACCGACGAAAAGCAGGGTGAAGACATAGATCCCGAAGAGCGGCAGACTCAGGCGACGACGCCATTTCTCGGAGAACAGCAGTTCGAACAGCAGCCACGGCGAGGCAACCACCGCTGCTGCCGGAATGTCGCGCACCATGCCCAACAGGAGGCCCGGCAGCAATCCATCCATCGGCTGCTGGCCGATGACAACAGAGTGGGCAAACAAGACGCCCCGAGTCAGGAAAAACACGCCCCATGCGAGCAGCATCCCGAGACCCCAAACTCGCATGGCCCGGCCCTTCAAACCTTGAAATCGATTCATCTCTCAACGCCACGAACAAAATGCCGGGCATTTTAGAAAGATGGGCGTGAAGATTTAGTGAGCGATTTGTGAGGAATCTGTGATGTCTCCCGGCATCAGCTGGCCGCCAAAATCGATGGTCAGCTCGCCACCGCCATCCGGCGCGTTACGCGCACTGACGCGCCAGCCGCTGGCCAGACAGACGTGACGGACCAGTGCCAGCCCGAGCCCGTTCGCCCCGCGCTGGCCGACGAAGAAGCGGTTGAACACCTGCTCCAATTCGCCAGCGGTAAAACCGGGGCCGGAATCCGTCACGCTCAGACGGGTTCCATTCAGGCGACAAACAATCCGCCCCTCGTCGCTGTAGCGCAGCGCGTTATCCAGGACATTGCGCAGCACCAGATCGAAGAACACCGGATCGCCATGAATGATGGCGGTCTCGGGGACATCCAGGATGAATTCGACAGCCTTCGGACCCGCCAACAGCACCGACTCCCAGATGCTGGCGATGGCCGGCCGCAGCAGAATCTCCGCCGCAGTACCCGGCCGCGCCTCGCGCGCCAGCAACAGCAGGCTGTTGGCCAGCGCATTGATGCGATCCACGCTGGCCACGATGCGCGTCGCCCGGCGTTCCACGGCTTCCGGCAAATCGGGCAGACTGGCCAGCAGTTCCGCATCGGTACGAATGCCGGTCAGCGGCGTACGCAATTCGTGCGATAGATTGGCTGCGAAGGCGCGCTCCCGCTCCAGCATTTCGCCCTGGCGGGTCCGGTATTGGTCGAGCGCCTCGGCCAACGCCCCGAGCTCGCGCTCCATACCGGGCTCCCGCAGGCGGCCGGGAGACTCCGTTTGCACCTTGTCGGCCAGCGCTTCCAGACGCCGCGTCAGGCGCCCGGCCAACAGGTAGCCACCGAGCAGGGTCAACAAGCCGAGCAGTCCTGCAGCCAGCATCGTGACCAATATCAACTCGTCCAAGCGATCTTCGTGCCCCTCGACGTCATAGGCCAGGATGTAGCGTGCCTGGTCGTCCTCACGCACGGCAACGTGATACTCCTTGCTGCCCAGATAGACCTCGTGGTTGCCTGGCCCCAGCCTGGCCAAGAAAGGTGGGACATTGACCGGCGACTGACCGTGGCCGATGCGGTACAGCCACATGGCCGGTGTATTGGGAAAGGCGAGGTCGGGTGTCTTCCGCCAAACCTCCATGCTGTAGGCGATCTGGTCGTTTAGTTGGGCATCGATGAACTCCTCTTCCTTACGATCAAACAACCAGATCATCGCCAACGACTGAACCAGAATGATGAGCAAGGCGAGCGCTGCCAATACCGTGGCAACACGGACGCGCATGCTGGCGCCGTTTTCAGGAACCGACGAGTTTGTAGCCGAGACCATGGACGTTCTGGATTTCGATACCGGCATTGCCGTCCATCGCCTTGCGCACGGTATGCAGCACGCTGCGCAGGTTGTCGCTCGACTCCTGCTCGCGGCCCCAGATGGCGATTTCCAGCTCGCGCCGGGAGAACAGGCGACTCGGGTGGGGCAGCATGACAGCAAGCAGGCGGACCGCCTTGGGCGGTAGGCCGAGCGGCCGGCCGTCGAGACGGATTTCCTGCGCCGCCGCATCGTAGGCGATGGCACCGAAGCGCACCGGACCGGCCTCGCTGCGTGGCGCCCCTCGCCGCTGCAGCGCCAGCAGGCGGGCCTCGACTTCCTTCAGGGCAAAGGGCTTGCCCAGGTAGTCGTCGGCCCCGGCCTCGAAACCGCCGAGCTTGTCGTCGAGCGCATCGCGCGCCGTCAGCATCAGGATGGCCACCGGGTTGCCGGCAGCGCGCAGATGCCGGGCCAGGCTCGCGCCATCGCCATCGGGCAGGTTGCGGTCAAGCACCATGGCGTCGATGCCGCCGCCGTCGAGCAGGGAACGCGCCGCCGCCAGGTTGCCGGCGTAGTCGCACTGATGCCCGCAGGACTCCAGGAAGTCGTACAGGTTCTCGGCGATCAGGCGGTCGTCTTCGACGATGAGGATATGCATTTTTTCAGTATACCGCCGGCAACTCGACCAGCTTCGCCTGGCGCGTGAAGAAGACGGCCAGGCGCAACGGCAGCGGGTCGCCGGCGTAGAGGCGGGCGTAACCTTCGAGCTGCGGGCGGAAGCCCTCGGCCCGGGCGGCGAGTTCGTCATCGGCCGCATGTACGGTCTTGTAATCGACGATCCAGCGGCAACCATCGGCGACGAAGACGCGGTCGATGATGTGCTGCGCCGTCGCCTCGCCCTCGCGTGTCGTCCACGCCTGCTCGGCCCCGGCCTCGGCATGGGCGGCGAGCAGCCAGCGTCCGGTATCGGAGGCGAGCGTCTCCCGCACGATGGCGCCGACTTCGGCCGCCCCGCGCGCCGCCGCCTCGGCAGCGTGCCCCTGCCCGGACAGCCAACGCCGCCAGGCCGCTTCGTTGGCGGTGACTGCTGCGGTGCACGGGCTATTCAGGCCATTTTTCGCGACCAGTTCCAGGATGCGGTGCACCAAGGTGCCGACCGAGGCGTCGAGCGACAGAGCGCTCTCTTCTTCCGCTTCCGGCGAGTTGGCCGCCGGGCGCTGGCCGGCCGGCAGCGCGCGCAACTCGGCCGGCGTTCCCGCCTCCTTCAAGCGCAGCAAAGGCGGAATGAAGCTGGCCGAATCGATGCCGGCGGCGCTGCTTTCGACCGTCTCGCCGCGAGCCGCCGCCTGCGTGAAAACGCTCTGCGCCACGCCCGGCCACAGCAGCTTGAGCAGCGAGCCGGAGGGCGGCGCCTTGACCGCTTTCTCCTCGGCCTTGTCGTCGACCGTGGCGCAACCGACCAGATGCAGGCGGCGGATGGCACGGGTCGCCGCCACGTAGAGCAGGCGCTCGTCCTCGTGCGCGCTGCGCTCGGCTTCCAGCTTGCGCAGGAAGTCATAGGCCGTCGCGCCCTCGCTGCCCGCGCCCTTGGCCTTCATCGGCGCGACCAGCAGGTGCTCGCGGCCATCGGCGCCGGCCACTTCGTCCCACAGCAGCAGCTGGCTGTCGTTGTTGCCGGTCGTCCGCTCCAGGCCGGGCAGGATCACGGTCTCGAACTCCAGGCCCTTGGACTTGTGGATGGTCATCATCTGCACCGCCTCGCCGGCCAGCGGGTCGGGCGGGGCGTACAGTTCGGCGGCCTGCTCGGCCAGCGTGTCCGGATTCAAACTGCCGCCGGCTGCCAGGCGGTCGACCAGGGCGAAGAAGGATTCGACGTCAGGCAAGGCCTCCGCCGCTTCCAGGCAGCGCGGACCGCCGAGCATCAGCCAGACGCCTTCCAGCCAGCGGCGCGGGTGTTGCCGGCCGCGCTCGGCGAAAGCCAGGGCCAGCACCTCGCGCACGGCAAGCAGGCGTTGCCGGCCGTCCGCGCTCAAGGCAGCGATGCGCGCCTCGTCGTGCATCAGCTGCCAGATCGTGCGCTGCTTGTCGCCGCCGGCCAGCGCATGCAGGTCGGCCAGGGTCAGGCCGCACCACGGGGCGCGCAGCAGGGCCAGCCAATGCACGCGGTCGGCGCGGTGATGCAGGGCGCGGTAGAGGGTGAGCAGATCCTGGATGTGCTGACGCTCGGCCAGACCTTCGATATCGACCGCCTGGAAACGCAAGTCGGGCGCGCTGCGGCGAATCTCGGCGACCAGCGCATCGAGGTGGCTGCGCGCCCGGACCAGCACGGCGACCCGCTCGTCGGGATAGTCGCGGCGCGCCGCCAGGATCAGGTCGAGGACGAGACGCGCCTCGCGCTCGCCGCCCTCCTCGCCCGCCGTCAGGACGACCGGATGCACGCCAACGCCGGCATCGGGCCGCGCCGCGCGCGTGGCGGCCGATTCGGCATAGCGCACGGCCCCGGCCTCCGGCGAATCCTCGGCCGGAAAGATGCTCGGGAAAGCGGCATTGACCCAATCGACGATACCCGGGAAAGAGCGGTTGTTGCGAAACAGGCGCAGATGCTCGAGGCGAACGTCGCCCAGGCCGCGCTCGCGCACGCGCAGGAAGAGCCCGACATCGGCCTTGCGGAAGCGGTAGATCGACTGCATCGGGTCGCCGACGACGAACAGTGTCCGCCCGTCGCCCGCTTGCCAGCCGCGCATCAGCTTGGCGAGCAGCGCCACCTGGCTCGGACTGGTGTCCTGGAATTCATCGACCAGCAGATGCTGGATACGGTAGTCGAGCGCCTGCGCCAGGTCAGTCGGCGCTTCGTCGTCGCCCAAGGCCAGGCTGGCGCGGGCGGCGATCTCGATGAAGTCGACCTCGCCGGCTTCCTGGAAGGCCAGCCACAACTGCCCGGCGGCCAGGCGCAGCAGACGCGAGAAGCATTCGACGGTGGCCCATTCCTCGGCCGACAGTTCCGGTCGCGGCAGACGGCCGAGGCCTGCCAGCGCCTCCTCCAGGCCGGCGCTGCCGCGCATGTCGTCGAGCAGCGCGAGCATGGCCGCCTTCTGCTCGGCGAATTCCTTGCCGGCCGGGAAACCGTTGTTCTTGGTCAGCGACTTGCGCAACGTGCCGGTGCCGGTCAGCAGCAGGTCGGCGAGACCACGCCACAGCGGCAGTTCATCCAGTTCGCCGCGCAATGTCTCCTGCCAGCCTTCGAGCGCCCCCAGCACTTCCGGCACGTTGGCGGCGGCGAAGCGGGCCAGCGGCATCAGCAGGCTTTGCAGGCGGCCATCCAGGCGCTGCGCCACCTGTCGCAAATCGCGCTCGACCAGCGCCGCGAAGCCGGCCTCGACCTCGGGCTTCATCGCGCCGCTCTCGATGCGCGCCGCGTGGTGCAGCCACTGGTCGCGCCGGCTCAGCATGCTGACCAGCAGGCGCTCCAGGCGGCCGGCGTCGTTGGCCATGAAGGCCAGCGCCGTCGCGACCACGTCGGCATCGGCGGTTTGCTCGCCGCCCTGCTCCAGCATTTCCAGCGTACGGCGAGCGGCCGTGGCGTAGTGCGCCTCGGCCTCGTCGGTGACGCCCGGCTGGCTGCCGAAGCGCGACAGGTAAGGCATCTGGCGGGCCAGGTTGGCGCACAGCGCATCGAGCGTGGTGATGCGCAGGCGGCCGGGATGGGCGAGCAGACCCCAGCCACGGGCGGAGTCATGCTCCAGCACTTCGCTGGCCAGGTTGTAGGTAAGCTTTTTATGCGCCGCTTCCGGCGCGATGCCGCTGGCGGCGATCTCCAGGCTGCCGAGGATGCGGTCGCGCATCTCGGTCGCCGCCTTGTTGGTGAAGGTCAGCGCCAGCACTTCCTCCGGATGCTGGACAACGGCCAGCAGGCGCAGGTAGCGCTGGGTCAGCAGCTCGGTCTTGCCCGCCCCGGCCGGCGCCTCGACGATGAACGAAGCCACCTCCAGCGCACGCTGGCGGGCGACTCTATCCTCTTCGAGGCGATGCTCCGCGGCCGTCGACACGTCAGCGTGACGATAAACTCAGGAAATCTTGAACAGGCGATCGAAATTGGCGATGCCCAATACCTGCTTGACCATCCCCTGCACCCCGACCAATTCGACGGCCTGGTTGGCTTGGTTGGCTTTTTCGCGCAGTAGCAGGAGCATGCCGAGTGCCGAGCTGTCGAGGTAATCGACACCGGCCAGATCGAGTACAAAAGTTCTCACTTTAGTGTCACCGATCTGGGCATCGTAGGCATTGCGGAACTCACGATGGCAATCGAACTGGAAGCGGCCGTTCAGGCGCAAGGTCAATTTGCCGTCGTGCAGGGTCGGTTGGATGTTCATGCTTTCTCCCTTGATAACTATCCAATGATCGCGGCCAGTGCCGCCAGTACTTCAGAATCCGATGCTCCCATGAAGGAATGCCCCATGTCGAGCCATTGCAGACAGGCACCGGGAATCCCCCGGGCCAAGGCCTCGCCATGCGGGGGAGGCAACAGGATATCGTGGCGCCCGTGGAGGACCCGGGTCGGCGCCTGGATCGCTGATAGCAAGGCCAGTCGATCCGGCGATGCGGCAACGGCCAGGGCGTGATTGAGCGCCGAAACCGGCTGCGCATCGCGCGTCGCGGCCAGGCGCAGGGTCCGGCGCAACCAGTCGACGGGCACCGGTTTTGGCCCGCCGTAAGTCAGCGCCCAGCCGGCCAGCAGATTTGCCTCGACTTCTTGGGGCGTCTGCGGCGGATGGGCCGCACTGTCCCGGAGGTAATCGAGCAGCGCCTCTCCCGGTGGCGGCAGAGTGAAGGCAGCGCAGGGCTGCCCCATGGTCGCCGCCATGTAGGGCCGATGATCCGCGGTCGTCGAGATCAGCGCCAGATTTTCCACCCTATCGGGATGACGGGCGGCCAGCAGCTGGGCAATGTAGCCGCCCATCGACAGCCCGACCACGCTCGCTCGAGCCGGTCCGTGTGCCCGCAGGACGGCCAGCGCATCGCTGGTCAGTTGATCCAGCGTATAGGGCCGGCTAGCGTAATCGACCTTGTCCGAACGACCGGTATCGCGATGATCGTAACGAATCACATAGCGGCCCTGTAGCGCCAGTTCGCGGCAAAAATCATCCGGCCAGAAAATGCCCTGATTCATCGCGCCCATGATCAGCAGGATGGCCGGATCGCCTGGCCGGCCAAAAGCTTCGGACCACAGGCGGAGACCGTCGCCAGTCGTGGCGAAAATCTCGGTAGCGTTTGGCAACGGTTCGCTCGTCATGTCACGCGTCCGCCGCCATATTCTGGTTTTTGCCCATTTCGGGCAGTGCACCGCAGCATTCATTGGCCGCGGCCGCCAGCAAACGACGGCGCTCCGGCAGGCGCAGCAGCGGCAGCACTTCGCAATAGCGCAGCTTCTTCTCGTCGGAAAAAACCACGCCGGCAACGCCGGCCCCAACTTCCTGCGCCACGGCGTGCAGCCGCTCGCGCCAATGGGTGACGACGGCCGGCCAATTCGGGAAGACGGCGGAGTCGAAAATCTTCTGTTTGTCGTCGCCGATGCCGGCGACACCCGGCAGCACATCCTTCTCGTCGGCGACGCCGGCGAAGGCCGGCTTGTCGAGCAGCACCTTGGCGAAGACCACGGCGGACACGTCGTCGGCGACCAGCGCGGCGTAGATTGGCAGCTGCGGCTCGGTAAGGCGCGCCTCGGCCCAGTTCTTCACGTCGATGGCCTGGCCGGTCTTGTAGTCGATGATGACCTGGCGGCCATCAGGCAGGCGGTCGATGCGATCGACCACCATCTTGACCTTGATGCCTTCGATGTCGACCTCGGCCGGCTGCTCGCAAGCGACCACCTCGAAGTCCGGATCGCGCTTGGCCTCCACCTCCAGCCAAACAGTCAGTAGTTGCGCCAGGCGCTCGGCTTCCAGCGTACGAAAACGCGCTGGCAGCGTGATCCGACGCTCAAGCTCGAAATTATCCAGCGCCTTGGCCACGGCCTCGCGAATCGCCTGCGGCCGCGTCAAATCGCCCAACTCGGCCAAGCGGCGACCGCTTTGAATCGCCGTCCAGAAGGCTTCCAGCGCCTCGTGCACCAGCGTGCCGCGCGCCGCCGGGTCGAGGCCTTCGACCGGCGTTTCCATGGCCTCCGCCCCCAGCCGGAACTGATAGAAGGCCCAGGCTGGGCAGATGGCCTGGGCGCGCAGCAGCCAGCTGCCGCCGGAGACTTTCTCGCCGTCGCCGACCGGCGGGGCCTGATGGTCGGCCACCGCCGCGCAGGCCGCCGGCGCTTCCGCTGCCAACCGCGTCGCCAGCGTTGCCGCCGGCGGCGGCAAGTCGGCGGAGCGCGGAATGCCGGCGATCAATGGGCTCGGCCGCAGGACGCGATTGCCGTCGGCCCGGGCATGAGAAAAGGTGATGTCCGGGGCCGATTGCAGCAAACGAGCATGGACGCGGCGAGCGAAGTCGAGTTCGACTTCGGCGCTGGCGTGCGAGGCCCCCACCGCGCGCAGCAACTCGGTCGGCAGCAGCGGGTTTGGCCGTGGCGCCGGCGGCCACTGGTCATCGGATAGGCCCATGACCCACAGCGCGTCAAACTGCAGTCCGGCGCTTTCCAGCACGCCGAGCACCTGCACTGCGGGGCGGCCGCGCGTTTCCGGCTGGAAGATGCGCTGCCGGCACAGCTCGCGCAGGCGGCGCACGGCCTCATGCACCGGCACGTTGCCGAGCCAGGCGTCGAGCCGACCGAAGCCGTCGAGCACTTCGCCGAAGGCGCGCCGGGCCTGGAATTCGTAACTCGACAGGGCGCGGTCGCCCGGCCAGCCGGCTGCCTGCAAAGCCGCCCGGAAAATGCCGGCCCATTCGCCCGGCCGCTTGCGCCCGCCGGCTGCCGCCAGCGTTTCGCTCAGGTCTGCCAGAGCGGCGGTGGTTTGCGGGCAGAGCGGCGGGGCGCTCTCGGCCAGGCGCTCGGCAAGGCGCAGCAGGGCGGGCACCGTGGTGAAATATGGCAGGTCGCGGCGCATGGCGGCATCGAGCCGCGCCCGACCGTCGGCCTCGCCATCGGCCGCCCCCCAACCGCCGGCCAGCAGCAACTCGGACAGGCGCACCTGCTCGATTTTCATGCGCCCGCTGCCCAGCGCCAGCAGGTCGAGGCCGGTGCGGATCAACGGCAACTCGGCCAGCGGGCGGCCGAGCGAGAAGTTGAAGCAGCGCGGCAGTTCCGCGCCGTCCGGCCGGATGTGCGCCGGATGCAGCAGGTCGTCGAGCAGGAATTCCAGCCGGTCGCGCACGCCGGCCAGGTCGGGCGCGACGATGCCGAGGCGCGCCTCGGGCTTGTCTTCCAGCGTCGCCTTGACCCAGGCGGCGACAGCCGCGCATTCGGCCACAGGATCGGCACAGGGCAGGACGCGGGCGCTGCTGCGGTGCACGGCGTTGTCGAGGCATTTTTCCACGCCCACGCCGCGCGCCTCCAGCGCCGCCATCAGGCGCTGCTCGAAGGGCGTGAAGCGGTCGAAGCCGGCGAATACAACCGCGGCCGGCAAGGCGAAATGCCCGGCTTCGATCAGCGCGACGATCTGCCTTTGCACGCCGGCCGCATCGAGCCAGCCGGCGGCGCGGCAACGCTTTTCGAATTCGGCCTGCCAGCCGATGAACAGTCGGGCCTCATCGGCCAGGGCAGCCGATTCCGGCTGCAGGTTCCAGACGCGCCAGAGGGCATGCGCTTCGGCCGCCGACGCGGCCATGCCCGGCAAATCGAACAGCGGTGCGGCCTCGCTCAGGCCGCCGGCAATGACTTTCTCCCACAGCACCCGCTCGGCATAGGCGTCAAGCGCCAGCGGCAGCTCGGCGATACCGGCGAGCAACGCCTCGTCGCCCAGCGTGGCCAGCCACTGGCTGACGGTCAGCGCCTGCGGCGTGCGCCAGACCGTCTGCCCGGCCGGCCCCTCGCTGCGCAGGGTTTGCGCCAGGCGGGTGGTGGCACAGAGGAACAGGCGTTCGCTCACTGCAGCATTCCGTTTTTTGCCCGAAAAGCTCAGTGCACCGCAGCCGGGCGCGCCGGTGCGGGCATGGCCGGACGGGCCGGGGTCGGGGCCGGCTTGTCGTCGTGAGCAGCGGCTTCGTGGTCGCGGACTGCGGCCGGCGCGGCCGGTACGGCAGGTTTGGCCGGCGCAGCAGGTGCAGCGGGCTTCGCCGCGACCGGCATGGCGGGTTTAGCCGGGGGCGCCGGCTTCTGCAACGTCACCTGCGCATCGCTGGCCGCCGGTTTGGCCACGGGCGGACGTGCTGGCATAGCGGGGCGAGCCGGTGCCGGAGGCAATGCGGCTTCGTGGCGCTCGACGACAACCTCAGATGACACGCTGGCCGGCTTGGCCGGCGTTGCCGGGCGAGCGGGGGCAGCGGGACGGATGGACGGCATTGCTTTGGCGTTTTCGTTTGTTTCACGCCCCGCCGGCTGAGCGATCGGCGGCTTCGCCTTGCTCTCCTTCTCCAGCGATCCGAAGGTCACCTTGTTACGCAGGCTCTTGAGCAGGCTGTCCGGGAAATGCTCCAGGCTGCCGAGTTCGTTCAGTTTGCGAATCGGACCGTTTTGCGTGCGGTAATCGACGATGGCCTGCGCCCGCACCGGGCCGATGCCGTCCAGGGTCTGCAGTTCTTCGACCGAGGCCGTATTGATATTGACGCGAGCGAAGGCGCTGCCGATGGAAAGCAGGCCGGCGAGCAGGAAAATCATCAAGCGCGAGGACATGGTTGGCTCCCAAAACGTATCGATGGAAGTATGCCAGCTTCCGCCCTCCTTGCCTGTCCTTAGGGGGTACCGACGAACAGGAAGACCTTGGACACGCCGCTCGATGAGTAGCCGACCCCGAGATAGGCCGGCCCGAACGGCGTTTCGCCGCCAACGTAGACCGACGATGAATCGATCAGGCTGGGCTGGCGGGTCTCCGTATAGCGCTGGCCGACGCGTGCCGCCTCGAAGGCCAGGCCGATGCGCATGTCGCCGCGCAGGCCGAGCGGCAAACGGCCGATGATGCGCTCGGCGGAAAGACCGGCGTAGCGAATGTCGTCGCCGATGATTTGTTCGGTGGCGAAGGCTGTCATGTTCTGGAAGCCGCCCAGGTTGCCGGCGTCGAATACCGGCAGGTTGCCATGCGGCGAGCCGGTGTAGCGCAGGCGGGCATTCACTACGGTGCCGCCGAAGGCGTAGGCCCCGCGCAGGTCGGCATCGGCGCGTGAATAGTGCATCTTGGGCGAATCGAACCATGACAGGCTGGCCGACCAACCGCGCGTCGGAAAGTAAAGCCGGTCGAACTGATCGAAGTCCGCCCGTACCTGCCAGCCGCCGTAATCGACGTCGGCCTTCGGCAACAAGGGCGAGCCGATATCCGGGGCGTAGCTCCAGCGCCGCTGCACCCAGCCGGCGCGTAGCGGGCCGAGCAAGCCGATATTGAGGCCGGCATAGGCGCGCAAGTGGCTCTCGGTGACCAAGTATTGGGCCAGGCGCTTGTCGTCTTCATAAACGTTCAAGCGGCGCCGGCCGATACCGGCCATGCCCTGGACGAAGGTCTCCTGGCGCATATCGAGCGGCTGGTAGTAGTCGATGCCGGCGCGGGTATTGGTACCGATCTCGCCGTAATAGAGGATGTCGCCGCCCAAGTTGTTCAGCCAGGTCTGGTGAAGACCGACACGCAGACCGAAGGTCGAGCCCTGCTTGTCGTCGGCCTGCAGGTTGAGGCCGAGACGCATGTAGTCCGGCCCCCAGCGTTTCTCGACCGGCATCACCCGCAGCACGTTGCGTTCGCGCTCATTGACCACGGTGTAATCGACGCTCTCGTACCAGCCGTCGCCATAGGACCGCAGCAGATCGTGGTTGATCGTGGTCGGGCGGATGGTGTCACCGGGGCGGATGCTCAGGTGGCGCTCCAGGGCCGCCGGGTTCACCCGCTGCAGGCCGGCGACCTGGATTTCGTCGATGCGTGGCGACTGTCGGCGCAGGACTTCGATGCGCTGCCACCAGGCGGCGTACTGCTCGGCGGGCAAGGAGAGCGCGGCCAGTTTTTCCGCCAACGCCTCCATCGCCGCCCGACCGCGATCAGCCGCCTCGGCATGCTTGTCGAAATTGCCGGCGGTGATGCCGTCGAGTTTCGGCTGCACGTAGATGTCGTCCGCTTGGAGCAGCGCCCGCGAGCGGGCGACATTCTGCTCGGTCAGGATGCCGATCATCTGTGCCGATATGGTCAGTAGCGAGCCGATTTCCTCGGGTTTCAACAACGGCGAGCCGACATTGACGGCGATCACCACGTCGGCCTGGCAACGCTCGCGCACCTCGGCAATCGGCAAGTTATCGACCAGCCCGCCATCGACCAGCTTGCGCCCGGCATGATCGACCGGCGCAATCAGCCCGGGCACCGCCATGCTGGCGCGCATGGCGGTGGTCAGCGGTCCGCTGCGGAACACCACGCGCTCGCCGGAACCGATGTCGGTCGCCACCACGGACAGCGGTAGCGGCAACTCTTCGATGTTGCGCTCCCCCTGGTTGGCCCGTACCAACTGGTTGAAGAACAGTTTGATCTTCTGGCCCGCCACCACGGACGACTGGTATTGCACGCCGTTGGCCGAGACGCCGCTTTCCGAGCCGGGCAGAAATTGCCGTGCCACCTGCTTGTTGCGGTGGCTGAGTTCGGAATAGTCAGGATTGTCGAGGAACATGTCGTTCCAGTCAGCCGCCGCCAGCGCCTCGCGCATTTTTGCTGGAGGCATGCCGGCGGCCCAGGCCCCGGCGACCAGTCCGCCCATGCTGGTACCGGCCACGCAATCGACTGGTATGCGATATTTCTCCAGCGCCTCAAGTACCCCGATATGCGCCGCGCCGCGCGCACCACCGCCGCCCAGCACCAGACCGATGCGTGGTCGCGTCGTATCGGCAGCGACTGCTGCGGTGCACAGGCCGAAAAAGGCAAAAACCAGAGGCGGGAGAAAGCGGGTCATGTGAACTCGGGAACTGAACGTGAAAAAGCCCCGCCAGGCGGGGCTTTTCGTTGAAGCAGCGGCAGCTTACTTGGTGCCGATGACTTCGATGTCGACGCGACGATCCGGCTGCAGACAGTCGATCAGGGCCTTGGTCTTGGCATTGCCCTTGCACTTGTCGCCGGTCACCGGCTGCTTCTCACCCTTGCCTTCGGTGTAGATGCGGTTGGCTTCGATGCCCTTGGCCACCAGGTATTCCTTGACGGCGGCAGCGCGCTTCTCGGACAGCTTCTGGTTGTAGGAATCGGAACCGATGCGGTCGGTGTGACCAACGGCCAGGATCACTTCGAGCTTGATGGCCTTGGCCTTGGAGACCAGATCGTCGAGCTTGGCCTTGCCTTCCGGACGCAGGACAGCCTTGTTGAAGTCGAACAGGGCGTCAGCGGCAACGGTGACCTTCTCAGCCGTCGGCTTGACGGCGGCCGGCGCCGGAGCGGCAGCACCGGCAGCGCCCTTCGGTTCGCAGGCTTCCTTCGGCAGCAGGTCCTTGTCGCACTCGCAACCGGCCTTGTCGGCGGCGGCAGCGGCCGGGGTCCAGTAGCCATCACGCCAGCACAGGCCGAAACCGCTCTTGGCGACGACGTCGCGTTGGTCGATGAGATAGACGCGTTCCTGGGCGGTGGCAGCAAAGCCGATACCGGCCAGTAGAGCAACCAGCAGAGATTTGGTGGCGAAATTCATGTTCAGTAGTCCCTTGAAAGTTGGCGTATGAATTTTGGATGAGAAGCCCGTCAATTCTATTACGAATCCCACTGGTTCAACCAGTTCGCACACACCGTCACTGACTGTTACCGCCAACGGCACCCCCATCCGCTTAAGATGAAGGCATTATCCTGCTCATGCTGGCAGCCGCTGGCCAACAGCCCATGGTAAAAAAACTACGCGCCCTGCTCCACTGGTTGCTCGGCAAGGAACCGGCCGGCATCGACCCCGTCATTCTCGCCGTTTCCCGCTTTCGGGCCGACGATGTCGATACCCTCGACTTGCTCCGCCAACTGGTCGCCACATTGCGTCCGCGCGGAAGACGCGACAAAGCGCACGGTGAGCGCTTTGCCTCGCTAATCAAACAACTTGAGGCCAACCCCGCGCTGGCCGCCGACTTTCGCCGCCATGTCGTGCATTTCCTCGCCACCCGCCGCCAACTGACCTTCTTCACGGATAGCGGCATCCTGCCCGGCACCGGTTTCTTTTCCGAATGGTGGCGCATCCTCGGCAACCGCCTGCTGCCCGAAGCCCATGACGAGCGTCGCCTGAAGGACTGCCTGCACCTGATTTTCGACCGTCCGCACGACTGGCGCTGGCTGGAAGAGTTGCCGACGGAAGACTGGCGCCGCCTGTGGGACGTTCTCGCCCCGCAGGGCATGTTGCACGATGTCGACTGGCGCGCCATCCAGGAACAGATGCTCGACGCCGTGTTGCTGCTGGCGCATCGCATCAGTGGCTTGGGTGTGGAAAGCGAACTGACGCGGGTTTCGCCGAATTTCGACGATGACCGCCCCTGCTTTATTGCACTCTCGGCGGAAACGCTCGCCTTCACCAACGCTTTCCGCCAGGGGCTCGACGCACCCAACCACGACTTCGACGACGGCAGCCAGTTGCTGGTCATTGCCGAGCAATGCCGGGCCGCGCTGCAACGCATTCGTCGTCGCGCCCTCAGCGTCGGCACCAGCCTGCATCTTTCCTACCTGCTGACACGCGGTGAGCAGAGCCTGGATCGCCTGGGCGACCTGATCTCCATTCTGCTCGCCAGCGATAACGAGGCGCACCGGCAGGACGCCCTGCCCGCCTGGACCGCTTTCGCCAGCACCGCCTTCCTGGCCGAAAACCGCCGCAACAGCCTGCGCTTCTATCTTGCCCAATTGTCCGGCCTGCTTGCCGTTCGGGTCACCGAAAATGCGGCGCGCGCCGGCGAACATTACATCTGCGATACGGCGGCCGACTATCGCGGCATGTGGAAATCGGCGACCGGCGCCGGGGTGCTGATTGCCGGCATGGCACTCATCAAGATCAAGGCGGCCGCGCTGCATCCGCCGCTCTTTGTCGAAGCCTTCGTCAACAGCATGATCTACGGATTGGGCTTCGTCCTGATCTACCTGCTGGGCTTGACCGTCGCCACCAAACAACCGGCGATGACCGCCCAGACGCTGGCCAGCCTGCTCAGCGATATCAAGCCTAATCGCTCAGCCGACCTGGAAAAGGTGGTGGATGTCATTGCCGCCGTCTGCCGAAGTCAATTGGCCGCCATCTGCGGCAACGTCTTGATCGCCCTGCCCGTGGCCATCGTGCTCGGGATCGCACTTAGCCATTGGCACGGTGCACCGGCCATTTCGCCCGATAAGGCAGCTCAGCTATTGGGCAACCTGGCCCCTCTGGGCTGGGCCATTCCCCATGCTGCCATCGCCGGCTTCTATCTTTTCCTGTCCGGCCTGATCAGCGGTTATTTCGACAACCATGCCGCCTATGCCGAAATCGGGACGCGCATCGGACGCCTGCGCTGGCTGTCCTCCGCGCTCGGCAACGAACGCGCAAGACGCATTGGCGCATATATCCAGGACCGACTGGGCGGCATCATGGGCAACTTGTTGTTCGGCTGCATGCTCGGCTCGACCGCTGTGATCGGCACCATCCTCGGCCTGCCGCTCGACATTCGCCACATCGCCTTCGCCTCGGCCAATCTCGGCTACGCACTCACCGGCTTCCAGTTCCAGATCGCCGGCCAAGCCATCCTGTGGGCGGCACTCGGCATCGCTGCCATCGGCCTGACCAACCTGATCGTGAGCTTCGCGCTCGCCCTGCGTACGGCACTCGGTGCCCGCCGCATCCGCTTCGAGCACTGGGGGCCGCTGCTCGCCGCCATCGGGCGACGGCTGCGTCGGGAACCTCGCACCTTCCTGGCGCCACAGCGCCTGAGGACCAGCGCCCCCTGAGCCGAAAGCGCTGCCGCTTAGTGCACCGCCTTGCCGAAACGGCGGCGCAGAGACGCAATCAGGTCGTCGACATAAGTGAACACCACCGGAATCACTAGCAGACTGAGAAAAGTCGAGGTGATCAAGCCGCCGATGACGACGATGGCCATCGGTGCGCGGAAGCTCGGATCGGTGCCGATGCCCAGGGCGATCGGCATCATGCCGGCACCCATCGCCACCGTGGTCATCACGATCGGCCGCGCCCGCTTGCGGCAGGCGTCGAGCAGGGCGCTCCAGCGGTCCAGTCCATGCTCGCGCCGCGCCAGAATCACGTAGTCGATGAGCAGGATGGAATTCTTGGTCGCGATGCCCATCAGCATGATCATGCCGATCAGCGAGGGCATGGACAGCGCACTGTGGGTGATGAAAAGGGCCAGAAAAGCCCCCGGCACCGACAACACCAGCGCGGCCAGGATGGTGGCCGGCTGCACGAAATCGTGGAAAAGCAGGACCAGCACAATGTAGATGCACAGCACGCCAGTCAGCATGGCGATGCCAAAACTGGCGAACAGTTCGCCCATGGTTTCGGCGTCGCCCACCGTGGTCTGCATGATCCCCGGCGGCAGTTGCGCCAGGCTGGGCAACTTGAGCGCTGCGGCCTCGACTTCGCCGAGCGGCTGGCCGTTCAGTTCGATTTCGAAATTGATGTTGCGCAGGCGGTCGTAGCGGTCGATTTCGGCCGGCCCGCCGCCCAGGCGCACGTCGGCCAGATTGGCCAGCTGCACCGGGCCATGCTTGCCGGGCACGGTCATCTGGCGGATCAGGTCGAGGTCGGTACGCGCTGCCGGCGGCAGTTTGACCACGATGGGAATCTGCCGCTGCTGCAGGTTGAGCTTGGCCAGGCCCTGGTCGTAGTCGCCGGCGGTAGCGATGCGCAGCGTGTCAGCGATGGCGGCTGACGTTACGCCGAGATCAGCCATGCGGGCGAAATCGGGACGGATGACCAATTCCGGGCGGACCAGGCTCGCCGTCGTCGTGATGTTACCGATGCCATGCAGGGTGCGCAGGTCGCGCTCGACCAGGCGGGCATGGTCGGCCAGCGCCTGACCGTTCTCGCTGGCCAGCACCAGTACGTATTTCTCGTTGCCGGAAGCCAGGCCAACCTTGATCTGTACGCCGGGAATGGCGGTCAGCGCCTGGCGCAATTCGGCCTCGATCTGCTGCTTGCTGGTCCCCGAGCGATCTTTGCGCGGCGTCAGGTTCAGCGTCAGCGTCGCCTTGCGTACTTCCGGCGCGCCACTCGGCGCGAACGGATCGCTGCCTGCCTTGCCGCCGCCCACTGCGGTGTAAACAAGACGAACGTGCGGATGCTTCTCGGCAATCGCCCGCGCCTGCTCGGCGGCGGCAAAGGTATCGTCGAAGGTCACGCCCGGCGGCAAGGTGACGTAGATCTGCGTCTGCGAGACATCATCCGGCGGCAGGAAGCCCTTGGGCAGCAGCGGCACTAGCATGAAGGAGCCGACAAAAAAGCCCAACGCCGCCAGCGTAGTCAGGAAGCGATGCTTCAGGCACCAGGCCGCCCAGCCTTCGTAGACCTGCAACCATTTTGGCGGCGCGTGTTCGTCGCCGACCGGCTTCAGGATATAGGCGGCCATCATCGGCGTCAGCATGCGGGCGACGACCAGCGAGAAGAAGACGGCGATGGCCGCCGTCCACCCGAATTGCACGAAGAATTTGCCGGCCACACCACTCATGAAGGCAGTCGGCAAAAAGACGGCGATCAGCGTGAAGGTAGTGGCGATCACCGCCAGGCCGATTTCGTCGGCCGCTTCCATCGCCGCCTGGAATGGCGTCTTGCCCATGCGCAGGTGGCGCATGATGTTTTCGATCTCGACGATGGCGTCGTCGACCAGGATACCGACCACCAGCGACATCGAAAGCAGGGTCACGACATTGAGCGTGAAGCCCATCAGGTACATCACGGCGAAGGTCGGGATGGCCGACAGCGGCAGCGCCGCGGCCGATACCAGGGTCGCCCGCCAGTCGCGCAGGAAGGCCCAGACCACGATGACGGCGAGGATGGCACCCTCGATCAGCAGCTTCATCGAACCTTCGTAGTTCTCGATCACCGGATCGACAAAATTGAAGGCCTCGGTGATCTCGATATCGGGATGCTCCGCTTTCAGCTTGGCCAACGCGACGAGGATGGCGTCGGCCACCTCGACCTCGCCCGCCCCGCGGCTGCGCGTGATCTCGAAGCCGACCACCGGCTTGCCGTTGAGCAGCGCGGCGGTGCGCCGCTCGCCGACGGTATCGCTGATCGTCGCCACCTGGTCGAGGCGGATACGGCGGCCGTCGGACAGCACGATATCCATCGCCGCCAGTTCCTCGGCACGCTGCACGGTGGCGATGGTGCGCACCGACTGCTCACTGCCGCCGACATCGGTGCGGCCGCCCGAGGCTTCCTGCTGGATCTGCCGCAACTGGCGCGAAATGTCGGCCGCCGTGGCATTGAGCGCCAACATGCGGGCCGGGTCGAGTTCGATGCGGATCTCGCGCGTCACGCCGCCGACGCGGGCCACCGCGCCAACACCGCGCACGCTCAACAGCGCCTTGGCCACGGTGTTGTCGACGAACCAGGAGAGCGCCTCCTCATCCATCCGGGCCGAGGCCACGGTATAGGTCAGGATCGGCGCACCGGCCAGGTTCACCTTGCTGATCACCGGGTCCTTGAGGTCACCCGGCAGGTCGGCGCGGATGCGCGACACGGCGTCGCGCACGTCGTCCACGGCTTCCTGCGTCGGCTTCTCCAGGCGGAATTCGACGGTGACGATGACCGTGCCATCCTGCACCTTGGTGTAGATGTGCTTGATGCCCTGCAGCGTCGCCACCGAATTCTCGATCTTGCGACCGACCTCGGTTTCCATCTGCGCCGGCGCGGCGCCCGGCAGGCTCGCCGTGACCGTGACCATGGGCAGGTCGATATCCATGAACTGCTGGATCTTCATGGCCTTGAAAGCCATGATGCCGGCCAGCGTCAGCAGCAGGAAGAAGAGGATGGCCGGGATCGGATTGCGGATCGACCAGGAGGAAACGTTCATTTCGCCTCGCCTACCGCGTCCTTGACGACCTTGACCACATCACCATCGGCCAGGAAACCGGCACCGCCGGCGACGATACGCGCCCCGGCCGGTAACCCGTCGACAATCTCGATGCGCTCGCCGGCACGGCGGCCGATCTGCACCTTGGTCATCGCCACGCGATCCTCGCCTTCCAGCCGGAAGACGTAGGCAAAACCTTCACGCAACACCACGGCCGCATGCGGTACGGTCAGCGCCTTGGCCTTGCCGAGCACGAATTCGCCACGAGCGAAGACTCCGGCACGCACTGCTGCGGTGGACAGCGGCAAATCAACAAAAACCAGGCCGTTGCGGGTGGCCGGATCGACACTCGGCGACACGCTGCGCACCTTGCCTTCGACCGTCTCGCCGGCCGGACCGGTCAGGCGGGCGACGCCGCCGACGGCAATGCGCGACAGGTCGGCCGACGGCACCTCGGCGCGCCATTCCAGGCGGCCGCCGCGAATCAGGCGGAACAGTTCCTGCCCCGGCTGGGTCAGCGAACCAACGGTGGCGCTACGCGCCGAAATCACACCGTCGTCCGGCGCCAGCACCGCCGTCTTGGCCATGCGCAACTCGGCCGCCTGCAAGCGCGCCTGACCAGCAGCCAGGCGGGCGGCAGCGGTGTGTTGCCCGGTCTGGTACTGGGCGTGCAGCTGCGAACTGTAGAAGCCTTTGGCGCGCAACTCGTCGGCGCGCTGGGCATTGCTCTTGGCTTCGGCCGCACTGGCTTCCAGCTCGGCAACTGCGGCCTTGGCCTCGGCCAGCTCGCTGCCCACCGTATCGCTGGCGATACGGGCCAGCACCTGGCCTTTTTTCACCCGGTCGCCAACCTGCACGGCCACTTCGGTAATGCGGTAATTGGCCAGCTCTGGGCCGATGATGGCTTCCTGCCAGGCGACCACGTTGCCGTTGGCGGCCAGGCTCTGCGGCCATTCCTCGACCTGCGGCGTGGTCAGTGTGACCGACAGGGCCGGACGCGCTGCTGCCTTGTCGGCCGGTTTATCCGCCGCCGGCTTCTGCGTGGAGGATGGCGCGAGGGCCAGCCAGCCGATCACGACCAAGGCGCCGACGACTAGCGCGACCATTTTCTTGCGTCCGGAAAGAGACGCCAACGAATTGAATTTCATGCCAAAACCCGTGTGCACCGCAGCAATCGGCGAATGATACCGCGCTTCGCGCCAATGTCAGCGAGTTACCGACTGGCGAGTCATCAACTCGCCAACTTGCCCTTCGCTTCATCGGCCGATTCGTACAACTGCGGCGCCATGTCGCCGCGCGCCAGCGCCTCGCCCAGCTTCATGCGCAGGAAGGTACTGGAGGTATAGCGCGTCACGTCGTGGTAATGGCGCTCGACCACCGCCTTGACCATGGTGATGTAGTCGTCGATCAGTTCCGGCACGATGGAGAAGCGGTCGTAATTGACGATGGCGCGTACCTTGTGACCGATCGGTTGCAAGGCTGCCTCGACCGCTGACTCGATGCGCCCGATGTCGTCGGCCGTACGCACGGCCAGACCGGAGAAATCGAGGAAGAAGAGGTTTTGCCCGGCATCGTAAGAGAGGCGCTGCGGCAGCGGCATATCGAGTAGCTCGGGGCGGATGCCCATCGGCTCCTCGCGGAAGATGCGCGCATCCATCAAAGCGGGCTCGCCGTCGATGATCGGCTTGAAGCTCATGCGGTCGAGCACGTCTTTCTGCAAATCGACGCCCGGCGCGATTTCGGTCAACTGCAAGCCCTTAGCCGTCAGGCGGAAGACGCAGCGCTCGGTGATATACACCACCTCCTTGCCACGCCGTGCCGCCTCCGGGCCGCTGAAGGTGCGATGCTCGACTTCCTCGACGAACTTGACCGACTTGCCGTCCTCCAAAATGGCCAGTTTTCCGTCGTGCACCGCGACATCGAGGTTGCCGGCGGTGAAGGTGCCGACAAAGACCACCTTCTTGGCGTTCTGCGAAATGTCGATGAAGCCGCCCGAGCCGGCCAGCCGCGGGCCGAACTTGGAGACGTTCAGGTTGCCCAGCCGGTCGGCCTGGGCCAGGCCGAGAAAGGCGATATCCAGCCCGCCGCCCTGGTAGAAATCGAACTGGCTGGGCTGGTCGATGATGGCCTGGGTATTGGTCGCCGCGCCGAAATTCAGGCCGCCGGCCGGCACACCGCCGATGACGCCCGGCTCGGCGGTCAACGTTAGCAGGTCGAGGATGTGCTCCTCGGTCGCCACGTTGGCCACGCCTTCCGGCATGCCGATGCCGAGATTGACCACGGCGTTGGCCTTCAGCTCCATGGCGGCACGGCGGGCGATGATCTTGCGCTCGCTCATGCCCATCGGTGCAATGGCCGACATCGGCACCTTGATCTCACCCGAAAAGGCCGGGCTGTACGGCTCGATGAAGGTCTGCATGTGGTATTCCGGCTTTTCAGCGACCACCACGCAGTCGACCAGGATGCCGGGAATCTTCACCTGCCGCGGGTTGAGCGTGCCGCGCTCGGCCACGCGCTCGACCTGCGCGATGACGATGCCGCCGGAGTTCTTGGCTGCCATGGCGATGGCCTGCGCCTCCAGCGTCAGCGCCTCCTTCTCCATGCTGATGTTGCCGTCCGGGTCGGCCGTCGTGCCGCGAATGATGCCGACGTGGATGGGGAAGGCCTTGTAGAACAGGTAATCCTCGCCATCGATATTCATGCGGCGGACGATGTCCACCGTGGTTTTGGCGTTCAGCTTGCCGCCACCGAATTCCGGATCGACGAAAGTACCCAGCCCGACCCTGCTGATCGTCCCCGGCTTGCCGGCCGCGATGTCGCGGAAGAGGTGGGTGATGACGCCCTGCGGCAGGTTGTAGGCCTCGATGCGGTTGGATACCGCCAGCTCCTGCAACTTGGGCACCAGGCCCCAATGGCCGCCGATAACGCGAGCAACCAGGCCGTCGTGGCCGAGATGGTTCAACCCGCGCTCCTTGCCGTCGCCCTGGCCGGCAGCGTAGACCAGCGTCAGGTTACGTGGCGAGCCGAGGCCATGCATGTCCTCGGCCGCCGCTTCGACAAAGCGCTGCTCCAACGCCACCGCGATGTTCTCGGCGAAACCGATGCCGACGAAACCGCCGGTCGCCACCGTGTCGCCATCGCGGATCAGGCGAACCGCATCGCGCGCGGAAACGATCTTGCCGGTATCGGAAGCGCGTAACGAAGCGGCAACCGGGTGACTGGCCTGGGACATGGCGACTCCTTGCATAGGTCTGGCAACAGAAGGCGAAATCCTCCGCCTCGCGCCAGAAAAAATCCACCCGCGTAAACCCGCAGGCATCAACGAAAAAAGGGGGCAAGCCCCCTTTCCTGTTTCCTAACGCAGCCGATCAGTTGACCAGCGCCGCCTCGATTTCGGCAAAGGTGCGCGGCAGATCGAAGCCGAGCACCGGCACGCCGAGCAGGCGACCGATGTGCGTGGCCGAGAACAGCCCGCGCACACGCGGCTGGCCGGTGATCGGGTCGGCATCCTCGACCAGGATGTGCTGGCGGCCCAGCTTCTTCAAGGCGGACAGGATGTCCGCGATGCTGGCGTTCAATACTTCGCTCAGATACAGCGTGTCCAGATTGCCGATCGGCGTCATCAAGTCGCCCACTGTCAGGTCTTCACGCTTGGTACCGCGCGCCGAGGCAATCTGCATCGGCTTCTCGCCAAGGATATCGCGGGCCGTGATCAGTCCCTCGACCGCCTCGGCCTTGCCGACCACCATCAACAACCGCACGCCGCGCGAAATCATGCGGGCATTGGCATCGTTGATCGTTGCACCGGGTTCGATGCTGACCACGTTAACATGGGAAAAGTCGGTCATCGCCTCGATCGCCGGCGAATCCGGGGCCATCTGGTTGTAACCGGGACCACACAGGGTGGCGTTCTGGGATAGCTTGTGCGTACGCACGTTTGCGGCGAGGGTCATTGTCTCTTCCTCCGTTCGGGGTTGGCTGCATGGCTCAGCGACGGGGAAATGTAATGTTGATAGAGATACCCCCGTCGCTAAAAGTATTTGGCGATTTTTTGCGCAAAACAATCCCCCCGAGGGAAAACCCTTATGGGCTTCACGACATTGCTGGCAACCGTCTTCCAGCCCCTCCCCGAACGATCAGGCGCGAGAAATCACTTGAAACGTGACATCGCGGACCTTACGGCCTCGCCCAGCGCATCCCAGGCCAACTCGACACCGGCCTTGAGATCCTGCCACGCGCCCTCCCCGGACGATTCGATCTCGCCGAGTTTGCTGCGTGCCGAATCGCGCTTGCTGACCAGTGCATCCATCTGTTTCTGATACTCGGAACGAACCCCCGCCTCAAGATAATCGGCCTTGGCCGACATCGTCTTGGCAAGGGCATCGATCTGGTTGTTCATCAGATCGAGCTTTGAATGCATGCTACGTACGAATTCATCTCTTGTAGTCATTTCCGACTCCTTTCCTTGATCAAGAAGACCAACAGGTCACTCACTTCTCCCCACTCAATAGGGTGCGCAGTCCAACGTAATTTCGCTCCGGCATCACCAAATCACCTTCAAGCGGGACAGTTTCAGGTTGGCGCGAACGCTCAAGCTCGAGTTCCTTCTCCAGCGCAGCAACCCGGCTTTCCTTGTCCATCAGTTTCCTTTCCAGCTTGCTCACCCTGCGATTCAAGCGGGCAATATTCCATTGCTTGTGTAACACAGTGGGGGTCGAAATCAATCCGGCAAGAAGGGCCCCTACCGCCATTGCACAAAGCAGTACCAGTGCCAGCGACCCCTCGAAACTCCATGCGGCCAGACTGACCACCACCGGCGTGTTGTTTTGCAGTGCGAACAATACCGCCCCGATGGCAGCGACGATTCCAACGATGAATAGTAGTTGCATCACACCTCCATGCTTACTTTTCGAGTATCGCAAAACAGACGATCCCGCCCCCCTTCCTTGGCACAGTAAAGTGCCGAATCAGCTCGGGCGATTGCTTCCTCCAGGTTATCATCGGCGCATGCTTGGGCGGCGCCCACCGACACAGTGACCCGGACGCTGATGTCGCCATCGCTGATCGGGCTTCTACTCGCACGATAACGCAGGCGCTCCAATATAGGCACTGCCATTTCCAATGGCGTATCGACCAATAGAATCAGGAATTCTTCCCCGCCATAGCGATATACATTGTCCTTAGGACGCAAGCTGGCTTCAAAGCGCTCACCCAGTGCGGTCAACACCATATCGCCAAAGGAATGTCCGAACTCATCATTCACCTGTTTGAAGTGATCCACATCGACCATCGCCAGCGTGAAAGGGATACCGCTCTGCCGCGCTTGGGCCGAGGCGCTTAGCAGATCGCGGTCCATAGCCGTTCGGTTAAGCAAGCCCGTCAGTTCATCGATATCGGTGATTGACGAGGTGATGCCTGACACCAGCCGGTCAGCAAGTTGTTCGAAGGCCAGCGCCGCATACATCAAGTCGGCGAAATGCTCAGCCTCGGGCGCTGCGCGAGCAAAATCCTCCAGTACGCACACCGCACGCCGGGCCAGCAGCGTTTGTGCGGCGACTAAACGCCGGTAATAGCGATTACCTGCAATTTCCTGACAAGGCGCCTCAGAAAGCCAGCGACGGAAGTCCAACGATTCGACGCTGGCGGCATCGTCGAACAAGGGGGCAACCTCCCGAAACTGCAACTGGTATACCAGGCCAAAGAACGATTTCCTTTGCGCCAACAAGGCCCGGCGAATATCCCCCAGAAATCGAGCAAGTATTTCACTCCCGGCCTCTTTGGCTATCAAGCCATCGACGGCAGAAAGCGCGGCCACATCATGATCTTCACCTCCGGACATGACGCTCCCCTTTGCCAAGGCGCCGTTTCCCTTGTCGAAAAATGGCAGGAGTCCACAAGCTGCACTGGCGGGTTCGACGAACATCAGTGCTTCCGACAACTCTCCCCTTTGGCGACCACGTCGCCTGCAGCCTTGGGCAAAGTTCAACAACTTGTCGCATCCATCAATCGAACGCCAACGAAGCTCAACCTCGGCACGACGATCCTATATACAAGATACTCCCTTCCAATTCGCCGTTCAAACCGGCTGGAAAAGCACTTGCGATTGGCAGATAGTCCATTGCAGTGGCGGCAACGCACCCCGCCAGTCGCTTCTCCATGGCGCATCGCCATTGCTGGGATGAAATCGCTTGATGATCAGGCGTTCCCGAGAAATATCGAGACGCTGCAATATACCTAGACGCGCCTCCGCCAATTGGCGTCAACGCTCTGTTTCATCGATGTTCGCTGCCGGGGGCAAGCTTTTTTCCGTCAGCCCGCCGAATGTGCCAACGCCCCTGCCCTGGCTGCTTTCAAGTTCTTAAGCAGACATTGATAAAAGGCCGACATATCGAGAGGCTTGGCCACAAAATCGTTCATGCCGGCAGCGAGGCAACGCTCCCTGTCTTCGGCAAAGGCATTAGCCGTCAATGCGACGATGGGTGTTCCCGCTCCCTGCTTTGCACGAATCGCCAAGGTAGCCTGAATCCCATCCATTCGGGGCATCAGCATATCCATCAATATCAGGTCGTAACGATGCTTTTCTGCCAATTCGACGGCCTCTAACCCATCCTGCGCGACCTCGACCTCAAGTCCGGCCTGCCTGAGGAACTGCTGGGCGATTTCGCGATTGACCGGCTCATCCTCCACCAGCAGAACGCGCTTTCCGCCAAACTCAGCGCGCAGCGAATCGAGTGGCATAGCGTTGGCTTCCATAGCATCGCCGTGCTGTCCGGTGACCACGCCAAGCCGGGCGGTGAACCAGAAAGTGCTTCCTCTACCCGGCACACTCTCGACCCCGACCGTTCCCCCCATCAATAGTGCCATTTTGCGCACAATGGCGAGTCCCAGCCCGGTGCCGCCGAAACGGCGAGTGTTGGAGTTGTCTGCCTGCTCGAAGGCCTCGAACACCCGCTCTAGCGCCTCCTTGGGCAAACCGCATCCGGTGTCGGTCACCTGAAATCGCGCCAGTAGTCCACTCTCCGGCTGCTCTGCTTCTGCTCGGATCGACAGGGAAATCTGGCCCTGGTCGGTGAACCTAATTGCATTCGACAGCAGATTGAGCAAACACTGTCGGATGCTGGTCACATCGCCCACCACCATATCCGGAAGCCCCGACAGGTCAGTTTCAAAACGCAGGCCCTTGGCCTGGACCATCCCGCCGATCAGCATATCGATCGATACGAGCATTTTTCGCAGCGAAAACTCTTCGGGATGCAGGATCAATTTGCCGGACTCAATCTTGGAAAAATCGAGAACGTTGTTGATCACCCCGAGAAGATGTTTACCAGCCTGCTCGATCTTGGCAACCTGATCTGCCTGAGCCGGCGCCAGTTTGTCCTGCAACAGCAAATAGCTGAACCCGAGAATGGCATTCATCGGCGTACGTATCTCGTGGCTCATGTTCGCCAGGAACTGGGATTTCGCCTTGTTGGCCTCTTCAGCAATGCGGCGTGCCTCTGCCAACTCGGCATTGCGCGAACTCAAGCGATTGACCAAGGCATTGAGTGCCTCTGCCACCGTAGCAATATCGTTGCCCACATATTGCTGTAGCGGCTTGTCGGTGAGTTGTTGCGCCTCTCGCTCCGCCCTCTGGCGCAGGTTGACCAGCGGTCGCATCAGCCGGCGCATGACAAAAATACCGATCAGCAGGCCGGCTCCCAGAATGAGTAGCGTATACAGCGCCGCCTGCTGGTTGGACTTCTCCAAAAGATCATAAGCAGTCCGGCTATCCATCTCGACCAGCATCACATAGGCGTTGTCGACCAGCTGCAACGGGATATAAACCTGCGTTCTCGCCAACGTCCGCCCGGAGTCGAACACCGGAATTTTCTGGGCAAATGCGGCATTCACACGCTCTACGCTCACCCCCATCACGACATTATGTGTTTGCGCGACAACCTTTCCGGACTGCGATAGCAGGACTAACTCCGCCCCCACTTGGGCACCGATTTCATCCAGTGTCTCGTACCCGATCCGTTTACTTACGCTCAGAGCTCCCACTGTCCGGCCCTGGTATTGGATCGGCTCGACCGCCTTGAGCAGCACCCCCTCGGAATCTATCGATGTCGAGAGCATGCCTTGACCCTGCAAGGCCTCATACACTCCCCAGTCAGCCGCCTGCCCTCCTCCAGAGTTGCCCCTACCAACCCGGTAGACGACCTTTTCCTGGGCATCGATGACTTCAACCGCCAAGGCCTGCGCAATCGGGAGCACACGGTCGGCTACGTCGTAGATCGTCGACACATCCCCAGAGCCGTGCATAGCCTTGCCTAGCGAGTTTCTCATCGCGCCCAAACGGGCGGCCTGCACCAGCGAAAGCGAATAATTGCGCAGTGCTGCATCGACCAGACGCCCCACACCGGCAACTTTATCGGCTTCGCTTTTGTTGACCATCTCGTGAAACACACCTCGCGCCTGATGAAACGACAAGCCCAAAGCCAGCGTCGCCACGAGGGCAAAAGCCAACACCAGGGTAGTTGTCGTCGCCAGGCGCAGTTTCATCGCAAGGCCCTCAGCGCGGCAGGACGCCAGATTGTTTGAGGATGCCCTGGCCTTTTGGCGAGCGGATGAAATCGACAAAGGCGCGTCCAGCAGGGGTCAATCCGCTTCCGCTGCGGTACACCAAGCCAAACTCCAGCATGACCGGATAGCGGCCCTGTGCGACATTTTCGGGCGTTGGCTCCACCCCGTCGATGCCTAGCGGCACGACCCTGGTCTGACAAGCGGACAGAGCCGAGCGATTCAGAAAAGCCAGGCTGGTGGGATAACGATCCAGCAACTCGACCACCTGTGGATCGAGATGCGCCACTTTGACATTGCTGCCGAACTGGATGTCTTTCAGCGGTTTGATCAACTGCTGAAACGCCTGGCGCGAGGCATCGGTCACCTCCCGGCCGATGGCGCGAATCGGTGCGCTCTTGCCGCCGACACCCGCCCAGTTGGTGATTTTTCCCGTATAGATGTCGAGCACCTGTTGCTGACTCAGGCTCTTCACCGAGACATTGGCCCCGCCAACCATCACCACCGGATCGATGCCAATCGGCAAAAAGGTGAAGCCCTTGGCTTTCTCTTCTTCCTTCAGTGGACGCCCGACCCGGCCCAGCGACGAAATACCCTCTCCGACATCCCGCAGCGCCCCGGCAGTCCCCGAGGAAGGCGGCACGATGACCCGGTGCTGCGATTGTTGCGCATTGAATTCCCCGGCCAACCGCCGCAAGACATACTCCGGATTGCCGCTCCCCGGTATGGTCAGGTCTTCGGCAAAAACCGCGCTCATACTCAGTAGTGCAGCCCCCGCTAGGGCATAACGCGCAACTGCGGCACCCAGTCTTTTCATAATCAGTGCTCGAAAAAAAAGCCGAAGCACTGCTATGAGTGTTACGGCTTTTTTAAGTTTTTGGTGGACCGAAGGAGGATCGAACTCCCGACCTCTGCATTGCGAACGCAGCGCTCTCCCAGCTGAGCTATCGGCCCTGAACGTTAGGGGATTCTAACCCGTTTCACGACGCGACGGAACCGTTCCGGGAACCTTGGTCCCTCCCTCTGTCTCTATGAAAGACGACACAACGAGGATGACACCATGACGAACTGCTCTCTTTCATCTCGCCGCTGCTCGGCTTGCGAAGGGGGTATTCCGCCGCTTGCGGAAGAGGAGTGTTCCGTCTTATTGCGAGAACTTTCGGGCTGGAAACTAAATGGCAAGGCAATTGAAAAGACCTTCGGCTTCGCCAATCACTACGAGGCAATGGCCTTCGTCAACGCCCTCGCCTGGGTATCGCATCGCGAAAATCATCACCCGGAACTGATGATCGGCTACAAGGATGTGCGCATCTCATACTGGACGCACGCCATCGACGGTCTGTCGGAGAACGACTTCATCTGTGCCGCCAAGATCGAGAAATTGCTCGAAATCTGACGTGCACTGCAGCAGTCAGCCCTGACCGGCTCCGGCTGCAGCGCGGCGCAGACGGTCGGCCACCGCGGCCCATTCGGCATTCGTCGGCAGCGCTTCGACGACGATCAGGTCGACACCAGCGTGGTCCATGTCGCGCAGCGCAGCATAGAGATCGTGCGCGTAACCGACCGGATCGGCCGGCATCAGGCGCCAGGCGTGCGGCATGCCGGCTTGCGGCGGCTGGTTGGCGCTGATTACGGCACACTTGCCGCCGCGATGGCGCTGAGTGTTGATGAAATCGAGCAGGCGCTCGCCCGCCACTACCCGCAGCGGGGTGATCGGCGCGTAGTGCGCTTCGAGCGAGCCGGAAACGCGCGGTGCGCCCTGGCTGGTTTCGATTTGCGGCTGGCGGCCGAGCACCGCTTCAAGATGCGCCGGCGAGATATGACCGGGCCGCAGCACGACCGGCTCGCCACGCGAGCAGTCGATGATGGTCGATTCGATGCCGACTTTGCACGGGCCACCGTCGAGGATCAGCGGCACGCGCTCGCCGAGCTCTTCGGCGACATGCTCGGCCGTGGTCGGGCTGATGCGGCCGAAGCGGTTGGCCGACGGCGCGGCGATGCCGGCATGTTCGCCCTTGGCGCGGGCGAAACGGCGCAGCAGCTCGAGCGCCACCGGGTGGCCGGGCACGCGCAGGCCGACAGTATCCTGCCCGCCGGTCACGGCATCGGGCACCCAAGCCTGCTTTTTCAGGATCAGCGTCAGCGGGCCGGGCCAGAAGGTTTCCATCAATTCCCAGGCGACGTCCGGCACCTGCTCGGCCCAGTGATCGACGGCATCGTGGCCGGCCAGATGGACGATCAGCGGATGGTCGGCCGGACGGCCCTTGGCGGCGAAAATCTTGGCGACCGCCGCCGGGTTGGCGGCGTCCGCTCCCAGACCGTAGACCGTCTCGGTCGGGATGGCGACCAATTCACCGGCGATCAACAGGTCGACAGCACGAGCGTAGTCGGTATCCGACGGAGTCATCAGTCCTTGATGCCGATGACAGTGCGGGCAGCCAGGGCAGCCTTCTGCACGGCTTCGGCATTCTCACCGATCACGGTGAAGTGGCCCATCTTGCGGCCCGGGCGGGCGTGATGCTTGCCGTAGAGGTGCAGCTTCAGGTTAGGGATGGCGTAGAGCTTGGCCCAGTCCGGCTCGCGGTAGGTGTCGCTGGGGTTCCCATTTTCATACCAGAGATCGCCCAGCAAGTTGACCATGACTGACGCCGAATGCGCGCGCGGCTCGCCGAGTGGCAGGCCGCACAGGGCGCGCACCTGTTGCTCGAACTGGTTGGTGACGCAGGCGTCGATGGTGTAGTGACCGCTGTTATGCGGGCGCGGCGCCATTTCGTTGACGATCAACTGGCCACGGCTGACGAAAAACTCGACGCCCATGGTGCCGATGTAGCCTAGCTTCTCGGCGATGCGCGCGGCGACATCCTCGGCGTCGCTCTTGACGCAGCCGGTGGTGCGCGCCGGCACGATGGAGACATCGAGGATGCCACGCGTGTGCTGGTTCTCGCCGGTCGGGAAGCAGGCGACCTTGCCGTCCTGGTCGCGCGCCAGCACGACGGAAACTTCATAGTCGAGGCTGAGGCGCTGTTCGAGCACGCAGTGCTCGCCCTTGAAGTGGCCGAAGGCGATCAGGGCTTCCTCGACGTTGTTGACCGTGGCCTGCCCCTTGCCGTCGTAGCCGAAGCGGGCAACCTTGAGGATGGCCGGGAAGAGTTCTTTTGGCGCATTCTTGAGGTCGTCTTCGCAGCGGATGGCGGCGAACGGACCATGCGGAATGCCGTTATCGCGCAGGAAGGATTTCTCGGCGATGCGGTTCTGGCAGATGGCCACCGCGCCACCATGCGGACGCACCGGCACGAACTTGGCCAGGTAATCCAGCGTATCGGCCGGCACGTTCTCGAACTCGGTAGTGATCGCAGCACAACCGGCGGCGAATTCGTCGAGCGCGGCGTAGTCGTCGTAGGCCACGCAGAAGTGGCGCTCGGCGATCTGGGCGGCCGGGCTGTTCTTGTCCGGATCGAGCACCCAGACCTGGTAGCCCAACTCATGGGCGGCCGAAACGAAGAAGCGGCCGAGCTGGCCGCCGCCGAGCATGCCCAGCGTGGCGGGCGGGAGAATCATCATGGTGCTCAAGACAGGAACCTCAACGGCACGGTTTTTGGTCAAAAAGCGCGGTGCACCGCAGCCATCATACTTCCGGCAGCTTCATGGCCAGGACCTTCTCGGTCTGGGCCTGACGGAAGGCCTGCAGCTTGTCGTTCAGCGCCGGATCTTCGTTGGCCAGCATGGCGACGGCAAACAGGGCGGCATTGGCAGCACCGGCTTCGCCGATGGCGAAGGTGGCGACCGGAATGCCCTTCGGCATCTGGACGATGGAGTGCAGCGAATCGACGCCGGACAGAGCGCGCGACTGGACCGGCACACCGAGCACCGGCACGGTGGTCTTGGCGGCCAGCATGCCCGGCAGGTGGGCAGCACCGCCGGCGCCGGCGATGATCGCCTTGAGGCCGCGCGGGCCGGCCTGTTCGGCGTAGTCGAACAGCAGGTCGGGCGTGCGGTGGGCGGAAACGACGCGGGCTTCGAAGGCAACACCGAAATCCTTGAGGATGACGGCGGCGGCCTGCATGGTCGGCCAGTCGGAGTCGGAGCCCATGACGATGCCGACGGAAATCTTCTTGTCGCTCATTTAGCGCGCTCCTGCCTCAGCTGCCGCTTTGCGCTCGGCGGCCTCAATGGTGTTGGCCAGCAGCATGGTGATGGTCATCGGGCCGACGCCACCCGGCACCGGGGTGATCTGGCCGGCGACGTTCAGGCAGTCTTCGTAATCGACGTCGCCGCACAGCTTGCCGTCCGGCAGGCGGTTGATGCCGACGTCGATGACGACGGCGCCCGGCTTGATCATGTCGCCCTTGATGAACTTCGGCTTGCCGACGGCGGCGACGACGATGTCGGCGCGCTTGGTGTGGAAGTTCAGGTCCTGGGTCTTGGAATGGCAGACGGTAACGGTCGCGCCGGCGTTGATCAGCAGCATCGCCATCGGCTTGCCGACGATGTTGGAGCGACCGATGACCACGGCTTCCTTGCCGGTCAGATCGACATTGCCCTTCTCGAACATCTTCATGACGCCGTACGGGGTGCACGGGATGAAGCGCGGCGCGCCTTGCGACAGGGCACCGACGTTCTCGGCGTGGAAACCGTCGACATCCTTCTCGGCGGAGATGGCTTCGAGCACCTTCTCCTCGTCGAAATGCTTGGGCAGCGGCAACTGCACCAGGATGCCGTGGATGGACGGATCGGCGTTTAGTTCGGCGATCTTGTCGAGCACGACCTGCTGGTCGACGTCCTTCTCGTAAACAATCTTTTCGGAATGCATGCCGATGGCCAGACAGCCATTGACCTTGTTCTTCACGTAAACCTGGGAGGCCGGGTCTTCGCCGACCAGAATGACCACCAGGCCGGGTTTGTGGCCCTTGGCCGTCAGGGCCTCAACGCGGGCCTTGAAGCTCTGGCGCAGCTCTTCAGCCAGCGCCTTGCCATCGATAATTTGTGCCGTCATCGTCGCATCCAACAAAAAGAAAACGGGAAAGGCCGAGACCTTTCCCAATGATTTTTATGGATTTTACCAGAATCACGCCGCCTTCGGCGCGCCTGGCTCGTTGATGGACATCAACGACCACCCGCGGCGGCCTGCCACACAATCGTCTCTCACCTCCGCCCATCACTGACTGACAATGACGGTCACCCACACTCTCAGCCCTCGACCTCCGAGCCATATTTCTTCGGAAGCGATGGTTCGCGTTCCTGGCAACAAGGGCATCTGGGTCGGCATCACCTGCGAATTCGTCGAATTTCTGGTGCTTTTTGCGGTGTATTTCATTTCGCGTGCGCACTTCCCCGAGGCTTTCCATGAAGGTGCCAAGCACCTGAATACGGTAGCCGGCACGATCATCACCCTGCTGATGATCAGCAGCAGTTTCTGCATCGCCCGTTCGCTCAATTCGATCCGCCTGGCCCACCACCGGGCGGCAGTAGCCTGGCTAGTCGGCGGTCTGGTTGTTGCGCTCGGCTACCCGCTGGCCAAAGCGATCGAGATCCAATGGAACCTGGCGCACGGCATCGATGGCGGCTCAGGCATTTTCTACACCGTCTATTACTATTTGACCTTCAACCACCTGGTTCATGCCAGCTGGGGCATCCTCGGCATCCTGTGGGTACTCGCCCGCCTGCTTTTTCATGGCTACACGGTCGAGGACCATAGCGGCCTGGAGGCGCTGGCCAGTTACTGGCACGCCACCGACATCATCTGGCTGGTCATCTTCCCGCTGTTCTACGTGCTGGCCTGAACATGAAATTCACCGACCATTCGCGTTCCCTGACCGTCGCCTGGCTGGCCCTGGTCGCCCTGACCATGCTCAGCCTCGGCCTCGGCGAATGGTTCCGCACCGCCCCCTGGCTGCCGCTGTTGGTGGCCGCGATCATCTGGCTGAAGGGCACACTGGTCGCCTTCCGCTTCATCGAGATCGGCATCGCCCATCCCTTCATTCGCCGCGTGGTCCAGGCCTTCGTTGCCATCCCGCCGCTGGCTCTGCTGCTGACCGCCTACTTCGGCGAAAACCTGGCCCACTGGGCCACCCTGTAAGTCCTCTCCTTCCAAAACTTAGGAAATACCCTAAAAACGCACTCAACCCTATTGCACGATGCGAATCTTGTTTTTACAATGCGAAATATCAAGTAGGTGTAAACACGGGTCGCGAACCGGCCCGGAACAAGCTAGAGTGGTTTTGCCCACCCGGCAAAACAGAACGAGAACCAACCTTGGAGACAAACCATGGCCGACCAGCCGCAAAACCTCCCTGTCGACACCGATCCGCAGGAAACAAAGGAATGGATTGACGCCCTCGAAGGCGTCATCGCACAAGAAGGTGCCGACCGCGCGCACTATCTGATCGACACGCTGATCGGCCAGGCTCGGGAAGATGGCATCGACATTCCCTACTCGGCCAATACCGAGTACGTGAATACCATTCCGGTCGACAAGCAGCCCAAGTACCCGGGCAATGCCGACATGGAAATAAAGATTCACTCCTACATCCGCTGGAACGCCATGGCCATGGTCGTGCGCGCCAACAAGGACACCAACGTCGGCGGCCACATCGCCTCCTTCGCCTCCGCCGCCGCCCTCTACGACGTCGGCTTCTCGCATTTCTGGAAGGGCATCGACCACGATACCGGCGGCGACCTGATCTTCTTCCAGGGCCACTCGGTGCCGGGCGTCTATTCCCGCGCCTTCATGCTCGGCCGCTTGACCGAAGACCAAATGGACAGCTTCCGTCAGGAAACCGACGGCAAGGGCATCTCCTCCTACCCGCACCCATGGCTGATGCCGGATTTCTGGCAGTTCCCGACCGTGTCGATGGGCCTCGGCCCGATCCAGGCCATCTACCAGGCCCGCTTCATGAAGTATCTGGCTTCGCGCGGCCTGATCGATGCCGCCAAGGCCGAGCAGCGCAAGGTCTGGGCCTTCTTGGGCGATGGCGAAACCGACGAGGTCGAATCTCTCGGCGCCATCGGCATGGCCGGCCGCGAGAAGCTGGACAACCTGATTTTCGTCATCAACTGCAACCTGCAGCGTCTGGACGGCCCGGTGCGCGGCAATGGCAAGATCATCCAGGAACTCGAATCCGAATTCCGCGGTGCCGGCTGGAACGTCATCAAGCTGATCTGGGGTACCCAGTGGGATGCGCTGTTCCAGCGCGACAAGAAGGGCATTCTGCGCAAGCGCATGATGGAGCTGTGCGACGGCGAGTACCAGACCTTCAAGGCCAAGAACGGCGCCTACGTCCGCGAGCACTTCTTCAACACGCCGGAACTCAAGGAACTGGTTGCCGACTGGACCGATGACCAGGTGTGGCAACTGAACCGCGGCGGCCACGACATCTTCAAGATCTTCGCCGCCTACAACGCCGCCGTCACCCACAAGGGCGCCCCGACCCTGATCCTGGCCAAGACCATCAAGGGCTTCGGCATGGGCCAGGCCGGCGAGGCGATGAACATTTCGCACCAGCAAAAGAAGATGGACAAGGAGCAAATCGCCCGCTTCCGCGACCGCTTCGCCCTGCCGGTGCCGGACGACAAGCTGGAAGAACTGCCTTACCTGAAATTCCCGGAAGATTCCGAAGAATACAAGTACATGAAGCAGCGCCGCATGGACCTCGGCGGCTTCCTGCCGCAGCGCCGCCGCAAGGCCGAAGCGCTGGCCATTCCTGCACTCGACACCTACGCCGCCCTTCTGAAGGCTTCCGGCGAAGGCCGCGAACTATCGACCACGATGGCCATCGTCCGCATCATGAACATGCTGCTCAAGGACAAGCAGATCGGCAAGAACATCGTACCGATCGTGCCGGACGAATCCCGCACCTTCGGCATGGAAGGCATGTTCCGCGCCGTCGGCATCTGGAACCAGGAAGGCCAGAACTACGTGCCGGAAGACCATGACCAGTTGATGTTCTACAAGGAATCGAAGACCGGTCAGGTGCTGCAGGAAGGCATCAACGAAGCCGGCGCGATGAGCGACTGGATCGCCGCCGCCACCTCGTACTCGGTGCATGGTGTGCAGACCGTGCCGTTCTACATTTGCTACTCGATGTTCGGCCTGCAGCGCGTGCTTGACCTGTGCTGGGCGGCCGGTGACCAACGTGCCCGCGGCTTCCTGGTCGGCGGCACCGCCGGCCGTACCACGCTGAACGGCGAAGGCCTGCAGCATGAAGACGGCCACAGCCTGATCCTGTCGCAACTGATCCCGAACTGCGTTTCCTACGATCCGACCTTCCAGTACGAGGTTGCCGTGATCGTTCAGGACGGCATGCGTCGCATGTTCGGCGAGCAGGAAGACGTCTTCTACTACATCACCGTGATGAACGAGAACTACGAACATCCGGAAATGCCGGCGGGTGCCGAAGCCGACATCATCAAGGGGATGTACCAGTTCAAGAAGGGCGGCGAAGGCAATCTGCGCGTCCAGTTGCTGGGCTCCGGCACCATTTTCCGCGAAGTCATCGCTGCTGCCGACCTGCTCAAGGCCGACTGGGGCATCGAAGCCGACATCTGGGGCTGCCCGTCGTTCAACGAACTGGCCCGCGACGGCCAGGACACCGCCCGCTGGAACCTGCTGCACCCGCTCGAAGCACCGAAGCTGTCGCACGTCGAACAGAAACTGGCTGGCGCCGAAGGCCCGGTCATCGCTGCCACCGACTACATCAAGCTGTTCTCCGAGCAGATCCGTCCCTTCGTCAAGAATACCTACATCACGCTGGGTACCGACGGCTTCGGTCGTTCCGACACCCGCGAGAAGCTGCGTCACCACTTCGAGGTCGATCGCTACTGGGTCACCCTGGCCGCCCTCAAGGCGCTGGCTGACGAAGGCAAGATCGAGCGCGAGAAGGTCGCCGCCGCACTGGTCAAGTACAACCTGGATCCGGCCAAGCCGAATCCGATGTCGGTTTAAGGGAAGGAGACGAACATGAGCCAAATCATCGAAGTCAAAGTCCCGGACATTGGCGATTTCGACAGCGTTCCGGTCATCGACCTGTTCGTGAAGGTCGGAGACGCCATCAAGGTGGATGACGCCATCGCCACCCTCGAATCCGACAAGGCAACCATGGACGTGCCGAGCACCGTCGCCGGGACCGTCACCGAAGTGCTGGTCCAGCTTGGGTCGAAAGTCAGCGAAGGCTCCTTGCTGATCAAGGTCGACACCGGTGCAGCCGCTGCTGCGCCCGCCCCGGCCCCCGCCGCCGCACCGGCTCCTGCCCCGGCAGCGGCCGCTCCCGCCCCGACTGCAGCACCGGCCACGGCCGGCGGTCTGGTCGAAGTGAAGGTGCCGGATATCGGCGACTTCTCCGACGTGCCGGTCATCGACCTGTTCGTCAAGGTTGGCGACACGATCAAGGTCGACGATGCCATCGCTACCCTCGAATCTGACAAGGCCACGATGGACGTTCCGTCCACCGTCGCCGGCACGGTCAAGGAAGTGCTGGTCCAGCTCGGCTCCAAGGTCAGCGAAGGTGCGCTACTGATCAAGGTGGAAACCGGCGCTGGCGCTCCGGCTGCCGCGCCGCAAGCGGCTGCACCGGCGCCTGCCGCTGCCCCGGTTTCTGCCCCGGCAGCCTCGTCCACCGCAGCAGTTGCCCCGGCCGCACCCGCTGCCCTGGCCCCCGCCCTGCTGATCGGCTCCAAGGTCCATGCCTCGCCGTCGGTGCGTGCTTATGCCCGCGAACTCGGCGTCGATCTGGCCAAGGTCGCTGCCACCGGTCCGAAGGGTCGCATCCTGAAGGAAGACCTGACCAAGTACGTCAAGGGCGTCATGTCCGGCGCGATTTCCGGCCCGGTCGCTTCCGCCTCGGGCGGTGTCACCGGCGGTGGCGTGCTCGATCTGCTGCCCTGGCCGAAGGTCGATTTCTCCAAGTTCGGCGAAATCGAGGTCAAGCCGCTGTCGCGCATCAAGAAGATTTCCGGCCAGAACCTCTCCCGCAACTGGGTGATGATCCCGGCCGTGACCTATCACGAAGACGCCGACATCACCGATCTGGAAGCCTTCCGCGTTCAGCTGAACAAGGAAAATGAAAAGGGTGGCGGCGCCAAGCTGACCATGCTCGCTTTCCTGATCAAGGCCTGCGTCAAGGCGCTGCAGAAATTCCCCGAGTTCAACGCCTCGCTCGACGGCGACAACCTGGTGCTGAAGAAGTACTTCAACATCGGTTTCGCGGCTGACACACCGAACGGGCTGGTCGTGCCGGTGATCAAGAATGCCGACAAGAAGTCGGTCTTCGAAATCGCTCAGGAATCCGGCGATCTGGCCAAGCAAGCGCGCGATGGCAAGCTGAAACCGGCCGACATGAGCGGCGCCTGCTTCACCATCTCCTCGCTCGGCGGCATCGGCGGCACTTACTTCGCGCCGATCGTCAATGCGCCGGAAGTCGCCATCCTCGGCGTCAACAAGTCGGCCATGAAGCCGGTGTGGGACGGCAAAGCTTTCGTGCCGCGCCTGACCCTGCCGCTGTCGCTGACCGCCGACCACCGCGTCATTGACGGCGCGCTGGCCACCCGCTTCAACGTCTATGTCGCCCAATTGCTGGCCGACTTCCGCCGCGTCGCGCTGTAAGGGGAGAGGACCATGAGTCTCGTTGAAGTCAAAGTCCCGGATATTGGCGATTTCGATAGCGTTCCGGTCATCGACCTGTTCGTCAAGGTTGGCGACAGTATCAAGGTCGACGATGCCATCTGCACGCTGGAATCCGACAAGGCCACGATGGACGTGCCGAGCCCGGTCGAAGGCACGGTCAAGGAAGTGCTGGTCCAGCTCGGTGCCAAGGTCAGCGAAGGTTCCTTGCTGATCAAGGTCGAGGCCGGCGCAACCGCAGCGGCCGCCCCGGTTTCTGCCGAAAAAGCACCGTCCACCGCAGCAGTCGCTCCGGCGGCGGCCCCGGCCGCTTCCAACCACGCCGGCGGTGCCGATATCGAGTGCGAGATGCTCGTCCTCGGCGCAGGGCCCGGCGGCTACTCAGCCGCCTTCCGTTCGGCCGACCTCGGCATGAAGACGGTCATCGTCGAGCGTTACGCGACGCTCGGCGGCGTCTGCCTGAACGTCGGCTGCATCCCGTCCAAGGCGCTGCTGCACGTCGCCGAGATCATCGAGGAAGCCAGCCACGCCAATGACCTCGGCGTCACCTTCGCCGCCCCGCAAGTCGATATCGACAAGCTGCGCGCCCACAAGGAAAAGGTCGTCGGCAAGCTGACCGGTGGTCTGGCCGGCATGGCCAAGGGCCGCAAGGTCGATATCGTGCGCGGCTACGGCCACTTCCTCGATCCGAACCACATCGAGGTCGAAGTGACCGACGGCACGGGGCAGGAAAAGACCGGCGCCAAGAAGGTCATCAAGTTCCAGAAGTGCATCATCGCTGCTGGTTCGGCCGCCGTGCATCTGCCCTTCATCCCGCGCGACCCGCGCATCGTCGATTCCACCGGGGCGCTTGAACTGCGCTTCGTGCCGGAGAAGATGCTGGTCATCGGCGGCGGCATCATCGGCCTGGAAATGGCCACGGTATACTCCACCCTGGGCGCCAAGGTCGATGTCGTCGAAATGGCCGACGCCCTGATGCAAGGTCCCGACCGCGATGCCGTCAAGGTCTGGGAAAAGCAGAACCTGCACCGCTTCGACAAGATCATGTTGAAGACCAAAACGGTTGCCGTCGATGCCAAGGACGACGGCCTGTACGTCAAGTTCGAAGGTGAAGGCGCCCCGACCGAGGCAGTCAAGTACGACATGATCCTGCAAGCCGCCGGCCGTGCGCCGAACGGCAACAAGATCGCCGCCGACAAAGCCGGCGTCATCGTCACCGACCGCGGCTTCATTCCGGTCGACGCCCAGATGCGCACCAACGTGCCGCACATCTTTGCCATCGGCGACCTCGTCGGCCAGCCCATGCTCGCCCACAAGGCGGTACATGAAGCCCACGTTGCCGCCGAAGTCGCTGCCGGCCACAAAGCCGCCTTCGACGCCCAGGTCATCCCCGGTGTCGCCTACACCCATCCGGAAGTGGCCTGGGTCGGCTACACCGAAGATCAGGCCAAGAAGGAAGGCCGCAAGGTCGAGACCGCCAAGTTCCCGTGGGCCGCCTCCGGCCGGGCCATCGCCAACGGTGCCGATTACGGCTTCACCAAGCTGATTTTCGATGCCGAGACGCATCGCGTCATCGGCGGCGCCATCGTCGGTCCCTCGGCCGGCGACATGATCGGCGAAGTCTGCCTGGCCATCGAAATGGGCTGCGATGCGGTCGATATCGGCAAGACCATTCACCCGCACCCGACCCTGGGCGAAACCGTCGGCATGGCCGCCGAGGTCGCGCATGGCACTTGCACGGACGTACCCGCACCGCGCAAGAAGTAACGATCCTCTGCGTTACGCTAACCCTTTAGCGTTTCGGTTTGGGCGACGGTTTTTACCGTCGCCCTTTTTTCATTCCCGAAATTTATTTAGCCGCTTTCGGCGCCGTCTTCAATTTGCGGAAGACCGGCCCCCAGGTTGGGTGCCCCGCTTCGGCCGCGCTCAGGTCGAATGCCGGATCGGCAGCCAGCGCCTTGCCGAACTCTTCCCGACATTGTTTCTGCCGCTTCCCGACGCAATGCATGAAGGCAAGATACTTGTGGGCCTTCGCCTGCTCCACGCCAGACTCCAAGCCAAGCGCAAGGGCGCTTTGCAGTTGCTTGGCCGCCTGCTTATAGGCGCCATCCTCGTAACTGCTCACCCCCGCCGCCAGCTCCTGCTGCGCCTTGGACAACGGTGGCGGGACAGGCGCCGCGGCCTTCACCGTCTCCGGCGTTTTCTTCTGCTCCCTGACAGGCTCCGTCTTGCCTGCGTTTTGCGAAGCACAGGCGGCACACAGCAATACGGCCACCGCCAAGGTGGAAAGTCGAGACAGGAGGGACGGAATGGATAAGGGCATGTGCAAACTCACTGGAATTTATGCTTGATACGGGCACTCTTCCCTGCCACCACCTCGACGACCTGACGGTGTGGCGGGAAGTCGCCGTTGCGCACTTCGATGCGATGCTTGCCCGGCGCTAAGCGCACTTCCACCAAGGGAGGGGAAACTCCCGCCATTTTGCCATCAACCAGAACCTCGCCCCAAGGTGCAATCGCCAGACGGATGGCGCCATCCGTCGGTAACTCTGGTGCAGCCTTCATTGCTTCGGTTGCCTGCTTTGCCTCCTCGGCTTGGGATTCTTTGGCAGACACCTGCAGCTTGGCATCGGAGGCTATCTGCGGAGTAGCAACAACTGCCCGCTGTTCGGTCACCACGCTTACACTTGGGACCGCTTCGACCACTCCCGACTCGGACTTTTGCTTTCCTCCGTAATACCAGAAGAGCATGCCGACAATCGAAACCATCGAAGCTATCGCGGCAGCTGTCAGCCAGGGTGATGTTTCCGGCTTGACCGAAGGCGACTCAGACGTTCGCCGTTGACGCGGCACCTTTCCTTCACCTTCGGCTTTTTTTCTGGCATCACGTAGCGCCCGCCGAATCTTGCGCAAGTCAGCCGCTAGCTCCATGGCACTCTGATAGCGTTTCTCCGGATCCTTCGCCATGGCTTTGGCAAGCAAGCGGTCAAACACTCGAGGTAATTCCGGGTTAAAGCTGGAGGGCAATGGTGGCGCGGTGTTCAGCACCTGATAGAGCACAGATGTTAGCTCCTCGCCATCAAACGGCGGCCGGCCGGTAAGCATCTCGTAGAGCACAGCCCCTAACGAGAAGATATCGGAGCGCCCGTCGACTTTCTGGCCTGTCACCTGCTCCGGCGACATATATTTAGGCGAGCCGAAGGCGGTCCCTTCCACAGTAGTCGAACCGCTAGGAATCAGTGCGACTCCGAAATCGGAAATCTTTACCGAACCGTTATCGAGCATCATGATGTTGGCCGGCTTGATATCGCGATGAACTACCCCATTAGCATGAGCGAAAGCCAAACCTTCGGCCACATCGATGGCGACCTCGGCGCAACGCTCCGGCGGCAAGACGACCCCCGAATCGAGCACTTCGCGCAGACTTTGGCCATTGAGATATTCCATGGCGATGAAGGCCAGGTTTTCATTTCGTCCGACATCGTGGATGGTCACGATATTCGGATGATTCAGACGCCCCGCTGATTTTGCCTCGCGGTAAAAGCGCTGTTCGAAAGCTTCCGCCTCATCCCTCGAGAGCCCTGCACAGGCAACCGTCTTGATGGCGACGGTCCTCTCGATCAATGGATCGTGGGCGCGGTACACGGTGCCCATGGCACCCTGCCCCAGCGTTCCAGTGATCTTGAATCGCCCCAGTTGTTCGATTGCCATGTCAAAAAATACCGGTTTTATATAGCCTACTCAGAGGAACGGCGAATATCATCCACCACGTCACAAAGTGTCAAGAAAGGTAAGACCATTATGCTATATTGCAGCGCGTTTTCCCGCTACTAACCGGCTTCCTGACAAGAACTTGAAAAACGAACCATTTCACCTTGAAGCTGTCGCTTTATCCGACCCCGGCCGGATGCGCGCGCTCAATGAAGATGCCGCCGCCATCAATACAGAATTTGGCTTTGCCATCGTGGCCGATGGCATGGGAGGGCACAATGCTGGCAATATTGCCAGCCGAATCGCTGTCGATACTCTTTGTGAACGCCTGCCGATCAAGATCCAGCATTTCCGGGCAGGAGCCCGCCAGCCGAGGCCGCATCAGTTCGCAGAACAACTGATCGGCGAAGCCAACCGTGCCATTTACACGACTGCGCTCAGCCACAGCGACTGCCAAGGCATGGGCACGACTCTGGCCCTCTGGCTATTGCACGGCAGGAATGCTGCCCTGCTGCATATCGGGGACTCCCGCATCTACCGGTTACGTACTGGCCAGTTGCAGCAATTGACGCGTGACGACTCCCTGTTACGTGATCAGGTAGAAAGCGGCCTGATTACTGCCGCCGAGGCTGCGACATCACATAACCGGCACTTCGTGACACGAGCCCTTGGCCAAAGCCTACAGGCAGCAGTCCATATCCACGAAGAAGAAGTCCGCGCCGGTGACGTATACGTGCTCTGCTCCGACGGCTTGACCGACATGGTCGCCGACAGCGATATCGAGTTGATTGTTGACCTATTGAAAACCAATCTGGAATTAGCCGCCCAACATCTGATCCAACTCGCTAACGACTGCGGCGGAACCGATAATATTTCGGTCGCCCTGATCCGCGTGATCGATCCCAATTCGGCGAAATCCGGCCTGTTCGACCGCCTGTTCGGCTGGCTGAAGCACTGAGGAAGACTATGGCCAAGCTTGTGCTCAGCCTGAATGGCGCCGTGCTCAACCAATGGTTCACCGACAAACCAGCACTTGGCATCGGAACTGCGGAAGACAACGACATCGTTGTTTCCGACCCGCTCGTCGATGCTCACCATGCGCGAATTCAGTGCATCGGCGAAGACCATATCCTTGAAAGCCTTGATAGCCAGAATGGGGTTCCAGTCAACGGCAAACCCTGTTTCCGTCAGATATTGCAGCATCGCGACGTCATTCATCTTGGCGCCTACCACTTACGCTACCTGAACTCTCGAATCGGCTCCGAACTCAGCATGGATCGCACAATGCTGATTGATGCCTTGCCGCGTGAAGGGGAACTCGGGGGTAGCATGATCTCCCCCCTGCCCAGCGCACGGGCAAACCGAACCTCTTTCCCTGACGGCTATGTCCGCGTATTGAAAGGGAGAGGCCAGCACCTGCCCGGCGAGGATGTCTTGCTCGACCGCGTCGTCACCGTCTTCGGTACCCCAGGGGAGCAACTCGTTGTCCTTACCCTGCGGCCACGGAGTATTTACGTGACGCATGTGGAAGGCCCCCAGTTACCTCGTATTAATCAGAAATCGATCGGGCGCGAGCCGGTAGCCTTGGCCGATGGCGACCGGATTGACGCAGCCGGTTACCGTCTCGAATTCCATGTGGGTCGCCCCCCCGCCAAACGCTAGTCGTTCGGTCAAGCAGCAAACCCTAATCATGCCCCAGCAAGCGCCTCCTCCCCACCGCTCTGCCGAAGAACAGCGGCGGCTAGATGCTCTGTTTCGGCAAATGTTCGAGCACAGCATCAGCTTTCACGAAGTGCTTGGCTTTGAGTTGGCCTCACTCGACCCGACAGCCCCGGCACTGCGCTTCGCCATGCGCAAGGATCTGATTGGGCATTATCTGCATGGTCGCCTGCATGGTGGCGTAATCGCCACGGCACTTGACGCGGCAGCTGGCCTGGCGGTCATCGTTGGCATTGCTGAAAAATATGCGCACGAATCGGCCGAACAAGTGGCGCACCGCTTCGGCCGCGTTGGCACCATCGACCTGCGGACCGATTACCTGCACCAAGGCATCGGCAAAACCTTCACGGCCACCGGCCGGCTGACCCGCCTCGGCGGCCGCATCGCTTCCGCCCAGATGACTCTGGAAAACGAAGCCGGCCTGCTCATCGCCACCGGCAGCGCCTCTTACGTCATCAGCTAGAGAATCGGCACCCCCTGGTGCTCGCCGCGTTCATAGACGACATTGGCACGCCCGACGATCAAGGGATCGAGGTTGCCGATGCGGCTCGTATCCTTGTTGGCGTAAGGCAGCTTGTGCAGGACGTAGCGCATGGCATTCAGGCGCGCCCGCTTCTTGCAATTCGACTTGATCACCGTCCATGGCGCATCGGCGGTATCGGTATGGAAGAACATCGCTTCCTTGGCCTTGGTATAGTCGTCCCATTTATCGAGTGAGGCCATATCGATCGGCGACAGCTTCCATTGCTTGAGCGGATGTACCTTGCGCTCGCGAAAACGACGGCGCTGCTCGTCGCGACTGACCGAGAACCAGAACTTGATCAGGTGAATGCCGTTGCGCACCAGCATGCGTTCGAATTCCGGACACTGACGAACGAATTCCGAATACTCGAAATCCGAGCAGAACCCCATCACCCGCTCGACCCCGGCCCGGTTGTACCAGGAACGGTCGAACAGCACGATCTCGCCATTGGTCGGCAAATGCTGCACGTAACGCTGGAAGTACCATTGGCCGCGTTCAAAGTCAGTCGGTTTTTCTAGGGCGACGACGCGCGCACCGCGAGGATTCAAATGTTCCATGAAGCGCTTGATGGTACCCCCCTTGCCCGCCGCATCGCGCCCTTCGAAGAGAATGACCACCTTTTGCCCGGTCTCCTTGACCCAGGCTTGCAGCTTGAGCAGCTCGACCTGCAGGCGATATTTCTGGCGCTCGTAGTTGCGCCGCTGCATCAGGTTCTTGTACGGATAACCGCCTTCGCGCCAATCGAGCACCAACTCATCGTCGGGATTCGGCGCCAGTTGGCCGGCCAGCATGCGTTGCTGCTTGAGCAGGCTTTTCAGTAGGACGACCGATTCTTCCGCCGGCAGGCCAGAGACGACATCGCGCATCGCCCCCATTTTTGCCTCCTGAGCCGCGTCCACCGCAGCATGCACCGAAAACTGCTCGATGGCCGGGGGATTCAGATGTGGCGGAATATCGCCCTGGGCGACCGGGCGCCGCCGGGGAGAAGTGGGTTTCGATACCGTCGGCTGATTGGCCTCGGGCGCCGCAGACTTTGCTTTTTTGGTGACCATACCCCTTCTTCCACGATGGTTCGAAAGGGTTTATTTCATGCCAATGGCAGCGCGTTGTCTAGTCCAGCAATTCAACGGGGATCATCGCCCGCAGCACGGTCTGCATGTCACCTCGGCGCACTCGATTGCTTAGCCACCACAAGGCACCTTTCTTGACGCTCCAGTCGGATTCGTGCCCCCCAAGCAACAGTGAAGCCATGCGACCGAGCGTTGGCTGATGGCCAACGATCAGTACCGACCCCGCCGCATCTGGCCAACCTGAGGCTGCGATCAATTCAGAAACGCAAGCATTGGGACCAATTTTCCGGTTTGTTTCGAACGGCATATTCAATGCATCAGCCGTCTGCTGCGCGCGCACCGCCGGACTGACGATAATACGTAGTTCCTTAGGCTGATGCGCCCGAATCCACTCGGCCATCGTCCTTGCCTGCTTCTGCCCCCGCTCCGTCAGGCGACGCAGCATGTCGTCTCCACCCTCCTCCGCCTCGGCGTGGCGCCACAAGAGCAAATCCATCGTGGTCTCCTTCGCGAAAGGCGGCATTATGAACACCAGGTATTACATGCTCATTGCAACGCAATGATTAGCGCTCGATCATCTCAGCCAGAGGTGTTGTGGCGTAATCGTCGTTTCTCATTGGGAGGTGGCGAATCAACTCATCCAAATTAGCATTCAGCGTTTTGAGACAGACAACAGGAATCCCGGACAACGCCTTGGGAAGAACACCTTCAGCCGGCCCTGGCAACCGACTGATCACTTGCCGCCCGGCCTCGGTGAGGGACAGCCCAATACGCCGCTGGTCTTTCGATAGTTTCTGTTTGAACAACAAATTCTGGGTCACCAATTTATCTACCAAACCACTACAAGTGGACTGATGGATACCCATAAGACGGGCCAAATCGGTGACACCAATTTCAGGAGAACGATCCACCTCCTGCAAGATCCAGGTTTGAGAGCCGGGAAGGCCACAACGATCCTCCAGCTCCTTGAAATATTGGCGCATACTCCCGTAGATCACGCGAAACTGTTGCAAAACATCCAGTTGTAATGCCAAGGCCGGGTTGTTCATTGCTGGGATATTTTTCGCGGATGAATAGCTCATAACATTTACTCTCGATATTTTTTCGTTCGACTGCTTGAGTTGCGAAGGTGGCAGCCTGGCTGGGATGCAACATATCCCATCCCGCTCTCCCTACCCCTTGCCAAGACGCCCCCGAGACTCGCCCTCTTCTGACGAAATCCCGCAGACGGGAAGCAGCAGGGGTAATTTGGACTACAACAACGCTTCAGTCAAAGCGAAATATAACCCCTGGTTTCATCAAAAGCAGACAGAATTCCCCGAGCTGCATAGCAAAGCGACACCAGTGTCGGGCAATCATATGGATGAGCGTAGCTTTAGATGCATCGCCCTGGTTCCTCAGACGCCCCACCATCGGGAACAATTGGGCCAACTCGGAAATGCTCCGATAAAAAACCGCTAAAAAAACAGCAGCCGGCACGCTGCCTGATTTTGGAAAACGCACAGGATTGTGACAATTCCAAAAGCAGCTTTCGCCAACCTGTATTCGCCGCCAGCTTTCGTGCGCAGCAGTAATTCAATGCCAGACTACGTCCCGCCACGGCGGCTACGGGACGTTAAAACGAAAACGGCTTCCACATGGGAAGCCGCTTGAATTCTGGTGGCCAAGGGCGGAATCGAACCACCGACACGCGGATTTTCAATCCGCTGCTCTACCAACTGAGCTACTTGGCCATAAGGAGGGCGCATTATAGCGGGGGTTCCCTGGGTGCGCAACTGGAAATGCTATTTTTTGGCAGTCTCGGCACGACTAACTGCCGATGGGTGGCGTCTGCTTGTAAAGCTCCGAATAATCGTCGGGCGGTAGCGGCGTCTCCTCTGGTGGCCGCCAAGCCGGGAAAAGAACGCGAGCGACGGCCCCCTTCCCTTTAGTATTTGGCCTCAAAGTCGCGTGAGCATTGTGCTGCGTGGCAATTTCCTGAACGATGGCCAAACCGAGGCCACTCCCCTCTGTGGCCGCATCGTCGACCCGATAGAAGCGCTCGAAGACCAACTCGGCCTGCTCATCGCTAATACCGACACCGTCATCCTCGATCTCCAGCAGCACGGTCGCGGGTTTCGCTGTAAGGCGACAAGTCACATGGCCAGGCGCCGGGGTGTAGCGAATGGCATTGTCGATCAGGTTTTTTGCCAGTTCGCGCAGCAAAAATGGGTTGCCGACAATCATCGCCGGACCCTCAGCCTCGTAGCCGAGGTCAATCCCCTTGTCGATGGCAAGAACCACCCAGTCCTCGACCACCTCTCGCATCAACAGAGCGAGGTCGAGGGGTTGATGTTGTTGCTGAGCAAGCTCCCCTCCCTCGGTACGAGCCAGGGTTAGCAATTGATTAACCAAGCGCCCAGCCCGGTCGACCCCAGCGGCAATCTGACGTAGGGCGTGACGCAGTGCCTCTGGATCCTTCTCGCGGATGGCAAACTGGGCCTGGGTTTTCAAGCCAGTCAGCGGCGTGCGCATCTGATGCGCCGCATCGGCAACGAAGCGTTGTTGTGCCTCGACGCTGCGTTTCATACGCTCAAGCATGGCATTGAAGGCTTCGACCAGCGGTTCCAGCTCCTCCGGAACTCGCCGGGTGGCAATTGGGGATAAATCCCCGGGATCACGTGCCTCAATGGTCGTACGTAGCCGAGTCAAAGGACGCAGACCGCGCGACAGACCAAACCAAACCAGCATGACAGCCAACGGGATGATGATGAACTGGGGCAAAATGACACTGGCGACAATCTTGTTGGCCAACTGGGTTCGCTTCTCCGTCGTTTCAGCCACTTCGATCAGCACCCAGGCGCTACGAGGCATGTCCGATTCGGCCAGATACATATAGGCGATGCGCAAGTCTTGACCTTTAAACTCCGCATCACGCATGTAAATCTCGCTCGGCGTTTCATCGGTCAGCGGCGGACTCTCAGGCATTGGCAAATCCTTGTCGCCAGCCAGCAGCTTTCCATTTGGCATCACGACATGGAAATAGACGCTGTCTGTTTCATCTGCCCGCAGCAGCGCACGTGCCGAGGCCGGCAGACTGAGTACCGGTTTGCCATTGACCAGCTTGACCTGACGAGCGATGGCCGCGACGTGCTCGCGCAAAGCCTGGTCGTAGGGGAAATTGGCAACGTTGTTGGCGAAGTAGTGCGTGAAGGCGATAGAAAGTGGCCAAACGAACAATAGCGGCGCCAGCATCCAGTCGAGAATCTCGCCGAATAGCGAGCGCTCGGTCTCGGATGTCGAAGTGCCGGGATTAGTCGCCTTGCGGGCGCTCAAGACAATATCCCAAGCCGCGTACGGTAGCGATCTTCACGCCGCCCGGCTCCAACTTCTTGCGTAGGCGATGTACATAGACCTCGATGGCGTTGTGGCTGACTTCCTCGCCCCAGCCGCACAGGTGATCGACCAGCTGATCCTTGCTGACCAGACGCCCCATGCGCGACAACAGCACCTCCAGCAAGCCGATTTCGCGTGCAGACAGGTCGAGCGCCAGCCCTTGCAGTTGGGCGACGCGACCGACCTGGTCGTAAGACAAGGCGCCGCACTGGATGGTCGGGGAGGTTCCGGCGGAGCGACGGGTCAGGGCGCGCACACGGGCTTCCAGTTCGGCCAGCTCGAAGGGCTTGACCATGTAGTCGTCGGCCCCGAGGTCGAGCCCCTTGACGCGGTCGCCGGTACCGTCAAGCGCAGTCAGGATCAACACCGGCAATTGCGAATTGCGCGCACGCAACCGCTTCAGGACTTCCAGCCCTGGCATCTTGGGCAGACCCAGATCGAGAATTAGCAGGTCATAGGAAACGGTTATCAGCGCCGTATCGGCCTCCAGTCCATTGGGTGCCCAATCGACGGCATACCCCCCCTGTTTCAACGAACGGGACAAGCCGTCCGCGATCATGGCATCGTCTTCTGCGATAAGAATGCGCATTCGGTAACTATTCCTTACCCGACGTAAGATTTTTGTAAGCCAGCCGCATTATTCTGAACGGGCTGTTCTCCTTTTATGGTCTTTGGAGTCTGCGGCTCACGCTGCGACTCAGGGGGTGGCCTGATCCTGCACTAGGCAGCCCCCTACCGTCTTTTTTCCTCTCCGCAAGTCTAACAAATTATCCGCTGCGCGTTTGCCGCAGCGCACAAACACGTCCGTAACTTTCAGTTCACCTGACAGCTGCGGTGCACTGTCATTTTCGCGCAAAAACCGTAGACGAAAAAAAGCCCGGGAGCGACCCGGGCTTTTGGCACTTGGCCTTGTCGAAACTATTAGTGAGCGCTGGCAGCAGCGGCACCGACACCGGTTTCGGAACGGGTTTCCTGGTCGGCGTACAGAGCACGCTCCTTGGCAGCCTGTTCGCTGTTGTCCAGGATGGAGAACAACCAGATACCGACGAAGCCGATGGTCATGGAGAACAGAGCCGGCGAGGTGTAGGGGAACAGCGCGGAACCCTTCGGATTGCCCATGACGGCTTCCCAGATGGACGGGGAAACGACGGTCAGGCCAACCGAGGAGATCAGACCCAGGAAGCCACCAATCACGGCGCCCTTGGTGGTGCAGTTCTTCCACAGCACGGACATGAAGAGGACCGGGAAGTTTGCCGAAGCGGCGATAGCGAAGGCCAGGGAGACCATGAAAGCGATGTTCTGCTTTTCGAAGGCGATACCCAGAACCACGGCAATCGCACCGAGCACCAGCGTGGTGATACGGGAAACGCGCAGCTCGGCGGCAGAATCAGCCTTGCCTTCCTTGAACACGGTAGCGTACAAGTCGTGCGACACGGCAGAAGCACCGGACAGGGTCAGACCGGCAACCACGGCCAGGATGGTGGCGAAGGCAACCGCGGAGATGAAGCCGAGGAAGACGTTACCGCCAACAGCGTTAGCCAGGTGGATAGCTGCCATGTTGCCGCCACCTTGCAGGGCGCCCTTGGCATCCAGGAAGGCCGGGTCGGTCAACACGAAGGTGATGGCGCCGAAGCCGATGATGAAGGTCAGGATGTAGAAGTAGCCGATCCAGGTGGTTGCCCAGAACACGGACTTGCGTGCTTCCTTGGCATCCGGCACGGTGAAGAAGCGCATCAGGATGTGCGGCAGACCGGCAGTACCGAACATCAGGGCCATACCGAAGGAAATGGCGGAGATCGGATCCTTGACGAAGTTACCCGGGCCCATGATCGACAGACCCTTGGCAGCGGCAGCGGCAGCAACCGTCTCAGCCGTGGCTTCCGGATTGGTCTTGAGGGCTTCAGCCAGCAGGCCCTTGGAGGCAATCATGGTCTTGATTTCAACAGCCTTGGCGAACATCGCTTCCGGGCTGAAACCGAACTTGGCGAGCACCATGAAGGCCATGAAGGAGGCACCGCACAGCAGCAGGATGGCCTTGATGATCTGCACCCAGGTGGTGGCAGTCATACCGCCGAACAGCACGTAAACCATCATCAGCACGCCGACGATGACCA
>JAYREE010000009.1:0-168273 GCA_041909105.1 Azonexus sp.
GCCGCTTTCGGTGCAGCCAAGTTGCTGTCGCCAGCCATCGATGCCTGGAGCGAGGGCAAGGAGTTGGTTTTCGGTTTTACCTTGGTGGCGATCATTGCCTTGAGTTTTATCTGGGCGGTTCGACTGAGGCGGCGGCCGATGGAGATTTGACGCATTCAACGAGAAGGGGGAAGGGCCGGGCGACCGGCTTTTTTTGAAAATCATGGTAAGAAGAAAATTAATTTATTCATACCTGCTACTTGCCTTCGCAGGGGCGCAGGCGCATGAATCCACCGAACTGTCGGCCGTCGAAGTCCGGGCCAAGGCCGAGAACATGGAAGGCATTGCCGCCTCGGGCAGCGAAGGCATCGTTTCCAGCCAGCGTCTGGCCGCCGTGCCGATGTTGCGCCCCGGCGAGGCGCTGGAGATGGTGCCGGGCCTGATCGTCACGCAGCATGCCGGCGACGGTAAGGCCAACCAGTATTTCCTGCGTGGGTTCAACCTCGATCACGGCACCGATTTCGCCACCTATGTCGGCGGCGTGCCGGTCAATATGCCGACGCACGCGCACGGCCAGGGCTACACCGATCTCAATTTCCTGATTCCCGAGCTGATCGAGCGCATCGCCTATCGCAAAGGGCCGTATTTTGCCGAGGAAGGCGATTTTTCCTCGGCTGGGGCGGCGCATATCGATTATTTCCGAACGATGGACAGTAGCCTGGCGCAAATGACGCTGGGGCAGAACGGCTACGTTCGCAGCCTGCTGGCAGGTTCGCCGGCGCTGGGTGACGGGCATCTGCTCTACGGCCTGGAGCTTTTTCATAACGACGGGCCGTGGCAGATCGATGAGCACTACAAGAAACTGAACGGTTTGCTGCGCTACAGCCGCGGCGAACGCAACAATGGTTGGTCGGTGACCGGTATGGCCTACCAGGGAAGATGGACCTCGACCGATCAGTTGGCGCAGCGGGCCATCGACAGCGGACTGGTCGATCGTTATGGCAGCCTCGATTCGAGCACCGGCGGCAAGACGCATCGCTACGGCCTGTCCGGCGAGTGGGCCAAGCGCTGGGACGGGGCGCAGAGCCGGGCCAATGTCTGGCTGCTCGAATCCGGCCTCGATTTGTGGTCGAACTTCACCTATTGCACCAACGGCTGTCCGGACGGCGACCAGTTCAAGCAGGCCGAGCGCCGGGTGGCCGGTGGCTTTGCCGCATCGCACGAAATTTACGGCAAGTGGGGTGGTTTCGACGTGGTGAATACCTTCGGCTTGCAGACCCGTGTCGACCGATTACGGCCGGTCGGCCTGTATTCCACCAGGGACAGGGAAACGCTGGCGACGGTGCGTGAGGATCGAGTCACCCAGCGCAGCGTCGGTGTCTGGGGGCAGAACGAGTGGCGGTGGACCGACTGGTTCCGTTCCATCCAGGGCTTGCGGGCCGTTGCCTACGATTTCTCGGTCGATAGCACCCTGTCGGCCAATTCCGGTCAGGCCAGCGACCACATGGAGACACCGAAGCTGTCGCTGATTTTCGGGCCATGGCAGAGTACCGAGTTGTATTTCAATTACGGTCACGGCTTCCACTCCAACGATGCGCGCGGGGCCACGATCAGCGTCGATCCGGCCAGCGGCGACGCGGTGGCAAGGGTCAAGCCGCTGGTTCGCACACGGGGCACCGAGATCGGGTTGCGTACTGAAATCGGCAATAAATGGCAGTCCACCGCAGCGTTATGGCAGCTGGAGACCGCTTCAGAGCTATTGTTTGTCGGCGATGCCGGGACGACCGAAGCCTCGCGTCCGTCGCGTCGCCACGGTGTCGAGTGGAGCAACCTATATACACCGACCGATTGGCTGGCCTTCGACGCCGATCTGAATTGGTCGCAGGCGCGCTTCCGCGATTCGGCGCCGGAGGGTGACCATATCCCGGGGGCGGTGACGACGACGGCGAACATCGGCATGACGGTTGATCACATTGGATCATGGTTTGGCGCGGTGCGCTGGCGCTATTTCGGACCGCGCCCCCTGGTCGAGGACAACTCGGTGCGTTCGAAAGCCTCGTCGCTGACCAATCTGCGCATCGGCTATCGCCATACGCCGAAGTTGTCGCTGGCGCTCGACGTCTACAACCTGTTCGACAGCAAGATGAACGACATCGAGTATTGGTACGAATCCCGTTTGCCGGGAGAGGGGGCCAACGTCGCCGATCGTCATCTGCATCCGACCGAGCCGCGCAGCTTGCGGTTGACGCTGACTTATCGCTATTAAATCGACATTGCCTGATTGCGATCTCGGCGTGGCCGGGGTACGTCACCTGAGACTGTTGCGGTGCACTGCGTGAAATTGGCAAAAAGCGAGCGATCCTAGTCCGCCATTGCTTTGCGTTAATTCCAAGTACGCACCACCTGATCTGGGCTGCGGATTGTACGTAGACGCACCTATAATTCATAATTACGCTTCCAGGCCCTGTGGAGTTGGAGTAATCTACGGGGTTTTCCCCAATAGCGAGAACCGAGGAGATTCCGTGGAAAAGGATTTGCGCGAAGCCGCGCTCGAATACCATCGCTGGCCTACACCGGGCAAGATTTCCGTCCGCCCGACCAAGGGCCTGACCAACCAGCGCGATCTGGCGCTGGCCTATTCGCCGGGCGTCGCCGCGGCTTGTGATGCGATCGTCGAGGACGAAGCAACGGCTGCGCTGTACACTTCGCGCGCCAACCTGGTCGGCGTCGTCACCAACGGTACCGCGGTACTCGGTCTGGGCAACATCGGCCCGTTGGCCGCCAAGCCCGTCATGGAAGGCAAGGGCTGCCTGTTCAAGAAGTTCGCCGGAATTGACGTCTTCGACATCGAACTGGCCGAGAACGACCCCGATAAACTGATCGACATGGTTGCTGCGCTTGAGCCGACGCTCGGCGGTATCAACCTCGAAGACATCAAGGCGCCGGAGTGCTTCTACATTGAGCAGAAGCTCAAAGAGCGCATGAATATCCCGGTCTTCCACGACGACCAGCACGGCACCGCGATCATTTCCGCTGCCGCCATGCTCAACGGCCTGAAGGTCGTTAACAAGAAGATCGACGAGATCAAGGTGGTCTGTTCCGGCGCCGGCGCCGCTGCCATTTCCTGTCTGAACCTGTGGTGCGACCTGGGCGTCAAGCGCGAAAACATCACCGTTTGCGATTCCAAGGGTGTCATCTACGTTGGCCGTCCGGGCGGCATGGATGAAACCAAGGCCCGCTACGCCCAGGAAACCGACAAGCGCACTCTGGCCGATGCCATGGTCGGTGCCGACGTCTTCCTCGGTCTGTCCACCGCCGGTGTGGTCAAGCAGGAGATGGTCAAGACCATGGCTGCCCAGCCGATGATCTTCGCGCTGGCCAACCCGACTCCGGAAATCATGCCGGAGCTGGTCAAGGAAGTTTGTCCCGAGGCGATCATCGCGACCGGTCGTTCCGACTATGTGAACCAGGTTAACAACGTCCTCTGCTTCCCGTTCATCTTCCGCGGTGCGCTCGATGTCGGCGCCACCCGCATCACCGAAGAAATGAAGATGGCCTCCGTGCGCGCCATCGCCGAGCTGGCCGAAGCCGAAGTCACCGACGAAGTGGCCATGGCCTACCCGGGCGCCAATCTGACCTTCGGTCCGGAATACCTGATCCCGAAGCCCTTCGATCCGCGCCTGATCGTCAAGATCGCGCCGGCCGTGGCACAAGCCGCCATGGATTCCGGCGTCGCCACCCGCCCGATCACCGACTGGGCTGCTTACCGCGCCAAGCTGTCCGAGTTCGTCTATCACACCGGCGTCGGCATGCGCGCCATCTTCCAGGCCGCACGCCAAGCCAAGGGCAAGCGCATCATCTTCGCGGAAGGTGAAGAAGAGCGCGTGTTGCGTGCCGTTCAGGTCGTGATCGAAGAAAAATTCGCCCGTCCGATCCTGATCGGTCGTCCGGACATCATCGAACACCGCCTGGAAAAGGCCAAGCTGCGCATCAAGCCGGGCGTCGATTTCGACGTGGTCAATCCCGAGCACGATGAGCGCTACCGCGAATGCTGGCAGGCCTATCACAAGCTGATGGTGCGCCGTGGCGTCACCCCGGCCATCGCGAAGGAAAGCATGCGTCGCAAGCCGACCGTGATTGCTGCCATGCTGCTCAAGCTGGGCTACGCCGACGGCATGATCTGCGGCACGACTGGCCAGTACAGCCATCACCTCGGCGTGATCAGTCAGATCATTGGCAAGCGTAATGGCGTCAACACGCTGGCGGCCATGAACTATCTGATGCTGCCGGGCCGCTCGTTGTTCATCTGCGACACGCATGTGAACGAGAACCCGAATGCCCAGGAAATCGCCGAGATGACGCTGATGGCCGCCGAGCAGGTCAAGCGCTTCGGCCTGCAGCCGAAGGTGGCGCTGCTATCGCATTCGAACTTCGGTTCGAGCAACTCGGAGTCGGCCCGCAAGATGGGCGTGGCGGCCGGCCTGATCGGTGCCATGTCGGCCGGCGAACTCGAAGTCGACGGCGAAATGCACGGCGATTCGGCGCTGAACGAAGAACTGCGCCGTGAGGCCAATCCCGATTCGCCACTGAATGGCGAAGCCAACCTGCTGGTCATGCCGAACATCGACGCCGCCAACATCAGCTACAACCTGCTGAAGATGACCGGCGGTGAGGGCGTGACCATCGGTCCCATCCTGCTCGGCGTCGATCGTCCGGTGCATGTGCTGACCTCGACCGCCACCGTGCGTCGCCTGGTCAACATGACTGCGCTGGCCGTGGTCGAATCGATGGAGCGTTGATCGCCCGGGCGCGAGCCCAAATAAAAACCGGCTTGGCCTCGCGGCCAGCCGGTTTTTTTTGCCCTGGTTTTTGGCCTTTTTGGGCAGTGCACCGCAGCAGTCGGCTGCAGCGCCACGATTACTGCGCCAAGGCGGTCAACAACTTGCCGTGGATGCCGCCGAAGCCGCCGTTGCTCATGACCAGAATGTGGTCGCCGGTTTTGGCTTCGCCGACGATGCGTTGTACCAGGCGGTCAAGATCGTCTTCGACGGCGGCCTTGTCGCCCATCGGCGCCAAGGCTTCCTGGGCATCCCAGCCCAGATTGGCGGCGTAGCAGAAAGCGAGGTCGGTCTCGCGCAGGCTGTCCGGCAACTGACTCTTCATGGTGCCGAGCTTCATGGTGTTGGAACGTGGTTCCAGCACGGCCAGGATGCGGGCACCGCCAATCTTGCGGCGCAACCCGGCTACGGTGGTGGCGATAGCGGTGGGGTGGTGGGCGAAATCGTCATACACCGTGACCCCACGGACTTCGCCGCGCACTTCCATGCGCCGCTTGACGTTGACGAAGCGGGAAAGGGCTTCCAGGCCCTTGTCGAAAGGCACGCCGACATGGCGGGCGGCGAGCAGCGCGGCGCAGGCATTGGCGCGGTTGTGGTCGCCGGTCAGCGCCCAGTTAGTACGGCCGATTTCACCTTGCGGTCCGGAGAGAATCAGTTCGCCGCTGGCGTCGTCACCCGAGGTGCGATAAGCCGTTGCAGCGTTGAAGCGCTCGACCGGCGTCCAGCAGCCGCGTTGCAGTACACGCTCCAGACTGGCTTCGGCGGCGTTGGAAACGACCAGGCCGTTACGCGGCAGGGTGCGTACGAGATGATGGAATTGCGTTTCGATGGCTGCGAGATCGGCGAAGATATCGGCGTGATCGAATTCAAGGTTGTTCAGAACGACGGTGCGCGGGCGGTAATGGACGAACTTGGAACGCTTGTCGCAGAAGGCAGTGTCGTATTCATCGGCCTCGATGACGAAGAACGGGGTGTCGCCAAGACGAGCCGAAACGCCGAAGTTCAGCGGCACACCACCGATCAGGAAGCCCGGCGCCATGTTGGCATCCTCGAGTATCCAGGCCAGCATCGAACTGGTCGTCGTCTTGCCATGCGTGCCGGCCACGCCGAGCACCCAGCGGCCTTGCAGCACATGTTCGGCCAACCATTGCGGGCCGGAGACATAGGGCAGGCCGCGGTCGAGAATCTCCTCGAGCAGCGGATTGCCGCGCGAAATGGCGTTGCCGATGACGTAGATGTCAGGATTCTGTTGCAGTTGGTCGATGCCAAAGCCCTCGATCAACTCAATGCCGGCGCCGCGCAGTTGGTCGCTCATCGGCGGATAGACGTTGGCATCGCAGCCGGTCACCTTGTGGCCTGCGGCGACGGCGAGTTGGGCGATGCCACCCATGAAGGTGCCGCAGATACCGAGAATATGAATGTGCATGTCGCAGAGAACCGTTAGAATGGGGGCGATTTTACCCTGATCGAGACGCCATGCCCCGCCCAGACAGGTTACGCCCGAGCGCCAGCGCGCGGGCAAGCATCGCCAGTGCCGCCGCCCGGCTGATGGCAGAGGACGGAATCACCGATTACCACCTAGCCAAGAAGAAGGCCGCGCGCCAATTGGGGCTGCCGGAGCACACGGCTTTTCCGGACAACGCCGAGGTTGAAGCCGAGTTGCGCGCCTATCGCAGTTTGTATCAGGGCGAAGATCACGAGGAAATGCTGGTGGCCCTGCGCCAGACGGCGCTCGATGTGATGGAGTTGCTGGCCCCGTTCAACCCCTATTTGACTGGCTCAGTGCTGGACGGAACGGCGGGTGAGCATTCGACCATCGACATCCTGCTGTTTGCCGACAGCGCTAAAGAGGTCGAGATCTTCCTGCTTAATCGCGGCATCGATGTCGAGCATGTCGAGCCGCGCAACGAGCGGGTCGAGGCGGTTTTGGTCATGGAAACCGACACGGCAGACGCCAATCTGGTTATCATGCCGCCGCATCTTGAGCGCGTGGCGTTGAAATACCGAGATGGTCGTACGCGGGAACGCGTTCGCGCCGAGGCTCTGCAGGCCTTACTTTCGGAGTAAGACTGGACAAGTTGCTGCGATTTGCGGCAAACTTGCCGCCATGACGAAGCGAAAAACAGCTTCCAAGCCAGTCGATAAAGCCCGGTTCCTAGTGATCCACGGGCCGAATCTGAACCTGCTTGGTACCCGTGAACCTGAGCATTACGGCAAGGTGACCTTGTCCGACATCAACATGGCGTTGGCCCGCATGGCCGAGAGCGCCGGTGTCGACCTGGAGGCCTTCCAGAGTAACCATGAGGGCGCCCTGATCGAGCGTATTCATGCTGCTCGGGAACAGGGCGTGCGCGCCATCATCATCAATCCGGCGGCCTATACGCATACCAGTGTGGCGTTGCGCGATGCGCTGGCCGGGGTGGCGATTCCCTTTGTCGAAGTGCATCTCTCCAATGTGCATGCCCGCGAGTCGTTCCGGCATCACTCTTATTTCTCCGACCTAGCCATCGGCGTCATCTGCGGCTTGGGTCATCAGGGCTATCTGCTGGCCCTGGAGTACCTGCTTAACCAGCTTAATATCGACTAGTCCGACTACGGTCGGCTTAACGGTGCCCTATGGGTGCCCATTAGATTTGGAAGGAGTATCCATGGACCTGCGTAAACTCAAGAAACTGATCGATCTCGTTCAGGAATCCGGCATCTCGGAACTGGAAGTGACCGAAGGCGAAGAGAAGGTGCGCATCGCCAAGCATGTCGGCGGCGTGATGGCCCCGATGCAGCAGTACGCCATACCGGCTGCCATGCCGATGGTGGGCGGCGCTCCGGCCGCGGCTTCGTCGGTCAATCTGGATGACGAAGACGAATTGCCGGCTGGCCACGTGGTCAAGGCGCCGATGGTCGGTACCTTCTATCGCGCCCCGTCGCCGGGTGCCGAGGCTTTCGTGCAAATCGGCAGCGCCGTCAAGAAGGGCGACACGCTGTGCATTATCGAAGCCATGAAGCTCCTCAACGAAATCGAAGCCGACGCCGATGGCGTGGTCAAGGCGATCCTGCTGGAAAACGGCGAGCCGGTCGAATTCGGCGAGCCGCTGTTCGTGATCGGCTGAGTCTCCTGCCATGTTCGATAAAGTATTAATTGCCAACCGCGGCGAAATCGCCCTGCGTGTGCAGCGCGCCTGTCGTGAGCTGGGCATCAAGACGGTGGTCGTGCACTCCGAGGCCGATCGCGATGCCAAATACGTCAAGCTGGCCGACGAGTCGGTCTGTATTGGTCCCGCATCGTCGGCACTGAGCTACCTGAACGTGCCGGCCATCATTTCGGCTGCCGAAGTGACCGATGCCCAGGCCATTCACCCCGGCTACGGCTTCCTGTCGGAAAACGCCGACTTCGCCGAGCGCGTCGAGTCGTCCGGCTTCGTTTTCATCGGACCGCGCGCCGATACCATCCGCCTGATGGGCGACAAGGTGTCAGCCAAGGACGCCATGAAGGCCGCCGGCGTGCCCTGCGTGCCGGGCTCCGACGGTGCTCTGCCGGAAGACGACCCCAAGGAAATCGTCAAGATTGCCCGTGCCATCGGCTATCCGGTGATCATCAAGGCGGCGGGCGGCGGCGGTGGTCGCGGCATGCGCGTCGTGCATACCGAGGCTGCGCTAGTGAACGCCGTGCAGATGACCCGCCAGGAAGCGCAGACCGCTTTCGGCAATCCCACGGTGTACATGGAAAAATTCCTGGAAAACCCGCGTCACGTGGAAATCCAGGTGCTGGCCGACCAGCACGGCAATGCGATTTACCTCGGCGAGCGCGACTGCTCGATGCAGCGTCGTCACCAGAAGGTGATTGAGGAAGCGCCGGCACCGCACATTCCGGCCCGTTTGATCAGTCGTATCGGCGAGCGTTGTGCCGATGCCTGCCGCAAGATCGGCTACCGCGGTGCGGGTACTTTCGAGTTCCTGTACGAAAACGGCGAGTTCTACTTCATCGAGATGAATACCCGCGTGCAGGTCGAACATCCGGTAACCGAAGCGATCACCGGCGTCGATATCGTGCAGGAGCAGATTCGTGTCGCCTTCGGCGAGAAGTTGCGCTATCGCCAGAAGGACATCGTGTTCCGTGGTCATTCCATCGAGTGCCGCATCAACGCCGAAGATCCCTTCACGTTCGTGCCTTCTCCCGGCAAGATCGAGTTCTATCACCCGCCCGGCGGCCCCGGTATCCGTGTCGATTCGCACATTTACCAGGGCTACACCGTGCCGCCGCATTACGACTCGATGGTCGCCAAGGTCATCGCCTATGGCGATACCCGCGAGCAGGCCATTCGCCGCATGCGCATCGCCTTGTCCGAAATGACCGTGCAGGGCATCAAGACCAACATTCCGCTGCACCAGGAATTGATGCAGGATGCCCGCTTCGTCGAGGGCGGTACCAGCATTCACTATCTGGAGCACAAGCTGGCGGCGAAGAACGAGGTCAAGCAGTAAGCATGACCTGGCAGAACGTCTGTTTCCTGTCCGATGCCGGGCACGCGGAGGAATTCTGCGATGCCCTGCTCGAAGCGGGCGCGCTGTCGGCCAGCATCGAGGATGCCGATGCCGGTACGCCGGACGAGCAGCCGCAATTCGGCGAACCTGGCCTGGAAACCAAACCGGCCTGGGAGCATTCGCGCATCGTCGCCATGTTCGAGCCGGATGCCGACGTTGCTGCCATGTTGGCCGACGTTGCCGGCCAGATCGGTCTCGATGCGGCGCCTGAATTCACCGTTGAGCCGCTCGAAGAGCAGAACTGGGTGCAGCTGACCCAGTCCCAATTCGATCCGATCCGCGTGTCCGGTCGTTTGTGGATCGTGCCGTCCTGGCACGAAACCCCCGATCCGGCAGCGATCAACCTGATTCTCGATCCCGGCATGGCCTTCGGTACCGGCTCGCATCCGACGACCCGTCTATGCCTGGAATGGCTGGAAAAGACCGTGACGCCCGGCGTCAGCCTGCTCGATTACGGCTGCGGCTCGGGCATTCTGGCGATAGCCGGCGCCAAGCTGGGTGCGGCCCGGGTGGCCGGGGTAGATATCGACCCGCAGGCGGTGGTCGCGGCGCAGGCCAATGCCGAACGTAACGATGTGGTCGCCCAATTTGCCGATTCGGCCGAGCCGGTGGCCGGCGAGTACGATCTGGTGGTTGCCAACATTCTGTCGAACCCGTTGCGCGTGCTGGCGCCGGCGATCTGCGCCCATGTCCGCTCGGGGGGGCGTTTGGCGCTCTCCGGCATCCTGCGCGAGCAGGCCGACGAAATCATCGCCATCTATCGTCAGTGGCTGCCGCTGCAGGTGGCCGACGCGCGCGAGGACTGGGTATGTCTGAGCGGAGTCAAGCCCTGATGCGTACGCGTTGCCCGGCTTGTGGCACGATTTTCCGTGTTACTTCCGGGCAGTTGCGCTCCAAGGCCGGCAAGGTCCGTTGCGGCCAATGCCAGCAGGTATTCAACGCCTTCGACCATTTGTTGAGCGAAGCTGCCAATGAATCACCGGATATCACCCATTACCCGCCGCTAGCGCAACCTGAGTCGGAGCTGCACGTCGAGATAGCGCCGGTGCCGGAGATCGAGTCCGCGCCATCCCATCTTTCGCTGGATGCCGACGCGACCATTGTCGCGCAGGCCATCGAGGAAGCATTGGATACGGTCGTTCCCATGCCCTCGTTGCCAGAAGCGCCTGTTGGGGCGCCGGAAATGCCGGAAGTGCCGACTGCTGCGGTGCACGACGAAAAATCGGAAAATTTCGACGAAACCCTGTTGGCTGCGCCGCAGGAAATCGAGGAAATCACGCTGCCGCCGGCCGAACCCTTTGAGGAAGTCATTGAGGAAACGCCCGAAGTCAGCACCCAGGCAGCACGCGATGCCGGTCTGGTGGCCGTGCGCGAACTGAATGATCCCGCGAGCTACAATCGTTGGGCGGCGGGTCCTCTGGCCTCGGACGGTATCGGCGGCTTCGAAGAAGAGGCCGCGAAACGACCGACCTGGTTGTATGTAGTTTTTGCCCTGCTGCTCGCGCTGAGTCTTGCCGCACAACTGCTCTATCACTATCGCACGCAGGTAGTCTTGCGCATGCCGGCCATGGTCGCGCTGTACGAGATGGCTGACATTGAGATTCCATTGCCGCGCGAGGCCGATCTCGTCGTCATCGAGAGTTCCGACCTGCAGTACGACAATGGGCGAAACCTGTTCGTTTTGCAGGCAACCTTGCGCAACCGGGCGCGTTATGCCCAGGCCTGGCCGACGCTGGAACTGACGCTGACCGATACCAACGACAATGTCGTTGCCCGTCGCGTCATGTATGCCGCCCACTACCTGCCGCCGGGCACGGCTCAGGATGCCTTCCCGGCTAACGGCGAGGTCGCGGTCCGTTTGTGGATCGATGCCAAGGACCTCGGCGCCGTCGGCTACCGACTTTACATTTTCTATCCCTGATTCGATATGACGACGCTGATCTGCGGCTCCCTGGCCTTCGACAACATCATGGTCTTTCCGGACCGCTTCAAGAACCACATCCTGCCGGAACAAATCCATATCTTGAACGTGGCCTTTCTGGTTCCGGAAATGCGCCGCGAGTTCGGCGGTTGTGCCGGTAACATCGCTTACAACCTGATGCTGCTCGGCGGGGAGCCGGCCATCATGGCGACCGTCGGCGACGATGCCGTGCCGTATCTGGAACGCCTCGACAAGCTCGGCTTGTCGCGCAAGCATATTCGCCAGGTGCCGGGCAGCTTCACCGCCCAGGCCTTCATCACCACCGATCTCGACGACAACCAGATCACCGCCTTCCATCCGGGGGCAATGAGCTTCTCGCACCTGAACAAGGTCGAGCAAGCCGGCGCCAAGCTCGGCATCGTCGCACCGGACGGCCGCGAAGGCATGCAGCAGCACGCGCGCGATTTCGCCGCGGCCGGTGTTCCGTTTATCTTCGATCCGGGCCAGGGCCTGCCGATGTTCAACGGCGACGAACTGCTCGATTTCATGGAGCTGGCCGACTACGCCTGCTTCAACGACTACGAGGCCAAGCTGCTGTGCGATCGTACCGGGCGCTCGCTGGTGCAACTGGCCGGCTTGGTCAAGGCGCTGATCGTCACGCGCGGTGGCGAAGGCTCCGAAATCTACGCTGACGGCCAGAAGCACAGCATTCCGTGTGTCGAGGCCGATGCCATCGTCGATCCGACCGGTTGCGGCGACGCTTACCGTTCGGGCCTGCTCTACGGCATTGCCAACGGCTACGACTGGCCGACCACCGGCCGTCTGGCAGCCGTGATGGGTGCCATCAAGATCGCTCATCGCGGTGGTCAGAATCATCAGCCAAGCCGCGAGGAAATCGGCGAGCGTTACCGCAAGGCTTTCGCTTCCTTGCCCTGGTAATTGAAACCTTGCTGTAATCCTGGGGCAAAGCGTATGTAACACGCTTGCCCCAGACTCATTCTCGATGAATACATGGAGAATGATATGGAAATCCTGAACAAGGCGGCTGCACAAGGGCGGCCGGAGAAAAAGCGCCTGACCGTCGGCTTTGCCAAGACCCAGGCCGATATCCTCGAAGCGCAACGTCTGCGCTACCGTGTCTTTGCCGGCGAGATGGGAGCGAACCTGCCCAGTCGTACGCCAGGCGTCGATCACGATATTTACGATCCTTTCTGCGAGCATTTGGTGGTGCGGGATGCCAACAGCGGTGAAATCGTCGGTACCTATCGCATCCTTACGCCAGAAAATGCCCGTCAGATCGGCTACTACTCCGAAAACGAATTCGATCTGACCCGCCTGCAGCACCTGCGTACCCGTCTGGTCGAGATCGGCCGTTCCTGCGTTCATCCCGATTACCGTACCGGTGCGACCATTTCGCTCCTCTGGTCGGGCTTGGCTCAGTTCATGACCGAACGCGGCTACGACTACCTGATGGGCTGTGCTTCGATCAGCATGGCCGATGGCGGCCATGCGGCGGCCAGTCTGTATAATCGTCTTGCTGTCGACCACCTGGGGCCGCAAGAGTATCGCGTCTTTCCGCGCTGCCCGCTGCCGCTGGCGGCCTTACAGCAGGATCGTCCGGCCGAAGTGCCGCCGCTGATCAAGGGTTATCTGCGTGCTGGGGCCTGGATTTGCGGTGAGCCGGCCTGGGATCCTGATTTCAATACCGCCGACCTGCCTATCCTGATGCCGATGGCCAAAGTCAGCGGCCGCTACGCCAAGCATTATCTGGGGCAAGCAGACTGAGTACGACCTATCCGGCGCTCCGCGCCTTTCGTTATTTCCGAATGGCCCTGCTCATTCTCAGCGGGGCCATTGTTTCCTTGACCGTGTTCCGCATCTGCGGCGACCGTCGGCGTCTGTTGCTTAAGCAAAGCTGGTCGTTGGCCTTGCTCGATGCCCTTGGCGTCGAGGTCGAAGCCGATCTTAGCCATGCCGTTCCCGGCGCGCTGCTGATTGCCAATCACATTTCCTGGATCGACATCTTTGTCATCAACGCCACCCTGCCATCGGCCTTCGTTTCGAAGGAAGAGGTCCGGCGCTGGCCAGTGATCGGCTGGCTGGCGGCGAAGAACGACACGGTTTTCCTGCGCCGCGGCAGTCGCGGGCACGCGCGCATTATCAACGAACAGGTGGCGAATATCCTCGATCAGGGTAAGTACGTTGCGGTATTTCCCGAGGGGACGACGACCGATGGGCGCAGCCTGCTGCATTTTCACGCGGCCCTGATTCAGCCTGCCCTGGCCGCTGGGCGGCCGGTGTTGCCAGCAGCCATTTCGTATTGGGAGCTGGATGGCAGCCGCAGCCTGGCGCCGCGTTACGACGGCGATATTTCGTTGGGGGAATGCACCTCGGCCATCGTCGGCCGCAAGCGCATCATTGCCCGTCTGGTGACTACGCCGCTGCGCGGTCTGGATGGTGAAGATCGCCGCCAGGTTGCTGCCGAGGCGCGTGAGGCTATCGCATTAGCGGCTGGGCTTCCCCTGGTGAGCAATTCACCTGAAACACCTGCCGATCTTCCAGGCGTAGCGCCGTCAGATGTCCTCCCCACAGGCAGCCGGAGTCGAGCGCCAGCAGATTCGGCGTGATCTTGAGGCCAAGCGCCGACCAGTGACCGGTCACCAGGACGCTGTTGGCGTGGGCGCGATTGGGCAGTTCGAACCAGGGAAGATGCCCGTCCGGTGCATTGGTCGTTTCACCCTTGGTGTGGAATTCCATGATCCCGTCTGGCGTACAGAAGCGCATCCGGGTCATTGCATTGACGATGACGCGCAGACGCGGCCAGCCGGTTAGCTCATCAGACCAGCCGGCGGGTTCGCTGCCCCACAGGTTTAGCACGAATTCCTTGAAGGCAGGACCTTGCAAAGCGGCCTCGACTTCGTGCGCCAGCTCCCGAGCGCGGGCGGCGGTCCATTGCGGTAGTAGGCCGGCATGTACCAGGCAGTAATTACCTTCGGTGTGACACAATGGCTGGTGGCGGAGCCAGTCCAGCAGTTCGGCGCAATCTGGCGCGTCGAAGATGGCTTGCAGCGTATCGTCCTTGCCGCGGAACTTGGCGCCGCCCTCGGCGACCATCAGCAAATAGAGATCGTGGTTGCCGAGCACAGTGATGGCGGCATCGCCCAGCGATTTGATCAGGCGTAGCGTCTCCAGCGACTTGGGGCCACGATTGACCAGGTCGCCGACCAGCCAGAGCTTGTCCTGTGCCGGATTGAAGGCACAGAGATCGAGCAGCCGCTCAAGCGAGTCGTAGCAGCCCTGGATGTCGCCGATCGCGTAAGTGGCCATTTATTCGACAGTCACCGATTTGGCCAGGTTGCGCGGTTTGTCCACATCAGTTCCCTTGACCAGCGCGGCATGGTAGGACAGCAGCTGCAAGGGGACGACGTGCAGGATGGGCGACAACTGGCCGTAGTGTTCGGGCAGACGCAGGATATGGACGCCTTCCGAGGCCGGAATCTCCGAGTCGGCATCGGCGAAGACGTAGAGCTCGCCGCCGCGGGCGCGGACTTCCTGCAGGTTAGATTTCAGCTTTTCCAACAAATCGTCGTTCGGCGCCACCGAGATGACTGGCATGTTGGCATCAACCAGCGCCAGCGGACCGTGCTTCAACTCGCCAGCCGGATAGGCTTCGGCGTGGATGTAGGAGATTTCCTTGAGCTTCAACGCGCCTTCGAGGGCGATCGGGTAATGGCGGCCGCGCCCCAGGAACAGCGCATGCTGCTTGTCGGCGAATTGTTTGGCCCAGGCTTCGATATCGTTTTCCAGGCTCAGAACTTTGTGCACCGCAACCGGCAGGTGGCGCAGTTGTTCGATATATTTCAGCTCCTGTTCGGCGCTCAGCCGGTTCTTCACCTTGGCCATGACCAGAGTGAGCAGGAAGAGGGCGGCCAACTGGGTGGTGAAAGCCTTGGTCGAGGCGACACCGATTTCCGGGCCAGCGCGGGTGATGAAGCGCAAGGCACATTCGCGGACGATGGCCGATTCCGGCACGTTGCAGATGGCCAGCGTCTTGGTTTGGCCGAGCGATTTGGCATGGCGCAGGGCCGCCAGGGTATCGGCCGTTTCGCCGGATTGCGAGATGGCGACGATCAACTGGCGCGGATTAGGCACGGAAGTGCGATAGCGGTACTCGCTGGCGATCTCGACATTGCATGGCACGCCGGCAATGGCTTCGAGCCAGTAGCGAGCGGTATAGCCCGAGTGGCTGCTGGTGCCGCAGGCAAGAATCAGGATCGAGTCGACATCGTCGAGCAAGTTGCCGGCTTCTGCGCCAAAAATTCCGGGCTGGATGCTCTTGCTGCCGCCAACGATTTCCAGGGTGTTGGCCAGGGCCTCGGGTTGCTCGAAGATTTCCTTCTGCATGTAGTGGCGGTAATTACCGAGTTCGACGGCGGCGGCAGACAGCTGTGAGACATGCACCGGCCGCTCGACCGGCGTGCCGTCGAGGCGGGCGATGCGTACGGCGGCGGGTGACAGTTCTGCGATATCACCGTTTTCCAGATAGACCATGTTGCGCGTGACCTGGAGCAGGGCCGAAGCATCGGAAGCGGCGTAGTTGCCGCTGTCGGAAACGCCGAGCAGCAGTGGTGAGCCTTCGCGGGCGACGACGACCTTGTTTGGTTGACGCTGATCGATGACGGCGATGGCGAAGGCGCCGACCAGGCGTGTGCAGGCCAGGCGGACGGCGGTGAACAGGTCGGGCTCGCTTTTCAGCGTCGCTTCGATCAGGTGAGCGATGCTTTCGGTGTCAGTGTCCGAGGTAAACACATAGCCTTGGGCGCTCAGTTCGACGCGCAGGCTCTCATAGTTCTCGATGATGCCGTTATGGACGACGGCGATGCTACCGGACACATGCGGGTGGGCGTTGCGCTCGCAGGGTACGCCATGCGTCGCCCAGCGGGTATGAGCGATGCCGGTCGTTGCCCGGGTAGTGGCCGACGAGCTTTCCAGTTCGGCGACGCGGCCAACCGAGCGTACCCGCTCGATGGCATCGCTACCGATGACGGCCAGGCCGGCCGAGTCGTAGCCACGGTATTCCAGTTTCTTCAGGCCCTCGACGAGGACGGGAACGATATTGTTACCAGCTGCTGCCGCGACGATGCCGCACATGATCTGTCCTTAAACCTTGTAGTAATCGCGATACCAGGCGACGAAGCGGGCGACGCCTTCGGTGATGGGGGTGGCCGGAGCAAAGCCGACCCAGTCGTCGAGCAATGCTGTGTCGGCGTAGGTGGCCGGCACGTCGCCATCCTGCATCGGCAGCAGGCGCTTTTCGGCGGTTTGGCCAAGCGCTTGTTCGATGGCGCCGATAAAGTCGAGCAGGGGCACCGGGTCGTGGTTGCCGATGTTGAACACCCGGTAAGGCACGTTGCTGCTGGCCGGATCGGCGGCGATCGCATCGTAATTCGGGTTGGCGGTGGCATCCTTGTCCATCAGGCGGATGACGCCTTCGACGATGTCGTCGATATAGGTGAAGTCGCGCTTCATGTTGCCGTGGTTGAACACGTCGATCGGCCGGCCTTCGAGGATGGCCTTGGTGAACAGGAAGAGCGCCATGTCCGGCCGGCCCCACGGGCCATAGACGGTGAAAAAGCGCAGGCCGGTGGTCGGCAGGCAGTACAGGTGGCTGTAGGTGTGCGCCATCAGCTCGTTGGCCTTCTTGGTAGCGGCGTACAAGCTGACCGGGTGATCGACGCTGTCATGCTCGGAGAAGGGCATCTTGGTGTTGCCACCATAGACGCTGGAACTGGAAGCATAGACCAGGTGTTTTACCTGATTGTGGCGGCAGCCTTCGAGGATATTGATAAAGCCGACCAGATTGCTGTCCACGTAGGCGTGCGGATTCTGAATCGAATAGCGGACGCCGGCCTGGGCGGCGAGGTGGATCACCTTGTCGAATTTCTCGGCGGCGAACAACTTCTCCATGCCGGCGCGGTCGGCCACGTCGAGTTTGACGAAGCGGAAGTTGGCATGTGGCGTCAGGCGGGCCAGGCGGTTTTCCTTGAGCGATACCTCGTAGTAGTCGTTCAGGTTGTCGAGGCCAACGACTTCATCGCCGCGCGCCAGCAGACGCAGAGCGGTGGTCATGCCGATAAAGCCGGCGGTGCCGGTGACGAGAATCTTCATGCGGGGAGTCCTGCGCTGGAGTATGGATTCAAGATGCCGATTTTACCGCAGCAGCATCGGCTTTCTGTCGTTCCAGCATCTTGGCGTACTTGCTGAAGCTGTTGAAGCAGCCAATGGCGATGTGGATGAAGCCGGGTAGGCCGTCGCGGAAGCCTTGGCGAACGATGTAGAACTTGATGAAACGGACTAGTGGGCTGAGGGCGATACGGCCGAACGTCGCGCGTTTGCCAGCGGCGAGTGCCATGTCGGCAGCCAGCGAGGTATAGCGGTTCTGCTTGGTTAGGTAACTGGCCAGGGATTCGGCCGAGTCGTGCAGCAGGTCGCCGGCCAGCGTGCCGATCTCGGCCTGGGTCACGACCTTTTCATGTACGGCATCGTCCGACCAGCGTGCCTGACCGCGGTCGAATAGGCGTAGCGACCAGTCCGGATAGCCTTCGCCGTACTTCAGGTAACGGCCGAGAAAGCGATTGCAGCGAGCAAAGCGGAATGCTGCGGTGCACGGCGCTTTCAGGGCATTTTCCAGGCTGGCGCGCAGTTCGGGCGAAACGCGTTCGTCGGCATCAAGGCAGAGCACCCAGTCGTGTTTGGCCGCTTCGACGGCAAATTGTTTCTGCGGGCCGAACCCCAACCATTCCTGGTGAATGACGCGGGCGCCGTAGCCTTCAGCCAGCGCAATCGTGCCATCCGCGCTGCCCGAATCCACCACCAGAATCTCGTCGGCAAAAGCGGCACTTTTCAGACATTCCTCAAGCTGGCTCGCGGCGTTGAGCGTGATGATGACGACAGAGAGGGCTTGGCGCGGTGCGGACATTTATAATCGCGTCTTTGAAAGCCGATATTCTAGTGTAGTGTCGCACCCTCATCGACACTTAAAATCTCGTCTTTCGGGCCATGGCAGCGTTGCGAATCCGCGCGATACCAAGGGGTATCGCTGTGGTTCGCGCCTTGCCCTGACCCAAAATCCTTCAATTTTAAATGCGCCGACAAGGGCGCAACACTACACACGCCGATGCGTCTCCTGCTCGTTAAAACTTCCTCGCTCGGCGATGTGATCCACAATCTGCCCGTTGTCACCGACATTCTTCGCCATTTTCCCGAGGCGAAGATCGATTGGTGCGTCGAGGAGAGCTTTGCGGCGATTCCGCGCTTGCATCCGGGGGTCGGTCAAGTGATTCCGGTGGCGGTGCGCCGTTGGCGCAAGAAACTGTTGTATGCAGCGACCTGGCGGGAAATCGGTGCATTTCGCCAGGCGATTCGGCAGTGCGACTACGATTTGGTGCTCGATACCCAGGGGCTGTTGAAAAGTGCCTTGATCGCCCGGCAGGGCCGTGGGCTGCTGGTCGGCTATGCCGCTGATTCGGTGCGGGAGCCGTTGGCGGCGCGGCTCTATGATCGCCATTTCAGCGTCGATAAGGCGTTGCACGCCGTTGAGCGCAATCGTCGCTTGGCGGCTGCCGCCTTGGGCTATTCCCTCGACACGGCGGTCAATTACGGCATTACGGTTCCGGCGGGTGCGTTCGCCTGGTTGCCGGAGAAGCCCTACGTCGTACTGCTGACGGCGACCAGTCGCGACGACAAGCTCTGGCCTGAAGATCATTGGGTGGCTTTGGGCGAGCAACTGGCCGAACACGGGCTGACCTGCGTCCTGCCCGGCGGCAGTGCGGTCGAACGCGAGCGGGCGGCGCGCCTGGCAGGGCAAATCGCCGGCGCCATCGCCGCGCCACCCATGCGCATCGACGAACTGGCTAGCTTGCTGGCTGGCGCATGTGGCGCAGTGGGCGTCGATACCGGCCTGACCCATCTCGCCGTTGCCGTCAAAACGCCGACCGTGGCGATCTACACGGCCACCGAGCCGGGGCTGACCGGCGTCTATGGCGCCGGCTACCACTGCAATCTCGGCGGCAAGGCGCAGGTGCCTACCGTGGCCTCAGTGTTCTCCGAATTGCTGGAGGGGTTGTGATGGCGCGTCTTGGCTACTGCGTGCTGCTCTATGCGATCACGCCGTTGATCTGGTTGCGTCTGTTGTGGCGCGGCCGCAAGCAGCCGGAATATCTGCGCAATCTCGGCGAGCGTTACGGTTTCTATACCGGGCAGGTGCCAGGCAAACTGATCTGGGTACACGCCGTTTCGGTTGGGGAAACGCGCGCCGCCCAGCCCTTGATCGAAGGGCTGCTGGCGCGCTGGCCCGATCATCGCATCCTGCTCACCTGCATGACGCCGACCGGGCGCGAGGCCGGGCAGAGCGTCTATGGCGAGCGCGTCATTCAGGCCTATCTGCCTTACGACTATCCGGGTGCAACGGCCCGTTTTTTCGCGCACTTCCGGCCGGCGTTCGGCGTGCTGATGGAAACGGAAATCTGGCCCAATCTGTTGGCTGCCGCCAAGCGGCGCGCCATTCCGGTGGTGCTGGCCAACGCCCGGCTGTCCGAGCGTTCGGCGCGAGGTTACGGGCGATTTGGCGCGCTGGTCCGGCCAGCCTTCGCCAGCTTGATCGGCGTTGCCGCGCAGACTGCCGGGGATGGTGAGCGTATTGGCGCGTTGGGGGCGTCGCAGGTGGCGGTTTGCGGAAACCTGAAATTCGATGTGACGCCGCCGGCGGAGAAAATCAAGCTTGGGCAATCATGGCGTGAAGCCATCGGTCAGCGCCAGGTTTGGCTGGCCGCCAGCACACGCGAAGGCGAGGAGCCGCTGGTGCTCGACGCCTGGGCCAAGGTCGCCCGGCCGGATGCCTTGCTGGTGCTCGTGCCGCGGCATCCACAGCGTTTCGACGAAGTGGCGGAACTGTTGGCAAAGCGCGGCCTGCCCTTCGTTCGGCGCAGCGAAGGCGCCCCAACGGCCGAAACGCAGGTCTGGCTCGGTGACAGCATGGGCGAGATGGTGGCCTACTACTCGCTGGCCGATCTGGCATTTATCGGCGGCAGCCTGTTGCCGCTGGGCGGACAGAATCTGATCGAGGCCGCGGCCTGCGGCTGTCCGGTGCTGGTTGGCCCGCATACCTTCAATTTTCTGCAGGCGACGCGCGATGCCATCGAGGCCGGGGCGGCCTTGCGGGTGGCGGATACGTCCGAACTGGCTGCTGCGGTGCACCGGCTGTTTTCGGCAAAAACCGAATTGGCGGAAATGCGCGCCGCGACGGCGGATTTCGCCGGCGCCCACCGCGGTGCGGCCGAGCGCCTGCTGAGACTTATCTCAGATTGGTTGGGTCGAGCAGGGCGTTGATCTGCGCCACGTCGTCTTCGGACAGCGCGCCAACGGCAGCCTTCAAGCGCAGTTGGGCCATCAGGGTGTCGAAAGTGGCCTTGGCCAGATCACGCTTCGTGACATAAACCTGGTTCTCAGCATTCAAAACGTCGATGTTGATACGCACGCCGACTTCGTAACCAAGTTTGTTGGATTCCAGGGCCGATTGCGAAGAAATCAGGGCGGCCTTCAGTGCCTTGACCTGTGCCAGTCCGTTGGCAACCCCAAGGTAGTATTGGCGGGCAGCCAGGGCGGCGCTGCGCTTGGCTGCTTCCAGACCGGATTCGGCCGCATAGCGGTTGGCCGTGGCTTCACGCTGCTTCGACACGGTTAGTCCGCCCGAAAAAAGAGGGATGCTCAACTGTATCCCCGCATTGCGATAATCGGTGTCGTAAGTTCCGTAGGCTGGCGTGTACGATTTGGAGTGACCATAGTTAGCCACCGCATCAACCGTTGGATAGTGGCCGGCACGTTGCTTGTCGACCTCGCGCGCGGCGATGTCGGCATTGGCCTGTTGAACTTGTACCGACAGGCTGTCTTTTTCCGCAGCACCGACCCAGTCGTTCATGTTGTTGGGGCTCGGTGGAGAAAGCTCGGCTCCCTTGCGTAGCATGGCTAGGGCACCGGGTTCCTTGGCGACTATGGCTTGCAGCGTTCGCTTTTTGACCTCCAGGTCGCTTTCCGCTGCGATTTCCTGTGCAGAGGCGAGATCGAAGCGGGCCTGGGCTTCGTGCGTATCGGTGATGGTCGCTGTCCCAACCTCGAAACTTTTTTTGGCAAGTTCAAGCTGTTGGGCGATGGCTTGTTTGTTGGCGCTTACTGCAGTCAGGCTTTCGTCGGCATTGAGTACGTCGAAATAAGCTTGTGCCACACGCAGGATCAAATCTTGTTTAGCCTGCAGGAAATTCGCTTCGGCTTGTGCGACCTGCATTTTCGACTGGTCGTAGGTAACCCAGTTCTGCCAGCGGAAAAGCGGTTGGGAAAGTGTCAGCTGATAGCCGTTCGAGTTGTAATTCGGCTTGGCGATGGTCGGGCCGTTGTGGGCGGAGATTTCGTTCTCGTTCCAGGTTGTATTGCCTGACAGGCTAAGGTTGGGGAGAAGCCCGGCGCGGCCTTGCGGCTGCTTTTCGCGTCCGGCGTCAAGCGTTGCGCGGGCCGCGGCGAAGGTAGGATCGTTATCTTGCGCATCGCGATAGACCTGCATCAGGTCGGCAGCGTAGAGCGGAGATGATATCAGCGGAGCAGCGATCAGCCAGGCCAGTTTCTTCATACTTTCCTCTAGTAACGACGCATGGTCGGATCGACTTCGCCTGCCCAGGCATCGACCCCGCCCATCAGGTTGAAGACATTTGAATAACCCTTGCGTTCAAGGAACATGGCGACCTGCATGCTGCGGCCGCCATGATGACAGATGACCACAATTTCCCGCTCCGGATCGAGACAGTCGCATTGCATCGGTACCAGGTGCATAGGGATGCATTGCGAGCCAGCAATCTGGCAGAGTTCGATTTCCCAGGGCTCGCGCACGTCCAGCAGGATGGGGGAGGGCCGTTTTGTATCGGCCAGCCAGTCGGCGAGTTGGTGCGCGAGTACCTGTTTCATCAGAAAGTGAAGTGTTCCTTGGCGGCGAAGCCGTCGAGCGCCGGAGCCATTGTCTCGAAGAGGTTCACCGTATTGTAGACACCGTCGGCGGTGCAGGTGATCAGCTGGGCTTCCATGACAGGAGCCTCGCCAACGATCACGGCCAAGCGGCCACCGACGCGCAGTTGTTTGAGCAGGGATTCCGGAACGGCGGGGATGGCGCCGGAAACGACGATAGCGTCGTACGGGCCACGTTGCGACCAGCCATTCGAACCGTCGCCCACTTCGACCGTGACGTTGCTTACGCCGGCACGTTCCAGGTTGGCCGAGGCGAAGCTGGCCAGTTCCGGACGGCTTTCCACGGTAACCACATGTTCGGCGCGGTTGGCCAGCAGAGCCGCCATGTAGCCGCTTCCGGTGCCGATCTCAAGAACCTTGTCGGTTTTCTTAAGGGTCAACTCCTGCAACAACTTGGCCTCGATCTTCGGAGCAAGCATCATCTGGCCTTGGCCGAGCGGGATTTCCATATCGGCAAAAGCGAGGTTGCGATAAGCGGGCGGGGTGAAGTCTTCGCGCTTGACGACGAAAAGCAGGTCGAGAACCTGCGGATCCAGAACTTCCCAGGGCCGGATCTGTTGTTCGATCATGTTGAAGCGGGCTTGCTCGATATTCATGTGGGTCTCCGCAGGCGTAATATTAGCACAGGCTAATATACAAGTTCCGACAAAGGGAAATTATACCCGACTCTCCTCGGGCATCGCTTTCAATCCCTGTTTCAACAGACGGATGTGAATGTCGAGGTAAGCACGTGGGTCGGAACTTTGCGGCTGGCAACTCGCCATCGAGAAGCGCCAGATCAGCAGCATCAGGACCGGAGCAATGATGACGTCGATCGCGGTCTCGATATCCAGTTGGCGGAATTCGCCGTTTTCCATGCCGCGGCGGAGGGCAGCGCCGACCAGCGAGCGGCCGCGGCTGATCACGTTGTCGTGGTAGTAGCGAGCAAGCTCGGGGAAATTCCCCGCCTCCGACATGATCAGTTTGGGAATGCCGGCTAGGCTGGTCTGGCCAATCTTGGCCCACCAGTTGTCGAGTAGTTTTTCCAGAAGATCGAAGGAGCTGCCGGTGTGTTGCGCGGCAATCAGCTCGTTTTCGGCAATGACCGGGATGATGCCTTCCTGAATCACCGCCTTGAACAAGGCTTCCTTGTTCTCGTAATAGAGGTAGAGCGTTCCCTTGGAAACACCCGCGCGCGCCGCGACATCCTCAAGGCGCGCTGCCGCGTAGCCTTTCTCGACGAAGGCTTCGATGGCGGCCGCCAGCAACTCGGACGGACGAGCTTCCTTGCGGCGTTTGCGCGGGGTGGGGAGAGTGGGCATGGGTAAGTTAATGACTGGTTGGTCATTAACTTACCATCGTCCTGAATGGGCGGTCAACGGCCTTCCTTGATCAGGCGACCGGAGGCCGACTGGATCGGGCGGGCGTTATTCTTGTACAGGCGGCTGAAAATGTTGATTTGCTCCGTTGACACTTGTGCTGCTTGCTTCATGACCAGCCATAGTACGCCTTCGCTACAGGGCGGCGTGGTCAGAGAGCCCATGTAGGTATAGTAATTTCGCGACACGGGTAACAGATTGTTTGGATCAATACTAAGGCTGGGGGGGGATACGGAAGAGTTCTTCTCTAGTGGCAGGTTGTTCCACAGGGTCTGAATGAAAGGGTTCTCGGTTCCGCGTTCAAGCAGGACGGCGACTACGGCAAGCTGGCCGTCATCCGCCTTGTGGACCAGATGGGCGACCATGTCGAAGCGCTGACCATTGACCTTTTCCTCGGAGGGGCGGTGGAAATGGAACTGGACCAGTTCGTAGGTCTTGCCGGTCAATGTGATAGAACTGTCGCCGACTTCGACTTGAATGGTGTGGCCGTTATCTGTGATCCGGAATGTCGATGGGCGATAGTTGAACTTGATTGGCTCCAGGTCGACCTTGATGCCATCGCGAATGTCGATCGGCGATTGACGTTGGCCGGTGGCGCAAAGGGTGTTCTTTGGGTCGAGGTTGGCCCAGTTGTCCGGTCCGCCCGTGCCTTCGTAGCCCCAATGGATGTGGGCGTGTTGCAGGGCGCCTTCGGCATGCGCCAGTTCGAGCATGTAGCCTTCAGACTTGGCGGGCTTCTTGGTCTTCGGTACGGGGGCCGGGGTGCTGTGGACGTAAACGGTATTTGCCTTGGGTGCCGGCGTTTCCTTGACGGGAACCGGGGCTGGCGCGGGGGGCGCTTCCTTCTGCTTTTCGATGGCGGCCTTCAGGTTGGGCTTGATCGAGGGAATGCCTTCGCTCTCCTTGGCGGCCGAGCCGTGTGCATTCTCGGAGGTCTTGATGGCTTCGGCTTTGTCCGACTTGGCCAGTTCCTTCTTGAGTACCGCGTCGTTGGCTTCCTTGAGCAGAGCGCCGGCTTCCTTGGCTTTCTGGGCAACTTCGGCAGCGCTTTCCTTGGGCGGGCGGCAGACTTCGCGTAGGACCTTGTCGTCCAGGGTGCCGCTGCGTACGGGGAGTTCAGCGCCGTTGATCGATTCCTCGCGGATCGCTTCGCTTTCGTTCTTCTTGTAGATACGTTTGAGGGTGGTGGCGTTGCGGGTCGCGCAATCGTAGCGGGTGATGGCTTCGATGACGCGGTAACCGGCGCCTGATTTACCGTCAATCAGTTCCTTTTCCAGGACAACGCGGCCTTGTGCCTGGACGGTGTTGCCATCGCGCTTGATGCTGGTGCGATCCAGTTCGATTCGTTTGCCCGGTTCGGAGGATACGGTTTGCCAGGTTGGAGCGGCGCTGGCCGCGAACGGCAGGGCGGCGAGCAAGGTTGCGATGGTCAGTAGGCGCATCTAGGATCCCTCGTGTTTTTCTTGAACTTCCAGCACTTGTCGAAATTATTTCGGCCAATTTCTAGAAATCTTGAGCGAAAAGTGTCATTTCTTGCATTTTGCCTGTATTTCCAGTAACTTGCAGCCCTCTCGTTAGGGGTGTCCGAGTGCATAATCGGACTGAGAAATACCCTTCGAACCTGATCGGGTCATGCCGGACAGGGAAACGAATGTTCGCTGCGCGAACTTTTGTTGCTCCCTGGCCGTCTGAGCCCGCTGAACTTTCGCTTGGAGCACGCATGAACGCCAAAGACACCTTCCTCGCCGCCAACGCCCACGTCGACGAGGCCGCCATCCAGCCGCTGCCGAATTCCCGCAAGATTTACGTCGAGGGATCGCGCTCGGATATCCAGGTGCCGATGCGCGAGATCAGCCAGGCCGACACGCCGACCGGCTTTGGCGGCGAGCAGAATCCGCCGATCTTCGTCTATGACTGTTCCGGCCCCTACACCGATCCCAAGGCCAAGATCGACATTCGCAACGGCCTGCCGGCGCTGCGTGCACAGTGGATCGCCGAGCGTGGCGATACCGAGGAACTGTCCGATCTGACTTCCGAGTACGGTCGCCAGCGCGCTACCGATAAGTCGCTCGACGACCTGCGCTTCCCCGGCCTGCACCGCAAGCCGCGCCGCGCCAAGGCCGGCATGAACGTTTCGCAGATGCGCTATGCGCGCCAGGGCATCATCACGCCAGAAATGGAATACGTCGCGATTCGTGAAAACCTGAATCGCGCTGCCTACCTCGAATCGCTGCGGTGCACCGGCCCGCAAGGCGAAAAAATGGCCAAGCTGCTCGGTCGCCAGCATCCGGGCCAGAGCTTCGGTGCGGCCATCCCGGCCGAGATCACGCCGGAATTCGTGCGCAGCGAAGTCGCCCGTGGCCGCGCCATCATCCCGAACAACATCAACCATCCGGAAAGCGAGCCGATGATCATCGGCCGCAACTTCCTCACCAAGATCAACGCCAATATCGGCAATTCGGCGCTCGGCTCCAGTATCCAGGAAGAAGTCGAGAAGATGACCTGGTCGATCCGCTGGGGCGGCGATACGGTGATGGACCTGTCCACCGGCAAGAACATCCACGAAACGCGCGAGTGGATTATCCGCAATTCGCCCGTGCCGATCGGCACCGTGCCGATCTACCAGGCGCTGGAAAAGGTCAATGGCAAGGCCGAAGACCTGACCTGGGAGATTTTCCGCGACACGCTGATCGAGCAGGCCGAGCAAGGCGTCGATTACTTCACCATCCACGCCGGCGTGCTGCTGCGCTACATCCCGATGACCGCCAACCGCATGACCGGCATCGTGTCGCGCGGCGGCTCGATCATGGCCAAGTGGTGTCTGGCGCATCACAAGGAAAGCTTCCTCTACACGCACTTCGAGGAAATCTGCGAAATCATGAAGGCCTACGATGTCGCCTTCAGCCTCGGCGACGGCCTGCGTCCCGGTTCGATCTACGACGCCAACGACGAGGCGCAACTCGGCGAACTGAAGACGCTGGGCGAACTGACCGACATCGCCTGGAAGCACGATGTGCAGACCATCATCGAAGGGCCGGGTCACGTGCCGATGCACCTGATCAAAGAGAACATGGACCTGCAGCTCGAATACTGCAAGGAAGCCCCGTTCTACACCCTCGGCCCACTGACCACCGACATCGCGCCGGGCTACGACCACATCACCAGCGGCATCGGTGCCGCGATGATCGGCTGGTACGGCACCGCCATGCTCTGCTACGTCACGCCGAAGGAACACCTGGGTCTGCCGGACAAAGACGACGTCAAGGAAGGCATCATCACCTACAAGCTGGCCGCGCATGCCGCCGACCTGGCCAAGGGCCATCCAGGGGCGCAGATTCGCGACAATGCCTTGTCCAAGGCGCGCTACGAGTTCCGTTGGGACGACCAGTTCAACCTCGGTCTCGATCCGGACAAGGCCCGCGAATTCCACGACGAAACCCTGCCCAAGGAATCGGCCAAGGTTGCCCACTTCTGCTCGATGTGCGGCCCGCACTTCTGCTCGATGAAGATCACCCAGGACGTGCGCGACTTCGCCGCGCAGCAAGGCATCGGCGAAACCGAGGCGCTGGAGAAGGGCATGGAAGCGAAATCCGTCGAGTTCGTGAAGACTGGTGCGGAGATCTACCGCAAGGTTTGATTATCTGTTGAAAGCGGATGCGAAAAGGGGACGGTTTTGTCCCCTTTTTGTTGTGAATTGGTCGAAAATTCGCGAAAGCGGTGGGGTGTGGTTACATTGGCTGCCAATTTATTCTTATTCTCGTTAAACTACTTCTACCTGCGCAGAGCGGCACTGCGCCAAGGAATTTACTAACTGACGCCGTCCGACCCCGCCAGAGATGTCACGCCTTGACCGTTTGCGCCAATTTCTCGCTTCGCTGAGGCAGCGAGGAGCCATGCGGGTAGCGCGCGCGCAGCGCTACATCCGTGCCAACCAAACCTACCTGCTGGCGCAGGCTAGGCTGTGGATCGGGCGGGCAATTTTCTGGATGGCCGGTCTCGCGGTCGGTTTTGCGGCGGTCGGCTTCGCCATGTTGACCGAAGATGCAGCCCAGCTTTTTGCCGATCTGGTACAGAAATATCCCTGGCTGCCCTTTGTTGTCACCCCGGCAGCGGGCGCCGGGTTGCTTTGGGTAACGCGCAACTATTTTCCGGGGGCAGAGGGGTCGGGGATTCCGCAGGTCATGGCCGAGTTGAAGCGGCAACAGGGCGGGCCATGGCGTCCTCTGGTATCGTTGAAAATCGGCTTCGGCAAGGTTTTTCTGGGGGTGGCTGCCGTTGGTTCGGGGTTTTCCTTTGGACGAGAAGGGCCGACGGTGCAGGTTGGCGCCTGCCTGATGGCCGCTGCCGGGCGATTGTTGCCGACGACCCTGCGTATTCAGCGTTATCACTTGCTGGTGGCGGGCGGTGCCGCCGGGATTGCGGCGGCGTTCAACACCCCGCTGGCAGGCATTGTATTCGCCATCGAGGAGTTGTCTCGTAGCGTAGAGTCCCGTCTATCGGGTGTGGTGATTGCCGCAATTGTGCTGGCCGGTGTGGTTTCGCAGGCCATGCTGGGAACGCTAAATTACTTCGGCTATGTCACGGTGTTTGGCGAAACACGCGACCTTATCCAGACCATCTTGGTCTGCGGCTTGTTGTCGGGCCTGTGCGGCGGGATATTTGCACGGATGCTGGTCGTTTCCGCGATGGGCTGGACCGGGCGTGTGGCACGCTTCAGGACCCAGCAACCGTACCTCTTCGCTGCGCTGATCGGACTATTAATCGCGGGAATCGGTTGGGCGAGTGGTGGCTTGACGTGGGGGAGCGGCTATATCGAGACACGCGCCTTGCTCGAATCATCGGCCTCCTTGCCGTGGTACTACGGTCCAGCCAAGTTCATGGCGACGGTGCTTTCCTACCTCAGCGGCCTGCCTGGCGGTATTTTTGCCCCTTCGCTGGCGATCGGGGCCGGAATAGGTCAAAACCTGATCGGGTTGTTGGCCGATCACGCCATTCCGACGACCGTCGTGGTGCTCTGCATGGTCGGCTTCCTAGCCGCTGCCACGCAGGCGCCCATTACCTCGTTCATCATCGTCATGGAAATGGTCAATGGCTACAGTTTGGTTATCGACCTCATGGCCACCGCGCTGATTGCTTCCGCTGTCTCGCGGCTGATCAGCAAGCCGCTTTACTCTTCGTTGGCGGACAACATGATCCGGGCGCAGCAGCCCAAGCCGAATTCCTCTGCCTGATTAAAACGAGCTGGCTCTGGCCGATCATGTGAGGACGGGGCGTTTGCAGTCGGTAGGTGTGTGTTTTTTTTGCACTCAGTGCAGCGAATAGTCCGCTGCTGCGGTGCACACGCCGAAAGCGGGAAAAAGCATAAACTCCTTTCGGCCTGCCCGCGATTTACGGCTAGACTGTAAATGGTTCGGAAATCATAAGGAAAATCGGTGAAAGCCTGGAACGGCATGCTCCTGGGCGTTGGCTTGGTGCTCGCTACAACGGTTTGTGCCGAAGAGACCGGTGGTGAAGGCGAAGCGCTGCCGAACATTGGTGCCATCGCGGCGCCTGACCCTTCAACTGCCGCTCCGTTGCCGTCGCCGGAACTCAGCCAACGACGTGCGCCGCCAGTGAGCGGGCCGCGCGCCTTAAATCGGCCTTGGCTAAGACCGGAGGCACCTTCGCTGATAGCCGATAGCGATCCCCCCGGAAAGGGAGGGGTAGCCGAAACCCATGCCTTGGGCTCGACCGAGGCGGTACATTCATACGGACTTCCTGAGCCGGTAGAAGTGGCGGGGGATGCAGAGCCTGGTGGAGCGATGGTTGTGGCAGAGCCATCCCGGAATGAAAAAGAAGCTGTGCTTCCGCAGCCGATTGGGCAAGAGCCAACGGATTCCCGAAGGGATATTTCGGAAATGTCGACGATCCGCGGGGGCACCGGGGGTAAAGAGACTTCATTGGTCGAACCTTTGAACAATAAGGCCGGTCAGGTGCTGGCGGATCCAGTTGTGTCTGGGGTGGATGCAGCGATTTCGATAGAGTCCGGCGGTGCAGGCCATAACCCTGCAAGTTCCGACGCACTGAACACTGAAGTTAGGGGCGAAGTCGCCCCGGATGAACTAGATGCGCCGACTAAGGTGCTGCAGCAGCGCAGCGTGTTGGAAACGCCGGTTGAGCCTACCCTGCCTCCGGAAAAATCCGCCACGGAGCGGAATCTGGAAGTGGATTCCCCAACTGCGCCCGCAACACCGTTGCCGGAAAATTTGGAGGCCATTCAACCAACTGAGCCCGTTACCGAGCCTCCGACGGAAGCGAACGATTCGTCGGCTTCGGTATCCGCTGTGCCAGCGGGGGAACCGATGCCAGAGGAGCGGCGGGGGGGGGCTGTCGCTCCGACAGAACGCGAGTTGCGGGCCACGCCGACCAACGCTACGGAGGTGTTGAATGACTCTGCGAATGAGCAGGGGGCTGCAGCGCCAGAGACAACGAGGTCAATAGACAGCGTGCTGCCTGCGACCCAGGTTGTGGAGCCGGTAACCGAAGTGCTGGCTCCCGATGCTGGACCAAAGGGTGAGGGAGAGGTTGCTCCCGAGCTGGCGAAGGTAAGCGCCCCAGCGACTATGCGCCCTGCCCAAAATGTGCCGCCCGCAATGGGATTGGCGGTACCTTCACCTTCAGTGGTGCCAGCGCAAACCAAAGAGGCGGGGTCCCCTTCCTTGCCGATCCAGCAGATTGGGGCGACGCCGGGTCATACTGCCGGGCAGCCTGAGCCCGTTGCAGCGACGATACCGTCGACCGAGCAGCCGCTTCCTGCGGAAGAAGAAATTGTGCCGAGCGATTCCGAAACGACAGCGGAGGTTTCGTCGGGGGGCGTTCGGGTTCGAGAATGGACATTGCTTGGGGAGCTTTATTTCCCGGCGACGGCAGCCAACGGTCGACTCAGTCTCAGTCTAAGCGACATTCAACGGCGCAGCAGCTATTACGAAGTTTGGGAGCGGGTCGATTTTCTGCCACGTAAGGGAACGCTCGGCTGGCTGGCGGACAAGGATGGGCCGAAGGTCCGGCTGACCTTGTGGGCCATCCGTTGCGGTCGAGGCATGATGGCGCGCATTGTGGAGGGGAGCGATGGCGTTTTTGGGCCGCGCGTCGAGGCGTTAAGATTCTACGTGCCGCTGCCGGAAAGTGCGGGTGCGGCCACCGTAGAGATGGTCTGCAACGAAATGCGCTTGCGGGCCGAAGCAAACGGGACAGCCGAGGTGCTGGAAAGCCGCCGCTTCAAGAAGAAGATGAAGCAGACCGGACTCGATGCGCCGCCGATGATTCTCGATGCCGCCGACTTCGATGAAGAGGATGAGCCGCCGCAGCGGCGTTAGAATGGCATCTTCCTTCTCGGCCGGATGTTCGTCATCATGGATTGTCGTCCGGGCTGCGCTGCTTGTTGCATTGCCCCCTCTATCTCCTCGCTCGATAAACCCGCTGGCAGGCCTTGTCCGCATCTTGACGCCGAATTGCGTTGCCGCTTGTTCGGACGCCGGGAGCGTCCGGATTGCTGCGGTGGACTGCAGCCTTCGCCGGAAATGTGCGGCGAGTCGCGCGAGCATGCATTGCGTTGGTTGGCTGAACTGGAGGCAGTGACCTCGCCGCAATAGTAGAATGCGGCCTCCTTTTGCTGGCGAGCCTGCGGGCTGCATTCCATGGACCTCATTCTTTTGCTCAAGGCCCTGATCCTCGGGATCGTCGAGGGGCTGACCGAATTTCTGCCGATCTCGTCGACCGGCCACCTGATCCTGGCCGGCGATCTGCTGGATTTCAACGACGATCGCGGCAAGCTGTTCGAAATTGTCATTCAATCCGGCGCCATTCTGGCCGTTGTCTGGGAATATCGCGAACGGATTGCTCGCGTCCTGACCGGTCTTGGTCGCGACCGTCTGGCCAATCGTCTGGTCTTGAACCTGGCCATCGCCTTCATGCCGCTGGCCGTGCTCGGCCTGTTGTTCAAGAAGGCCATCGAGGCGCACCTGTTCAAGCCAGTGCCGGTCGCCATCGCCTTCATCGTCGGCGCCTTCGTCATCATCTGGGCCGAGCGGCGCGAGCATCGCATCCGGGTCGAGACGGTCGATGACATGAGCCCGCTCGATGCGCTGAAGCTGGGTCTGGCCCAGGCGGCGGCGCTGATTCCCGGTACCTCGCGCTCGGGGGCGACCATCATCGGCGGCCTGCTGTTCGGCCTGTCGCGCAAGGCGGCGACGGAGTTCTCTTTCTTCCTGGCCATTCCCACCCTGTTCGCGGCGACCGCCTACAACCTGTACAAGGAGCGCGCCCTGCTCAACGCCGACGACCTCGGCATGTGGGCGGTTGGTTTCGTCTCGGCTTTCGTGTCAGCCTTCCTCTGCGTGCGCTGGCTGCTGCGTTACGTCTCCAGCCACGATTTCGTGCCCTTCGCCTGGTATCGCATCGCCTTCGGCATCGTCGTGCTGGCCACCTGGCATTTCGGTTGGGTCGAATGGACGGCGCACTGATTTCGCCGGCCATCGTTTACCTGCACGGCTTCTGCTCGTCGCCGGCGGGCTGGAAGTCGCGGCTGATGGCCGAGGAAATGGCGCGGCGCGGCTTGGCTGGGCACTTCGTCTGCCCAGCATTGTCGCCGGTGCCGGAACGGGCGATGGCTGACGTGTCGGCACTGATCGAGCCGCTAGTGGCGGCGGGCGGACGGGTTACGCTGGTCGGCTCCTCGCTCGGCGGTCATTACGCCAACCATCTGGCCGAGAAATACGGCCTGAATGCAGTGCTGATCAACCCTGCTGCGGTGCACAGCCTGAATTTGGCAAAATTCATCGGCGATCACGCCAATTTCCATAGCGGTGAACGTTTCACCTTCACGCCGGAACACGCCGAGCAATTGCGCCGGCAAGTCAGCCGGCCGACGCGTTCGCGCTACTGGGTACTGCTGGAGACTGGCGACGAAGTACTCGACTACCATCAAGCCCAGCAGTTCTATGCCGGTTGCCGCCAGGAGGTACTCGAGGGCGGCGATCACAGCTTCACGCATTTTCCAGAATACATCCCGCAAATACTTGAATTTGCTGGGCTATAATCCGCCGATGAACGTATTGTTTGAAGAAGACGGCGGCTTCAAGGCCGGCAGCATCATGACCGACAACGACAGCTCGTTGCAGGTCGAATTGCCTACGGGCAAGCGTAGCAAGATCAAGGCGGCAACCGTGTTGCTGCGTTTCGAAAAGCCTTCGGCCGCGGCCCTGCTCGAGCAGGCGACGCCGCTGGCCGAAGAGATCGAACCGGATTTCCTGTGGGAGTGCGTGAACGATGGCGAATTTTCGTTTCTGGATTTTGCCCGTGATTACTACGGACACGACCCCGCCCCGGTCGAAGCGACGGCGGTGCTGCTTGCCTTGCACGCCGCGCCCGTCTATTTCCACCGCAAAGGCAAGGGCCGCTTCAAAAAAGCGCCCGCCGACATTCTCGCAGCTGCTCTGGCCAGTCTTGAAAAAAAACGTCAGCAAGCGCTCGCGATGGAAGGCTGGATCGCCGACCTGAAGGAATTCCGCCTGCCGGCCGAGATCGCGCCGCTGACCGATGCGCTGCTCTACGCGCCGGACCGCAACAAACCCGAAACCAAGGCCTTCGAAACGGCCTGCGCCGAAACCGGGCTGGCCGCGCCGCAACTGCTGCTCAAGTGCGGTGCCATCAAGTCGGCCTACTACCTGCATTACAAGCGCTTCCTGCACGAGCAGTTCCCAAAGGGCACGGGCTTCCCCAATCTCGAAGCGCCGGGCCTGCCGACTGATCTGCCGAAGGCCGAGGTGCGCGCCTTCTCCATCGACGACGCCAACACCACCGAGATCGACGACGCCTTGTCGGTCACCTGGCTGCCCGGCATCGGCACGCGCATCGGCATTCACATCGCGGCGCCGGGCCTGGCCATCGAACATGGCTCGCCGCTCGACGGCGTGGCCCGCGCCCGTCTGTCGACGGTCTATATGCCGGGCAACAAGATCACCATGCTGCCCGACGCCGTGGTGCAGAACTACACGCTGGCCGGCGGCGTCGATTGCCCGGCGGTGTCGCTCTATCTGACGGTTAACGACACGTTCGAGATCGTTGCGCACGAATCGCGGGTCGAAATGGTGCACATCGCCGCCAATTTGCGGCACCACGAAGTCGAACCCTGGTTTAACGCGGAGACTGTTGGCAGCGCGCTACCCGACCAAGCGTTCGCCAAGGAATTGCTGCATCTGTGGCACTTCGCCAACGCCTGCGAAGGCCGGCGCGGCAAGCCGTCGGCAGTGCAAGGCGTGAACGACTACAACTTCGCCATCGTCGGCGATCTGGCCGATCCGGAAAGCTGTGCGGTCGAAATCTCCGAGCGCAAGCGCGGCAGCCCGCTCGACAAGTTGGTCGCCGAACTGATGATCGTCGCCAACTCGACCTGGGGCGGTTTGCTGGCCGAACATAACGTGGCTTGCCTGTACCGCGCGCAGACGCAGGGCAAGGTGCGCATGACGACCTCGCCGCTGCCGCACGAAGGCCTGGGTGTGCCGCAATACGCCTGGATGACCTCGCCGCTGCGCCGCTATTGCGATCTGGTCAACCAATGGCAACTGATTGCCTGCCTGAAGGGCGAAACGCCGGCCTTTGCGCAGAAGTCCGCCGAGTTGTTCGCTGCCATGCGTGACTTCGAAGTGACTTACGGCAGCTATGCCGACTTCCAGCGCATGATGGAGCGCTACTGGTGCCTGCGCTGGCTGCAGCAGCACGGCGTCAGCGAAATCGACGCCACCGTGCGCCGCGAGCAGCTGGTCAAGCTCGACCACCTGCCGTTGATGTTGCGCGTGCCGTCGCTGCCGGCCGATCTGGCGCCGGGGCAGCGCGTGCATCTGGCGATTGAAACAATCGACTTGCTCGGCCCCGAACTGACTTGCCGCTTCCTGAGCCTGCTCGGTGAGTGCGAGGCGGCTGAAGCCCTGGAGGAGGAAGCGCAGTGAGCAACGCCGCCGTCCTGAACTGGCAGCCGACGATACCCGACAACCGCCGCATGTGGCTGGCGATTGGCATTTCGCTGTTGTTCCATGGCCTTTTGCTGATGTTGCACTTCCAGTTTCCCGATGCTTCCAAGGCCATGCGCGAAAAAGCCCTCGACATCATTCTGGTCAATGCCAAGTCGGCGCGTAAACCGAGCGAAGCTCAGGCGCTAGCGCAGACGAACCTGGATGGTGGCGGTAATACCGACGAGGAGCGCCGCGCCAAGACGCCCTTGCCGCCGACCAGGCAGAACACGGCGGGCGACGAAGTGCAGCAGGCGCAACGTCGCGTGCAGGAACTGGAAGCCGCCCAGCGCAAGATGCTGACCCAGGCCAAGAGCCTGCGCACCGTGGCCAGTACACCGACGGCCACCGAACAGCCAACGCCAGCCCCCAACGTCAGTGGCATGGATCTGGTGGAGTCGGCCAAGGCCATGGCCCGCCTGGAAGGCGAAATCAACCGGATGACCGACGAGTACAGCAAGAAGCCACGCAAGAAGTTCGTCGGTGCCCGGGCCGAAGAGTACGGTCTGGCCGCCTACCTCGATGCCTGGAAGAACAAGATCGAGCGTATCGGTACGCTGAATTACCCCGAAGAGGCGCGCGGCAAGTTGTACGGCTCGGTCGTTCTGTTCGTCGAACTGCGTGTCGAAGACGGTAGCCTGTACAACGTCGAAGTATCGCGTTCTTCCGGCCACAAGGTACTCGATCAGGCGGCGATGCGTATCCTGCGCATGTCGGCGCCCTTCGGTCCGGTGCCGCGCGATCCGATGCATGGTGCCACCGTGCTGTCTTTTGCCCGTACTTGGTATTTCACGCAGGGCGATGCCTTAAGTACTGGCAAGGGGCAGTAGATTTTCCGGCTTCGGCCGCTAACCGTACTCTTTAGCGCTCAAGACCATGTCCGACCTCTACGCCGTTTTTGGTAACCCCATCGCCCATTCCAAGTCACCGCAGATTCATGCCGCTTTTGCCGCTGCCAGCGGGCAAGATCTCGTTTACGAGGCGCGCCTGGCGCCGGTCGGTGAGTTTGCGCCAGCGGTGGCCGAGTTTGTCGCAGCTGGCGGCAAAGGGGCGAATGTCACGGTACCGTTCAAGGAAAATGCCTACCGGCTGGCAACCCGCCTTTCCGAGCGGGCAGCGCGTGCCGGGGCGGTCAATACGCTGAGTTTCGCCGCGGGTGAAATCGTCGGCGACAACACCGATGGCGCCGGCCTGGTGCGCGATATCACGCACAACCTGCACTATCCGCTGGCCGGCAAGCGCATCCTGCTCTTGGGTGCCGGCGGCGCGGCACGCGGCGTCATTGCACCCCTGCTTGCCGGTCAGCCGGCCAGCCTGCATGTCGCCAACCGCACTGCCAACAAGGCCGAGGAACTGGCGGCGGCGTTTTCCGACATGGCTGCGGTGCACGGCGGAAACTACGAAAAATTGGCCGGCCAGCAATTCGACCTCATCATCAATGCCACCTCGGCCAGCCTGGCGGGCGCCAGCCTGCCCTTGCCGGCCGGCCTTTTCGCGCCGGGTAGCCTGGCCTACGACATGATGTACGGCAAGGGCGACACGCCCTTCATGGCGCTGGCGCGCGCCCAGGGGGCGGCACAGGTGGCGGACGGTCTGGGCATGCTGGTCGAGCAGGCGGCCGAGGCCTTTTTCGTCTGGCGCGGCGTACGGCCCGAAACCGCCGGTGTTCTGGCGCAGTTGCGCGCCGCCCTGGCCGGATGAGCATGCTCGGGCGCTGGCTGAAGCGCGGGCTGCTGCTCGTGTTTGGCCTCTTCCTGCTCTGGCAGCTGTGGCTGTTGGGTTGGGTGCTGTTCTGGGGCTGGTTCAATCCGGGGACGACGCGCTTCATGGAAATCCGTCTGGCCGAGTTGCGCCAAAAGGTGCCAAATGCCCAATTGCAGCAGCAATGGGTGCCCTACGAGCGTATCTCAACGCATCTGAAGCGGGCGATTATCGCCGCCGAAGACGCTAAGTTCGTCGATCATGAAGGCTTCGATTGGGAAGGTATCCAGAAAGCCATCGAAAAGAACCAGAAAAAAGGACGTTTCGTCGCCGGCGGCTCGACCATCAGCCAACAATTGGCCAAGAATCTCTTCCTGACGCCCAACAAGTCCTACTTCCGCAAGGCCGAGGAGGCGATCATCACCTTGATGCTGGAGACGCTATGGAGCAAGCGGCGCATCCTCGAGGTCTATCTGAACGTGATCGAATGGGGTAATGGCGTGTTTGGTGCGGAGGCGGCGGCGCGTCACTACTACCGTATCAGCGCCGCCCAACTCGCTCCGGACCAGGCGGCACGCCTGGCCGGCATGGTGCCCAATCCGCGCTACTACGACCGCAACCGGGGCGCTCCCGGTTTGGGCAAGAAAACGGCCATTATCCTGGGCCGTATGCCGGCCGCCGAATTGCCCTGAAAACCGCCCCGAATTGGGGAAAACCACAGGCCAAATTGTCCCGACGGGCGCACCGGTGCGGTGCTAGAATGCTGCAACGTTTGCCGCACTGCACCATGAGCGAAGAAGCCCAGCTGACCGATACCGAAGACTTGCAGGAGCGCCTCGCCGAGGTGCAGACCCTGCTCGCCCGGCATCGGCTGGTTGAGGAGCTGGTGCACCGCCAGGAAGGTCCGCGCCACGACATTGTCGAGGATATTGTGCACAAGCAGCACTTGCATGAGCTGCGTGACCGGCTGGATCCGATGCACCCGGCTGACATTGCCTATGTGCTCGACGCGTTGCCACCTGAAGAGCGTCTGATCGTCTGGGGGCTGGTTAACCCCGAGCTTGAAGGCGAAATTCTGCTCGAAGTTTCGGATTCGGTCCGCGAAAGCCTGATCGAATCGATGGAGCGCACCGAACTGGTGGCTGCCGCAGAAACGCTCGATGCGGACGAACTGGCCGATCTAGCCCCCGATCTGCCACAGGGCGTTATCGACGACGTCTTTCGTGGTCTGTCGGTCGAAGAGCGCGAGCAGCTGCGCGCGGCGATGTCGTATCCGGAAGACTCGGTCGGCTCGATCATGGACTTCGAGATGGTGACCGTTCGCGAGGACGTGACGCTTGAGGTCGTGCTGCGTTACCTGCGCCGTTTTGACGAATTGCCCGATCATACCGACCAGCTTTTCGTGGTTGATCGCGATGAAAAGCTGAAGGGCGTTCTGCCGCTCAACATTCTGCTCGTCAACGAAATCGACGTTGAAGTCGGCACCTTGATGCAGACCGATTTCGTCGAGCTGGAACCGGACGATCTCGCCGACGAAGCGGCCAAAGCCTTCGAACGCTACGATCTGGTATCGGCGCCGGTAGTTGACCCGGAGGGAAAACTGCTCGGACGCGTCACGGTTAATGAGGTCGTCGATTACATTCGTGAAGAAGCCGAGCACGAGCAATTAGCCCAGGCCGGTCTGAAGGAAGAGGAAGACATCTTCGCCTCGGTCTGGGACTCAGTGAAAAACCGCTGGTCCTGGCTGGCTATCAATCTGGTGACCGCCTTCGTCGCTTCACGCGTCATTGGTGCGTTCGAGGATTCCATCGAAAAATTGGTCGCGCTGGCCGCGCTGATGCCCATCGTTGCCGGCATCGGTGGCAACTCGGGCAACCAGACCATCACCATGATCGTGCGCGCTATCGCCATGGGGCAGGTACAGCCTGACGCCCTGCGCCGGTTGTTGCGCAAGGAGATGGGGGTGGCTTCGATCAACGGACTGATCTGGGGCGGGTTGCTTGGCGTCGCTGCCTGGTGGCTCTATGGCAGCTACAAGCTAGGCCTGGTGATGACGGCGGCGATGACGCTGAACCTGCTGCTTGCTGCTACTGCTGGCGTTGGCATTCCGCTGCTACGGCAAAAGCTGGGGGCTGATCCGGCCGTGGGTGGCTCGGTGATGATTACCGCCCTGACTGACTCCGGTGGTTTCTTCATTTTCCTCGGTTTGGCCACGCTCTTCCTGATGTAAGCAGGGTCGTGGTTTTTGCCCGTTTCGGGCAGTGCACCGTAGCAGTCAGTGGTTGTCAGGGGTGACGAGCTTCAAACCGACGATGCCGGCGACGATCAAGCCGATGCAGACGAAGCGCAAGACCTCGCGCGATTCATCGAACAAATAGATGCCCAGAATGGCCGTGCCGACCGCACCGATGCCGGTCCACACGGCGTAGGCGGTGCCCAGTGGCAGCGCCTTCAACGACCAGCCGAGCAGCACGACGCTGGCGACCATGCCGATCACCGTCCACACGCTCGGCCACAAGCGCGAGAAGCCGTCGGTGTATTTCATCCCGACGGCCCAGCCGACCTCGCAGAGGCCGGCGACGAACAAAACGATCCAGGCGAAGCCGCTGCTCACTTCAACGATGCGAAATAAGCGTCCGCCGCCGCAATGGTGCCGGCGATATCGGCATCGCTGTGCGCGGCCGAGACGAATCCGGCTTCGAAGGCCGACGGCGCAAAATAGTGGCCAGCATCGATCATGGCGTGGAAGAAGCGGTTGAAGGCTTCCTTGTCGCAGGCCAGCACCGCATCGTAGGTGCCCGGGCAGGCATCGGCGAAGTAGAGGCCGAACATGCCGCCGATGTTCTGTGCGCTGAAGGACACGCCGTGCTTCTTGGCAGCGCCAACCAATCCGTCGCACAGGGCCTTGGTCTTCGCGGTCAGCGATTCGTAAAAGCCCGGAGTCTGAATCAGCTTCAGCGTGGCGAGCCCGGCGGCGGTGGCGATCGGATTGCCGGACAGCGTGCCAGCCTGGTAGACCGGGCCGAGCGGGGCGATTTTTTCCATGATCTCGCGCTTGCCGCCGAAGGCACCCATCGGCATGCCGCCGCCGACCACCTTGCCGAAGGTGGACAGGTCCGGGGTGATGCCGAACAGGCCCTGGGCGCTCTTCAGGCCGACGCGGAAGCCGGTCATCACCTCGTCGAAAATCAGCACCGCGCCGTATTGCGCGGTCAGGTCGCGCATGGCGTTGAGGAATTCCGCGGTCGGGGCGATCAGGTTCATGTTGCCGACCACCGGTTCGACGATGACGGCGGCGATCTTGTCGCCATGCGTCTTGAAGGCTTCGGCCAGACCCTGCGGATCGTTGTAGGTCAGTACCATGGTCGTTTCGGCGGTGCCGGCCGGGACGCCACCGGAGGACGGATTGCCGAAGGTGAGCAGGCCGGAACCGGCTTTTACCAGCAGGCTGTCGGCGTGGCCGTGGTAGCAGCCTTCGAACTTCACCAGAATGTCGCGGCCGGTGTAGCCGCGAGCCAGGCGGATGGCGCTCATCGTCGCTTCGGTGCCGGACGACACGAGGCGGACCATGTCCAGCGAAGGTACGAGGTCACACAATAGATCGGCGATCTCGACTTCCTTCTCGGTGGGAGCGCCGAAGGAGAGACCGTTGACGACGGCTGCCTGCACGGCGGCAATCACTTCAGGGTGGGCGTGGCCGAGGATCATCGGTCCCCAGGAGCCGACGTAATCCGTATACCACTTGCCGTCCGCATCCTGCACCTTTGCCCCGGCGCCCTTCTGGAAGAACAGCGGCGTGCCGCCGACCGAGCGGAAGGCGCGTACCGGCGAATTGACGCCGCCGGGAATGTGCTTCTGGGCACGGGCAAAGAGTTCTTCGTTACGTGAGGTCATGGTCAGGTTCTCGCGAAAAGTGTCTGGAATTGGGCGGCGCGTGCTGCGATGTCCGGCGCCGAGAAAAGATCGGTGATGACGGCGAGCAGATCGACGCCGGCGGCCACCAGCGGCTCAGCGTTGGCGATGGTAATCCCGCCGATGGCGCAGGTCTTTGCGCCAAGTTCGGTTTTTGCCTGTTGGAACAGGTGCACCGCAGCCGTCGGCGCGTTGGGCTTGGTCGGCGACGGGTAGACTGCGCCGAAGGCGACGTAATCGACACCACAAGCCTGCGCGCGGCGGGCTGCCTCGATATCGCCATAACACGAGGCACCGAGGATGCGCTGCGGGCCGAGGATGGCACGGGCAGCGGCGAGGTGGCCGTCATCACGGCCGAGATGGACACCGTCGGCATCGATCAGCATGGCCAGCGCCAGATCGTCATTGATCAGCAGATGCGCATCGAAACGACGAGTCAGCATGCGCAAGGCCTTGGCGCGCGCGACCCGTTCTGGCATGGCGCTCAATTTGTCGCGGTATTGCACGATACGGCAGCCGCCGGCAAGCGCGGCTTCGACGTCGCGCAGCAAGGCGGCGCCGTCGGCGCGGTCGGGGGTGATGGCATAGAGTCCGCGCAATTCAGGCATCGGGAGCCGCCTTGTCGGAATCTGAGTTTTCGTCGTCTTCACCGCGCGCCCAGAAGAAACGATCCGGAATGAACTGGCCCATGCCGGCGCGGAAACCAGCCTTCAGTGTCTGCCAGGTGTAATCCTGGCCATCGCGCACGGCATCCTCGATGCGCGCGCCCTGCGCGATGGCGCCGGTAATGGCCGAGGCCAGCGTGCAGCCCGAGCCGTGGTAGCTGCCGGGCAGGCGCTCCCAGCGGTCGCGGCGGATGACGCCCTCCGGCCCGTACAACGTATTGACGACCTGCGGCGTATTTTCGTGCGTGCCGGTGATCAGCACGTATTGCGCGCCCATCTCGATCAGGCGGGCAGCGCAGGTGTCGATCGAGGGCTCTTCCTCATCCTCGTCGCTCTCCGCCAGTCGCCGGGCTTCGGGGGCATTGGGCGTAATCAGCGTGGTTTGCGGCAGCAGCATGTCGCGCATGGCGGCAATGATGTCCTCGCCGGATAAGTTGTCGCCACGCCCAGAGGCGAGTACCGGGTCGAGGATGAGTGGGATCTCGGGGTAGTCGGAGACGATCTCGGCCACCATCAGTACGTTTTCCACGCTGCTCAGCACACCGATCTTGAAGGCGGCCACCGGCATATCCTCAAGCGCGGTACGGGCCTGTTGCTCGACCAGTTCGGGTGATACCGGGTACAAACTATGGACGCCAACGGTATCCTGCACAGTCAGGGCGGTCAGGGCGGTCAGCGGGTGACAGCCCAGACTGCCAAGCGTCAGTAGGTCGGCCTGGATGCCGGCGCCGGAAGTCGGGTCGCTGGCAGCAAAAACAAGAACCAGCGGCGGGGTAGGGGGAGTGGTATGTGCGGGAATCATCGGGGAGCACGCCGAGCAAGGTGTGCCGAATGTGCTAAAAGTGGAGGTGATTTTATCCGATTCCGGCCCGCGAGGCCGCGTCGTTACGGGGCAAAACCTACAATATTGGGATTGCATTAGGCCATTACTTCCGTAGTATGATGCGAAAATAGCGAGTAGGCCTGATATAAGGCTCAGGGGACTTTCAAATTGGTAGATTTAACAAGATTGCGGGGCGTCAAGGTCATGGTGATCGACGACAGCAACACCATCCGGCGCAGTGCGGAGATTTTTCTCGTGCAGGCCGGATGTCAGGTGGTGCTGGCCGAAGATGGCTTTGATGCGCTGGCCAAGATTACTGATCACCAACCGGCAGTGATTTTCTGCGACATCATGATGCCTCGTCTCGATGGCTATCAGACTTGCTCGTTGATTAAGAAGAATGCGCGTTTCAAAAGTACGCCAGTCATCATGCTGTCCTCCAAGGACGGCTTGTTTGACCGGGCGCGGGGGCGCATGGTTGGTTCCGACCAGTATCTGACCAAGCCCTTCACCAAGGATAGTCTGCTGCAGATGGTGGCCACCTTTGCACTGCCGGCTGAGTCTGAATCCAAATAGTAGTTGAGGTCCTGTAATGCCTATCAAGAACATTCTTGTTGTCGACGATTCGCCCACCGAGCGTTTCTTTGCAGTCAATTTGTTGACCAAGGCCGGTTATGAAGTGTCCACGGCGGAAAATGGCGAGGAAGGTATCGCCAAGGCCAAGGCCATGAAGCCGGACTTGATTTTGATGGATGTCGTGATGCCGGGGCTGAACGGCTTCCAGGCTACGCGCACATTGACTCGCGACGAAGAGACCAAGCATATCCCGGTCATCGTTTGCACCACCAAGGGACAAGAAACCGACAAGATCTGGGGCTTGCGCCAAGGGGCGGTGGATTATCTGGTCAAGCCGTTGAATCCCGACGAATTACTGCAACGTATCGCTGCACTGGCCTGATTTAGATGGCCAAGAAGACGAGTCTTCGGGATTTTCAGGAATACCTGGCTGGTCGCCTGACGACGGCGGCTTTGGCGGGCCGAGGTGTCTCCTGGTTGGGGGTCGAGGCGGGCAAGGAAGCTTGGCTGGTTGACCTTTCTGACGGCGGGGAAATCATTCAGGCGCCACAGGTTGTGCCTGTGCCGCTGACTCGGCCGTGGTTCGCCGGTACGGCGAATATTCGCGGCAATCTCTACTCCGTTACCGATTTGTCGGTGTTTCGTGGTGGAGCGCCGACGCCTAATAACGCTAATGCTCGCCTATTGCTGATCGGTGTGCGCTACGGTTCCAACTCTGCGCTGTTGGTGTCGCGTATGCTGGGCCTGAAGGACCCGGAAGACTTCACGCCGGATGGTGATGACGAAGCGATGCCGCTGTGGGGGCGGCAGCGTTACAAGGATACCCAGGGCAAGGTCTGGCACAAGCTCTCAGTACGCGAGCTACTGGCCGATCAAGATTTCATGAATATCGGGGTTTAAAGGCGGGCACCGGCTCGTTACCCCAAGTGGAGGAACTTCATGGCTTTCAGTTTCAAACTGCCTAAATTCGGGAAGTCCAAGGTCGATCCGAACGGACAGATGACCGTTTCGGCCGATCAGCAGGAGGATAGTCCGAAAAAACTGGGCAAACTGCCCATGCCTACCTTCTTGGAGGGGCAGCCGGTTATCCAGCAGCTCAAGACCCTGGGGGGTATCTTCGTTTTGCTGCTGGCACTGATTGCTGCACTGGTTTTCCATGATAACCGCGAATCGACACATGGTACTGCCTATGTGGCGGCGTCCGGTGAAATGCGCATGCTGTCGCAGCGTCTTGCAAAGGCCTCCTCTCTGGCGTTGCTCGGTAACCCGATCGCCTTCACCCAATTGAAAGAGTCGCGCGAGACTTTCAGCCAATTGCTGGATCACCTGACCAATGGCGGCGATCTAAGTGGCGTTAGCGTTCCGAGTTCGCCGGGGGCGGTGCGTGAGCAGCTGGAGGCTTTGACCAAGCGCTGGGAAGGAACTGCCAAGGATGCCGATATCCTGATTGGTCAGGAAAAGAGCCTGGTCGCATTGAGTAATAACGTCGCCACCATCGATAACCGGAACGCGACAATGCTTGAACTGACCGAGCAGATCGCTACCCTGAAACTGCAGGCTGGCGCTTCGGCTCGTGATATTGCTATGGCCAACCAGTTGGTCATGTTGACCCAGCGGATTGCCAAAAACGCTTCTGCGCTGCAGATCGGTAGCGAAATTAACCCGGAAGTCGCCTTCCTGCTGGGCAAGGACACCAACGTGTTCCGCGATTTGCTGCAGGCTCTGAGCAAGGGGGCAAACGATGCCGACAGCCGCGAAAAGATCGCCGAACTGGAAGGTGCGTTCAAGGAATACCAAGGCGCGATTTCCAGCATTCTCGGTAACATGCAGCCGTTGGTCCTGTCCAAGCAGGCCGGTTCGCGTATTTTCCGCGAGAGCGAAGACTTGCTGAAGGCAACCGACGAATTGGCCAAGGGGTATCAGGACAGCCTGTCCGAACGAGGCCTGTATGTGGTACTGATGATTGCACTGACGGCAGCTGCAGTCGCTGTGCTGGCTTTGCTGGCCAAGATCTATCTGGGTGACACGCAGCGCCGAGCCGTAGAAGCGGAAGAGCAACGCCGTGGGTCGGAACAGGTTAATCGCGAAAACCAGGACGCCATTCTGCGTTTGATGAACGAACTGGGCGACTTGGCGGACGGTGACCTGACTGTTACCGCAACTGTGAGCGAAAACATTACCGGCGCTATCGCCGACTCGATCAACTACACGATTGAAGAGCTTCGCGTTCTTGTCGGCCGCATCAACGATGCGGCGAACCGAGTGACAGCGGCCACCGAGATCGCACGCCAGACCTCCATCGAACTGCTCGACGCGGCCCAGCGCCAGTCCTCAGAAATTCAGGAAGTCGGCCAGTCCGCGCTGGAAATGGCCCGGTCGATGAACGAAGTTTCCGGCAACGCCACTCAGTCGGCCAAGGTTGCGCGCCAGTCCCTGTCCGCAGCGGAAAAGGGTACCCAGGCGGTGCAGGATTCCATCAAGGGTATGAATGAAATCCGCAACCAGATTCAGGAAACCTCCAAGCGAATCAAGCGTCTTGGCGAGAGTTCGCAGGAGATCGGTGAAATCGTGGAACTGATTTCCGATATTACCGAACAGACCAACGTGCTGGCTTTGAACGCTGCCATTCAGGCGGCGTCGGCCGGTGACGCCGGTCGCGGCTTTACCGTGGTTGCGGAAGAAGTGCAGCGTCTGGCAGAACGTTCTGCAGAAGCGACGAAGCAGATTGCGGCGATTGTGAAGACCATTCAGACCGATACGCAGGATGCGGTGTCCGCTATGGAACAATCCACCCAGGGTGTGGTTGAAGGGGCTAAGCTCTCCGATGCGGCGGGTCAGGCGCTGGCCGAGATCGGACAGGTGTCGCGCGACCTTGCCGACCTGATTCAGAACATTTCGTCGGCGACGCAAAATCAGGCCAACTCGGCAACGCAGGTTGCACGCCTGATGCAGGACATCCTGCAGGTCACGCAACAAACGACGGTTGGTACCAAGCGCACTGCTCAGGCGGTGGACGAACTGACCGCGTTGGCTTCCGAACTGAAGGGTTCGGTGGCTGGCTTCAAGGTGGATTGATCTGCGCGAGAGACTATGAACGCGGCAACGGAATTTGATATGGGCCCGCTGACCTGGGTCAAGGGGGAGATCGATCTTTCGCTGCAGCGAGCAGTCGAGGCGATCGACCTATTCGAACAAGGCGGCGACACCACTCAACTCAAGTTTTGTCGCACACACGTGCATCAGGTACATGGTGCCCTATCCATCGTCGGCCTCGAGGGCATCATCCTTGTCAGCGAATCGCTGGAGGCGCTGCTGTTGGCGATGGAGGATGGCCGCGCGAGTGGAGACAAGGCACCGGTAGTTCGTGATGCCTTACTCGGCCTCCGCCGCTATCTCGATGAACTGGTGGCTGGGGAGCCAAACCAGCCACTACGCTTGTTACCTGTTTACCAGCAGTTGGCGTCGGCACGAGGGTTGGCCGCCGTTCACCCAGGGGATTTGTTTTTCCCGGATTTGAATCTGCGCCCGCCTAAGCATCCCGGTGCTTTGGCGCCGACCGATGCGGCCCAAGCCAGAAGTGCCTTCAAAGCGGAACGCATGCGTTTCCAGAAAGGTTTGCTCAGTTGGCTTAGAAAACCTGCCGAGGCTGAAACTGGGCGCCAGATGATGAGGGATGCTCTGCGTGCTATTGAGGGAATGCAGCGTACGCCATCCTCACGCGCTTTTTGGTGGGTGGCGGCGGTCTTGATGGAAACGCTGGTTAACCCTCAGTTAGCCGCTGATCCCTATGTCCGTCAGTTGGTCTCGCGTATCGATGCGCAGATTCGCCGCTTACTCGAAGGTTCGACCAGCGTTGCTGAACGCTTGATGCGCGAGGCCTTGTATTACATTGCAAATGCTGCGCCGGAACTCGCCCCGGAGATTGCCAAGGCACACGAGACCTGGGCTTTGTCGGAGTTGCTTCCGAAGCAAAGCGCACAATTGCTGCAGCCTAAACAGGAAGCGGGTTTGCGCAAGTTGCGGGAAGTCTTGGCGATGGTCGAGGATGCCTGGAACAAGTTCTGTACCGGCAACGCGGCCAGTTTGCAGGCCTTTTCCGATAGCGTCAGGGTTTGTGCACAACTGACCGATGAGCTTGGTCAGACCGATCTCAAGCGCTTGGGGCAGGCGCTCAATGCCTTGGGTAGTTGGTTGATTGAAGACGCCGGTCGCTACAACGAAACTGTCGCCATGGAGGTCGCGACCGCAATCCTCCTCATACAGAACGCTCAGGAGAGTTTCCGGCGGCTCAGCACTGATTTTGCCCAACAAGTTGACCTCATGGTTGATCGCCTCTACGCCTGTATTGCCGGGCGTCCTGCTGCCGATACCGAGGTGCCGTTGCTTGACGAGATGACCCGCCGTGCGCAGGAGAAGCTGCTGATTGGCCAGGTCGGCCGGGAAATGCAGAATAACTTGGCTCAGATCGAACAGGCGCTTGATGCCTACTTCCGGGATCCGAACAAGGTCCCCGACGTTGCCAAAATCGATGGTCAGATCAAGCAGGTTGGCGGAGCACTGGCGATGCTCGGCCATTTCGGCGCTGTCAGCAGTTTGAAGGAATGCGGTAGCCGTATTCGGGCCTTTGCCGAGAAGGATACGTCTCCGGCGGAATCCGAATTCGAGGCAGTGGCTCACCAGTTGTCCCTGATCGGGTTTTTCATCGATGCCCTGCAAACAGGGGAGTCGGATTTCGATAGTTTCCTGCGTCGCATGGAAGGTCAGGAGGAACCTGTTATTGAGGAAGAGGAGGAGTCTCTTCCGGAAATGACTGTGGAAGCTCAGTTAGCCAAGCAGACCCAGGAGACGAAGGCGCTGGTAGAGGCCTTGAAGGATAAGCCACAGGACGAACGCCTTCAGGGCGAATTGATGCAGAACCTACAGGCGATCCAGAAGGATGCCGATCTGGTGGCTGATCGTGCGCTGGGAGAAACCGCGAAGGCGGCGATTGAGGTACTTCAGTCAGGTGGTAACCTCGATTTGAACCTACCCGGCTTTTCTCCGGCTCAGCCGGAAGCGCCAACGCCGTCAGTTGCGACCATTCAGCTTGCCGAGTCCAGCCACGAAGAGATAGACGCCGAACTGCTGGCGATCTTCCTCGAAGAGGCAAAGGAGGTTCTGGCAACGATCAACGAAGAAAAGACGCTGCTTGCGTTGAATCCTAGCAACAACGAGGCATTGACTACGGTTCGCCGTTCTACCCATACCCTCAAGGGTAGCGGTCGCATGGTCGGCCTTGCGGCGCTGGGCGAAGTCGCTTGGGAACTGGAGCAGACGCTAAATCTGTGGCTGCGCCAGGAGCAGCCGGCCTCGGCAGAACTGCTCCGCATGATCGACGAAGAGCATGCGATTTTTTCGGTCTGGGTGGATCATCTCGAATCAGGTGCCGGGCAAGTACCAGATGCGCGGGCGCTGGTAATGCTTGCGCAAAGGTTGCGCGGAGTTGAACCTTCAGCGACGCCTGAACCAGCTGCCGTAGCGGAGGTGGAGACGGCGCAGGTCGTCGAAGCGGAGGAAGAGACCGCACCGCTGGCAGCCATCGAGATCGAATTGCCTGAGCCAGAGATGCCCTTGGCGGTGCCGGTCGAAACGCTGGAAGTTCCGGCGCTTTCCCTTGAGGAACCGGCTTTAGGCGAGGAACCCATCAGCGCACTGGAACACGCCGCTGCCGCCCTAGAAGATTTGTTGCCGCTCGAAGAGTTCCCACCTGAGGATGAAACGATCGAGGCCATCGAATTGGTCGAAGTGCCTGAACTGCCGGTAGTCGAAGAGGAAATGCTCGCCAACGAGCCACAGGCTGAGCCGGCGGCAGTAACTTTGTTCGATATATTCCGCGAAGAGGCACGCGGTCATCTGCGCTCCCTCACTGAGGGCTATGCGCAGATGGATGCGCATCCGGCCGCGCCGACGACATTCCAGATGACTCGGGCCGCCCATACCTTGGGCGGCATTGCGGCGACCGTCGGTTTGATGCCGTTGCACCATCTGGCCATCGCTCTCGAGCATGCTCTCCTGCGTCGGGATGGCTCCGCCAATCCAGCCAGCATCGAGGGGCTGGAAACGGTCCGTCAGGCGATCATCACGCTTGAGGGGATGTATGCAACTCTTTCCGAGGAAACTCCGCCGGAAGAGCAGCCCCAGTTGGTGGCCGCACTCGATGATATCTTTCCGCCGCCCAGCGTTGTCGAGGAGGAGATTTCGAGCGCCGCAGTCATCCCCTTGCATCCAGACGAGCAAGAAGCTTTGCCAACGCTGGAGGTCGAGAGCGTAGTTGCACCGGTGCTCGACTTGCCGCAGTTGACCGATGAACTCGACGAACAGTTGCTGCCCATCTTCCTTGAAGAGGCCGCCGACCAGTTGCGAGACCTGACTGAACAACTGCGCATCTGGCGTGTCGATCCCGCTGGCGATGCCGCACCGCACGCGATCGGCCGACTGCTGCATACTTTCAAGGGTAATGCGCGCATGGCCGGGGCCATGAACCTCGGTGAAGTGACGCACTTGCTGGAGACCCGTGTCGAGGAAGCGATGCGAGTCGGTCCTGCCAGCGCCGGCTTGATCGACGAAATCGAGGCAGGCTGCGATACATTGGCCCAGGCTGTGGAAATTCTGCGCAACGGTCCGCCGCCGGAGGCCATTCCTGCCATCGAGTCCGTTGAGCCGTTGGTGGCGGCGGAAGAGCCAAAGACCTCTGCGACTGCGGCCAAGCCGCCTGCGCAGCCTGAAGTCGCGCCGGAAGTCGAGGTTGCCGCTGCGCAACAGACGACCTTGCGCGTTCGTGCCGACCTGGTAGACCGTCTCGTGAACGAGGCGGGCGAATTGTCGATCGCCCGTGCTCGTATCGAAGGTGAAATGCGTAGCCTTAAGGGGTCGCTGCTCGATCTGACGGAAAACGTCATCCGTTTGCGTCGCCAGTTGCGAGATATCGAAATTCAGGCTGAGACTCAAATCCAGGCACGTGTGGCCCAGAGCAGCGAAGGGATGGCAGAGTTCGATCCGCTAGAACTGGATCGCTTTACGCGCTTCCAGGAACTGACCCGCTTCATGGCCGAATCGGTTAATGACGTGGCTACTGTCCAGCAGAACTTGTTGAAGAACCTCGACGATGCTAACGCGGCCATTCTGGCCCAGGCGCGGATCAACCGTGGCCTGCAGCAAGAACTGATGGGCGTGCGCATGATCCCGTTCGCCAGCCAGACCGAGCGTTTCTACCGTATCGTGCGGCAGACGGCAAAGGAGGTTGGAAAGCGTGCCAACCTCGACGTGATCGGCGGTCAGGTCGACATCGATCGTTCAGTGCTCGACAAGATGATGGGTCCTATCGAGCACATGTTGCGCAATGCCGTGACGCACGGTATCGAAACGCGAGAACAGCGTCAGGCGGCTGGAAAGTCGGAAGTTGGCGAGATTTCGCTGGCACTGGCGCAGGAAGGCAATGAATTCATCCTGTCCATGAAGGACGACGGCAAGGGGCTGGATGCCGGACGTATCCGCGTTCGCGCGGAGGAACTCGGCTTGTTGCAAGCTGGCCAGCAGGTTGAGGACAGCACCCTCTACGATTTTATCTTCCATCCGGGATTCTCGACGGCCTCGGAACTGACCCAACTGGCCGGGCGCGGTATCGGTATGGACGTAGTCAAGACCAGCGTCACCGAATTGGGTGGGCGTATCGAAATCGTAACCATGCCGGGACAAGGTACGACCTTCCGCCTCTACTTGCCGCTGACCCTGGCGGTGACGCAGACTCTGCTGGTTCGTGTGGGTAGCCAGATGTACGCCATTCCCTCCACGATGATCGAACAGGTCATGGAGTTGAAGGAAAAGGGCTTGGCCGCGATTCGCGAACAGGGCGCGGCCGAGTGGCAGGGCAACACCTATCCGTTTGCCTACCTGCCGCACCTGTTGGGCGATAGCGAAGCGCTACCCGAAGCGCATCGTCAGCACTGGGTGTTGCTGCTGCGTTCCGGTTCGCAGCGGGTCGGTGTACAGGTCGACGAACTTAAGGGCAACCAGGAAGTCGTCGTCAAGAACATCGGTGCACAGCTGGCACGGGTGGTCGGTATTGCCGGCGCCACGGTGCTGGGCGACGGCCGCGTCGTCCTGATCCTGAACCCGGTGGCCCTGGCCAGCCGTGGCCCGGTGACGGCGACCTACGAGGCGCGTCCGAGCACTGTTTCGGCGGCGCCCGTGGTCGAGGAACACCTGCCGACCGTAATGGTGGTGGATGATTCGTTGACCGTGCGCAAGATCACCAGTCGTTTGCTGTTGCGCGAGGGCTATCAGGTCGTCTTAGCCAAGGATGGGGTCGATGCACTGGAGCAGTTGATCGACGAGCGTCCGGACGTGATTCTCTCGGACATCGAGATGCCGCGGATGGACGGCTTCGATTTCGTGCGTAATCTGCGAGCCGATGAGCGTTTGCGCAATATCCCGGTGATCATGATCACCTCGCGTACCGCCGACAAACACCGCAACTACGCGCTCGAAATCGGCGCCAACCACTACCTCGGCAAGCCGTACGACGAAGACCAGCTACTGGGCTTGATCGCCGGCTACATCAAGCAGAAAGCCGCCGTCTAATTCGGTTTTTTGACGACCGCATATCGGGCCAGGGTTCGTTCCCTGGCCTGTGCGTGATCGACGAGAGGGGGCGGGTAGTCCCGGCCGATGGTGATACCGCACAGCTGCTGCTCCATCGAGCTCATGCGCCAGGGTTGGTGGATGAATTTATCCGGAACCTTGGCTAACTCGGGGACATAGCGGCGAATGAAACGTCCTTCCGGATCGAATTTTTCCGACTGTGCCACCGGGTTGAAAATGCGGAAGTAGGGTTGCGCGTCGCAGCCTGACGACGCTGCCCATTGCCAGCCCCCGTTATTCGCCGCCAGGTCGAAATCGATCAGGTGCTGGGCGAAATGACGTTCGCCTTGCCGCCAGTCGATACCGAGATCCTTGCTCAGGAAGGAGGCGACGACCATACGTAGCCGGTTGTGCATCCAGCCGCTGTAATTCAGTTGCCGCATCGCTGCATCGACCAGGGGATAGCCGGTTTGTCCCTTGCACCAGGCGGTGAAACCAGCGGGCCAGTCATCCCATTGGATCAGATCGTACTCCGGCTTGAAAGCCCGGGCCGCCACATGCGTAAAGCGGTCGAGAATCATGAAGTAGAAATCGCGCCAAATCAGCTCGTTGAGCCAGGCGTTGGCCTGCCGTGCTTGCGCGTAGCGCACGAGCTCGCGAATCGAGATCGTGCCGAAGCGCAGATGGGTGGAGAGGTAGGAAACGCCCTTGATGGCCGGGTAGTCGCGTCGCTCACCATAGTGGTCCAGTCGCTCACCGCGGAAATCTTCCCACAGGGCGCGGGCGCCATTCATGCCCGGCTGGATGCCGATTCCGCCGAGATCGGTTTGCTCGAAACCCAGTTCGCGCAGCGTGGGGATAGCGGTGCCAGGACAAGGCGCGAAAACTCCCTTGGTGGGCCAAATCGCCGTATCAGCTGCGGTGCACCGCTTCAGCCAGGCATTTTTGTAAGGGGTGAACACGGTGTAGGGCTTGCCGGATTGGGTCAGCACTTCATCGGTATCAAAAATCGCCTGGTCCTTGAGCAAGTGCAATGTGATGCCTCGTTCGGCCAAGGCAACTGCAACCGACGCATCGCGGGCTTTGGCTGAGGGTTCATAATCCCGGTTGGCGAAAACCGCGTCGACCCCCATTTGTTCGGCCAAGGCGGGAATTTCATCCCGGCTCAGCCCATGGCGAACGAGCAGGCCGCCGCCCTTGGCTTGCAGGGCGGCGTGCAGTTCGACCAGCGTATCCCGAATGAAGTGCACCCGCCGGTCATGGCGTGAGGGCAGGGCATCCAGAATCTCGCGGTCAAAGACGAAGGCGCAATATACCTCCCGGCTACTCGCCAGTGCGGCGCTGAGTGCGGCGTGATCGTTGTCGCGCAGATCGCGGCGGAACCAGACGAGAGCTTTTTGCAGTTTCATGTTTGGTTTGTAACCGGGGGGCGATTAAAATCCGGGGAATGGACAGTGTAAACCTCACCGATAACTTCCTGATCGCGATGCCGACGCTGGAAGACCCCTATTTCTCCAACGCCCTGGTTTACATCTGTGAGCATACCGAGAATGGGGCTCTGGGTATTATCGTCAATCGACCGATCGACATGAATCTGGCAGGTTTGTTCGACAAGATCGACATCAAGCTGGAAGACGACAACCTGGCCGATCTTCCGGTCTATTTTGGCGGCCCGGTGCAACTCGATCGTGGCTTCGTGCTGCATCGGCCGCTGGGGGCTTGGCAGTCGACCCTGCGTATCAACGGCGAGGTCGGATTGACCAGCTCGCGGGACATCCTGGCGTCGGTTGCGGCTAGTGGGGCGCCGGGCGAGATCATTGTCACGCTGGGCTATGCCGGCTGGGATGCGGGGCAACTGGAAGACGAGCTGGCTCAGAACTCCTGGCTGACCGTTCCCGCCAAGAGCAGCATCCTGTTCGAGTTGCCACCGGAAGAGCGACTGCCTGCCGCGATGCAGAAGCTGGGGATCAGTTTTACGCAGTTGTCCGATATCGCCGGACACGCTTGAGCAGGGCATGGGAACGATCTTGGCTTTCGATTTCGGGAAAAAGCGCATCGGTGTCGCCACGGGTGAAACCCTGCTCGGTAGTGCCCATCCGTTGACCGTGATCCATGCCGAATCCAACGACGACCGTTTAGCTGCGATCGGTCAGCTGGTGACCGAATGGCAGCCCGAGCGATTGGTGGTCGGCCTGCCGACCCATGCTGACGGTACGCCGCATGAAATGACCCGATTGGCGCATAAATTCGGCGAACGCCTGCACAAGAAATTCAATCTGCCGGTTTCTTATGCCGATGAACGCATGACCTCGCTCGATGCCGAAGCACGTTTGCGCGAAACCGGACGCAACAGCAAGTCGGCCAAGCCGCTGCTCGATGCCGTGGCGGCACAACTCATTCTTCAAACCTGGTTCGAGAACCCGAATGTCCAACCTGAATTCCCTGCCTGACGCCGAGGCGCAATGTCGCCAATTGGCCGAGCTGATCCGCCCGCAGCTGGCCAACAATCCGGCCTTGGTCGGTATCTACAGTGGCGGAGCGTGGATCGCTGAGCGCCTGAAGCAACTGCTCGGCTTGAGCGAAGAAATCGGCATGATCGACGTGTCCTTCTATCGCGACGACTTTTCGGAAAAGGGGTTGCATCCCCAGTGTCGTCCGACCGTGATTCCGTTCGATGTCGAAGGTCGCCACGTCATTTTGATCGACGATGTGCTTTACACCGGCCGGACAACGCGGGCAGCGATCAATGAGTTGTTCGATTACGGTCGCCCGGCTTCCGTGTCGCTGGCCGTGTTGGCCGATCGTGGCGAGCGCGAATTGCCGGTGGCGGCGACCTGGTGTGTCTGGGATGTCAGCCTGAGCAAGGGGGAGAGCCTGGTACTGGCGCGCGGCGATAACGGAGCATTGGAGTGGAGGCTGGAGCATGCATAACCCGCAATTGAACAAGAACGGTGAGCTGACCCATCTGTTATCGACCGAGGGTTTGCCCAAGGCCGTCATGACGCAAATTCTCGATACCGCCGAGTCCTTCATGGAAGTGTCGGCGCGCGAGGTCAAGAAGGTTCCCTTGCTGCGTGGCAAGAGTGTGTTCAACCTCTTCTTCGAAAACTCCACGCGTACGCGCACGACCTTCGAGATAGCCGCCAAGCGTTTGTCGGCCGACGTCATCAACCTCGACATCGGCCGTTCCTCCACCGCCAAGGGCGAAACCCTGCTCGATACCATCGACAACCTGTGTGCGATGGATGCGAACCTGTTCGTTGTGCGTCATGCCTCGAGCGGTGCGCCCTATCTGATCGCCGAGCACCTGCAACGTATCGGTCGCGACGACATCCATGTCGTCAATGCCGGCGATGGTCGCCATGCTCACCCGACGCAGGGCATGCTGGACATGTTCACCATTCGCCACTACAAGAAGGACTTTACGCAGCTGCGCGTGGCCATTGTCGGCGATCTGCTGCATTCGCGCGTGGCGCGTTCCGACATCCATGCACTGACCACGTTGGGCGTGCCGGAAGTCCGCGCCATTGGCCCGGAAACCCTGTTGCCCAAGCACCTCGACAAGCTCGGCGTGCATGTCTATCACGACATGGAAGAGGGGCTGAAGGATTGCGACGTGGTCATCATGCTGCGCCTGCAGAACGAGCGCATGACCGGCGCACTGCTGCCCTCGGCCGGAGAATACTTCCGCTTGTACGGCCTGACCCCACAGAAACTGGCCTTGGCCAAGCCGGACGCCATCGTGATGCATCCGGGGCCGATGAACCGCGGCGTCGAGATCCACTCGGCCGTCGCCGACGGTCCGCAGGCGGTGATCCTGTCGCAGGTCACCTTCGGCATCGCCGTGCGCATGGCGGTGATGAGCATCGTTGCGGGGAACTGAGCACATGAATATCGAAATCACCAACGGCCGTTTCATCGACCCCGCTGCTGCGGTGGACATGCCGAAAACGGCAATTTTCATCGCCGACGGCAAGGTCGCCGCGATCGGAACAAAGCCGGACGGCTTCGTCGCCGAGCAGAGCATCGATGCCAGTGGCTGTGTTGTCTGTCCAGGGCTGATCGACCTCGGTGCCCGTCTCAACTCCATCCAGGCTGAACTGGCTGCAGCGGTTGCTGGTGGCGTCACCTCCGTCGTCGTCCCGCCGGACGCCGATCCACCGCTTGACGAGCCGGAACTGGCCGACCGCCTGGTGCATCGCGGCGAGGAAATCGGCAAGGCCCGCGTGCTGCCGCTCGGCGCCCTGACGCTGGGCCTCAAGGGGGAACGTCTGGCCGAACTGGCCGGGCTGAAGAAGGCCGGCTGTGTGGCTTTCTCGCAAGCCTGTCGGCCAGTGGTCGATAGCGAAGCACTGCTACGTTCGATGGAATACGCGGCGACCCTCGGCTTTGCCGTCTGGCTGCAACCGCAGGACTACTGGCTGTCGCGCAACGGCATCGCGCATGAGGGGGAGGTGGCCAGTCGCCTAGGGCTGGCCGGCATTCCGGTTGCTGCGGAAACCATCGCCATTGCCACCATTGTCCAACTGGTGCGTGATACCGGTTGTCGTGTGCATCTGACACGAATTTCGTCGGCTGCCGGGATGGCGCTGATCCAGCGTGCATGTCACGATGGTCTGCCGATCACCTGCGATGTTGGCGTACATCATCTGTTGCTGACCGAGAACGACATCGGCTACTTCAACCCGCATGCCCGCTTCGTGCCGCCGCTGCGTTCGCAAAATGACCGTTTGGCCTTGTCCACCGCAGTCGCCGAGGGCTTGGCGGCGATCCGCTCCGATCACACGCCGGTCGGCGCCGACGACAAGCTGTTGCCTTTCGGCGAAGCCAAGCCGGGTGCCACCGGGCTCGAAGTGCTGCTGCCGCTCACCCTGAAGTGGGCGGAAGCGGCCAATGTAGCGCTACCGGATGCCTTGGCACGCATCACCATGGCCCCGGCCGAGGTGTTGGGTATTGAGGCCGGTACGCTGGCGCTTGGTAGTGCCGCGGATGTCTGCGTTTTCGATCCGGCAGAAAGCTGGCAACTGACGCCGGAAGCCCTGAAGAGCCGCGGCAAGAACTCGCCGTGGCTGGGCTACATGATGACCGGCAAGGTCAAGGCGACGCTGGTCGGCGGTCGTCTCGTCTATTCGGTCTGAGCGAAACGGGCGACGGCCTCGGCCGTTGCCCCGACCACTTCCAGTACCTTGCGCCGCGAGGTCTGGCCGCTCTTGAGGTTGACGGCGCTCTTGGCCAAGCCGAGCTGATCGGCGACGAAGCGGATCAAGGCCTCGTTCGCCTTGCCGTCCACCGGCGGCGCGGCTAGGCGAATCTTCAGCGCGTCGCCGTGCAGGCCGGCGAATTCCGTTTTCTTGGCACCGGGCTGGATATGCAGCGTCAGGGTCAGGCGACCATCGGCCGCCTGCTTGAACCAGTCGCTCACAACAACATCAACAAGGCATTCAACAACAGGATGGCGACCAACGGCGACAGATCGATGCCGGAAATCGGCGGCAGGATGCGCCGGATCGGGTCGAGCACTGGCCGGGTCAGTTGATAGGCCGGCGCCGCCAGCGGCGAATAGGGATTGATCCAGGACAGTACGGCTTGCAGGATCAGTGCGCCGATCATGATGTAAACCGCTAGGCGCAGCAGCGCGATCAAGGCGAACTTCACCGCCATCAGCGCGATCATGCCGGGGTCGGCACTGAGCAGCGGGCCGGCCAGGGCGACCAGGAAACCGGAGAGCGCGAGTTGCAGGGTCAGGGCAGCCACCAGACTGGCCCAATCGAAGCCGCCTACGCCAGGAATTACCCGGCGTAGGGGCTTTACCGCCCAGTTGGTCAGTTTGACCACGAAATCGCCGATCTGCCCGCCGAACGACACGCGCAACGCCTGCATCATGAAGCGCAGCAAGAACAAGGTGCAGAAGAAGCTGGCGACGGCATCGAGCAGGAAGGCGAGGGCTTGCATCAGGCGGCTCCGAGCAGTTTGCCGAGTTCCTGGCCGCGGGCTTCGGCGGCCTTCACGCCAGCCACGATGCCGGCCTTGACGCCCACTTCGGCCATCTTGTTAAGGGCGGCTTCGGTCGTACCGCCCTTGGAGGTGACCCGTTCGCGCAGGGTCGAGGCCGGATCGGGCGAGGCGGCCGCCAGCGCAGCGGCGCCCTGGACGGTCTCGATGGCCAGTTGGCGGCCCTGTTCGGGCGTGAAGCCGAGTTCGGCCGCGGCCTGCTGCATGGCCTCGATGAACAGGAAAACATAGGCCGGGCCGCTACCGGACAGTGCCGTCACGCCGTCCATCTTGCCTTCGTCGGCAATCCAGACGGTGGTGCCAACAGCTTTCAACACACGGTCGGCGGCAGCGCGGCCGGCGGCGTCGACCTCCGGTGCGGCGCATAGGCCGGTGATGCCCTTGCCGATCAGCGCCGGGGTGTTCGGCATGCAGCGGACGATCTTGCGATGACCGCCCAGAAAACGGGAGAGTGCGGTGATATCGAGGCCGGCAGCGATGCTGACGACCAGCGCCTCGCCCAGCTTGGCGACGAGCGGAGCGACGGCCTCCTTCATCTGCTGTGGTTTGACCGCCAGCATCAACAGATCGCCCGCGCTATCGGCCTCGCTGGCCGCAGCCAGCGTGCGCACACCGTAGGTCTGCTCCAGCTTCTGGCGAGCTTCGGCGCCCGGATCGATGACGGTGATGTCGGTGGCGGCAAAGCCCTGTTGCAACATGCCGCCAATCAGCGCGTTGGCCATATTGCCGCCGCCGAGGAAAACGATTTTCATGCGTAGTTTCTTTCACCAAAAATAGCTGTGCCGATGCGGACGATGGTCGCACCTTCGGCGACGGCGGCTTCGAGATCGTGGGACATGCCCATGGACAGCGTGTCGAGTGGCAGACCGCTCGCGCGCAGTTGTTCGTAGAGTTCGCGCAGGGCGCGGAAAGGGGCGCGCTGCGCCGCTTCGTCGTCGGCCGGCTCGGGAATGGCCATCAGGCCACGCAATTGCAGGTGCGGCAGGGCCGCGACGGCACGGCAGAGGGCCGGGGCCTCGGCGGGCGTGCAACCGCTCTTGCTGGCTTCGCCGGAAACATTGACCTGCACGCAGACCTGTAGCGGTGGCAGGTGCTCCGGGCGTTGTGCCGAGAGTCGTTCGGCGATCTTCAGGCGGTCGATGCTGTGCACCCAGGCAAAATGCTCGGCCACCGGACGGGTCTTGTTGCTTTGCAGTGGGCCGATGAAATGCCATTCGAGCCCTTGTCCGGCGGTCGCCATGGCCTTGTCGCAGCCTTCCTGCACGTAGTTTTCGCCGAAGGTCCGTTGTCCGGCGGCGGCTGCCAGCAGGACGGACTCTAGCGGCCAGGTCTTGCTGACGGCGAGGAGAGCGATGTCGTCCGGCGCGCGACCGCAGGCCTGGGCGGCAGTTTCGATGCGGCGGCGGACGGCTTGCAGGTTGCTGGCGATTGCGCTCATAATCCCTTTGGAATTTCCAACAATCCCAGTATACACGCGCTCAGAGGACGATCCTCATGGATATCACCGAACTGCTTGCCTTCAGTGTCAAGAACAAGGCTTCCGATCTTCACCTTTCGGCCGGGCTGCCGCCGATGATCCGTGTTCATGGCGACGTGCGCCGCATCAACTTGCCGGCCATGGAGCACAAGGACGTGCACAGCATGGTGTACGACATCATGAACGATGGCCAGCGCAAGGTGTATGAAGAAACTCTGGAGTGCGACTTCTCCTTCGAAATTCCCAACCTGGCCCGCTTCCGGGTCAATGCCTTCAACCAGCAGCGCGGTGCCGGTGCGGTATTCCGGACCATTCCGTCCAAGGTGCTGACGCTGGAAGAGTTGAATTGCCCGAAGATTTTCAAGGAAATTTCCGAGTATCCGCGCGGCATCGTGTTGGTGACTGGGCCGACCGGTTCCGGTAAATCGACCACGCTGGCGGCGATGATCAACCACATCAACGAAAACGATTACGGCCATATCCTGACCGTCGAGGATCCGATCGAATTCGTCCATGAGTCCAAGAAGTGCCTGATCAACCAGCGCGAAGTCGGGCCGCATACGTTGTCCTTCGCCAATGCGCTGCGTTCTGCGCTGCGTGAGGATCCGGACGTGATTCTGGTCGGCGAAATGCGTGACCTGGAAACCATTCGACTGGCCCTCACTGCTGCCGAAACCGGCCACCTGGTGTTCGGTACCCTGCACACCTCGTCCGCAGCGAAGACCATCGACCGTGTGGTTGACGTCTTCCCGGCGGCGGAAAAGGAAATGGTGCGCTCGATGTTGTCCGAGTCCCTGCGCGCCGTCATTTCGCAAACTCTGCTCAAGACCAAGGACGGTTCCGGCCGGGTTGCGGCGCACGAGATCATGATCGGCACGCCGGCCATCCGCAACCTCATTCGCGAGAACAAGGTGGCGCAGATGTACTCGGCCATCCAGACCGGCCAGAACTTCGGCATGCAGACGCTGGACCAGTGCCTGATCGATCTGGTTCGGCGCAATGTCGTATCGAGCAACGAGGCGCGCTTCCGTGCTGCCAACAAGGATGCTTTCCCGGCCTGATCGGCCGCCTGAGCACAACAACGAGGGGAAATCATGGAACGCGATCAGGCAATGAAATTCATGCACGATCTTCTGCGACTGATGGCGCAGAAGAAGGGCTCAGATCTTTTTATCACAGCAGGCTTTCCGCCTGCGATCAAGATTGACGGCAAGATCACGCCGGTGTCGAACCAGGTCCTAACCTCGCAGCACACTGCCGAACTGGCACGTGCCATCATGAATGACCGTCAGGCAGCCGAGTTCGAAGCGACCAAGGAATGCAATTTTGCCATTTCGCCGTCGGGTATCGGGCGTTTCCGTGTCAATGCGCTGGTCCAACAGGGGCGCGTCGGCGTTGTCTGCCGAACGATCAATATGACCATTCCGACCATTGACGAGCTGCAATTGCCGCCGGTGATCAAGGATCTGGCCATGACGAAGCGCGGCCTGATCATCTTCGTCGGGGGGACCGGCACCGGTAAGACGACCTCGCTGGCGGCTTTGGTGGACTACCGCAACGAGAATTCCTACGGCCATATCATCACCATCGAAGACCCGATCGAATACGTGCATGAGCACAAGAACTGCATCGTTACGCAGCGCGAGGTCGGCGTCGATACCGACGATTGGGGGCCGGCGCTGAAGAACACGCTGCGTCAGGCGCCGGATGTCATCCTGATGGGTGAAATCCGTGACCGCGACACGATGGATTACGCGATCGCTTTTGCCGAAACCGGTCACCTAGCCTTGGCCACCTTGCACGCCAACAGTTCCAATCAGGCGATCGACCGTATCATCAACTTCTTCCCGGAAGAGCGTCGTTCGCAGTTGCTGATGGATTTGTCGTTGAACCTGCGTGCCATGGTGTCGCAGCGCTTGATTCCGAAGAAGGATGGCAAGGGCCGCGTCGCCGCCATCGAAGTGATGCTCAATTCGCCGCTGATCTCCGACCTCATCTTCAAGGGTGAGGTGCACGAGATCAAGGAGATCATGAAGAAGTCGCGCGAACTCGGTATGCAGACTTTCGACCAAGCCTTGTTCGACCTCTACGAGGCGGGCAAGATCACCTACGAAGATGCCCTGCGCAATGCCGATTCGTTGAACGACCTGCGTCTGCAGATCAAGTTGCACGGCAAGGAGTCGAAGGACAAGGATTTGACCAGCGGCATCGGTCATCTCGATATCGTCTAATGGAGGTCGCCATGCGCCGTTTTGCCTATCTGGTTTTTGCCCTTTTTGCCCTGTGCACCGCAGCAGTATCCCACGCCGGTGCTCTGGATGGTATTTCCAGCGGTGACGCCAGTGCCGGCGTCAAGGAGGCGCTGGCCAAGGGGGCGGATTATGCGGTGTCGTCGTTGGGGGTCAATAATGGCTTTCTTGGCAACAGCAAGGTCAAGATTCCGTTGCCCGGCTATCTGCAGAAAGCAGAAGCCGGCCTGCGCATGTTCGGCATGGGCAAGCAAGCCGATCAACTGGTCGAAACGATGAACCACGCCGCTGAAAATGCCGTTGCCGAAGCTAAGCCGATCCTGACCGACTCGATCAAGAAGATGAGCGTGCAGGACGCCAAGGGCATCCTGACCGGCGGCGAGGATAGCGTTACCCAGTATTTCAAGCGGACCTCGACCGAGCAACTGACCGCCAAGTTCCTGCCTATCGTCAAGGCGGCAACCGGCAAGCTCCAGTTGGCCGAGCAATACAATGCTTTCGCCGGCAAGGCGGCGAGCGCCGGTCTGATCGACGCCAAGGACGCCGACATCGACCGCTATGTCACGCAGAAGGCGATGGACGGTCTCTTTCTGATGATCGCCGAGGAAGAGAAAAAGCTGCGCAATAACCCGATCGGTGCCGGCAGCGAACTGCTGAAAAAGGTCTTCGGCGCGCTCTGATTTAAAGTTTCCAGCCCACCTGCCGTAGAAACTGGCAGGAGGGCTGCCATGAAGCTCAATCGATTTGAATCCGCCAGTCATCACCCGTCGTCCGGCGATATGCCGGAACGACTGGCGGCTGCGCCGGGAGAACGCATCCGGCGAGTCGAAGCGAGTGATGGCCTGGAAAACCAGCGTCAGCGCTCCTTGCGTCAGGAGCTTGCTGGGCAGCCCGAGGTGCCTCAAGAACCGGCGGCAAACGACGTGGTGGCACGGCAGGCGCATCATCTCGCCACCCAGATTATCGATCTCGGGCCACAGGCCGACCAGCTGGTTCAGGTTTCAGTCATAGAAAATAGCGGTTTGCATACGGTAGACGACAGCGCTTGAGCCCTGCTGCGTTCCTCTGTCCGAAAACGTCATTTTTCGTCGCACCGGCAGTGGGGTAAAATTGACCCATCAAATGACTCGCACGCGCCCCGCCCGCCGGGGCGCTGCCTTTTTCAATGTCCGGTCTCAATCCCCAGCAACGCGAAGCGATCCATTACCTGAACGGCCCCCTGCTGGTGCTCGCCGGTGCTGGTTCGGGCAAGACGCGCGTGATCACGCAGAAGATCGCCTATCTGGTCCAGGACTGCGGTTTCCAGCCACGCAACATCGCGGCGATCACCTTTACCAACAAGGCGGCGCGCGAAATGCAGGAGCGCGTCGGCAAGCTGTTGTCATCTTCAGTCGCCAACGAGCTGCAAATCTCCACCTTTCACTCGCTGGGCGTGCGCATCCTGCGCGAGGAGGCGAAGGCACTTGGCTACAAGCCGCGCTTTTCCATCTTCGATTCGGCCGATTGCGCAGGCATCATCGGCGATTGCGCAAAGACCGTCGATAAAGCCACGCTGCGTCGCCTGCAGTCGATCATCTCCAACTGGAAGAACGCTCTGGTTACGCCCGAAGCGGCGCGGCATCTGGCGACCAATGAGCACGAGGCGCTTGCCGCCGGCACCTATCTTTCCTACGAAGCCACGCTGAAGGCATACCAGGCCGTCGACTTCGACGATCTGATTGGCTTGCCGGTCAAACTTTTCACCGAACACCCGGATATCACCGACAAGTGGCAGAACCGCCTGCGTTACCTGTTGGTCGACGAGTACCAGGATACCAACGCCTGCCAGTACCAGTTGCTCAAGCTGTTGACCGGCGTGCGCGCGCAATTCACCGCGGTGGGCGACGACGACCAGGCGATCTACGGCTGGCGCGGCGCCGACATCGACAATCTGAAGAAGCTGCCAGCCGAATTCCCGGCACTCAAGGTCATCAAGCTGGAGCAGAACTACCGCTCGACCGTGCGCATCCTGAAGGCGGCCAACAACGTCATCGCCCACAACGAAAAACTGTTCGACAAGACGCTGTGGTCCGAGCTCGGTCACGGCGACCAAATCAGCGTCACTGCCTGCCGCGATAACGAGGCCGAGGCGGAGGGCGTGGTCATGAAGCTGCAAGGTCATCGCTTTGAGCATCGCGGCAAGTTCAAGGACTACGCGATCCTCTACCGCTCGAACCATCAGGCGCGCCTGATCGAAACGCATTTGCGTAACCATAAGATTCCCTACCTGCTGTCCGGCGGTCAGTCCTTCTTCGACAAGGCGGAAATCAAGGACATCACCAGCTACCTGCGTCTGCTCACCAACGAAGACGACGACCCGGCCTTCATCCGCGCCGCCACGACGCCCAAGCGCGGCATTGGGGCGGCAACGCTGCAGGTTCTCGGCACCTATGCCGGCGAGCGACATGTGTCGCTGTTCCATGCCGTTTTCGAGGAGGGCTTCGCCCACCGGGTGGCGCCGCGTCAGTTGGAGCCGCTGCTCGAGTTCTGCCACTTCATCACCCGTATGCAGCAGCGGGCGGCCAAGGAGCCGGCGCAGCAGGTCATGCCGGACTTGTTAAAGGCCATCGACTACGAAACCTATCTTTACGACGCGGAAGAGCAGCGTACGGCGCAGAACCGCTGGGCCAACGTCTGCGAGTTCGCCGAGTGGATCAACAAGAAGGGCGAGGAAGATGGCAAGACCCTGATCGAGATGACGCAGAGCATCGCGCTGATCAACATGCTGGAAAAGCAGGACAGCGACGAGATTGATGCGGTGCAGCTATCGACGCTGCACGCCTCGAAGGGCTTGGAGTACAAACACGTCTTCTTGGTTGGCGTCGAAGAGGGCATCCTGCCGCATCGCGAATCTCTCGAACCAGCCAAGCTGCAGGAAGAGCGTCGGCTGATGTATGTCGGCATCACCCGCGCTCAGCATTCGCTGCATATCTCCTACTGCGAGAGGCGCAAGCAGGCGCGCGAGTTGATTCCTTGTGAGCCATCGCGCTTCATCGCCGAAATGGGCAAGGACGATGTGCGCTTCTTGGGTGGGAAGGATGCCGCGCCGCCGGACAAGGCGACGAGCACCGCACGGCTGGATGCGATGAAGGCGATGCTGGCCGGCAATAAGCGCTAATCCGCGCTATACATTCTCGGCCGAGAGCTTGTTCAGCGGCTTCCCAGGCAACAAAAAAGGAGGCCGCAGCCTCCTTTTTAATTTGAATCATCAGCCCGAAATTACTTGACCTTGGTCAGAATGTAATCGACGGTGGCTTTGACTTCGTCGTCGGACAGGTCGGCAGCGCCACCGCGGGCGGGCATGGCATTCTTGCCGTTCAGAGCGCTCTTGTACAGAGCTTCCTTGCCCTGAGCGACGCGCGGCGCCCAGGCGCCCTTGTCGTCGACCTTCGGGGCGCCGGCTGCACCAGTGTTGTGGCAAGCGCCGCAAACGGTGTTGAAGATGGTGGCGCCATCTTTCGGGCCGCTGGCGACCGGAGCGGCCTTGGCCAACTCGAACTTGGCAACTGGCTGGATACGAACTTCGGCTTCGTCGCTACCGGCACCGCTGTCGGCGGCGGACTTGAACGACTTGTTGGTGAGCGGATAGATGATGGCAATCAGAACGACCGCCACGCCGATCGTTTTCCACATGATGCCCTTGGAAGAATATTTTTCAGCCATGCCGAAGACCCCAATGCGTTTGAAGAAAAACGCTAATTATAACGGCAGCCCGACGTTGCGGCGCAAAAAAAACCCCGCTCTCGGCGGGGTTGAAATTCTCGAAAGGGGGAGTTTCGAGAGGAGGGGTTCAATGCACAGTTGCAGTGTATGCATTGAGCCACCATACGTCTGTCGTACTTTCGTAGCCTTGTGTAACAGAATGTGTGCAAGCGGAGTGTTGTTGACCGTTGTCGGCAAGTTGCCGGCTTTTTCTGGCAAAAAGCAGACGCAGCCGGGGCGTGCCCGGCTGGTCCGCGCTGAGGAGCGAGCCCTCCGCGTCAGCGTTCGATGCTACGGATTTCGACGGCGCTTTCCGGAATCTGGTAGTCCGCCGCCAACTGGGCGCGGGCCAGATCCTCGAGGGTATCGCCATGATCGGCGGAGAAGTGCCGGGCGCCGGTATAGTCCTGCGGAATGCCGGCGCGATCCTGGGTGATGCGATAGTGAACCTTGACGCTCATTTGCTGTACTCCTTTTATGGATTCTTTGTGATCCTGCCAGGCAGTATAGGTGAGCCATGTTGCACCGCAATATCGGTTTTCCACAGTAGGGAATTCCCTGAGCGAAATGAGCTGGGCGAACCTTGAATGGGTCGTGGCTATGCCGTGCTAGCATGCCGCATGGACAGAGAACTGGAAACGCTGGCCGAGCGCCTCGGCCAATTGTTGCTGCAGCGCGGCGAATGGCTGGCGACGGCGGAATCGTGCACCGGCGGCTGGGTCGCGCAGAGCGTGACGGCGATTGCCGGTAGTTCGGGCTGGTTCGACCGCGGGTTCGTGACTTATTCGAATGGCGCCAAGGTCGACATGTTGGGCGTGCCGGAAACGACATTGGAGCGCCACGGTGCTGTCTCGGAAGCGACGGCAAGGGCGATGGCGCAAGGTGCGCTGGTGCATAGCCGCGCCGACTGGACGGTGGCGATCACCGGCATTGCCGGGCCGAGCGGTGGCTCTGCCGAGAAGCCGGTTGGTACCGTCTGTTTTGCCTGGGCGGCCAAGGAGGGTGGCTGCGAGGCGCAGACCTGTCATTTCACCGGCGAACGCTCGGCCGTGCGGGCGCAATCGGTTCGCCACGCCCTGCGCGGGCTGATCGAGCGCCTCGAAGGCGCGGTGCTGCAGGCCTGAGCGTCCGGTTTATTGGCTGACTTCGCGGACCAATTCGCGCAGTAGCGGGCCGGCGATACCGGCGGCCGAGCCCGTCGGTTTGCGGTAGGCGACCCAGGTGCTGCCGTTCTGGCCCGGCAGCGTATAGACCGAGATGGCGAAGGGGCAGAAAACGATGTTGTGCGGGTCGGTTTCCATCATCTTGCGCGACAGGCCGGCCGAGCAGAATTCGATGATCTCGGCTTTGTCGTAGATCTTCTTCGTGGCACCGAGGTCGGCGCCGGTTCGGGCCAGCATGTCGGCAATGTGCGAGGTGTAGTTGATGACCAGACCGCGATTTTCAATGGCGGTGACCAGCGCCTCCTTGGTTTCGTCGAAGCTGCCTTTGACCTCAGTTTTTTCCATCCAGCTCTCGGCCTGGACGGCGAAGCTGAGCAGGGCGAGGAAGAGGCTGGCGATCAAATGGCGCATGGAAGTTCCTTGGCGGGATAGTCTGGTGGCATTTTAAGCCACTGCTGCGGTGCACTGCCCAAAATGGGCAAAAATGCCTACTGGTCCTAGCCGGGCAGCGGCGCAAAGAGGGCGGCGAGGTCGTCGTTACCGAACTTGATTTCGACGTTGCGGTCGTCGGACAGGATGCCGGCGGCCAGTTCGGCCTTGCGTTCCTGCAGGGCGAGAATCTTTTCTTCGATACTGCCGCTGACGATCAGCTTATAAACGAAAACGGGCTTGTCCTGGCCGAGACGGTGAGCGCGGTCGGTCGCTTGATTTTCGACGGCCGGGTTCCACCACGGGTCGTAGTGGATGACGGTGTCGGCGGCCGTCAGATTAAGGCCGACGCCGCCGGCTTTCAGGCTGATCAGGAAAATCGGCACTTGGCCTTCCTGGAAGCGCTGGATTTGCTGTTCGCGGTCGGTCGTGTCGCCGGTGAGCAGCGAGTAGCTCAGGCCGGCTGCCCGCAACTCCGTTTCGATCAGCGCCAGCATGCTGGTGAACTGCGAGAAGACGAGGATGCGGCGGCCTTCGTCGACCAGTTCCGGCAGCATGGCCATCAGCAGGTCGAGCTTGGCCCGCTCGCCGACCTTGCGCGCGGCATTGGCGCGGACCAGGCGCGGATCGCAGCAGACCTGACGCAGCTTGAGCAGGGCGTCGAGGATGACGATCTGGCTGCGCGCGAACCCCTTGCTGGCAATTTCGTCGCGCACCTTGGCGTCCATTGCTGCCCGCACCGTTTCGTAGAGATCGCGCTGGGCGCCTTCGAGTTCGACGCTGCGCACGATGATGGTCTTCGGCGGCAGTTCCTGCGCCACGTCCTCCTTCTTGCGACGCAGGATGAAGGGGCGAATGCGGCTGGCCAGCAGGTCGCGTCGTTCGGCGTCGCCCTGTTTTTCGATGGGCGTGCGCCAGTAGCGGTTGAACTGCTTGGCACTGCCGAGGAAACCCGGCAGCAGGAAGTCGAACTGGCTCCACAATTCGCCCAGGTGGTTTTCCAGCGGCGTGCCGGTCAGGCACAGGCGGTGGCGGGCGCTCAGCTTGCGCACGGCCTCGGCGCTCTGGCTCTGGGCGTTCTTGACCGTCTGTGCCTCGTCGAGGATAAGCAGGTGGTAATCGTGCTGCATCAACTCGTCGGCATCGCGCCAGAGCAAGGGGTAGGTGGTCAGCACCACATCGTGCTGCGAGATTTCTCCAAAGCGGGCCTTGCGTTCCGGGCCATGCAGCGAAAGTACGCGCAGGTTCGGTGCAAAGCGGGCAGCTTCGCTCTTCCAGTTGAAAATCAACGAGGTGGGCAGGATGATCAGCGCCGGCTGGTCGAGACGGCCGGCTTCCTTTTCCAGTAGCAGGTGGGCAAGGGTTTGCGCCGTCTTGCCGAGGCCCATGTCGTCGGCCAGGATGCCGGACAGGTGATGCTCGCGCAGGAACTGCAGCCAGGCTAGGCCTTCCTTCTGGTAGGGGCGCAGGTCGAGCTTGAGGCCGCCCGGCGGGGCAATGTCGCGGATACCCTGGGCCGCCTGCAGACGCTCGGCCAGCGCCATGACGTCGTTTTGGCCGCGGAATTGCCAGCGGCTGGTGTCGGTCAATGCGGCCAGACGCGGCGCATCGAAGCGCGACAGGCGCAGCATCGGGCCGCCGTTGAAACCGTCGAACAGGTCGATCAGCGTCATGGCCAGCGGTTTGACTCGCCCGGCCGTAACGCGCAGGCGCTTGCCGGCCGGGGTCTGCAACTCGACCGGGTCATCGTCGGCGATGCGGATCAGCTCGAAACTGTCCAGCCAGCGCGGGTCGCGCTTGAACAGGCCAGCCAGCAGGGGGGCGAGTGGCAGGCGTTGGCCCTCGACGATGATGCCCATGTCGAGGTTGAACCAGCCGTTGTCGGCCTCGTATAGTTCGGCTTCCCAGCCATCGACTTCCACCATGTGATGGCGGAAGTCCTCGGGAAATTCGATGCCCCAGCCGGCGGCCTGCAATTCCGGTAGGGTGTGCTGCATGAAAGCGCTCCAAGCCGCCTCGTTGTCCAGGCCAAAGATGCCTTCCGGCGGGCTACCGAAGGTGTAGAGAATTTCGCGCGGGATAGTTTGCAGGCCGCGTTGCATCAGTTCGGCCAGTGCGGCCTGTTCGGCCTCGGCGCGCCGCTGCAGGCGTACCGTCTCGCCATCCGGCAGGGTGACGAACTCGTTGGTTTCGCCAGGGTGGATGTCGGCGTCGGCGTAGCGGAAGACGACGCGGGCGATGTCAAAGGGGCCGCCGCTGGCATTTTGTTCGTAGCCGCGCCAGGCCTGGTAGCCGTGGGTGTACAGTGTGTCCAGTTGCAATACCGGTTGCAGCGGCGCATCGATCAGGCGCAGGCGTGCGGCCACGTCGGCGGTAGGCAGTGCCAGATCGGGTGCCTGCTCGGACAGGGCCTCGGCGACGCGCGCCGCCTCTTCGGCCGACAGCGGGGGCAGCGAGAAGAGATGCTGGATCAGTGCCGGGTTGCTGCCGACGTCGAGCGGTCCGGCCTCGCCCTCGGTCAGGTCGACATACCACGGTGGATCGACCGGGATGGTCAGTTCTGCCGTCGGCTCGGGCTTCAGGTAGGGGCGCTGCAGGCCGGTACCGTCGATTTGCCAGCCGATGCTGGCCGGGCGGGGGGGGGCGGCGTGCAAGGGCAGCGACAGGTCGTCGCTGGCATAGAGGCGCCGCGTTTCGGCGATACGCTGCAGCAGCTCCGCCCCGTGTGCTCGGCTCAGGCTGAAGGCGCGCAGGCCGGTAGCCTGGCCGCGTTCGGCCCAGATCAGGCCTAAGATTTCCATGTCCTCGTCGCTGGCGAATTGCGGCCGGACGGCGAGAGCACGGTCTATCTTCCACCATTCCTCGGCGCTGTCCGGGTACTTGCCCTTGCGGATCTCGATGCCGAAATGGCGGCGGTCGGGTGACCATTTCAGCAGGTAGAACAACTGCTGGCGGGCGCTGGGCGGACGGGCCTTCTTCTTGGCGACGGCCAGCGAAGCGCGGCGCAGGTCTTCCAGCCAGGACAGGGCGCTTACGCTGGCGGCGGGCTGCGGTGCACGTTCGTCGATGGCGCGCAGCAACACGGCGATGACGTGCTTGCACTGCTTGCCTTGCTGGCAGGTGCAACGGCTCAGCGGTTGCATCTCACCGTTTTGATCCTGGCTCAGGCAGACCTGGACGCGATAAGGCTCGCTGGCCGAGCCGGGAACGAAGGCGGAGATCTTATCGCCATCGATTTCGAGTTCCTGGACCAAATCGACATATGGCCGGGCGCGGGCGATATCCGCCTCGCCGAACCATTCGGCCAAGTGTTCTTCGGTGAAGTCTTCGAGGGTGACGAGGGTCATGCCGCTAGGTGAACAAACTGGCGACGAGCAGCGTCAGCAGCAGCGCGATAATGGCCAGCCAGCGGTTCTGCTGGCGTTGGGTGGCGATCAATCGCTCGATCTGCGGTTGCAGGTCGGAGCGGGCAGGCTGTGCCAGGGCCTGATGTACCAGGCGGGGCAACTGCGGGATGGTTCGGGCCAGGTAGGGCGCTTCGTGTTTGAAGGTGTTGATCAGGCCGCGCCAGCCGACCTGTTCGCTCATCCAGCGCTCGAGGAAGGGCTTGGCCGTCTTCCATAGGTCGAGTTCGGGGTCGAGTTGGCGCCCCAGGCCCTCGATGTTGAGCAGGGTCTTCTGCAGCATGACCAGTTGCGGTTGAATTTCGACATTGAAGCGGCGCGAGGTCTGGAACAGGCGCAGCAGCACCTTGCCGAAGGAAATATCCTTCAGCGGGCGGTCGAAGATCGGCTCGCAGACGGCGCGGATGGCAGCCTCGAACTCGTCGACGCGGGTGTCTTTCGGCGCCCAGCCCGATTCGATGTGCGCCTCGGCGACGCGCTTGTAGTCGCGGCGGAAGAAGGCGAGGAAATTCTGCGCCAGGTAATTCTTGTCGGTGTCGGTCAGCGTGCCGACGATACCGAAATCGAGCGCGATGTAACGGCCGTCCGGGGCGACGAAGATGTTACCCGGGTGCATGTCGGCATGGAAGAAGCCGTCGCGGAAGACCTGCGTGAAGAAAATCTCGACGCCGGCGGCGGAGAGCTTCTTCATGTCGATGCCGTCGGCGATCAGGCGCTCGGTCTGCGAAATCGGCACGCCCTTCATGCGTTCCATGACCATCACGGTCGAGGTACAGAAGTCCCAATGCACTTCGGGGACGATGAGCAGGGTCGAGTCGGTGAAGTTCCGGCGCAGCTGCGAGGCGTTGGCCGCTTCGCGCATCAAGTCGAGTTCGTCGCGCAGGTATTTGGCGAATTCGGCGACCACTTCGCGGGGCTTCAGGCGCTTGCCGTCGGACCACAGTTTCTCCAGCAACAGGGCGAAGATGTCCATCAGTGCCAGATCGTGCTCGATGACCGACAGCATGTTCGGACGCAGAATTTTGACGGCAACTTCGTGACCGCCGTCTTCCTCGCGCAGCTTGGCGAAGTGGACCTGGGCGATGGAGGCGGAGGCGACCGGCACCGGGTCGAATTCCGCAAAGACTTCGTGTGCCGGGCGGCCGTAGGCCTTTTCGATTTCCTTCAGGGCCAGCTCGGAGTCGAAGGGCGGTACGCGGTCCTGTAGCTTGGCCAGTTCGTCGGCGATGTCCGGCGGCATCAGGTCGCGCCGGGTGGATAGCACTTGGCCGAACTTGACGAAAATGGGGCCGAGGGCTTCGAGTGCCAAGCGCAGGCGAACGGCGCGCGGCGCCGACAGGTCGCGCCAGAACTGCAGGGCGTTGGCCAGGCGGACCAGACGCCCGCTCGGCTCGTGTTCGAGCACCATCTCGTCCAGGCCGAAGCGGCTGGCGACCGAGGCGATCTTGAGCAGGCGAAGCAGACGCATGATGACGGCGAAACCGGGTGTCCGGCCAACGAAGCAAAACGGAAATCCTAACACGCGCTCTGCCATTGTGGCGGACCGATTTGTCCTTTTGGGACAATGTGCGAAAAATGTTGCATCAGGCGAATAGACTTGCCTTATTCAGGCCGCATTGCGTTAAACTCTGCTGGCAAATTTATTATTTTCGCCCCCTCCCATGTTTGAATTGCCTAACGCTCCATGAGCGAGATCAAGAATCCGTCCGAGATTGCCCGGGAGGCATTCAAGCAGTTGGTCGCGCGCAATCTGTCGCCGACGCCGGCCAACTATCAGGCCTGTTACAACGAAATCGCCAAACTGCCGAATATTGCGCCCTTCCCTGAGCCGCCGCTGCGCCAGCTCGCGGCAGCTTTGGTGGCGAAAGGGGAGGTGCAGCAGAAGTGTCTGGAGCAACTCGATCTGGCCGTCGGCAAGCGTAGTTGGCAGGCGGTGCAGGAAGCTTTGTTGGCCTTTATCGAGGCGGAACCCGTGCCGACGCCGCGCGACGCGCTGCCGATTCATCTACCCGTGGTTTCAGCGGAATTTGCCCAGCGTCTGGCGCGCTTTGTCGAAGGGGTGTTGCCGGCGCTTGGCGAAGAAAACGAACGGGTGGTCGAACATGCGGGGGAGTTGCTGCAGGCCTTGCGCCAGCCCGGGCTGGATTTGTCCGAACTGCAAGAGGCGCTGGGGCGGCTGACGCATCAGGTATTAATCGCCGCCGAAGAGCAGGTGGAGATCAAGGGGGCGTTACTCAAGCTTTTGCACCTGATCATTGAGAACATTGGCGAACTCAGCCTCGACGACAGTTGGCTTAAAGGCCAGGTGGACGGTTTGCTGGCGGTCGTCGTGCCGCCGATCACGCTGCGTCACCTTGACGAAATGGAGCGTCGCCTGCGTGACGTCATGGAAAAGCAGAGTGCCGCCAAGCGGCGTTCGGTCGAAGCGCAGGAAGAAATGCGCCAGATGCTGGCAGCTTTTATCGAACGCCTGGCCAATATCAACGAATCGAGCACAACTTTTCAGGGACGCATCGAGGAGAGCGCGCGCCAGATCGAGCGGGTAAATAACATCGAGGATTTGGCCCCTTTGCTGAATGACGTCGTCGCGGCAACGCGGGCCATGGCCGAAGAAACCGCCAAGTCACGTGGGGAATTGAGTGTCTTGCAGGAGCGGGTGCTGGCGACCGAGGCCGAACTCGTGCAACTGCATCTGGAATTGGACAATGCCAGCGCGCTTGCCCGGCACGATCCGTTGACCGACGCGTTGAATCGCAAGGGGCTGGATGAAGCGCTGGCGCGCGAGGTCGCGAGCATGCGGCGTAAGGATGCGCCGCTCTCGCTCGCCTTGCTCGACCTCGATAACTTCAAGAAGCTGAACGACGAACTGGGCCATGAGGCGGGCGATCAGGCACTCATTCACCTGGCGACCACGGCCCGTCACTCGATGCGGCCGACCGATACCTTGGCGCGCTATGGCGGCGAGGAATTCGTCATCCAGATGCCGGATACCCATGTCGACCAGGGCGTCGATGCGATGGTTCGCCTGCAGCGCGAACTGACCAAGGCGATTTTCCTGTCGGGTAATCAGAAGGTGCTGATTACCTTCAGCGCGGGCGTCGCTCAATTGACGCCGGAGGAAACCGGGGCGGATGCCATCAAGCGGGCCGACAAGGCAATGTACCTCGCCAAGCGCGCTGGCAAGAACCGCGTGATTGCCGGCTGATTGCCCCTTCCGTGAGCTTTGCCCAAAGTTTCCCGCCAGTGGCGGACAGTTCGGCGCGTGTCCTGATCCTCGGCAGCATGCCGGGGGCGGTGTCGCTGGCCGCACACGAGTATTACGCTCATCCACGCAATGCCTTCTGGCGCATCATGGGCGACCTGATCGGGGCCGGGACGGATTTGCCCTACGCCCGGCGACTGGAAAAACTGAAGGCCGCCGGCATCGCCCTGTGGGACGTGATTGCCGAGTGCCACCGGCCGGGCAGCCTGGACTCCGCCATCGTTGGTGAATCGGTGGTGGCCAATGATTTTTCGGCTTTTTTGGCCGTGCACCGCAGCATTCGCCATGTTTTCTTCAATGGCGGGGCAGCCGAGACGAAATTTCGCCGCCATGTGTTACCGCAGGTGAAAAACCTGGGGCTGAACTATTGCCGCTTGCCCTCGACCAGTCCGGCCCATGCCGCACGCGGCTATGCCGAGAAGCTGGCCGCCTGGCGGGTCATCGTCGAGCCGCCAGCGAAGTGAGGGCGGGCAGCGTATAATCGCGCTTTTGCTTTTTTCGCCAAAAATCAATGGCCCAAGACGTTAAAGCCCAGCTGACCGAACTCCTGCAACAGGCCCTGGCCAGCGTTGCCCCGACCGCAACCGATACCGCAATCCAGCTCGAACGTCCGCGCGACCCGTCGCACGGCGATTTCGCGACCAACCTCGCGATGCAGCTGGCCAAGGCGCTGAAGAAGAATCCGCGCGAGATCGCCAACCAGCTGCTCGCCGAACTGCCGGTGTCCTCGCTGGTCACCAGCGCCGAGGTGGCCGGTGCCGGCTTCATCAATTTCAAGCTCGATGCCGGCACCAAGACAGGCATCGTCAAGAATGTGCTGACCGAGGGCGCTGCTTTCGGTCGCTCCACTGCCGGTGGCAAGCAGAAGGTCCAGGTCGAGTTCGTCTCGGCCAACCCGACCGGCCCGCTGCACGTCGGCCATGGCCGCGGTGCCGCTTATGGCGCCTCGTTGTCCAGCCTGCTGTCTTTCGCTGGCTGGGATGTGACGCGCGAGTATTACGTCAATGACGCCGGTCGTCAGATGGACATTCTCGGCCTGTCGACCTGGCTGCGCTATCTCGACCAGCATGGCCAGACCGTGCAGTTCCCGCCGAACGCCTACCAGGGCGACTACGTGCGCGAAATGGCCAAGCAGATGACGGTCGCCCACGGCGACAAGTTCGTCCGCGCCGCCGCCGACGTGATCGCCGGTACGCCGGGTCTGCCGGAAGCCGGTCGTGCCGACGACGAAGCCAAGCAGCAACGCGAATTGCACCTCGATGCCCTGATCGCCAAGGCCAAGGAGCTGCTCGGCGGCGACTGGCATTACGTGCATCAACATGCGCTTAACGAGCAGCTCGAAGACTGCCGCGACGATCTGAAGGAATTCGGCGTCGAATTCGAAGTCTGGTATTCCGAAAAATCGCTCTACGACACCGGCCTGGTCGCCCGCTGCGTGGCCCTGCTCGAAGAGAAGGGCCACATCTATGTGCAGAACGGCGCGAAGTGGTTCAAATCCACCGCCTTCGGCGACGAGAAGGATCGTGTCGTCCAGCGCGAAAATGGCCTGTACACCTATTTCGCCTCCGACATCGCCTACCACCTGAACAAGTTCGAGCGCGGCTTCGACAAGGTCATCAACATCTGGGGCGCCGACCACCACGGCTACATCCCGCGCGTTACCGGCGCGATCAAGGCGCTCGACTTGAATTCCGACAAGCTGCATGTCGCTCTGGTCCAGTTCGCCGTGCTCTACCGCAACGGCCAGAAAGCCTCGATGTCGACCCGCTCCGGCGAGTTTGTCACGCTGCGCGAATTGCGTCGCGAAGTTGGCAACGATGCCTGCCGCTTCTTCTACGCCCTGCGCAAGTCGGACCAGCACCTCGATTTCGACCTCGATCTGGCCAAGAGCCAGACCAACGAAAATCCGGTCTATTACATCCAGTACGCCCATGCCCGCGTCTGCTCGGTGATCAACCAGTGGAACGGCGATCTGGCCGCGCTGGCCGAGGCCGATCTGGCGCTGTTGGCCAATGAGCGCGAGCTGACCATCGCCAACCAGTTGGCCCAGTTCCGCGAAGTGGTCGAAACCGCCGCGCGCGATCTGGCCCCGCACTCCATCGCCTTCTACCTGAAGGACCTGGCTGGCGAGTTCCACGGCTGGTACAACGCCGAGCGCATGCTGGTGGACGACGAGAAGCTGCGCGATGCCCGCGTCGCACTGGCCGCTGCCGTGCGTCAGGTGATCCGCAACGGCATGGCCATCCTTGGCGTCAGCTGCCCCGAATCCATGTAAGGAAAGATCACGATGAGCCGTGACATGAAACCCCGCAAGACCCAGCCGTCCAAGAAAAAATCCGGCGGCGGCACGCTGATCGGCATGTTCATCGGCCTCGTGCTCGGTGTGGCGATGGCGGCTGGCGTCGTCTGGTACCTGAACAAGTCGCCGCTGCCCTTCGTCGAAAAGGTGCAGACGCCGGCCAAGCAGCAGGATGGTGCTCCAGGCAAGCAGGCCGCCAATGGCCAGCCGCAACAGCCGATGGCGCTGCCGGGCAAGCCGGGCGATCCGATCCCGGAGAAGCGCTTCCAGTTCTACGACATCCTGCCGGGCAAGGCTGACGCGGTACCAGACAAGAACGGCAAGCCGGTCGCCAAGGAAGAAGCCAAGAAGGATGAAGGCAAGGACGCCAAGAAGGAAGAGGCGAAGAAAGAGGACAAGAAGGAAGAGTCCAAGGAAAGCAAGACGCCGCTCTTCCTGCAGGCCGGTTCCTTCAGCACGGCGCAGGATGCCGACAACCAGAAGGCCAAGCTGGCTTTCATGGGGCATGAGGCGGTCGTCCAGCAGGTGATGATCCAGGACAAGACCTTCTACCGCGTGCGCGTCGGCCCCTATACCAAGATCGATGAATTGAACAAAGTCCGGGCCGAGCTTGCCAAATCCGGCATTGAAGCCCAACTCGCCAAATAAGGAGCGCAGCCGATGAAGTTTGACCGTCGCAGTTTTGTCAGTGCCATTTTTGCCCTTACCGCCCTGTGCACCGCAGCAGTGCCTGCTGTTGCCCAGACCGCCGGCAAGGATTACACGCCGATCACCCCGGCCCAGCCGACCGATGATGCGAGCAAGATCGAAGTCATCGAATTCTTCAGCTACGGCTGCCCCCACTGCGCCGACTTCAATCCGCTGCTCAACGCCTGGGCCGCCAAGCTGCCAGGCGACGTCGTGCTCAAGAAAGTGCCGGTGACCTTTGGTCGTGCCGCCTGGGCCAACATCGCCAAGCTGTACTACGCGCTGGAAGTGACCGGCGATGGCGGCAAGTTCGATGCCGATATCTTCAGGGCCATCCACCAGGAGCGCGTCAATCTGTTCGAGGAAAAGACTGCGATCGAGTGGGTTGCCAAGAAGGGTGTCGACGCCAAGAAATTTACCGATGCCTTCAATTCCTTCGGTGTTATGAGCAAGGTCAAACGCGGCGACCAACTCGCCCAGGCCTACAAGATCAACGGGGTGCCCGCGTTGGCCGTGGAAGGAAAATATCTCGTCGGCGGCAAGGATTTCAACGAAGCCTTGGCCATTACCGACAAACTGATCGCCAAGACCCGCGCCGAGAAAAAGAAGTAATTGGCACTGAAGGTCTTCATTACAGGCGCCTCGTCCGGTATCGGCGAGGCGCTTGCCGTTTACTACGCCGAACAGGGGGCGACGCTTGGCCTCGCCGCCCGGCGGATCGATTTTCTGAACGGACTTAATCAGCGCCTAGGCGGTGCTCATGCCTGCTACGCGCTCGATGTCACCGACGCCGGAGCCCTGCATGATGCGGCGATTGACTTTGTCGCCCGCTTCGGCGCACCCGATATCGTCATCGCCAATGCTGGCGTTTCGGCCGGTACGCTGACGGAATACGAGGAAGATATTGGCATCTTCAAACGCGTCATGGACACCAACGTTTTCGGCATGGCAGCCACCTTCGCACCCTTCATCCCGGCCATGAAGGCTGCCAAGGGCGAAAGGCGACTGGCCGGTATCGCCTCGGTCGCCGGTATCCGCGGGCTGCCTGGGGCAGAGGCCTACTCGGCGTCGAAGGCGGCGGCGATCTCTTACCTCGAGAGCCTGCGTCTCGAAATGCGCCCCTACGGCATTCGCGTCGTGACGATCGCGCCCGGCTATATCGAAACGCCGATGACGGCAATCAACCCCTACCGCATGCCCTTCCTCCTGCCAGTTGGAAAAGCAGCACCGCGCTTTGCCGCGGCCATTGATCGCGGTGCGAGCTATACCGTCATTCCCTGGCAGATGGGTGTCGTGGCGAAATTGCTGCGCCTGTTGCCGAACTGGTTATACGACCGCCTTTTCGCGAACGCGCCGAAGAAGCCGCGTGGCGTGCTGACTCAGTAGTTCCTTGCTGTGCGCCAAGGCGGCACACTGCAACTCGAGTTCGGTTTCCGTTTCGGCAATGCCGCTGGTGTCGGTAAAGTAGCCTTGTAGCGGGCAAATCCGATCCGGAGGGCAGTCATGTTCGCGCGCACATTCGCATTGTGTCTCGTCAGTCAGCACCATTTCATGGACCGCCTCGCAGCGGGCGATCGGAGCATCGAATATAGACATCGGAACCTCCATTCGCTGAAGTAAATAACAATTTCACTATAGGCTACGGGTTAAAAAAAGCACCCATTTTGCTGCGGCAGTGGCCGCCCTCGCTTGGTAAAATTACGCCATGCTCGAACTCAGAATCAATGGCGAAAATCGCCAGTTCCCCGCTCCGCTCACCGTCGCCGGCTTGATCGAACAGCTCGGCTACGCCGGCAAGCGCATCGCCATCGAACGCAATGGCGAAATCGTGCCCAAGAGCCAGCACGCCTCGACCGAACTCGCCTCGGGCGATCAGCTTGAAATCGTCGTCGCCGTCGGCGGCGGCTAAGGAGAAAGCTTCATGCATCAACTGACCATCGCCGGCAAGGCGTATCGTTCCCGCTTGCTGGTCGGCACCGGCAAGTACAAGGATTTTGCCGAAACGCGTGCCGCCATCGACGCCTCGGGAGCCGAGATCGTCACCGTTGCCGTGCGCCGCGTGAATATCGGCCAGGACGCCAGCCAGCCCAGCCTGCTCGATGCCGTTCCGCCGTCGCAATTCACCATCCTGCCCAATACGGCGGGCTGCTACACGGCCGACGATGCCGTGCGCACCTTGCGTCTGGCGCGCGAACTGCTCGACGGCCATCCGCTGTGCAAGCTGGAAGTACTCGGCGATCCGACCAACCTGTTCCCGAACATGCCGGAAACCCTGAAAGCCGCCGAAACGCTGGTCAAGGAAGGCTTCGAGGTCATGGTCTACTGCGCCGACGACCCCATCCAGTGCAAGATGCTGGAAGAGATCGGCTGCGTCGCGGTGATGCCGCTTGCCTCGCTGATCGGCTCCGGCATGGGCATCGTGAACCCGTGGAACCTGCGCCTGATCATCGACAACGCCAAGGTGCCGATCATCGTCGATGCCGGCGTCGGTACCGCTTCCGACGCCACCATCGCGATGGAACTGGGCTGCGACGGCGTGCTGATGAATACCGCCATCGCCCACGCCAAGAACCCGGTGCTGATGGCCTCGGCCATGAAGAAGGGCATCGAGGCCGGCCGCGAGGCCTATCTCGCGGGCCGCATGGCGCGCAAATATTACTCGGCCGACCCGTCGTCGCCGACCACCGGGTTGATCGGCTCATGAGCAAGGAAATTCTGATCGAAACGGGCGCCGCCCACGACGAGGGCGTCTACACCGAAGGCCGCGAAGGCAACGACACGCACGGCCACATCAAGAGCTTCGTCCGCCGCGCCGGCCGCATGTCGGAAGCGCAGCATCGCTACTTCGACGAGATGATGCCGAAGATCGGCATCGCCTATCAGCCGTCGAATATCGACCTGGCTGCGGTGTACGGGCGAAATGCGCCGAAAATCCTCGAAATCGGCTGCGGCATGGGCGAAACGACGGCCAGAATCGCCGAAGCCAATCCACAGAACGACTACTTCGGCCTCGAAGTGCACGTGCCCGGCGTTGGCGCGCTGTGCAAGCTGATCGCCGAGAAGAATCTGGCCAACCTGCGTATCGGCAACCACGACGCGGTCGAGGTCGTGCGCGACATGCTGCCGGAAGGCTCGCTCGACGGCATCCACATCTTCTTCCCCGATCCCTGGCACAAGACGCGCCACAAGAAGCGCCGGCTGGTTCAGCCGCCCTTCGTCGCGCTGCTCGCCTCGCGCCTCAAGCCGGGCGGCTACATTCACTGCGCCACCGACTGGGAAAACTACGCGCTGCAAATGCTCGACGTGCTCGGTCGCGAACCCAGCCTGCAAAACAGCGTGCCCAACCCGAGCGCCGAGCAACTCGCCGCCGCGCTCGAAGCCGACAGCGCCGCCGATCTCCCCGGATTCGCGCCACGCCCCGATTATCGCCCGCTGACCAAGTTCGAGAATCGCGGCCTGCGGCTCGGCCACGGCGTCTGGGATCTCGTCTTCAAGAAGCGCTGAGCGCTCAACAGGAATTCATCGCATGTGGTTCAAGAACCTGCAGTTGTACCGTTTGCCCACCCCGTGGAATATCGACCTGGCCAAGCTCGACGAACAGTTGAGTCGCGGCACCTTCGCCCGCTGCGCCAGCCATGAGCCGATGTCGCGCGGCTGGGTGTCGCCGCGCAAGGACGGCGGGCTGATCTACGCCAACAACCGCCAGTGGCTGATCGCCCTTGGCGTCGAACAGCGCCTGCTGCCGTCCTCCGTCGTGAACGACGAGGTCAAGGAGCGCGCCGAAAAGCTGACCGAAGAACAAGGCTACGCACCGGGTCGCAAGGCGCTGCGCGAACTGAAGGAGCGCGTCACCGAGGAGTTGATGCCGCGCGCCTTCACTAAGAAGCGCACGACCTACGTCTGGATCGATCCGCAGAACGGCTGGTTCATCGTCGATGCCGGCAGCCCGGCCAAGGCTGAAGAGGTCATCGAACACCTGCGCTTCTGCCTCGACGAATTTCCGCTGCAAATGCTGCACACCCAGCTCTCGCCGCAGTCAGCCATGGCCGACTGGCTGGCTGGTGGCGAAGGCCCGGCCGGCTTCACCATCGATCGCGACTGCGAACTGAAAGCCATGGGCGAAGAAAAATCCGCCGTGCGCTATGTTCACCACCCGCTCGGCGACGAAGTCAGTGGCGAGATCAAGGCCCACCTGGCCGCCGGCAAACTGCCGACCAAGCTGGCGCTGACCTGGGACGATCGCATCTCCTTCGTGCTCAGCGAGAAGCTCGAGGTCAAGCGCCTCGCCTTCCTCGATCTGCTCAAGGAAGAAGCCGAGAAGAATGCCGAACACGCCGACGAGCAGTTCGATGCCGATTTCGCGCTGATGACCGGCGAGTTGGTGCGCTTCCTGCCCAGTCTGGTCGAAGCCCTGGGCGGTGAAAAGGTCGAATCCGAAGTGACCTCCGCGCCGGCGCCTGCCGCCAGCAGCGCCACCCCGCCGTGGGAAGCGTGAAAGCGCCAGCACAAGCCTGTCCCTGCGGCAGCGGTCGGCCCTACGCCGACTGCTGCGGTGCACTGCACTCAGGGGCCAAAAATGCCGATAGCGCCGAAGCCCTGATGCGCTCGCGCTACAGCGCCTACGTGCTCAAGCTCGAAGATTACCTGCTCGCCACCTGGCACCCCGACACCCGCCCGAGCGAACTCGACCTCGCTGCCGACGACACCAAGTGGCTGGGGCTGGAAGTGAAGAAGCACGAGGTGCAGGACGAAACCCACGCCACCGTCGATTTCGTCGCCCGCTACCGCATCGCCGGCAAAGGCCACCGCCTGCACGAACTCAGCCGTTTCGTGCAGGAAGACGGGCGGTGGTTTTATCGGGATGGGGAGTTGGGGTAGCCAAAGGGCCGTTAGGTGCTAGTTGAACCAGCATTTAGTTTAATAGTCTTCAGGGGTAAGTTGCCTAGGCCAGAGGTGGGATAGCGGTTACCTGAAATCCCGCTCGGCTCCAGGCAGAGATGACTGAATTTTCGATTTCTTCATTGGCCTTACCTCCAGCAATGGGGGCAAGTTCACGGCCTACAGAAGTGAGCATCACTTTTCCGAGAGTTAGCGACGTTTGCCCTAGTAAAGGCACGACGAAATACTGCTTTCCAAAATAGCTTCCGAGTAGTGAACCTTTTACGTCATTCAAGCTGAACTCGGTAGAAGAGCTTGTTTGTACTTCAAGCAGCCCCAAAGAGGCTAAGTCCAGCAGCTTGGAAAAATTCAGTCCCTGATTTTTCATTAGCAGAGAATCAATTTCTAGAACTACTGGATAGGATTGGTTGGGGATAAAGTCCCAAAGAAATCCGCAGAGCGAAGAAAAGCTATTAGCCTCAACTCTGCTTAAGTCACGGACGATCCGAATCGTTCTCGTACTGAAAGAGCCTGGCTTGCTCACTTCTCCTGCCAACAACTTCCCCCAGAGAACTTGCATCTCGTCGTTGCTAACATCTTCACAGGCTTCGAAAAAACGATATATCCAATCTGCTTCCACTGGGTTATTTGAAACCTCGTTGGGGAGTGCATTCAGTGCTTTTGCAGTAATGGATTCTATGTTTTCCTGCCGTCGAAGCTCTTTGTTTCGGAGGCGTTCGGACGCGCGGAACTCTATATTGCTGATGGCTTCCCTGCTTTTCGCGAGCGTTAGCGCTGCGTCAGCATCAGCTTTGGCCTTTCGACGAATACGAGTCGGCTCATATACAACGCCAATTGCATTGCTAACTGCATCGATGAGCTTCACAGCTGGAGCAGACAGTGGTGTCAGGTCTAACGGTAGGTTGGGCGAACTCATTTGCTTTCTCGTAATCGGTACTAAGAAAGGCTAAAAGAGTTTGTTGAACTATGCAAACTAACTATCGGGAGGCGTAAAAACTTGTCGGTCAACAAAATTTTGAATAACCGATCTGTTTTTCCAAGAAGCGCTTGGGGCGCTTAAATGAACCGCCGTGCCGATCCTTCCAGCGATTGGAAGAAAGACTCTGCGGTCAGGCGGGCTTCTTCCGAATCCGATGGGTAATCGCAGGTGGCGAAGATGCCGGCGTTGTTGCGGCCGTCGGGGCGGTATTCGCCGGTGACGATGCGGCGTCGTTCGGTGATGGCGTGGAAGGCCAGTTTTGGCCGGATGGCCTGACGGGTCAGTTTGAGGCCTTGCACCGCATAGCGGTCGTCGGTGTATTCCTGTATCCAGGCATGCACAAGCCGTTTGACGCCTGGGCCGCGCTCGGAAGCGTCGATCAGATCCGGCAGGCTTGAATAGGCTTGGCAGTGGGTATCGTTCTCCAGGTCGAGCCGGGTTTTGGCGCCGGTGTCTTCGCGTACCACAAGAATTCTGGCGTTGAGTGAGGGGCTGAAATAGATGCCGGAGCGTGACTGGAGCTTTTCCGGTGACGCGGGTTCGACGAGCTGGAAGTTACCCAGGCTGCGGCCATGGAACATGGGCTTGTGCAGTTCGGTCATGCAACGGGTGCGCGTATGTTCGGCCTCGAAGCGGTTGCAGGCCTCGCGCCATTCCCGGGCCGAATACAGCCGGTCGCGTATCTGGCGGCACTGGCGAAAGGGGTGTTTGCCCCGACGGCGAGGAATATCATGAGCAGCTTGATGGCGAGTTGCATAGGCAATTTTCCGGTCTGGTGGCGCGGCAAGATGATGAATGTTGTTGCCAGTTAATATAACGAATAATCAGTTATTTGGATTGTGTTTTTGAAGTCATTTGTGTGCATGGATTGCGCGCTGATGATGGATTGCACTCGGCTGGACCGTGGGATGCAGTGAAGACTGCGCGGATGGAAGTCCGCGAGATTCAAGGCCGCAGGATTTACTGCTCGGGGGCGAAGAAGGGGGGGGTTGAATGGCTTGTACCGCTGGGCAGGCTCGGTTTTTGGCCAAAAAAGGCTGTGCACCGCAGCCGTCGCAAAGTCGCCTTTGCGGTGTGGGCCAGGCAGAGCCCGAGGCCCATTTGCCAGCACGCAGCAGTGTGGCCGGAATGAGGCCAGGCTGGCGCAATTGATCGGGGGCGAGTGGAGGGGCCCGATCCCGCCGGCTTACTGGGGCGGCGTTGCTTGCTGCTCGAGCCCGGCGACTTCGGCAAAGCGCCGAGCGGGCCAGATGAAGACGGCGAAGAGGGTCGCTTCGAGCAGCAATCCAGGCACGGCCAGGATGAGGCTGGCCTGTCCGCCTAGGCCCAATAGCACCAACCCGCCAGCCGAGACCAGCAACAGCAGCGCTACACCGAGGCGGGCGGTCGGGGTCTGCGTGCCGCGTACCAGTCGCGGCAGGGCGAGCAGCAGCGGGCCGAGGCCGAAACCGAGGCCGATCACCAGCAGCGGGGCGAGCAGGCTGAAAAGCTTACCGGCGTCCGGCAGGCTGCCGGAGCCATGAGAGAAGAGGAAAAGGGCGGCGGGCGCGAGGGTGAGTGCGCTGCCGAGCAACAGGGCGAGGAGACGAAGCAGGGTAATCATGGTTCGCTTAAAGGAAACGTTCGAGCAGTACGTTGAGGAAGCGCCGGCCCTTCAGGGTGGGCGCGATTTTCTCGGGCGTCAGCGTCAGCAGGCCTTCGGCTTCGGCGGCCTTCAGTTGCGGCAGGATGGTCGATAGCGGCTGGGCGGTGCGTAGCTCGAACAGCGAGGGGGCGAAGCCGTCGGCCAGGCGCAGGGCGTTCATCATGAACTCGAAGGGCAGGCTGCTCGCCTCGACCTGACTTTCCTCCTGGATCGGCGTTCCGGCGCGGACGTTGTCGAGATAGGCCTTGGGGTGCTTGTGGCGCATCTGGCGCAGCACGCGGTCGTGCAGCGTCAGCTTGGAATGGGCGCCGGCGCCGATGCCGAGGTAGTCGCCGAAGTGCCAGTAGTTCAGGTTGTGCAGGCACTGCTTGCCCTCCTGCGCGAAGGCCGAGGTCTCGTAGTTGGCATAGCCGGCGGCGGCGAGTTTGGCTTCGATGGCGTCCTGCATGTCGGCGCAGAGATCGCCTTCGGGCAGTTCCGGTGGGAAGGCGGCGAAGCGGGTGTTCGGTTCCAGTGTCAGCTGGTAGCAGGAGAGGTGCGTCGGGGCGAAGGCGAGGGCGGCGTCGACGTCGGCCAGCGCTTGCGCGAGCGTCTGGCCGGGCAGGCCGTACATCAGGTCGAGGTTGATGCGTTCGAAATGCTCGCCGGCCAGTTGGGCCGCCTTCTTGGCTTCGTCGGCGTCGTGGATGCGGCCGAGCGCCTTCAGGTGGCCATCGTCGAAACTCTGGATGCCGAGCGACAGCCGATTGACGCCGGCGGCGCGAAAACCGGCGAACTTGCCGGCTTCGACCGTGCCGGGGTTGGCTTCGAGCGTGATTTCGGCTTCCGGCGACAGCATGGCGAGGGCGCGGAAGGCGGCGATCAGTTCGTCGATGGCGGCGGGCGACAGCAGGCTGGGCGTGCCGCCGCCGAAGAAGACGCTGACCACCGGCCGGCCCCAGATCAGCGGCAGGGCGGATTGCAGATCGGCGATCAACGCATCGACATACTCGCGCTCGGGGATCGCTTCCCCGGCTTCATGCGAGTTGAAGTCGCAGTAGGGGCATTTCTGCACGCACCACGGCACGTGCACGTAGAGTGAAAGGGCTGGCGATTTGCGGAATTCCAGGCCTGCTGCGGTGGACGGTGCTTTTTGGGCAAAAATGGGGATGGTTCGGGTCATGCTCGGATGGCTTGCAGAAACGGGTCCGGCTCAGAGCGCCGAGGGCCCCGGAAGTTCCGGGGCGGGAGAATTACAGCGTGGGCAGGCGCTCGATCAGCTTTTGCATGGCGCGGGCACGATGCGAAACCCGATTCTTGGTGTCGGCATCGAGTTCGGCGGCGGTCTGGCCGAATTCCGGCACGAAGAAGAGCGGGTCGTAGCCGAAACCACCTTCGCCGCGCAGGGCCGGCAGGATTTCGCCATGCCACTCGCCTTCGGCGATGATCGGCTGCGGGTCATCCTCGGCTCGGACCAGCACCAGCACGCAGTAGAAGTGGGCGCGGCGGTCGTCGTACTCGGCCAGGTGGTGCAGCAGCTTTTCGTTGTTGCGGGCATCCGATTTCGGCTCGCCGGCGTAACGCGCGGAAAGCACGCCGGGCGCGCCGCCGAGGGCATGTACGCACAGGCCGGAGTCGTCGGCCAGCGCCGGCAGGCCGCTGTGCGCAGCGGCATGGCGGGCCTTGGCCAGCGAGTTTTCGACGAAGGTACAGTGCGGCTCCTCGGCTTCGGGGATGCCCAGTTCGCCCTGCGGAATGACTTCGAAGCCGAGCGGCGCCAGCAGTGCGTTCAGCTCCTTCATTTTCTTGGCGTTGTTCGAGGCGAGGACGAGCTTCTTCATGCGGCGAGCGCGCTCTGCTGCGCGGCGACGAGTTGGCGGATGCCCAGAGTGGCCAGGTCGACCAGCACGCTCATCTGCTCGCGGCTGAAGGGCTCGCCTTCGGCCGTGCCCTGGATCTCGACAATGCCGCCAGCGCCGGTCATGACGACGTTCATGTCGGTATCGCAGCCGGAGTCTTCAGGATAGTCGAGGTCGAGCACCGGGGCGCCCGCGAAGATGCCGACCGAGATGGCGGCGACATGATCCTTGACCGGGTTGGCGGCGAGTTTGCCGGCCTGCACCAGCTTATCGCAGGCTTCGTAGAGCGCGACCCAGGCGCCGGTGATCGAGGCGCAACGGGTGCCGCCGTCGGCCTGCAGCACGTCGCAGTCGAGCGTGATCTGGCGTTCGCCGAGCGCCTTCAGGTCGACCACGGCGCGCAGGGCGCGGCCGATCAATCGCTGGATTTCCTGGGTGCGGCCGGTTTGCTTGCCCTTGGCGGCTTCACGCGAGGTACGGGTGTGCGTCGAGCGCGGCAGCATGCCGTATTCGGCGGTGACCCAACCTTGGCCCTTGCCGCGCAGGAAGGGGGGAACGTTTTCTTCGACCGAGGCGGTGCACAGCACGCGGGTATCGCCCATTTCGATCAGCACGGAGCCCTCGGCATGGCGGGTGAAATTGCGGGTGATACGAACCGTACGGAGTTGGTCAGGCTGGCGTTGGCTGGGACGCATGCGGCTTATTGTCCTATCTTCTTTGGGTTGAATTTCTCAATGGCGGCGCGGATTTCGTCGATCGCCTTTTCGATCTCATCTTCACTGAGGTCGCTCTTGTAGGCCGGGTTGCGGCCGAATTCCTCAAGTCGTGTCGTGACTTCGTTCTGGGTCATGGTCTGGGTCGAGATGGCGCTGCTCGCCTCCTCGATATAGGCGTCTTCCCAACGTACGGCAACGATCGAGAGGTTGTCGCCGTATTCGCCCCCCTTGATCTCGGCTTGTTCCAGCAACTGCGGTGCGGCCTGAAGGAGGTTGGCATTTTTCAGGGCGGCGGCCATCGTTTCGCCGGAGGTCACGCCCCACAGGCCGTCCGTGCAGATCAGAATGATGTCGCCCTTCTCCAGTGGCGTCTTGCGCGAAAATTCAATCTCAGGCGCATGCGGGCTGCCCAGGCAGCTATAAATCTTGTTACGGTCCGGGTGTTCGGCGGCCTGTGCTTCGCTGATCAGACCTTCCTCGATCATCAGACGGATACGCGAGTGATCCTTGGTCTGCGCGACGACCTTACCGTCGCGCATCAGGAACAGGCGCGAGTCACCGGCATGTGCCCAGTAGGCGACATTGTCCTGCACGATGCAGGCGACGCAGGTTGTGCGCGGCGTGTCGGGTAGGCGGTGGCGTGAGGCGTAGTCAAGGATGGCGCTGTGCGCGTTGGTCATGCCACGTTGCAGGAAGCGGAAGGGGTCGGGCAGGATAGGCTTGGCTTCGCGCTGGAAAGCTTCGGCCAGCGTCTGCACGGCGATCTGCGAGGCTACTTCGCCGTAGTGGTGGCCGCCCATACCATCAGCGACCACCATCAACAGTGCATCGCGCGAATAACAGTAGCTGATGCGGTCTTCGTTGTTCTTGCGGCCGCCCTGGCGGCTTTCCTGATAGATGGTGAATCTCATAGGATGGGTTTCTTGAGTGTATCGACGACGCGGTTGAGCCAGCTAGGTTGAGGTTTTGGTTGCGGCGGGGCAATGGCTTCGACCAGCGCCTTTTGCAGAGCGAAAACACTTTGCGGCCGGTAGAGATGATTGAGATTCAGGCACCAGTCGATAATCTCGAGCAGGCGGTCGGAGTATTGACCGTCCCAACGCATCATGGCTGGGACCAACGTGTCCTTCCTCAGGCGCTCGTCGGCCGCTTGCGGCGCTGAGCTAGCCAGGCAGGCATACATCGAAGCGCCGACGCTGTAGATGTCGCTCCACGGCCCTAGATCCTTGCGTGTCCCGTAATGTTCTGGCGAAGCGAAGCCCGGCGTGTACATCGGCTTTAGCATCGGCTGATCGGTCATCAGAGTCTGGCGCGCGGCACCAAAGTCGAGCAGCACCGGCGTGTTGTCGCTACGCAGATAAATATTGGATGGCTTGAGATCGAGGTGTAGCAGCTTGTTCGAGTGCACTTCGCGCAGGCCGTTGAGCAGACGCGTGAAAACGCCGCGGATGAAGCGTTCGGAAATATGGCCTTGATGCTTTTGGATGAATTCCTGCAGCGTGCGCCCGTGCTCGTACTCCATCACCATGTAGACCGTGTCGTTGGCGCGGAAGAAATTCAACACGCGGATCACGTTGGGGTGAGATAGCTTGGCGAGCGCCCGGCCTTCCTCGAAGAAGCATTTCATGCCGTAGCGAAAGGCGCCTTGGTGTTCGGCGGTGATGACCGGTTTGATCTCACCCTTGCCACGCAAGGCCAGACTGTTCGGCAGGTATTCCTTGATGGCGACCTGCTTGCCTGAAGGATCGGCGGCCAGGTAGACGATAGAGAACCCGCCGAGCGAGAGCTGGCGTTCGATCGTGTACTCCTCTAGCTGTATGCCGTTGGGTAGGGCGTGGTTGGCTTGTTGCGCCATCGATCTCGCGGTTATGATGCAATCCCAGGCATTTTCGGGCGTGTTGTCCGGCCTGTAAAGCTGGAGACTACCCTAGAATGATCTGTAGCATGACCGGTTATGCAGTTAAGACACGCGATATCGAGCGTGGAACGCTGCAGCTAGAGCTGAAAAGCGTCAATTCTCGCTATCTCGATTTTCACTTCCGTATCAGCGACGATTTACGCGCACTGGAGATGCCGTTGCGCGAATTGCTCGCCGCACGCATCGCTCGTGGCAAGGTCGAGTGTCGTCTGTCGTTTAATCCTTCTGCCGCTCGGCCAGAGCAAATGCAGCTTAACGGCGACTTGCTGGCCACCTTGAGGAGCCTGAGCGCCAAGGTACAAGCCGAGGTGCCGGATGCTGCGCCATTGAGCGTCAATGAATTGCTGCGTTGGCCGGGAATGTTTGGCGAACAGTCTGTCGACTTCGCGGCGCTTGGGGCTGAGGTCATGGTGCTGGCACGTGAGGTGCTCGACGACTTCTCGGCTACTCGCGGTCGTGAAGGTGCCAAGCTGGCCAATATGATTCTGGAACGAGTAGCCGGGATGCGCGATATCGTGCAACGGGTGACGCCGCGCATCCCCGAGGCGCAGGCGCTTTTCACCGACAAACTGCGCCAACGCTTGGTCGATGCGTTGGGCAATGCCAACGATGAGCGCATTCTGCAGGAAGTCGCAGTATTCGCCACGCGTATCGATGTAGCGGAGGAAATATCGCGATTGACCACGCATCTGGACGAGGTCGAGCGCGTGCTTAAGCAGGGGGGGGCTTGCGGCAAGCGCCTGGATTTCCTGATGCAGGAACTGAATCGCGAAGCGAATACCTTAGGCTCCAAGTCGGCGCTGACTGAAGTGTCGCAAGCATCAATTGACCTCAAACTGCTCATTGAGCAGATGAGGGAGCAGATCCAGAATCTGGAGTAGCGATGTATCCAGGCCCCAGCAAACACGTTGCAAAGCCCTTGGCGCTTCGGTTGTTTGCTGGATGGGTCCTGATTGCCCTGGCGGCGATTGCGTTAATTGCCTACTACCTGAACGGCAGCCTCAAGCACCAGGAGGAGCGTACCCGCCTGGAGGTCGAGAATCTCAGTTTGGTTCTTGAAAGGGATGTTGCCGCCTCAATCGAGAAAATCGACCTCGTATTGCAATCGGCGATCGATGCTTATGAACAGGCTCGTCAATCGGGCATGCTTAATCGCGAAACGCTCGATCCGTTGCTGGCTGCTTTACGTGACAGGCAGCCACGCATCACGATTATGCACATTACCGACGTCACGGGGCGGCGCTTCATGTTCGGCAGCGACGATGCATCGAGCAACGTGGAAGACCGAGCCTATTTCAAGCAATTGCGTGACCATGCCAGTCTCGGACTGTTGATTTCCGAGCCTTTGCAGGGGCGAATAAGTGGGAAATGGACGATTATCCTAGCGCGCCGTCTGCCGGATGAGGGCGGAAAGTTTTCCGGGATTGTCTTTGCCAGTGTCCCGCTTGAGTCCTTCGAGAAGGAGTTCGATGCTCTGCAACTGGGTGTGGATGGGGAAATTGCCTGGCTTGATCAGGGTGGGCGGGTGATTGTCAGGCGGCCCAGTAAAGGGGGTGTTAGTCAATATGGTGCAAATGTGCTGTCTCCGGAGTTCCAGGCAGCGCTGGATAAGAATGGATACTATGGTGACTATGCTTCTGGAAAGAGCAGCATCGACGGAATCCAGCGCATGCATGCCTATCGCTTGAATCCCAAGTATCGCTTTTTCATAAACGTGGGTGTTGCCAAAGACACTTACATCGGGGCATGGTGGCGACAAGTGGAGGGGACGGTCGCGCTCTTGCTCGTATTTCTGGGATTGAGTGCCTGGGCCTTGCGCAAGTTCTATCGAGATGCCAGTAGCCTCAGCGAGCGCGAGCGGATGCTGCGTATCATCTTCGATACTTCCGATGGCGCGATATTTCTGGTCGATACCACTGGCAGGATTACCGCTGCAAACGAGCGCATGTCGGCAATGTGGGGCATCCCTCGACGCGAATTGATCGGGGCTGAATATGTTGCCCTGATTCATCCTGATCAGCGGGAAGTGGGGCGTCAGAAAATGCTTCAACTGATGGAAAGTGAAATTCCCTACGTCCGGCTGGAGCGAGAGTATGTGCGTCGTGACGGTACGCCCTTCTGGGGTTTTTTGTGCGGGCGCCAATTACGTGATGCCAACGGGTATTTGCAGGGCTTGGTGGGCTTGATTACCGACGTCGACGAGAAAAAGCGAAATGCCGAGGAGTTGGAAAAATACCGCCTCCATTTGGAGGAATTGGTTAGGGAGCGTACTGAGCAAGCGGAACAAGCGAAGATAACTGCGGAGCAAGCTAACCTGGCTAAGAGTTCATTCCTGGCCAATATGAGCCACGAGATTCGTACTCCGATGAACGCCATTGTTGGGTTAACCCATTTGCTCAAGCGGGAAAGCCTGACGCGGCAGCAGCATGATCGCCTGTCCAAGGTGGCTGCTTCGGCAGATCATTTGCTCGCGGTGATCAACGATGTCCTGGATATTTCGAAGATCGAATCCGGTAAGTTGGTGCTTGAAGCGAAGCCTTTGCGTATTGCGGAGTTGCAAGCAAAGGTAATTGCGCTCTGTGCTGAACGAGCCCAAGCAAAAGGGCTGCCAGTAACGGTGTCTCTTGAGGCTTTGCCGGATTGGGTCGTCGGTGACCCTACGCGTTTGAGTCAGGCGCTATTGAATTACCTGAATAACGCAATCAAATTTACCGAAGCGGGTGAAATTAGCCTCAGGGCATCGCTGGTGGAGGAAAGCGAAACCACGGTGTTAGTCCGTTTTGAAGTCGAAGATACGGGAATTGGCATTCCATCGGAAGTTCTTCCCCGCCTGTTTCATTCTTTCGAACAGGCCGACAACTCAACGACCCGGAAGTACGGCGGTACCGGTCTGGGATTGGCGATCACATTGCGTCTGGCGCAATTGATGGGAGGTAGTGCCGGAGTCCAAAGCACCGTTGGCCAAGGGAGCGTGTTCTGGCTGACTGCTCGTTTGGGTAAGTGCAGCCCAGAGTATTTCGGGAAAAATATGGGTGAGAGTGAGCACAATGCCCCAGATTTCTCGGGAAAGCGCATTCTGTTGGTTGAAGATGACCCAATTAACCGAGAAGTGGCCAGCGAATTGATCGGAATCTTAACCAATGCCCAACTGGATATCGCCGAGAGCGGGCTGGTGGCAATAGAAAAAGCTAGGCTTAGGCAATACGATCTGATCTTGATGGATTTGCTGATGCCTGGGGTGGATGGGCTTGAGGCAACGCGGAGAATACGGGGACTGCCTGGTTATGCGCATACTCCGATCTTGGCGCTGACTGCCAACGCTTTTGCAGAGGACAGGGCACGTTGCCTAGCTGCGGGGATGAACGATCACGTTGCCAAGCCCGTTGACCCCGATCGTTTGGGCGAGGCCTTGCGACAATGGTTGCAGCCAGTGGCCGGGGGGTCGGTAAAATAACCGATAACGGGGACACCCTGTATCTATCTTGAGGAATGCCGATGTCGGGAAAACTTTTTGTTGTCGCAGCCCCCTCCGGGGCGGGTAAAACCACGCTAGTGCGTTTGCTTCTCGAGCGAGAGCCCGGGGTGCATTTGTCGATCTCCTTTACGACGCGGGCGCCGCGTAGCGGCGAGCAGAATGGCCGGGAGTACCATTTCACTGACGTCGACACCTTCAAAGCGATGATCAATCGTCAGGAGTTTCTGGAGTGGGCGGAAGTACATGGCAATTTCTACGGAACCTCGAAGAAATGGATATCCGACCAGTTGTCTGAAGGGCGCGACGTGCTGCTGGAAATCGATTGGCAAGGAGCGCAGCAGGTGCGCTCCTTGTTTCCCGAAGCCGTTGGAATCTTCATTCTGCCACCCTCCATGGAGGAACTGACACGGCGTTTGACCGGTCGAGGCACCGATTCGGTTGAAGTCATTACCCGTAGACTCGACGCTGCACAGGCGGAGATGCGTCATGTCGGGGAATTTGACTATGTTATTATTAATGACCAACTCGACCAGGCTCTGGAAGATTTGCGTGCCATCGTACGCGCTTCCGGCTTGGTGCTCTCGGCTCAGCGTGCCCGTCACGCGGCCCTGTTTGACAGATTAATCTGAAATTGAGGTTTGACCATGGCTCGCGTTACTGTCGATGACTGCCTGAAACGAATTCCCAACCGCTTCCAGATGACTTTGGCTGCTGCTCATCGCGCCCGCCAACTCGCCAACGGGGCTACTCCGCTGGTCGATGCCGAAAAGCATAAGCCGACCGTCGTCGCACTCAAGGAAATGGGTGCCGGCAAAGTTGGCCTGGAAGTGCTGAATCGCGGTCAGGCCTGACCTCTACGGGCGGTGAAGCTTGAAGGAATCTGCGCCGTCACCCTTGCCGCCCGCTTTTGAAGAACCCGCTTACCGGGTTTTTCTCGATAGTCTCGACTATCTTTCCGAAGCCGATATAGAACGCATTAAGGCCGCGTATGCCTACGCGGCCAAGGCGCATGCGCACCAGAAGCGCATGTCCGGAGAAGCGTATATCACCCATCCGCTGGCCGTGGCCGGTGCCGTCGTCGAATGGCGCATGGACGGCGATGCCATCTGCGCCGCGTTGCTGCACGATGTCCTGGAGGATACCGGGACGTCCAAGCGTGAGTTGGCCGACAAATTCGGCAACGAGGTAGCAGAGCTGGTCGATGGCTTGTCGAAGCTCGACAAGATGGAGTTTGCTTCCTACCAGGAGGCCCAGGCGGAGAATTTCCGCAAGATGCTGATGGCGATGGCGCGCGACCTGCGTGTCGTGCTCATCAAGCTGGCCGACCGCCAGCACAACATCCAGACCATGTCGGCCATGCGCGCCGACAAGCGGGCTCGTATCGCCCGTGAAACGCTCGAAATCTACGCGCCAATCGCCTTGCGTCTCGGTCTGAACAAGCTGTATCGCGAGTTGCAGGACACATCCTTCCGCCTAATTCATCCGCATCGAGCCGAGGTTCTGTCCAAGGCGATGAAGGCGGCGCGCGGCAACCGCAAGGAGCTGTTGACCAAGATCCAGAGCGGCATCGAGGACAAGTTGAAACATGCCGGCCTGAAGGCCGAGGTGTTTGGTCGCGAAAAGAGCCTGTATTCGATTTTCCGCAAGATGAAGGACAAGCACCTGTCCTTCTCGCAGGTGCTCGACATCTACGGCTTCCGCGTTATCGTCGACAACGTGCCGACCTGCTATTTGGCACTCGGTGCCTTGCACAGCCTGTTCAAGCCAGTGCCCGGCAAGTTCAAGGACTACATTGCCATTCCCAAGGCCAATGGCTACCAGTCGTTGCATACCACCCTGATCGGCCCCTATGGTACGCCGGTCGAAGTACAGATCCGTACGCGCGAAATGCACAACGTTGCCCAAGAAGGCGTTGCCGCGCACTGGCTGTACAAGGATATGGACGAGACCAGCGCCGACCTACAGGTGAAGACGCACAAGTGGCTGCAATCGCTGCTGGAAATGCAGAGCAGCGATTCGTCGGAGTTCTTCGAGAACGTGAAGATCGATCTCTTTCCGGACGAGGTTTATGTCTTTACGCCCAAAGGCAGGATTCTCGCGATGCCTCAGGGGGCGACGGCGGTGGATTTTGCCTATGCCGTGCACACCGATGTCGGGCACCACTGCTCGGCAGCGCGCATCAATCACGAACTGGCACCGCTACGCAGTGAGCTGAAGAATGGCGATCTGGTCGAGATCATCACCTCGCCGCAGGCCAGCCCGAATCCGATCTGGCTGACTTATGTGAAAACCGGCCGGGCGCGCAGCAAGATTCGCCATTTCCTGCGCACTATGCAGAACGAGGAATCGGCCCGCTTGGGCGAGCGCCTATTGCGCCAGGAATTGCTGTCGCTTGGCGTGGTGCCTATTTCGATCCCGGCCGAGGCGTGGGATGCCCTAGTCAAGGCGGGGGGGCAGAAATCGATTGAGGACGTTTATACGGAAATCGGTCTGGGCAAGCGCCTGCCTTCGGTCGTCGCCCGCCGCCTGCTGGCGCGCGAGGACATCACGCCGGATACGCCGAGCAACATGACGTTGGCCATCCATGGCACCGAAGGCATGGCCATCCAGCTGGCCCGCTGCTGCCAGCCGATACCGGGCGATCCGATCATCGGCTCGATCAAGAAGGGCAGCGGTCTGATCATCCATACCCACGATTGCCCGGTTATCCGCAAGTCGCGCTCTACCGAGCCGCAGAAGTGGATCGACGTCGAATGGGAGCCGGAAGAAGGCAAACTTTTCGATATTCGTATCCGTGTCGAAGTGAAGAATACGCGTGGCGTGCTGGCCCAGGTGGCAGCCGCCATCGCCGAGTGTGGTTCGAATATCGAGCATGTGGCGATGGATTCCGATCCGGAACGCCTCTTTACCGTGCTCAATTTCACCATCCAGGTCGCCCACCGTAACCATCTGGCGACGGTGATGCGCGGCCTGCGCCATATTCCCGAGGTCACGCGCATTGTGCGGGAAAGGGGAGGCGAGGCTTGAGGATACTGGTGCTGGGCGCCGGCGTCGTCGGAACGACGAGCGCTTGGTATCTGGCGCGGGCGGGTCATCAGGTTACTGTCGTCGACCGCCAGCCGATAGCCGGCAACGAGACCAGCTTCGCCAACGGCGGGCAGATTTCGGTTTCGCACGCCGAGCCTTGGGCCAACCCGCATGTACTGCCCCGCCTGCTGAAATGGCTAGGGCGCGAAGATGCTCCCTTGCTGTGGCGCTGGCAGGCCGATCCGGCTCAGCTTGAATGGGGGGTGCGTTTCCTGCGCGAGTGCCTGCCGGGGCGAACCCGACGCAATATTGCCGCCATCGTGGCGCTGGCGCTCTATAGCCGTGACCAATTGCAGGCACTGCGCCGCGAATTTGCACTTGAATATAATCATCTCGAACGCGGAATCCTGCACATCTATACCGATGCCGAGGAGTTCGAGGCTGCGATGTCCTCTGCCGAGGTCATGCGTGGGTTTGGTCTGGACAGGGTGCCGGTCGATGTCGAACGTTGCCTCGAACTTGAACCTGCACTGGCCGATGCTCGGCACAGACTTGTTGGTGGCGACTATACGGCCTCGGATGAATCCGGTGACGCCCATATATTCACCCGGACCTTGGCGGCGCGGGCACAGGCGGAGGGGGTGCAATTCCTGTTTGGCCATGCCATCGAGCGCATTGCACCTAGCGGGGGCAAGGTCGCTGGGGTGGTGGTTGACGGAAACGGCGGAGCCAAGCTGCTGACGGCAGATGCCTATGTCGTTGCGGCGGGCAGCCATTCGCCACGTTTGCTCCGTCCGCTTGGTCTTCGGCAGCCGATTTACCCTGCTAAAGGCTATTCGGCGACCCTGGAATTAGTAGAGGGAACGGTGGCGCCCACCGTCAGTATCACCGATGACGAACGCAAGCTGGTTTTCTCTCGTTTGGGTAACCGTCTGCGTGTGGCCGGTACGGCAGAGTTCAGTGGCTACGATCTCGCTTTGAATCCGGTACGTTGCCAGGCGCTGATCACGCGCACTCGGCAACTTTTTCCACGCTTGGAGTTTGTCGGCGAACCACAGTTCTGGTGTGGCCTGCGCCCGGCGACGCCATCCAATGTCCCCTATATTGGGCGGACCCGCTATGGGAATCTTTGGCTGAATACCGGCCACGGTACGTTAGGCTGGACCATGGCCTGCGGCTCCGGTGCTGCCCTGGCCGCATTGATCGACGGTAAGCGGCCGGAGCCGGATTTCCCGTTCCTGAAATGCTGATCGATACCCATTGTCACCTCGATGCAGCCGAATTCGACGGCGACCGAGTGGCGGTGCATGCGGCAGCGGTGGCAGCGGGGGTGGGGCACTTTGTCGTGCCGGCAGTTGCGGTGCACGGCTTCAAAGCGACAAAAACCGTGGCCGATACTTTTTCAGGGTGTGTGCCGGCTTATGGGATTCACCCGATGTATGTGATGGGGGCTGGCGACGGCGATCTGGCGGTCTTGCGGGAGTGGTTGGAGGTGGAGCGACCGGTTGCCGTCGGTGAGATCGGTCTCGATTTCTTCGTGCCGGACATTGATGCTCAGCGCCAGGAATACTTCTTCATCGAGCAATTGAGACTGGCGCGTGAATTTGAATTGCCGGTCCTTCTCCATGTGCGGCGGGCCATCGATCCCATTCTCAAACACCTGCGCCGAATTCGCGTTCCCGGCGGTATTGCCCATGCCTTCAACGGTAGTCGCCAGCAGGCCGAAGAGTTCATCCGACTGGGTTTCAAGCTGGGCTTTGGTGGCGCCATGACCTTCAGCGGTTCGACGCGCATACGCGAATTGGCAGCAACGCTTCCGCTCGAAGCCATCGTCCTCGAAACCGATGCGCCGGATATACCGCCCGCCTGGCTGAACCGCGGGCGCAATACGCCCGGTGAGTTGCCGAGATTGGCACGGGTTTTGGCCGAGTTACGCGATATTTCGTTTGAGGAAATCAGCGCAGCGACGAGCAGCAACGCACAAGCCGTGTTGTCTAGGTTGTACTGAGTTTGAGCCGTTTGATCCAGGCTAAAGCAAGTTCCCGAAGAGGGAGTAAAGTCGCAAACTGAATCAGGAAAAGCTAATTTTGGCTTGGCAAGGTTCCTGTGAGATGTACGTGGGCGAGTTGCTTCGATGATTGCAGGTATGGACAGGGTAGTACTTTGGCTGGCGGCTATGTGTTGTGCGGGAATTGGGGCTCGCCCGGCACGGCTTTCCTCAATAGGTGAAACAGATGAATGATTCAACCCCGAAAGGCAAGTCCAACCGGCGCCAGTTCCTGCTGGACTCAGCTAAGATGGTGTGTGGAGTTGGCATGCTCGGGCTGGGTCTCGGGCTTTATGCAAAGCAATCGAAGGCTTTGCCTGCCTTGGCTCTGCGCCCCCCTGGAGCTTTGCCGGAAGACGATTTCCTGGGGGCCTGCATCCGCTGCGGTTTGTGCGTGCGCGATTGCCCCTATAACACCCTTCAGCTGGCCAAGCCCGAAGCACCTGTAGCGACAGGGACACCCTATTTCACAGCACGCAGCGTGCCATGCGAAATGTGTGACGACATCCCTTGTGTCAAGGCCTGTCCGACCAAGGCGCTGGACCACGAATTGACCGATATAAACAAGGCCAAGATGGGCATCGCGGTATTGATCGACCACGAGACCTGTCTGAATTTTCTTGGTCTACGCTGTGATGTCTGCTATCGGGTCTGCCCGGTAATCGACAAAGCGATTACCCTTGATCTGCAGCCCAATCAGCGAACCGGGCGCCATGCTATGTTCCTGCCAACCGTACATTCCGAGTTCTGTACTGGCTGTGGCAAGTGCGAAAAATCCTGTGTGCTTGAAGAGGCGGCCATTCGCGTGCTGCCCCCCAAACTGGCTAAGGGCGAACTCGGACACCATTACCAAGTGGGGTGGGAAGAGCAGAAGAAAGCTGGTCACTCGCTGATCGACGAATCAAAAATGATCGATCTTCCGGACCGCCTGCCGGAGGGGGCTGTGTTGCCTGGGCATTACGATCCGGCAAGCGGCCATACTGAGCCAATGCGGGGAATGGCCGGCAGCGAGGCGGGGGTCATCCCGAGCCAGCCGCCAGGGCTGGGAGGCAAGCCATGAGTCAAACGGGAAACAAGAAAGCTGTAGGCGCCGAAGCGGTAGCCGAAAAGGGATGGCTGCGTGCGCATTTATGGTTGATCCTACGGCGCACTTCGCAGACTTGCATCTTGGCGCTCTTCTTGCTGGGTCCCCTAGCCGGCGTCTGGATCGTCAAAGGTAATCTGAATTACAGCTACACGCTGGATTTTCTGCCGCTGACCGATCCCTATGTCGCCCTGCAGTCGCTAGTCGCCGGGCATGTGCCGGAGAAACTCGGCCTGATCGGGGTAGGTATCGTATTGTTGTTCTATTTCCTGGTTGGCGGAAGAGTCTATTGCAGTTGGGTCTGTCCGATCAATATGGTGACCGATGCGGCCGGCTGGCTGCGCGACAAACTCGGCATCAAGGGGGCGAGCAGTCTGTCGGCCAAGACACGCTACTGGATACTCGGCATGACCCTGGTTGCTTCGGCACTGACCGGGATGGTGCTGTGGGAGCTGGTGAATCCGATATCGATGCTGCACCGAGGCTTGTTCTTCGGTGTCGGAACGGCCTGGATGGTAGTGCTGGCCATTTTCCTGTTCGATCTGTTTGTGATGAACCGGGGGTGGTGCGGGCGCCTCTGCCCGGTCGGCGCATTCTATAGTCTGGTCGGCCGTTGGAGCCCTCTGCGGATTACGGCGAGCAAGCGAACGGCCTGTAACGACTGTATGGATTGCTTCGAGGTCTGCCCTGAGCCGCAGGTGATTCGACCAGCGCTCAAAGGTGAGGGCAAGGGCATCGGTCCGGTGATTCTGGCACCGAGTTGTACCAACTGCGGACGGTGTATCGACGTATGTTCGAAGGAGGTATTTTCCTTCGGCTCGCGCTTTGCAAATGCCACGGCAGCGGCCCAGGGGGAATCTCCGGGCCAATGAATTTTGCCGCTGCACAAACAGAAAAGGGAGCAGCTGCTCCCTTTTTTATTGTCGCATCGAATGCGCTTGTTCACGTGGCGAGGACGCCCCGCATCTTTTGCAGTGCCTTGGCTTCGATCTGCCGAATACGTTCGGCGGAGACACCAAATTCCGCGGCCAGATCGTGTAGCGTAGCGGCTTCGCCTTCGCTCAGCCAGCGCGCTTCAACGATGCGGCGACTGCGTGGGTCAAGCGCCTCCAGTGCCTCGTGCAGGCCTTCGTCCTGCAGGCGCGCCGTAGCCTTGTTCTCAAGTACGCGAACCGGTTCATAGCGCGAGTCGGCCAAGTAGTCGATCGGCGCGAAACTTTCTTCGCCGTCTTCCGGCGAGCCTTCAAGTGCCAGATCGCGTCCGGAAAGGCGAGTCTCCATCTCGACCACTTCTTCCGGCTTGACGCCCAAGCGCGCGGCAACTTCCGCGGCTTGCGGGCCGGATAAGGTATCCACGCCTTCGTAGTCGTTCTTCAGGCTGCGCAGGTTGAAGAACAATTTACGCTGCGCCTTCGTCGTCGCCACTTTGACCAGACGCCAGTTCTTTAGGATGTATTCGTGAATTTCTGCCTTGATCCAGTGCATGGCGAAGGAAACCAAGCGCACCCCACGCGATGGGTCAAAACGCTTGACGGCTTTCATCAGGCCGATATTGCCCTCCTGGATCAGGTCGGCATGGGGCAGACCATAACCCAAGTAGCCGCGGGCAATGGAGATGACGAGGCGCAAGTGGGAGAGCACAAGCTGACGCGCCGCCTCCACATCACCTTCGTTGTGGAAACGCTCAGCCAACCGGGTCTCCTCGGTCTCGGACAGGATCGGATAACGGTTCGCTACCTGAATGTAGGCATCGATGCTGCCGACCGCCGAGGGGATGGGAAGAGCCATAGTTTGGGTCATCGCGTAATATCCTCCTTCAACTAACTACAAAATCATTTTAGCACTCGCGAGCTAAGAGTGCTAAGTCCCGAAAAAAGTTCTGGCAATGTCTTTCCAATTTACCGTTCCAAGCGAGCATCGGGACTTTGTCGAGTGGCACCGTGGGCGTGAGCATTATGCCGTTTGGGCGCTTGATCTCGATTTGCCGCAGATCAATTCAAGCTGTTGCCGAAATCAGCGAGCCTTGCGGGAATTATTGTTGCCGGGCTACCGCCGGCAGGCGCATGTAACGGTTGCGCTTTGTGGTTTTCCGGCGAGTACAGCCATCGCTTCCGATGACTATACCGACGGACATTGGCGAGACCAGATAGGAAACATGGCCCAAGCCGGCATCTCGCCTTTCCTTCTGGAAATCGGTGGCACGCACAGCTTTGCTTCGGCCCCTTATCTATCAGTGCGCGATGTTTCTGGAGGATTGGCAGAATTGCACGGGTGTCTGAACCCGGGGGCCGGGATCGCGGACGATGCTGCGTATGTGCCACACCTGACGCTGGGTTTGTATCGTGCGGCCTGGCCAGCGGCCTTGGTTTGGCAACGACTGGCGAGCTTGCCGATTGAGTCCTGCCAACTCGAGATATCGCGGGTGCACCTGATGGTCTATCAGACACGCGTGATTGGTGGTGCTTTGGCCAAACTGGGTTATTTCGACTTGGCCGAGCAGGGATGGCGGGGCGCGTCGGGAGCCGCGGGTTGGCCGTTCGAGGATTGGACTGCGACGTCTGCTGGCGGAAAATAGCGGCATGAATGACATCTATCGTGGGCGTTTCGCCCCTTCACCGAGTGGACCGCTGCATTTTGGCTCGCTGGTCGCCGCCGTCGGTAGCTATCTCGACGCTCGAACGCAACGTGGACAATGGTTGGTTCGCATGGAGGATGTCGATACGCCGCGCAACGTGCCGGGGGCGGCGGCGGATATTTTACGCACGCTCGAATTGTTCGGCTTTGTCTGGGATGGTCCGGTGCTCTACCAGAGTAGTCGGCTGGAGGCCTATCGTGGCGAGTTGGAGCGTTTGCGTCAGGGCGGTCACGCCTATGGCTGCGCCTGCTCACGCAAGGAGATCGCCGATTCGGCCGCGCGGTCGGCCATCGACGGTGGCTTGGCCTATCCGGGAACCTGCCGCGGCGGCTTGCCGCCGGGGCGGCCGGCTCGCGCCTGGCGCTTGCGTGTGCCTGCTGAACCGGTCGCTTTTGATGACCGCGTACAAGGGCGTGTCGAGCAGCAATTGGAACGAGATGTGGGAGATTTTGTGTTGTTGCGGGCCGATGGTCTGTATGCGTACCAACTGGCGGTCACGGTGGACGACGAATTCCAGCGTATTTCCGACGTGGTGCGCGGGGCGGACCTGTTGGATTCGACGCCGCGCCAGATCTGGCTGCAGCACTGCCTGGGCTATGCGACGCCGAGCTACGCGCATTTGCCGGTGGCCGCCAATGCCGCTGGCGAGAAGTTGTCGAAGCAGACCAAGGCGCCCTCCTTGGATAAGGCGCATCCAGCGGCAGAATTGGTCGGCGCCTTGGCATTTCTCGGCCAACCCGTTCCGCCGGATCTGGCGCGGGCCGGGGTCAATGACGTCTGGGCCTGGGCCGCTGAGCACTGGTCATTCGAGCGAATTCCGCGGCGGCGCGCGATCATTCATCCTTGAGCGGAGGGCGCTGTTCTTCGGCCCGCCAGTGGCGTTGTCCGTAGCCGGCAATGCCGACCATGGCACGGACGATGCCATAGCTGAGCCAGCGCAGCAGGCGTGAGTGCCAGGGTTGGCGCGACAGGTCGTCGGGCGACATTTCACGGGCACCTTGCGCCATGGCTTGCTTGAGACTGGTCCGTAACTCGCTGGCGAAACGTCGATCCTGCACAAAGATATTGGCTTCTTTGGCTAGTAGCAGGCTGAACGGGTCGATGTTGGACGAGCCGACGGTGGCCCACTCCTTGTCAATGACCGCAACTTTCGCGTGCATGAAGCTGCGTTCGTACTCGAAGATGCGGATGCCATGCTTCAGCGCGGTGCGGTACAGCGTCTGGGTGGCATAGCGCAACAGCGGGTGGTCGGTCTTGCCTTGCAGCAATATGGTGATGCGCACACCACGCTTGGCGGCTGCGTAAAGCGCCCGACCGAAGCGCACCCGGGGGAGAAAGTAGGCGTTGGCGATCAGGATTTCCGAATGGGCGCCGTCGATGGCCTCGAGGTAGGCGTTGAGGATATCGTTGCGGTGGCGGATGTTGTCGCGAATGAGAAATGCAGCCCGCTGGATGCCGGCGATGGCGACGCAAGGTGATGGGTTGGCGGCCAGCCGAAAGCGCCGCCGGAAATTGACCCAGGCGACGATCTCCCACATCCGCCGCACGGCATGGTGGATCGATTGCAAGACCGGCCCTTCGACTTGTACGGCGTAGTCGAAGCGAGGGCGCATGTGAGCGGGCGCATTGTTGTCATCGACGATATTGATCCCGCCGACAAAAGCGACGCGCGCATCGATGACGACGAGCTTGCGATGAAGCCGACGAAGGCGGTGGCGTTTGAGGTGGAGCGGCGCGATCTCGCGGCGATAAAACAGTGCGCGGACGCCGGCGTCGTTGAAGCGTTGCAGGAAATCTTCGGAAAAATTCCGGGCCCCGAAGCCATCCACCGTGATATTGACTTCGACGCCGCGCTCGGCAGCCCGGCAGAGAGCGTCGGCAACCTCATGGCCCACCGCGTCGTTGGCGAAGATGTAACTCTCAAGAAAGATTTCAATTTGCGCGGATTCGATGGCGGCCAGCAGCGCAGGGAAATATTCGCTCCCCGAGTTGAGTAGGGTTAGGCGGTTGCCGGGCAGGAACTCAGCCTGCATGCCGGCTCAGGGACGCTGACAAGGCAGCGTGGTCCGAAATGTTCGACCAGGGCGGGCCCCAGTGCACCTCGGTGCGCTGGACATTGAAGCCGCGAACGTAGATTCGGTCCAGGCGGAACATCGGCATGGCGGCGGGGAAGCTGCGTACCGGGGCGCCGCCATGGCCACCAAACACTTCCAGCAGCCCAAGGCGACGGGCCAGATGTTCCCCGGCATGGTTGCGCCAGTCGTTGAAGTCGCCGGCGATGATCAGCGGGGCATCGGGCGCGGCCTGACGTTCAAGATAGTCGGCCAGGGCGGCCATCTGCTTGCGCCGCGAATAGCCGAACAGCGAAAGATGTACGCAGACGCAATGGGCTTCCACCCCTTCCGCCAGGGCAATGCGGCAATGCAAGAGCCCCCGCTTCTCGAACTGCAGATGGGTGACGTCCTGGTTGTGGCTATGCAGGATGGGAAAGCGCGACAAAATGGCATTGCCATGGTGGCCGTGGTCGTAGATCATGTTGCGCCCATACGAGGCGTGCCAGATTTCATCGGCCAGGAATTCATGCTGCGGTGCACTGGGCCAATTGCCCAGTTTTTCGGCATGACCAAGGTGCAGTCCCTGAACCTCCTGCAGGAAGAGGATGTCGGGGTTCAAATGGCGCAGACGTTCGCGCAACTCATGAATCATCATCCGCCGGTTGAATTGCGAAAATCCCTTGTGGATGTTGAAGGTCGTGACGTGGAGATTTGGCGTAGGCACGGTAGAGGAAATGCCGAATGATCCTGCTGACAGCTTAACAAGCCTCGGCCTTCATTGCAGCATGAATGTCTCGTATTCGAGCCGATTCAGCTGGCGCGACAGTAAGCCCAGGCCGGTGCACAGGGTGATCAGTACGGCCAGGGTGAAGCCGTAGCCGTAGAGTGCCGCGCCAAACCACAGCGTGGCAGCGGTCAGCAGGACGTTAAGGATGACGAACTCGAGGCACAGTGCAAGCACGATGCGCCGCTGGTCGAGGTAAAAGAAAACGTTCAATACGGCCATCAGGCCAACCTGCAGGCCAGCGCCGACTACCTGGACATAGAGCAGCGGCAAATAGAGTTCGGAAATGCCCAGGGTCTGGAGCAGGGCCGGCCCGGCAACGAAGGTGGTGAGCATGGCCAAGGTCTGAATCTTGGCGATCTCGCTCAGCCCCTGCTGGATGGAATAGACCATTTCGTCGCGCATGTTCTCGATGTATTCAAGCGAGCCACCACTGCGTACGGCGTCGTAGAACTTGTCGTAATACTCAACGAAGTCGGTCTCGATCCGCACGAGAAAGACCGCCATGCCGGGAATGATCGAGAGATAGGAGAGGAAGACCGGCAGGTCGTAGATCAGCGATGCCCGCAACTCGCCGATAATGGGCTGGGAGGTCGGCGGGAAGTACCAGAACATGAACTTGTCGATCCATACGGCCAGGTTGTACAGACAGCCGATGGCCATCAGCGTCGGATAAGCCAGTTCCTTGCGGGTGAAGGCGAAGTCGACCAAGGCGCCCTTGCTGCTGAATTCGCGTACGGTCAGTGCCCACATCCCGGCCAGCAACACCAGATTGCCAATGTCGAAACCAGCGAGCAGGCCCTCCAAGCCGTACGGGCGTAAAGCGAGCGCGAGCAGCACGATCAGTCCGTAAGCGCAGCCGAACAGCAATACGATGGCCTTGTAGCGCTTCATGCCGGAGAGCAGGATGGTCAGGATCCACACGGCACACATGAGAACGAAGCCGCCCAGCATGAGCAGTCGGTAGGCAATGCCGAGACCGGGAAGAACGATGAACAGTGCCAGTGTGCCGAGAGTGCTGGCGATCAGGATGACCAGCAGGAGCAGCCCGTGCAGGTTGGGCAGGATCAATTCCTTCTTTTTTTCGAACAGACGGTCGGAAACGAAGCGGGTGAAGGCGAGTTGCACCAGACCGGTCAGAATCAGACTGGCGGCCACCAGATAGGTGACGGAGGTCTGGAACTGGGTGACCAGAAAGCTCGGCACCACGACGGCGGTGCTGAACAGGCCGATGAGCAGGATACCGACGATCGAGAATACCCACGGGCCGGAGCCGATCACGCCGGCGTAGGCGTAAGCCTCGACCAGGCCAATCAGGGTGTTCTTGCGCAACAAGCGGCGCAGTTCGAAACCGATGCCGGCCATCAGCGACGCTCCGGACAGCGCTGCAAGGCCGTCTCGTAGACCCGGCGGTAATGGCCGAACATCATGTTGTCCGTGTAATAGCGCTCGACGCGGGCGATGCCGGCATCGCTGGCGCGCTTCCAGGCCGCCGGGTCTGCCAGCAGTTGGATGGCTGCATCGGCCAGGCTTTGCGGATCGGCGATATTGACGATAGCGCCCGAGTGCCCGATTGCCTTGTCCTCGTCATCCAGGCCTTCGACCAGCTGCCGGCAGGAGCCGACGTCGGTCGAAATTGTCGGCACTCCCGCCGCGTATCCCTCCAGAATCACCAACGGCAGGGCTTCGCTGATCGACGACAGGATGGTCAGGCCGATCTTCGGCATCAGGTCCTCGACCTTCTGGAAGCCGAGAAAGCGCACGTTGTTCTCCAAGCCAAGGCTGCGCGCGAGGTCGTGGCATTCCTGGGCATAGGCCTTGTCCTCGTCTTCCGGCCCGGCGATCCAGCCCTCGGCGTTGGGCATTTGGTTGACTACACGGCGCATGGCGCGGATGAAGGTTTTCACATCCTTGATCGGGACGACGCGACCGATCAGGCAAAGGACCGGCGGCGGATTTTCCGGACGCAGGGCACGCAGCGGGGCGAAGCGCTGCAGGCTGATGCCGTTGGGAATGTTGAAGGTTCGTTCGGCCGGCGCCCCATCGGCGACCTGGCGCAGCCGGTTGTTTTCGTAAAGCGCAATGATCGGGTCGGCGGCGTCGTAACAGAAGCGCCCGAGCCACTCGAAGAAACCGATCCACATGCGGCGGAAATAGGAGAGTTCGGTCGGGTCGCGTTGGAACACATTGCGGTTATCGCGGATCCACTCGCTCTTGAACAGGTCGATCTTGCGTTCCTTGGTATAGATGCCATGTTCGGACAGGATGAGGGGCAGTTGCCGCGATTGCACGAGCAGGGCGCCAAGGAAGCCTGCGTAGCCGGTCGACACCGTGTGCAGGGTATGCACCGGGATCAAGGATTGGGCGATATGGGCTAGTTTCCAGAGCGGCGAGTGCATGATGCGCACGGTCCAGAAGTAGTCAACGAAAGAGGGATCTGAGCAGTAGCGGCGGTAGCGGTCGCAAATGATCTCCCAGGCGCATTCGCTGTGCAGGAAATCATCGAGCGTCAGCTTTCCTCCGGGCAGCATGTCGCGCGCGACATCGCGAAAAGCGGCCATGGCCTCGCTCGGGGATGCATCCTGGGCGAATTTTTCGTGCAATCGTTCGACAGCCTCGAAGGCCGGCTCGTCACCAACCCGTCCCATGGGGTCGTTGTTCGAGGACAGGTCGTCGTAAAGGAAGTGCTCTTCGACATGAACCACGTTGTCCGGCAATTGATATTTCGGCGTGCCGTAGTCCTGGCGCCGGCTACCGAGAAAAACGATGGCGAAACGATATTCCGGAAAGGCGCGGATGATCTGGTTGACCCAGCTTGACACTCCGCCGCTGACATAGGGGAAGGTGCCTTCGAGCAATAGGGCGATATCGGCGTTGGCGGCCTTGGGAAAACTCATGCGGCTGTCCAGTAGTCGATGATCGGGCGCAGCCTGGGCAAGGCCCGCCAGTTAGCCAGTTCCAGCATCAGGCGGCGCGCTTCTGCGTAATTGCCTTGCTCGAAGCAGAGTTCAGCCTGATAGGGCAGAACACGGGTTGCCGGTAAGCCGAGGGCCAGGGCACGGCGATAGGCGGCGTCTGCGCCGGCTTGATCGCCGGCTTCGTGCAGCAGTCGTCCGCGGCGCAGGCTCAACGGCGCGTTGTCAGGTTGTTGGGCAAGTACCAGTTGGCAATAGCGCATGGATTCGTCGATGGCGTATTTGCGCAGGTCGCCCAGCGCCAATTCCTGATAGACCAATTCCCAATACAGATCGGACAGGCGGTGGGCCGCGGCAATCTTTTCCGTGGGAAGGGGCATGTTCTCCTTGAGGTTGGCTTTGAAGGCTTTGAGTTCTTCGTCGATCGCCCGGTTGATGCGTTTTTCCTGATTGTCGAGCATGCCGTAGGCGAGCAGACGGATGTCCTCGCTCGGGTCGGTCAGCACGTCGCGCAGCAGCGGCGAGGACACGCGCCCGGGAACATACTGCAAGGCCACCATGGCCCCCAGTCGTGAACTCATCGGAACCTGCGTATTGCCGAGGACGGAACGTAACCCAGCCTGGCGAAAAACCCCGGGTTCGCGCTGATGGGGGTCGAATTCCGGCAGTTGGACGGAGTCGAACAGGTCCTGTGCAGCCGGTCGACGGTAGAAGCGCAGAGTGATTGTCGCTAGCAGGACACTGATAAAACCCGCGACTGGAATGGCATAGCTGAAGCCGGCAAGCAACAGGATCGCGGGAATTCGGGGCTTGGCACTGTGCTTTGGCAGCAAAGTCCAGGCAAAAAGGCCTAGCAGCAGACTGGCCAGCGCGTGGCCGCCAAGGTACCAGAGGAGCAATGCATCCGAGTTGCTTTCAAAAAATAGCGGCCCGCTCCAAGCGTTAATTTCCAGAAGAATGGCATAGAGGCCGAACTTGTGATTAATCATCGGCGAGGCGGAGCAAGCGTTGCAGGGTCACGGCCGGAGCATCCTGGTCGAGCAGCAGGGTGTGCGGGAAGACCCCGAGTTCAGCCAGCGTGCTGTTGTTCTTCTGTTTGGCCCAGCTCTCCAGGCGGCTAATGTAACCTTCGGCAGTCGAGTAATCGCCGAGGGGCATCAAGGTGGCCAGCACCTGCTTTTCGCCGCCAATGGTTAGCCAGTTCTCGTCCAAGCCACGCTTCATGCGATGGATCTGCAAAGGAAGATCCTGTTCGATGGCGCGAGGCAGTAACTCGAGCGCAACAATGACGCTCGGGATACCCGTCGTCTGCCGCAGGTGCCACAGGCGTTGGGCTTCGAAGGCGAATTCTGGTGGGCACAGTGGAAGTTGCTCAAGGATGGGGGCGGACAGCGACTCCATGACCAAGCCGTCTGTGTAATAGCCGAGCAGCAGGTTGATTGTCTGTAGTGTTTCGTCTTGCAGCGAGAAAAAAGGCATTTCCTCGACTGTGAGCAGGCCATAGATATTGCCGTTGAGATCGATGAGCGGAGCGGCGATGAGGTAATGGGTGCCCGTTCCGCCCTCGTTCAGGGTTTGTCGGACATGGCACAGGCGGCGAGTTTCAATCGCTTGAACAATCAGCGGATCAGTCTTGCGCAGAGCTTCGGTATTGCCAATGCTGGCAAGCAGTTGGGGATTGTGGAGGTCTTCGTCGGTATCGTGCAGCGATGCGGATTCCAACTGGCAATATTGGGCGAGCAGGCGTAGCAGGGTGGTAGCACTGTCTTCTGCGGTTTTCGCTCCGCCGCGTAGTAGTCGGAGTTTGATCAGTGCATCGCGCATTGACATCGGGCGGCTGATCAAATCCTGCTCCAGGCGGTCATGGGAAAGACGCAGCAGATAATGCTGGCGCGTCAGATGTTCCAGCCGTTGGTCCAGATAGAGTTGGATGGTTTCGGCGCGGCGGGTGCGGGTAAGCCAAAGACTAGAGAATTCCCCGACCAGCATCATCAGGATGAGGCCGCCGAGGAAAAAGAGTTTGGGAAAGGCGTCATAGTTTCCCGTGTTGAGGATCAACCAAGCTAACAACAGAATGCTTGAACCGCCGAGGCCGACCAGCGGCCCATAACGCAAGGCAAGAATGATTGGGGCGAACCAGGCCCAGGGAAAGCTGGCGCCGGTCCACAACGGGTCTTCCGGGTTGAGCCAGAGGCCCAACGCGATGGCAACCAGCGGCAGGAAGACGATTTCGCCCAGGACGGCGGCGGGGCGCACACTGGTCGAAGTCAGGCGGCCGAGTACCTTGCCGGAAATCTCGTCTGCCTCGTGGCGATGGAGATTCAGGGTGCCCCGCATACGGTTGCGGGGTGCGCTGGAAAATCGCCGAATTTTGCTGTGCACCGCAGCAGTCTCTCTAGCGGGCACCGGCCAGGCCGGATTTGAGCAGGTCGCGGATCAATTGCTGGGCGACCGCCGACAGTGCCTCGCGACTCCACCCGCTTTTTCCACCCGTGCCGCTCCACAGAGTCTCGCCGCTGGCCACATCGATGATCTGCAGCGTGACGCCTGCCGCCGGTTCGCCATCGACGCCGACCTTGTAACGCCACTCGTCTACCGCACCGGTCAGCGCGTAGCGTGCTCCTTGCTCCTTCGCCCAGGCAAGCGCGTCTTCCAGTTCCTTGCGTTCACCGTTGTCGAACAGGGCCTCCTGCTGGTTGGGGCTGGGATGGCGTTTGACCCGGGCGATCCCCTGGGTGCGCAACAGCGCTTCGGCAATTGCCTCGGCGCGGTTGCCGGCCAGTGGTGTTTCGGTATGGTTGGCAAACGGCAGTACCGCCCACAATGCTTGCCGGTCAAGCGCCGGGGCATGGCTACGGTCCAGGGTTGAGCAGGCTGTCGAAAGCAGCACGAGGCTGGCGAACAGAATGGCTTGAAGGCGGTGGGCGGCGGAGCGAAGAGCATTCATGGCGGGTTTCCGTCGAGAGTAAGGTCAATAATGAAGGCGATAGGTCAGGAAAAGGTCGCGTACCGTGCCGCTGGTCTGCATGCCGGATTTGGCCAGACCCCAGCTCAGGGCGAGATGGTCCGCTCCCAGCACGCTGCTGGCAATACCCAGGCGGGCATCGTAGCCAAAACCGAGTGCGCTATGGTTAGTTAATCCCAGGCTGGCATATGGACGGACGGCACGGGTGTAATCCCGTTCGAAACGCATGTCGGTCGTGACGCGAATACCGGAGAAAGTGAAACTGTCCGGGACGAAGTAATTGCTGGGTAAGCCATTCGCGCCACCGTAAACCAGTTTTTGCGAAGTCGGAACATAACGGTTGTAGAACGCGTCCGAGGTACTGTCGATGGCCCGTTGGTCGAAGCGGTGCTGTGACCAGAAGGCGCTGAATTCGAGGTCGCGGACCTCCTGGCGATAGGTGTGGGCATAGGTCAGTGTGGTATGACTGCCATTGCCCAGGTCGCCGCCGGTCTGCAATTGATAGTGTTCCTGGGCATATTCGATCGACAGCCGGTCAAGGCGGGTGGGGCGATAGGACAGCTCGAGTGCCATACGATCTTTCATGCCGGCAATGCGTAGCGGCGTCGTCTCCTGGCTGGGCAGTTGCCGCCCCAGCGAGGCGGTCAGGCTCAGACGATCATCGATGCGCTGGCGTCGTTCAATTTGGAGCGGCGAATAATCGGCAAAACTGGTTCGCTGCTCGGCGCGCAGGATGGTTTCCCCGTTGGCGTCCCGCCAGTCCACGCTGGCCCCGAGCAAGCTTTCATCCGGTGCGTGCGCCAGAAGGTTATTGTCGGATACCGAGCGGGGGGTTCGGCCCCAGATGAAATCCACTGCCAGGCGCGGGTCGATGGCCAGGTGGTAGCGGCCAACGATGGGGGTTTCATTGAGTCCGCCGAGCTTGCGCGAAGCGAACGACGTGCCGACATGTTCGCTGAAGGCGAGCAGGCTTTCCGTCAATTGCTGATGGGTGGTTTCATCGTCGACCTGATCGCCTTGTGCCTCAAAGGCTGCACTCTGCGCGTGGCGGGTGGCGTCGATGGCGCGCGCCAGATTGACCCGGTCGTAACGGGGAAGCCGCTCGTCGTACGTTTCAAGCAACTGGCCGCTGGTCGCCCGGTCCGCTTCGGCCAGGGCGAGCGCGGTTTCTGCCCAGAGCGGACGATTGGCCCGACGGTTGCGGCTGCGCGCGTATTGCTCCCAGAGGAAAGCCCGCTCGGCCGTATATTCGGCTCTATCCTGCAACCAGCCGATGGCGGTTTCGGCGGCCGCATCGGTCAAGTGTTGTTCGCCATCGCGATCCAGTCGGAGCAGCTCGCGCAGGGCGTCGAGGCCGGTATCGCCCGGTCTTTGCATCAGCAGCAATCGGGTACGGGCGATACGGCGAACGCTGTCCAGGTTCTGGTCACGCAACCATTGGCGTCGAACGTTGAGATCGCTGGAGTTGGTGCGCTTGAGCTGGCGCCATTCCTCGGCCAGCAACTGGCGACGTAAGCGCCAGGCGTGGTCGAATTGCTGGTTCTGGTCGAGGGCGTCCGCATAGTTCATCAGCCACAGGAAGTCGCTTTGGCGTTCGGACACCTGTGGCGTCAGGTAACGCGTCAGCGCGACCTGCGGCAGGGAGAGCGCTTGGTAAGCTGCAGCCAGGGCGTCGTACATTGCCGCATCTTTGCTCCAGGTGGCTTCTTGCATGGTCAGCAGTTTGCGTAGGGCAACGGCATCGTTGTGGTCGATGTGCTGCCAAATGAGCGCTTGGCGCAGTTCGAGCGAATCCGGCGCCAGGCGCAAACCTTCTTCGAGTAACCGGCGCGCAACCGCCGGCCGGCCGGCATGCTGTTCATAGCTGGCCAGCATGCGCAGGAATTCGGGCGCTTGCTGCAGTTCCTTCCGTTGTTGCTGGATGGCGGGAAGGTTCGACTGCAGTCGCTTGACCAGTTCCCCAACTTCCGCCCAAGCTTCCTTGGCGATATAGAGGCTCATCGCCTGTAGCAAATATCGACTTTCCCCAAACTTTTGCCAGGCCACTCCAGCGAGCCGGGCGGCCTCGGGCGACGGTTGCTCGCTCAGCAGGCGCAACAGGGCATCGTAGTCGCCACTTTCGGCGAAGGCCGAGTCGACCAGGCGACGGAAAGCGAGCAGGGCGGCTTGGTCTTTTCCGGCGGATTCCTGGAGCTGTCCGGTCAGGCGCCAAAAGTCGGCATCTTGATTGTCGCGCAGCGGGGTGTCGGATTGGGCCATTTCTAGCCAGGTCAGCCCTTCTTCGCCACGTCCCTGCATCAGCAACAGGATGGCCAGGTGCATGGCGCGGGCGGGCGAGAGTTGGCTGCGGTCGGCGAAGAGTCTTTGCCAGGTCGCGATGGCAAGGGCCGGTTTGCCCATGCGTTCCGCCAGTTCGGCCTGTAACGCCAACCACTCACCGGCCGGTTGGCGACGGCTATGTTCCTGCAAATAGGCCAGGGCCAGCTCGGGCTTGCCTTGGCGTTCGTAGGTGGCAATCAGCTCCCTGACCAGACGGAAGTCGCCGGGACGCTGGGCGATTTGATAGTGCAGGGCGGAGGTCAGGGCAGCATCGTCGAAAAGGCCGGGGGCCAAGCGCAGAACGGCTTGCCAGGCCTCGTCCTTGTGCGTTGCGAGGGCGACCTTGTGCCAATTGTCGAGCGCAATCGCCGGGCGCCCGGTCCATTCGGCGACGCGGGCCAGGCGTTCCCGCCACGCCAGATTTTCCGGGGCTTGTCGAACGGCGGATTGGGCGACCAGCCAAGCGTCTTCCAGTTTGCGGTTTTCCAGGAAGGTGTCGTAGCCGAGGGTATATAGCTTATCGTCGAAAGCGATCCCTGGGCCATGCGGTGCACCGGATTCGGTAACCTTGAGAAATTCTCCCGGTCCCCAGGCGCGCGCAATCTGGATCTGTTGCCATTGCAGGAATAGCGAGATTTTGAGCAGCTTGCGCACGTAACGGTCGGCGACGTCGGGGCGTCCTGCCGCTCGGGCAAGATTGACCATCAGGAAGAGAATCTCCGGGTCGTCCTCCAGTCCGTCGATTTCGCGTTCGGCCATTTCCAGCGCGGCGAGCGGTTGATTGCCCGCTTGCAACGCCTTGACGGCGGCGATGAAATAGGAGCGTGCTAGCACCGGGTCGGGCGAACTGCGGCGGGCCAGCAGGTTGAGTTCGGCACTGCCCCGATAGTCGCCTGAGGCCAAGGCCGCTCTTGCCGACGCGTCAAACAGAGTGGATGCCGAGGCCGCATCGGGCATGGTTTGGGCAACACTTCGGTAAAGCGCACTGCCGAGATTGTGTTCGCCGAATTCATAGGCCTTGTTGCCCAGTTGCAGTTTTTGCTCGATCGGCCATTCTTCGCTGGCAAGCTCATGTAGTCCCCGGAGCAACTCTTCGCGGAGTTGAGCTCGTCGCTTTTGATTGTGGTTGGGCAGGGCTTTGAATTCGGCTTCGACGATTTCCCACAACACCCAGCGCGCATCGCGCCGGAGTGTCGGGTCGGAGGCGTCGAGTGCGGGCTGCAGGGTTTGCCTGGCCTTCTCCATTTCACCTATGCGGACCTGGTGGCGCGCGAGCAGCAGGCGGAGTTGGGGATTGTTCGGGTCGCTCCGTAGTAAATTGGCCAGATAGGCGACTGACAGCGCGGAGTCAGGAGCATCGGAGATTCTGCGCTCCAGATCGCGGCGTGGGTAAAGCAGAACGAGTACGAACACGATGATCGCGGCCAACAGCGCGATCAACCAGAGGTGGGCTAAGTAGGGGCGTTCAGCGTGCCGGGCAGCGAGCCGTGATCTGCGCAGCAGCATGGGGCAAACTATAGTGTTGCAGAGGAGGGGCCGCGTTGTGGTCGGTACGGACCGGAACGAGGGGGGCGTTGTCGGCCGTCACACGGCAGCCCTGAGTATTGGCCAGGGTCAATTGCAGGGGCACGTAACCTTGCAGCGAAATGGTCATTTGATCTGCACCGAGGCGTGCCCCTTGGCTGCCGATGCGGGCATTTGCCGAAACCAGGAAGGACCGGCGTTCCGTAGGCTCTCTCGCCAAGGATAGATTAGCGTCGCCACCAATGAGATGAACATACCGCCCCTCGGGGCCTTCGGCAAAGCCGGCAATACCGCTGGCCGAGGTCAGGTCGGGGGGGGGCAGGGAGTTCGGCAAGCGGAATGTTCGTAGATTGCCGTCTGTCCGGACTATCCAGGTATCGCCGTCGCGCGCGACGCTGGCGCGATAGAAATCCTCGACCTTGCGGATGTAGTCCGAAGCATAAATCGGGTGCAGCGGCTTGCTGAGTGCCCAGGTAAAGGCTTTGTGCAAGGCATTGAGGCCGGCCCGTTTGGTTGCCGAATAGGTATGGTAGTAAATGTCCACCGGCTTGAGGCGGCGGGGGGCTTCGGTCAGCTCAAAGCTGTCGATAGCTTGCTCATAGCCGTAGAAGGGCCCCCGCCACAAGTTGGTATATCGGTTCTCGTTAGTAATCGGCGCGTAGATTTGCAGGTAATTGTCTTTGCGGATGCCATTTGCGCCAACATTGGTCAGGCTGGGGTTTGCTCGGGTGATGAACGTGTCGCCGCCATTCATGTTGAGCAAGCCGGCGTCGTAGGCGATCCGCAATGCGTCAGCCCCCGGCGCGGTGTCGCCCGACCAGAGAAGAATACTGACAGGTTTGCCGGGAGGGGCGAGGCGCTGTCGGATGTAGTCCACCGAGCCGACAATTTCGCGTCGGAGATCGAGTTGGTAACCCGGCAGGTCGAGATGGAGGTACTCTCCATCTTTGTCCTGGAAAATGCCATGGCGCACGCTCGCATCCCAGCGGAAGGGGTGGGAGTAGGTGTGGCTGGCAATTTCCACATGCGGCAGGCGAAAGATTCGGCGGGCGATGTTTTCCAGCGCCGGACTCTCCTTGGGATGGAGGCCGTCGGGAGAAATTTCGCTTTCGATGACCGAAACAGTCGTCGGGAGGCGATACCTTTCGAGAATTTCCGTCAGCATCACCTCACCGGCAAAGCGGTGTCCCGGAAGTTCGGCAATCGACGGGAATCCGTCTCCGTCGACGTGCGAGAAGAATAGTCGCCTGCCATTCTCCGTGGTGATGTCGGGAACCGGCATGTCCGGCAGGCGGAGGGCTTTCTGGATGAATGCGAAGGGATCGACTACCCAGCGCACCGAGTCGGTGTTGGGGACTGACCAGTAGACGAAGGGTTGCTGAACGTAGCCGCCCCAAGCAGTCAGGGCGCTGGCCGTGAAACGTTGGCCGCCCGTTCCTTTCAGTTCAAGCAAGGGGGTGAGACCGGTGCCTTCGGCGATGATGGGCTGGAATTCTCTGCGCGGAATCTGCGGCTTCGTTTCGAAGCCAAACAGCGGACTGCTTGTGGAAAAAGCCAGTTCGCCGTTGTCCAGCGTGCCGGTGCGCACTCCGAATTTCTTTGACAGGCGGGTGTCCAGTAAAAACCCTAGGGATCCGAACATGGCCACCGGTAGGCCCTCATCGATGCGTTGAGCCAACCAGGAGGACAGCTTGCGGCTGCTTGCCCCCGGCGGCGTACCGGTGAACCAAGTGACGATTCCGGCATAGCGGTCAGCCTCGACCCGTTTGGGCGGGGGGGTCCTGACATCGTAATAATCGACGATGTAGCCCAGGTGGTTCAGCGGCATTTGCAGGAAGCGGTGAGGCGCGGAGTAATTGAGCGCCGGCGCTTCTGCTCCGTCGTAGGCGACAAGAATGCGACGTGGCAGCACTTCCCGGGTGCCCATACCCACGGTATCGAGCTTGCTATCCGTCACCCAGGGGATGAAGCCGAGTTCCCGGATGGCTTGGGCGGTTTTACGCATTAGCGGCCGATCGTGCGCGGCGACGTAGTCGATGGCGAGAATGGGGATGCCGTATTGCTCGTGTAATGTCTTCATTTGGCCGATCAGCCAATCGCGGTCGGCCGCGGAAACTGGCGCATAGCGCTTGCTTGCCGCATTCCAGCCTTGAAAGAGGGATTCGGCCGCGACCATTTGGATCTTGTCGCGCACTCGCGGGGCAATTTCGAAACCGCGGTTGAGGATCAGGCGAATACCGGGAAAGCGCTGATTCAGTGTTTCGATTACCCGAATCAGGCCGGCTTGCTGTGCCTTCTCATCAAAATTCTTGGCCAGGCGATAAGAGTCCAGTGTGTCGAGGAAAAAACCCCGGTAGCCGCGATCCCAAAGCGGTCGAATGACCCGTTCGGCGAAAAAATCCGGCCACTCGGCCGGCGTCTGGTCAATGACTTCGGAACCCCAGTCCGTATTCGTGGCGAGTTTCCAGGCGGCCGGGATGTCCTTGAAATAGGGACGGTGGGCGTGTGCCTCCGCGACCGAGGCGTAGGCATAGAGCTCCCTTTCCTTGCTGCGAAAGCGTTTGGGGTCAAAACCGTGATCGGGTTCGATGACCACGATGTCGAAAGCGCGAAACTCTTCAAGCGGGATCGAGCTGCCGTAATACAGCGCTACGGCCAAGCCGCCCTGGGCGACGGCGGCTTGGCTGAGCATTAGGAGCAGAATGAGGCGGAGGGTAAATAACAATTGCCCGGGGGGTTCCAAAAAGAGGGATTTAATCTTACTTACCTAGCGACGGGAATGAAGGCTTTCTTGGTAAAGGATTGTGAAAGCCGTTATGGAGTCAGTAAGAATGCTCCCAACGATCAGGATATTGCCAGCATTCGTTCCAGTGCCAATTTGGCCAACTTCGCTTCATGCTCCGGCACCTTGATCTGGTTGACGACCTTGCCTTCGGCCAGGTTTTCCAGCGTCCAGGCCAGGTGTTGCGGGTCGATACGTTGCATCGTCGAGCACATGCAGATGGTCGTCGCCATGAATTGCACGATCTTGTTTTGCGGCAAAACCTCCTTGGCCAGACGGTCGACTAGGTTGAGTTCGGTGCCGACCAGCCAACGCGTGCCTTCCGGCGCTTCCTTGATGGTCTTGACGATGTGTTCGGTCGAACCGACGTAGTCGGAGGCTGAACAAACTTCAAAATTACATTCCGGGTGGGCGATGACCAAGCCGTCCGGGTATTTCTTGCGGAAAGCGTCGATGTGCGATTTCTGGAACATCTGGTGCACCGAGCAATGGCCTTTCCACAGCAGGATCTTGGCCTTGAGGATTTGCTCAGGCGTCAGGCCGCCCATTTCCAGGTCGGGGTCCCAGACGACCATCTCATCCATCGGGAAGCCCAAGTGGTGACCCGTCCAGCGCCCGAGATGCTGGTCGGGAAAGAACAGCACCTTGGGGCGCTGGGCGAAGGCCCATTTGGCGATGGTGCCGGCATTCGACGAGGTGCACACGATGCCGCCATGTTCGCCACAAAAGGCTTTCAGGTCGGCTGCAGAGTTGATGTAGGTGACCGGCGTCACCTCATTCTCGACGTCCAGCACTTCGCCCAGTTCGCGCCAGCAGCGCTCGACCTTGGCCAGATTGGCCATATCGGCCATCGAACAGCCGGCAGCGAGGTCGGGCAGGATGGCGATCTGGTTCGGAGCGGTCATGATGTCGGCGACTTCGGCCATGAAGTGCACGCCGCAGAAAATGACGTATTCGGAATCGGTTTGCGAGGCGAGGCGCGACAGCTTGAGCGAGTCGCCCGTTAGATCGGCATGCTGATAGATATCGGCACGTTGGTAGTGGTGGCACAGGATGACGGCCTTCTTGCCCAGCTTGGCGCGGGCAGCGCGGATGCGCTCCTGGCAGGCTTCGTCCGACAAGTCGTTATAGGGGGCGAAAGTAAGGGGGGCTGTTTGCATGCTGATCTCTGAAATTTGCCGTTTTTCTGCGGTGCACCGCAGCATTATCCCTGAATCCAGGGCAGTCCGTTTTTGCGCCAGCCACCAATATTGCCGCGGTGGCCGTTGGCATCTTTGTCGCCTTCGAAGCCTTCGAGGATGTTGTAGCAATTGGCGTAACCGGCTTCAGTTGCCACTGTGGCCGCACCGATCGAGCGTACGCCGCTACGGCACAGAAACATGACCAGCGCTTCCGGATCGACCTGGCGTTTGAGTTCGGTAACGAAGTTTGGGTTCCGCACGCCACCTGGATATTGATTCCACTCGATCTCGATGGCGCCAGGGACGCGGCCGACCCAGTCCCATTCGGCGCGGGTGCGGACGTCGATGAGCTTGGCGCCAGGGGCAAGCTGCAACAGCTTGTAGGCCTCCTGCGGCAACAACTCGCCCTGGTAAGGGCGCTCAAGCGCTTCAGCGCGTGAGCGAGCGAGGTTCAGGATGTCGGTGAGCTTTCCCATATTGGCCGGCTGGTAGAATTGAACCCAATAGTATAGGACAGAGCAGATGGTGCAAGGACAGCAGTCGGCAAACAGGGAGTCGGCGGCCGAGCGTTCCGCGGAAGCGCAGCGAGCGACATGGGTTAGCGTCATGGTCAATCTGACGATGACGTTTGCTCAGTTGGTCATTGGCTGGCTGGCGCATTCACAATCGCTCATCGCGCACGGCCTGCACTCCTTTTCGGACCTTCTGTCGGATTTTCTCGTCATCTACGCCAGTCGCCAGAGCGCTCATCCAGCCGACGAGGCCCATCCCTATGGCCACGCTCGGATCGAGACTGCAGCAACGCTGGCCTTGGGTATTTCGCTGACCCTGATCGGTAGCGCCATCCTTTGGGAGTCGGGCCTCCGTCTGCAGCACATCGACGCTTTGCCTACCGTCGAATATTCTGCGTTATGGGTGGCCATCGCCACGGTGATTTCCAAAGAGGGGCTCTATCGTTACCTGATCAGGGTGGCCGAGCGGCTGCGTTCCCAACTGCTCATCGCCAATGCGCTGCATACTCGTGCCGATGCTGCCTCGGCCCTTGTCGTCGTTGTCGGTATCGGTGGCGCTCTGCTGGGCTGGACTTTCCTCGATCTGCTGGCGGCGGCCCTGATGGGCTTCATGATCTTGCGCATGGGGGGCGGGCTGGCATGGGGAGCAATCAAGGAGCTGGTCGATACCGGTCTTGACGAGCGCCAGGTCTCTTCTATTCGTGACACTCTGCTGGCAACGCAGGGGGTGCTCGGCGTTCATCAGTTGCGCACCCGGCGAATGGCGCATCAGGCGTTGGTTGATACCCATGTACAGGTGGATTCACGGATCAGCGTTTCCGAAGGACATCGGATTGCAGAGTCGGCGCGGGCGAGAATTCTACGGGATCATCCGGAGGTTCTGGATGTCCTGGTCCATATCGATCCGGAAGACGATATGGCTCCAGAATTGGCATCTTGCCGCTTGCCAGGGCGGGATGTGATGTTGCATGAATTACAACCTATCCTTGCTGGCTTGCCGGAGCCCGAAAAAGTCGTGTTGCACTATCTGAATGGGCAAGTCGAGGTCGAGGTTTTCCTGTTACATACCTTTTTCGAGAATGGGGATAGTCTGCGACAAGCAGAGGTCGGAGTGGCTAGCCGATTGAAAGCCCATCCCCTGATCCGCAGTATTTCGTTGAACTGCCTGATTGCACCATAGTTGTGCGGCGATATAGCCTCTTGCCCCATTGTGGTGCATTAAATCTTTGTGCAAAGTCAACATCTCATTGTGGCAAAATACAAAGCTTGGCTGTCGATCTTTGGCATGAATTCTGCTAAAAGTTCCGCCGTTGCGATTTTTTGAATGTCGCCGGTCACCCCGGCAACTTGTTTTCTTAGGAGACTAACGCTTATGGCAACCCCGCAAGACGTGATGAAGATGGTCAAGGAAAACGACGCCAAGTTCGTCGATTTTCGTTTCACCGACACCCGTGGCAAGGAACAGCACGTCACCGTGCCGGTCTCCGCTTTTGACGAAGACAAGTTCGAAAATGGCCACGCCTTTGACGGTTCGTCCATCGCTGGCTGGAAGGGTATCCAGGCTTCCGACATGCTGCTGATGCCGGATCCCGCCACCGCTTACATCGACCCGTTCTTCGACGAAACCACCGTCGTCCTGACCTGTGACGTCGTCGATCCGACCGACGGCCGTGGTTACGACCGCGACCCGCGCTCCATCGCCAAGCGCGCTGAAGCCTACCTGAAGTCCTCTGGCCTGGGCGATACCGCCTACTTTGGTCCGGAACCCGAATTCTTCATCTTCGACGGCGTCGAATGGTCTGTCGACATGTCCGGCTGCCAATTGAAGATTCATTCTGCCGAAGCCTCCTGGGGTGCTGGCGAGAAGAACGAAGGCAATGGCGCCACCGGTCACCGTCCGGCCGTCAAGGGCGGCTACTTCCCGGTTCCGCCGGTCGACAGCCTGCACGATATCCGTTCGGCCATGGTGCTGACCCTGGAAGCCCTAGGCGTGCCGGTCGAAGTGCATCACCACGAAGTGGCCAACGCTGGTCAGTGCGAAATTGGTACCAAGTTCAGCACCCTGGTTCAGCGTGCCGACTGGACCCAGATCCAGAAGTACGTGACCCACAACGTGGCTCACCAGTACGGCAAGACCGCGACCTTCATGCCGAAGCCGATCGTTGGCGACAACGGTTCGGGCATGCACGTTCACCAGTCCGTCTGGAAGGACGGCAAGAACCTGTTCGCTGGTGACGGCTACGCTGGCCTGTCCGAATTCGCGATCTACTACATCGGCGGCATCATCAAGCACGCCAAGGCCCTGAACGCGATCACCAACCCGGGTACCAACTCCTACAAGCGTCTGGTTCCGCACTACGAAGCTCCGGTCAAGCTGGCCTACTCCGCCAAGAACCGTTCGGCTTCGATCCGTATCCCGTTCGTTGCCTCGACCAAGGGTCGTCGCGTCGAAGCCCGCTTCCCGGATCCGCTGTCCAACCCGTACCTGTGCTTCTCGGCTCTGCTGATGGCCGGTCTTGACGGCGTGCAGAACAAGATCCACCCGGGCGATCCGGCTTCCAAGAACCTGTACGATCTGCCGCCGGAAGAAGATGCTCAGATCCCGACCGTTTGCGCCTCGCTGGAAGAAGCGCTGGCCTCTCTCGACAAGGATCGCGACTTCCTGACCAAGGGCGGTGTCTTCTCCAACGACTGGATCGATGCTTACATCGCTCTGAAGATGGACGAAGTGAACAAGGTCCGCATGACCACCCACCCGGTGGAATTCGACCTGTACTACAGCCTGTAATCGGGTGCGCTTCAAAAAAGGGCGGGTTTCCCGCCCTTTTTTTGTCCACGTTTTTCCGATCAGTTCGTTAAGTCCGGTACACTGACAGCCATTCGAGGAATGATGACGATGACAAAATATTCGCTTTGCCTGTTGTTCTCCTTGCTGCCTTTGGTGGCGTCTGCTCAGACCATTTACAAGTGCACCGATGAAAACGGCGGCACCCTGATCTCGAATGCCAAGGTGGACAAGAGCTGCAAGGCGATTGCCTCGGGGCCGGAAACCTCAATGCCGGCACCGAAGACAAAGGCGTCAGGGGTTGCAGCCAATCCATCGCCGAGCGGTTTCCCCAGGGTTCAGGAGGATACGCAGAAAGCTCGTGATGGCGATCGTCGCCACATCCTGGAACAGGAATTGGCCAGTGAGCAGCGCAGTCTGGAGCAAGCGAAGAAGGATTTGGCAGAACAGGAAGCCAATCGCACACCGGGAGCTTCGCCGGAACGTGTGGCGCCCTATCGCGACCGGGTTGCACAGCATGAACGCAATATCCAGGCGATTCAGAAAGAATTGTCGAATCTGCGCTGATTCTGAACCCGCTACTGCCGAGAGCCGGGCCATTGCGTAATATGAACACCACTCACGCCAATTTTGCCGGACTGGACTTGCTGGCTTCAGCCGTCCTGTTGATCGACGATGCCTTGTCCGTCCGTTACATCAATCCATCGGGTGAAAACCTGCTCGCCGTCAGCAGTCGCGCGGTGATCGGCAAGCCGCTGACCGCGGTGTGCACCTATTCCTCGACTTTGCAGGCGGCGCTCGATAACGGCCTACATAACAACTGGGGCTATACCGGTCAGAATATCGAGGTGCGCCGTGCAGACGGGGAGAGGCTGCATCTGAATTGCACGGTAACTCCCTTGCGCCCGGATATTGCTGCCGGCATGCGTCTGCTGCTTGAGTTGCAACCGATTGAGCACCACCTTGCGGCGACGCGAGAGGAGCGCTTGATCGAGCAGCAACAGGCCAGCCGTGAACTGATCCGCAATCTCGCCCACGAGATCAAGAATCCGCTTGGCGGCCTGCGCGGAGCGGCGCAACTGCTCGAGCACGAGTTGAACAATCCTTCGTTGAAGGAATACACCCAGGTCATCATCAAGGAAGCCGATCGCCTGCAGGATTTGATGCAGCGCCTGCTGACGCCCCATCGCCCGATGTTGCCGACGACGGTGAATATCCATGAGATTCTAGAGCGCGTACGAAGCTTGTTGACCGCTGAGTTTCCGGGGTCGCTGGCCGTCCGCCGCGACTACGACACCAGCCTGCCGGAACTGGTCGGCGACCGCGAGCAGCTGATCCAGGCTGTCCTCAATATCGCGCGCAACGCGGCGCAGGCGATGGCTGGCGAGGGTGAGATCATCCTGCGCACGCGTGCTCTGCGTCAGGTGACGCTGGCCAAGAAGCGTTATCGCTTGGCCATGGAAATCAAGGTGATCGACAACGGGCCGGGGATTCCCGACGAGATTCGCGAACGCATGTTCTATCCGCTGGTTTCCGGTCGTGAGGGCGGTAGCGGCCTGGGGCTGACCATTGCGCAGAACTTTATCCAGCATCACCACGGCACCATCGACTGTTCCAGCCATCCCGGCAAGACTGTCTTTACTTTGCGCCTGCCGGTCGAGCAGGCCTGAGACTTGCTAGAAATGCTCATTTGACAGACATAATGAGCCAAATACCAATGAAACCTGTCTGGATCGTTGACGACGACCGATCGATTCGCTGGGTCCTGGAAAAGACCCTGTCGCGAGAGGGTATTCCCTTCAAGAGCTATGCTTCCGCCAGCGAGGCAATTTCTCAGTTGGAACAGGGCATAGAGCCGCCGCAGGTGCTGATGTCGGACATCCGCATGCCCGGCCAGTCGGGCCTGGAGTTGCTGCAGGAAGTAAAAACCCGTTTCCCTTCGGTGCCGGTCATCATCATGACCGCCTACTCCGACCTGGAAAGTGCAGTAGCGGCTTTTCAAGGCGGGGCATTCGAATACCTGCCGAAGCCTTTCGATGTTGATCAGGCGGTCGAACTGATCCGGCGCGCCATCGATGAGTCGATGCACCAAAGTGGTGCGGCCGAGGAGGAGGGCTTGGTTCCCGAGATTCTCGGCCAGGCCCCGGCCATGCAGGAGGTCTTCCGGGCCATCGGCCGCCTTGCCCTGTCGCATGCGACAGTGTTGATCACCGGCGAGTCCGGCTCCGGCAAGGAACTGGTGGCGCGCGCCTTGCATCGCCACAGTCCGCGTGCGGACAAGCCGTTCATCGCGATCAACACGGCGGCCATCCCCAAGGATTTGCTGGAGTCCGAACTGTTTGGCCACGAGCGGGGCGCGTTTACCGGCGCCCAAGCACAACGGCGTGGCCGTTTCGAGCAGGCCGAAGGCGGAACGCTATTTCTCGACGAAATCGGCGACATGCCTTCCGAACTGCAGACCCGGCTGTTGCGTGTGTTGTCCGACGGACATTTTTACCGCGTCGGCGGTCACTCGCCGATCAAGGCCAATGTGCGGGTCATTGCGGCGACGCACCAGAACCTGGAAACCCGGGTCAAGGACGGTTTGTTCCGCGAGGACTTGTTCCACCGTCTGAATGTCATCCGCATTCGCTTGCCGGCCTTGCGCGAGCGGCGCGAGGACATTCCGCTGCTGACTCGTCACTTCCTACAGAAGAGCGCCCGCGAACTCGGCGTCGAGGCCAAGCGCCTGTCCGAAGCCGCGTTGAAGTACCTGTGCGGCCTCGAGTTTCAGGGTAACGTACGGCAGTTGGAAAACCTCTGTCACTGGCTCACCGTGATGGCGCCGGGGCAGCAGGTGGAAGTCGGCGATTTGCCAGGTGAGTTGCGCGACGCCACGCCGGTGGCGCTGGCGACCGATTGGGAAAGCGCCTTGGAAGGAGAAGTCGACCGCTTGCTGGCGCGCGGCATGCCGGACGTGCATGGCGTCTTGTCGCAAACCTTCGAACGTATCCTGATTGCCCGTGCCTTGGCGCATACCGGTGGTCGGCGCATCGAAGCGGCACAGGCCTTGGGGATCGGGCGTAACACCATCACCCGCAAGATTGCAGAACTGGGCATCGAGGGCGGCAAGGAGCATGCGGCGGAGTAGAATCTCTCCATGCCGCTCATCGATCCTGTTTTACTGAAAGGCCGGCTGGGTATCCAGTCCGGCCGCTTTGACGTCGACGCGCTCGACGAATGCGATTCCACCAGCAGCGAATTGCTGCGCCGGGCCGATCGGGGTGCACCGAGCGGCACCGTCGTCGTGGCCGACCGGCAGACGGCAGGACGCGGTCGACGCGGTCGACAGTGGTTGTCGCAGCCCGAACATAGTCTGACTTTTTCGCTGTTGTGGCGTTTCCCCGGCAATGCGATGCGTCTGGCCGGGTTGTCGCTGGCCGTCGGGCTAGCGGTCGCCGAGGCGCTGGAGCAGCTGGGCGCCCAGGGCGTCGGGCTGAAATGGCCGAACGACATCCTGCTGGTGCAAGGAGATGGCTTCGCCAAGCTTGCCGGCATCCTGATCGAATTGGCTTCCGACCGCCGCGGGACGCAGGCGGTCATCGGCATCGGCCTCAATCTGGAGGTGCCAAGCGGCGATTTGCTGCAGCCGGCGGCTGGATTGGCGCAAGCGATGACCCTGGTGCCGGAGCGCCACGTGCTGTTTGCGGCGATTTTGGAACGACTGGCCGTCATCCTCGACCTGTTTGCGGTGCACGGCTTTCCCGGGGTAAAAACCGCCTGGCAGCGCCTGCATGCCTGGCAGGACATGCCCGTCAGCATTTTCGGCGAGGAGCAGGTGCTGACCGGGATTTGTCTCGGGGTCGACGATGATGGCTCGCTGTTACTGCAGACTGAATCCGCTGTAGAACGTATCCTGTCGGGCGACGTCAGCCTGCGCCGCGCATGATTCTGTGCCTAGACAGCGGTAACAGCCGCATCAAGTGGGGCGTGCATGACGGTACGCTGTGGCTGGCGCAGGGGGCTGTACCGCATGCGCGTTTGGGCGAATTAGCGCAATTGCCAACGCGCTGGCCAGCGGTAGGTCGTGTGATGCTGGCCAACGTCGCGGGTGAGGCAGCGGCCCACCGTATCGAGGATGCCTTGGGTGACTGGCGCAAGCTGGTTCACCATGTGAAATCCACCGAATTTGCTGGCGGCGTACGTAACGGTTACCGGCAACCGGACAGGCTGGGCATCGACCGTTGGTGCGCCTTGATTGGTGCCCATGCCATGGTGGCTGGCCCCGTGCTCGTCGTCATGGCCGGCACGGCGACCACCGTCGATACGCTGGATGGGGAGGGGGCTTTTCTCGGGGGCATGATCTTGCCGGGGATCGGCCTGATGCTGCGCGCCCTGGCCCGGGAAACCGCCGCTTTGCCCTTTGCCAACGGAAAATACGATCCTATGCCGCGCTGCACCGACGATGCCATCGTCAGCGGCGTACTGGAAGCACAGGCTGGTGCCATCGAGCGGGCCTTTCGGCGGCTGCCGGGGGGCGTCTGTGTGCTGTCGGGCGGCAACGCGGCCCGTATTGCGGAGCATCTGTCGATTCCCTATCAATTGATCGACAACCTGCCCCTGGAAGGATTGCTGCGTTTGGCTCAGGAGAGCGACGTTTGACGCGGTCGCAAAGCGTCCGGGCTTGAATTAAGCGGCTCGAGCGGGGACAATCGCCTGTCATTGCGCCACTTACGGGAGCATCCATGTTCGATCCGGTCATCAATAGTCTGCCCGCTTTTGCGGGATTCTTCGCGACGGCGGTCGTGCTGCTTGCCGTTTTTCTCTTTCTCTATCTCTTTGTCACACCTTACAGCGAGCTGGCGCTGATTCGCGAGGGCAATACTGCGGCCGCGATCAGTCTGGGTGGCGCGATCATCGGCTTCGCAATGCCCATCGCCGTTTCTGTCGTGGTCAGCCACAACCTCTACTCCATGTTTGGCTGGGGTGTCGTCGCTGGGGCTGTACAGTTGCTGGCCTATGTCGCGGCGCGTCTTGCACTGCCGCAAATCAACTCAAGCATTCCTCAAGGCAAGGTGGCCGCAGGGGTGTTTCTCGCTTCACTGTCGCTCGGCGTCGGCATCCTGAACGCCGGTTGCATCGCCTGATATCTCAAGGAGACTAGCATGGCCCTGATGGACTTCATCAAGAAGCAGTTTATCGACATCCTGCAGTGGACCGAAGATTCCGACGGTACGCTGGCCTGGCGTTTCCCGATGGCGGAAATGGAAATCCAGAACGGCGCCAGCCTGACGGTGCGCGAATCGCAGATGGCGATGTTCGTCAACGAAGGTACGGTAGCCGATGTGTTCGCGCCCGGCATGTACAAGCTGAACACGCAGACCTTGCCGGTCCTGACCTACCTGAAGAACTGGGACAAGCTGTTCGAGTCACCGTTCAAGAGCGATGTCTATTTCTTCTCGACGCGCACCCAGCTCGACCAGAAGTGGGGGACGCCCAACCCGATCACCATTCGCGACAAGGATTTCGGTATCGTCCGCCTGCGCGCCTTCGGGATTTATTCCTATCACCTGACCGATCCGAAACTCTTCTACCAGAAGATTTCCGGTACGCGCGACACCTATACGCGCGAGGAACTGGAAGGCCAGTTGCGCAACACGCTGGTCGCCGGCATGACCGACCTGTTCGGCGAATCCGGTGTGCCCTTCATCGACATGGCGGGTAACCAGGATGAGTTCGGCAAGGCCATGCTGGCCAAGGCGGCACCGATGTTCGCCGAGTTCGGCCTGGCGCTCGATTCGCTGGTGGTGCAGAACATCTCGCTGCCGGAAGAGTTGCAGAAGGTACTCGACCAAAAAATCAGCATGAACATGATCGGCGACATGCAGCGTTACACGCAGTACCAGGTGGCCAACAGCATTCCCGATGCGGCGAAGAACGAGGGTGGTATGGCCGGCATGGGCGTAGGGCTGGGCGCCGGGCTGGGGTTTGGCCAGATGTTCGGGCAAAACATTGCAAACGCCATGCAGCCGCAGCAGCCTGCGTCTGCCGCGTCGACTCCCGCTGTGCCGGTATCGGCAGACGATGTGGTTGCCACCCTGGAAAAACTGCATGGCCTGGTCGAGAAGGGCATCCTGAGCCAGGAAGAGTTCGAGGCCAAGAAGGCGGAGTTGTTGAAGAAGCTGACCTGATCAAGCTGCGGAATTCCGGCCCATGGCCCTGAGCGCCTCCTGTCCTTCCTGCGGCGCGCCGGTAGTCTTCAAATCGGCGTCGTCGGTCTTTGCCGTCTGCGAGTTCTGCCAGAGCACGCTGGTCCGCCACGACCAGGCACTGGAAGACATCGGCAAGATGGCGGCGCTGGTCGAGGATCGTTCGCCGCTGCAACTGGGGGCGGAAGGCAGCTACAAAGGTGTGCATTTCGCCCTGATCGGGCGCATCCAGATTCGCTACAGTCAGGGCACGTGGAACGAGTGGCATCTGCTGTTCGACGACATGCGTACCGGCTGGCTCTCGGAAGCAGCCGGTGAGTATGTGCTCACTTTTTCGCAGCAGGTCATGGAGGCACTGCCGGCTTTCGGCGACCTGAAGATTGCCCAGCGTTTCGTGCTGGCTAGCCAGACGTGGACGGTCAGCAATATCGAGGAAGCCGAGTGTATTGCCGGCCAAGGCGAGTTGCCGTTCAAGGTGGGCGCCGGTTACCCCGTTGCTGCGGTGGACCTGCGAAATGGGGCAAATTTCGCCACCCTGGATTATTCGGAAACGCCACCGCTGCTTTTCGTCGGTGAGGCCGTCAAGTTCGCCTCGCTGAAAATGTCCAACCTGCGCCAGGGCATGCCGCTGCCGGAGGCCAATGTCGCCGCCAAGGTGTTCCGCTGCCCGAGTTGCGGTTCGCCGATGCAGGCGCGCTCCAAGGACATCCTGGCGGTGGGCTGCGCCAGCTGCGGCGCGGTGGTCGATACCGCCGACGAGAACTACAAGATTCTGTCGAAGGCGCTGGGCAATCGCGACGAGAAATATGTGCCGCGTCTGCCCTTGGGCAGCAAGGGAACGCTGGAGGGCAAGCCGGTCGAGGTCATCGGTTTTCTGGTCAAGCAATGCACGGTCGAGGGCATTACCTACGATTGGCGCGAGTACCTGCTGGCCAGCGAGAACGGAACCTACCGCTGGCTGACCGAATACGACGGCCACTGGAACATCGCCGACGTGCTGTCCAATCCGCCGGCCAGTAGCGGCGCCATGGAGTTGGCTGACGTACGTTGGTCCGGCCAGAGCTTCAAGCATTTTTCGACGACCGCCAGCGCCGAGGTCATTCAGGTCGCCGGTGAATTCACCTGGCGCGTGCGGCGGGGCGAGACGAACCGGGTGATCGATTACGTCGCGCCGCCCTTGATGCTGTCACGCGAGTCCACCAACAAGGACCTGACCTGGTCGTGCGGCAGCTATGTCGAACCGGCGGTGATCGCCGAGGCCTTCAAGCTGAAAGCCCGGCTGCCGGATCCGATCGGCGTCTACGCCAACCAGCCGAACCCCTGGGAAGAAACGCATCGCAAGGTGTGCAAGCTGTTCTGGAAGCTGGCCTTGCTTGCCATCGTACTGCAGGTGTTCTTCATCTTCATTTCCGGCGGCAAGCAGTTGCTCAAGCAGGACTTCGTCTTCGAGTCGCGCACGGTCGACGAAGTGCAGAGCCGCGAATTCCAGATTGCCGGTAAGCCGCGCAAGATCGCCGTGCGCAATACGACGTCGCTCGATAACAACTGGCTGGGCCTCGATCTGATGCTGGTGAACAAGGCGACCGGCGAAGCCTGGCCGGCGACGCGCGAACTGTCGTTCTATCAGGGCTACGACGATGGCCATTGGACCGAGGGCAGTCAGGACGATGAAGTGGTGTTTCGCAACATCCCGCCCGGTACCTACTACCTGACGCTGGACCCCGAAATTGGCAATGATCGCAATGCTGCGGTGCACGACCGCCTGGAGGTGAAAACCGCCGGTGCCGGTTGGAGTAATTTCATCATGGTGATGATCTTCCTGGCCATCTTCCCGATCTTCACCCGTTTGCGCCACGCCGCTTTCGAGGCGCGGCGCTGGATGGAGAGTGACCACCCGCCGGTAACCAGCGACGATTCGGATGGAGACGACTGATGTTTCGCAAATTCAACATGGTCGTCAGCATTCTCGCCCTGTCGTTTTTTGCCTATGCCCAGCATCAGGGCTGGAATATGTTCGAGAACGAGGCGAGTTCGAGTTCCGGGCGTTCGAGCGGCAGTCGGAGCTATCACAAATGATTTCCGGCGGGCATCGGCAGAGCGGGCTGATGCACGTCGTTGTTCTCCTGCTGTTTGCCGTTGCCAGTGTTTCCTCTCACGCCCTTGAGGCGGTGACGGTCCAGTTGAACTGGAAGCATCAATTCCAGTTTGCCGGCTATTACGTGGCGGTCGAGAAGGGGTATTTTCGTGATGCCGGCTTCGATGTGACCCTACGCGAGCTGGCCGCCGGTGAAGACCCCGTTGAACTTGTCCTGGCAGGGCGGGCGGAATATGGTGTGGCGGCATCGGAACTGGCGCTACATCGTGGGCGCGGTAAACCGATCGTGGCCGTGGCAGCGATCATCCAGAATTCACCGCTGATCCTGCTGGTCAATCGCAAGAAGGTTTCGAGTATCGAGGCGCTGAATAACGGCGGTGCCAAGATCATGCTCATGCCGCATGAGGCGGAACTCTATGCTTACCTGAGACGCGAGGGGATCGAACACTATACGGTCGTTCATCACCGTTTCGATCCCGATGACTTGATTTCGGGGCGCGTCGATGCCTTGTCGGGCTATTCGACCGACGAACCTTTTGTTCTTCGTCAGTACGATTTTCCCTACCTGATGTTTACACCTCGGGCTGTAGGTATCAACTTCTATGGCGATACCTTGTTTACTAGCGAGGAACGTAGCAAGCGTCAGGCCTCAGGGGTGCGCGCCTTCCGTGATGCAGCCTTGAAGGGGTGGGCTTATGCCATGGAGCATCCCTTGGAGGCTGCAGAATTGATCCAGCGCCGCTATTCGAATCGTCATAGTCTTGCTCATTTGCTGTTTGAAGCGGCCGAGATGAAGCGACTGATGCAGCCGGAGTTGATCGAATTGGGGACTCAGTCGGCACAGCGCTGGCAGCATATTGCACGTACCTATGAGGAACTGCAGATGCTGCCGAGTAATGCGTCGATCGAGGGGTTGATATTCGATGGCGGTGGCCGTCGCCTTCCTGTCTGGGTTTGGCCAGCATTTTCCGTTGGGATTTTGTTGCTGGCAGCCGTGTTACTGGTCGCTTGGCATTTTGCCAAGCTCAATCGCATGCTGCGAACGGCAGCGGCCAGCCGAGGCGAGGCCGAGTACGCCTTGCGCCAAAGCGAGGAGCGCTATCGACAACTGGCCGAACACAGTAAAGATGTGATCTGGACGCTCGATCTGGCCAGCCTGAAGTTCACCTATGTCAGCCCATCGATCATGAATGTCCGCGGATATTCGGCCGAGGAGGTGATGCGGCAGAGTCTGCAGGAGGCGCTGACGGCGGAGTCGTATCGCCACGCCATGGCTATCCTGCAGGAGCATTTGCAGCGCCTCGGCGAAGGCGACATGAGCGCGCTCTCGGCCACCACGGAAATCGAGCAGCCGCACAAGAACGGCGGCGTGATCGTCTCCGAAGTGGTGGCCAGCTTCGTTCTCGATGAAACCGGCCAGCCGCAGACGGTGCTTGGGGTGGCTCGAGATATCTCCGAACGGCGCGCGGTGGAGAGCCAGTTGCGCTCGGCCAATGACCGACTACGCGGTCAACTGCAGGAAATCGAAAAGTTGCAGGCGGCGCTGAAGGAGCAGGCGATACGCGACAGTCTGACCGGTTGCTTCAATCGCCGCTACCTGGACGAGACCCTGGAGCGGGAACTATGGCGAGCCCGGCGCGAGGGGTATCCGTTGGCGCTGGTCATCCTTGACCTCGACCACTTCAAACAGATTAACGATACCTATGGCCATCTGGGCGGCGACCTGGCGCTCAAGGAACTGGCTGGCCGGTTGCAGGCCGATGTGCGTCACGAGGACGTGCTATGCCGTTACGGCGGCGAGGAATTCGTCATCCTGATGCCGCGCATGACATTGGCGACGGCCTTGGAGCGAGCCGAGGCCTGGCGTCAGCGGATAGCCGATATCCGTATTCAGTTCGGAAATTTCGAATTGTCCTTTACGGCATCGGCCGGCGTGGCAGCCTATCCCGATCATGGGAAGACGCCCGACGAACTGGCTCAGGCAGCCGACGAAGCCCTTTATGCGGCGAAGCGCGAGGGACGTAATCGTGTCGTCGCCTACCGCGTGACCGAGGGCTAACGGTCAGTCGCCGCCGCCTCCGCAGCCTCCACCACAACTGCTGCCACCGTCTCCGCCGCCGGAGTCACCGCTGCTACCTCCTCCACAGCCGGATGAGCAGCCAATATCGCTGGCGCAGAAGCCGGAGCCTCCCGCGCCACGGGCTGCTATGCAGTCGAGGTGATAGATAAAGCCGCCAGCGACGCCGAGGGCGGTATCGAGGGCGAACAGGCGGGGCAAACGATCAGGTTTTTTCGGGTCGATTTTTTCCAGGGTGCAGGCCAGGCGCCACGCGCGCTTGATGCCATCGCTGGCTTGCGTCGGCGTTTTCATCGCTTCGGCTGGTGTGTGGTGCAGGAAACGGCCGAAGGCCGAGCCGCAGAACTTGTCGTACTGCCGGGTGAACAGGATGAATTCGTGCCAGGCGTCGTCTACTGCTTGCGACGGCATGGCCACCATGCGCCGCCCGGCCAGCCGGCAGATCTGGAAGTAATCGACCAGCGCCGCGAACACTTCGCCGCGCTGGGCTGCACTCAGTTCCGGCCGGCGCGCGGCCAGCCGTTTGTCGAGTTGACGCTGATAAGGGTAGGCCGCGATGTAGCCGGCTCGGCGTCGACGGCTCCATTGCCGCCAGATCAGGAGGGCGAGAAGGGCGACGCCAGCGCCGATCAGCAGCTTGCCCATGTGTCAGCTATTGACGTCGAAGCACAGGTATTTCACTTCGAGGTATTCCTCGATGCCGTACTTTGACCCCTCGCGACCGATACCCGACTGCTTGATGCCGCCGAACGGGGCGACTTCGTTCGAGATCAGTCCGGTATTGACGCCGACCATGCCGTATTCCAGCGCTTCGCCGACGCGCCAGCAGCGCCCGACGTTGCGCGTGAAGAAATAGGCGGCCAGGCCGAACTCGGTGTCGTTGGCCATGGCGATGGCCTCGGCTTCGGTCTCGAAGCGGAAGAGCGGGGCGACCGGGCCGAAGGTTTCCTCGCGGGCGACTTTCATGGCCGTGGTGACGTCGGCCAGCACGGTCGGCTGATAGAAATTGCCGCCGCGTTCGTGGCGAGCACCGCCGCACAGCATGCGGGCGCCCTTGGCGACGGCGTCGGCGACATGCGCTTCGACCTTGGCCAGGCCAGCCGCATTGATCAGCGGTCCCTGCGCGACGCCGGCCTCGGTGCCGGGGCCGACCTTCAGTTGCTTGACCTTCTCGGCGAAGCGAGCGGCGAATTCTTCGTAGATGCCGGACTGAACCAGGATGCGGTTGGCGCAGACGCAGGTCTGCCCCGTGTTGCGGTATTTTGCCGAAATTGCCCCGTCCACCGCAGCCGTCACATCGGCGTCGTCAAAAACGATGAAGGGCGCGTTGCCACCCAGTTCCAACGACAGTTTCTTGATACTCGGCGCACATTGGGCCATGAGCAGGCGGCCGACTCCGGTCGAGCCGGTGAAGGAAAGCTTGCGCACGATGGGGTTGGCGCACAGTTCGCCGCCAACCTCGGCCGGCGTACCGGTGACCACGTTGAAGATACCGGCCGGCAAGCCGGCCTGCTCGGCCAGTACGGCCAGCGCCAGGGCGGTCAACGGGGTCGATTCGGCCGGCTTGACGACGACCGGGCAGCCGGCGGCCAGCGCCGGGGCGACCTTGCGGGTGATCATGGCGAGCGGGAAATTCCACGGGGTGATCGCCGCGCTGACGCCGATCGGCTGCTTGACCACGACCAGCCGGGTATTCGCGGCCGGGCTGGGAATGGTTTCGCCATAGGTGCGCTTGCCTTCCTCGGCAAACCACTCGACAAAGGAAGCGCCGTAAATCACTTCACCCTTCGCTTCGGCCAATGGCTTGCCGCATTCGGCGGTGATCAGTTGCGCCAGGTCGTCGGCGTTATCGAGGATCAGTCGGTTCCAGGCCTGCAGCAACTGGGCGCGGCGGCGGGCGGTCAGGGCCTTCCAGGCCGGCCAGGCCGCATCGGCAGCCGCGATGGCGCGGCGGGTTTCGGCGGTGCCGCAGCAGGGTACGCTGGCCAGATGTTCGCCGGTAGCCGGGTTGAGTACTTCCAGCGTCCGCTTGTCGTCAGCATCGACCCATTGGCCGGCAATCAGGTTGGTGGTGCGCAGCAGGGTTGGGTTTTGCAGGTTCATGGTCTTGAAAAATCCTGTAAAAACGTTAAGTTATAGGTTGTATTGTAGAAACGTCATTAAGATGAAGCGTGTCGCACTCTCCTCCGCTCTCCTGTTCGGTGCCCTGTTGATGACCGCGTGCAGCGGCCCGGCACCGCGCCAGGCGACGTCGCCGGAAACTATACCGCAAGCCCAGCGGGCGGTCAGCGAGTTGGGCAATGAGGTGGCCATGTACGCCTTGGGCCTGATTGATACCGGCTACCGCTTCGGTGGCAAGAATCCCGAGGCGGGTCTGGATTGCAGCGGTATGGTCAGCTACATCTACCGGCAGGCGGCCGGCATCAGGGTGCAGGGTAGCGCCGCCGACATCGCTCGTAACGGGCGGGAAATAGCCCGAAACGAGTTGCGACCTGGCGATCTGGTCTTCTTCAATACACGCAACCGGCCTTTTTCTCACGTTGGCATCTATCTTGGCGATGCACGTTTCGTCCATGCGCCGTCGACCAACGGCAAGGTACGGATCGACCGCCTGAACGATCGCTATTACGCACAGCGCTTCGAAGCAGCGCGTACCCTGCTCGATTGATGCGTGGACAATTGGACGGGGCGCGGCGTAAAAGGTAGAATCCGCGTCTTCCGCCCGTAGCTCAGCTGGATAGAGTACTGCCCTCCGAAGGCAGGGGTCGTGCGTTCGAATCGCGCCGGGCGGGCCAGAATTCGCGAAAGCCACCGTTAGGTGGCTTTTTGCTTTTGTGCCTCAGCTTTCGCCGGCTTCATAAGCCGCGAGCGTCACCCCAGCGTGGGTCAGAAACTCCCGAAACATCTTGATATCGGTCTTGCTGCATGTGTTGCTGTTGTGCGGATGGTGCAGGAAGGTTTCGATCTTGTTCAGTTTGACCTTGAAGCGGGCACCGTGCGACGGCTCCATTTCGGCACCGAGATGGTTGAGCAGCGATTCGATTTCGCGCCAATGGATGTTGCCGGAGGGGGGGTCCTGGAAGATCGTTCGCAGGAGATGGCTGTGCTTGTGGCTCATGGAAAACTCCCTACGCTTTCGATTCGCCTATTCTATGCCTTAGCGGCAGGTGGCGATCAGCTCAGGATGATTTTGAGCAGTGAAAGCGCGAGCAAAGTGTAGCCGGCCGCAACAAGGTCATCGGCCATGACACCGAAGCCGTTCTTCACATGCTCGTCGAAATAGCGGGCCGGTTGCGGCTTGGTGATATCGAAGAAGCGGAACAGGATGAAGGCGGCCAGCTGCCACAGCCAGCCAGGCGGGGCGATGAGCAGGACGAGCCAGAAGGGGACGATCTCGTCCCAGACGATGCTGCCGTGGTCGGGATCACCGAGCGCCTGGCCGGCGACGTGGATGAACCAGATGCCGCCGAGGTAGGCGGCGACGATCAGGAAGAGAAACTGGGCATCGCCGAACCACGGACGCATCAGGATGAAGCTGGCCCAGGCGAACAGGGTGCCGAAGGTGCCCGGCGCTTTCGGCACCAAGCCACTGCCGCAGCCGCAGGCGAAGAAATGCGCCGGGTGGGCGAGCAGGAAGCGGACGCTAGGCGGCTGAGTCGACAAAGTGCTCGTACCCCTTGCGGGCAATGTCGACCGGCTGGTTGTCCGGGTCGAAAACGGTGACTTGGCCGGCCGGTCCAGCAACCATTTCGCCGATGTGCCAGAGCGGTAGCTCAAGGTGTGCAGCGATCTGGGCGATGGCCAGGCTCTGTGGGCCGGGGGCCGTGAAGCACAACTCGTAGTCGTCGCCGCCGGCTAGTTGGCAATCGAGGGCGATGCGGCGCAGGTCGGCATCGTAGTTGTCGCCGGTACCGGACAGTTCGCGCAGGTGCGGCAGTTGCACCAGGCGGACGGCAGCGGCGCAGCCGGAGCGTTCGCCGATGTGGGCGAGATCGGCCAACAGGCCGTCGGACACATCGATGGCGGCGCTGGCGATGCCTTTCAGTGCCAGGCCCAAGGCGACACGCGGCTTGGGTTTTTCCAGGGCGGCGACGCACAGGCGCGGCCACGGGGCGGGCAGCTTGACCTTGCCTTGCAAGTGGGCAAGGCCGAGGGCGGCGAGGCCGGGGCGGCCGGACACCCAAATTTGGTCGCCGGGGCAGGCGCCGTCGCGGCGGATGGCACGGCCTGGTTCGACTTCGCCCATGGCGGTGATGCAGACGTTGAGCGGGCCGCGGGTGGTGTCGCCACCGATCACATCGACGCCGTATTCGGCTGCACAGGCGAAGAAGCCTTCGGCGAATTTTGCCACCCAGGCTTCGTCCACCGCAGGCATGGCCCCGGCCAGCGTCGCCCAGCGAGGTCTGGCGCCCATTGCAGCGAGGTCAGAGATGTTGACGGCGAGCGCTTTCCAGCCAAGATTCTTTGGATCGGTATCGGGCAGGAAATGGGTGCCGGCGACCAGCATGTCGGTGGTCACCGCCAGTTGCGTGCCCGGCGTTGGTTCGATCAGGGCGCAATCGTCGCCCGGGCCGAGCACCGTGTTCGGGGTCGGCCGGGCGAAGTATTTGGCGATCAGGTCGAACTCGCCGGGCATTGCTTAGCGCTTCTGCTTGCGGTTGGCCACTTCGTCCGGACGGACGCCGGCCGCGACCTTGTCGAGCACGCCGTTGACGTACTTGTGGCCATCGGTGCCGCCGAAGGCCTTGGCCAGTTCGATGGCCTCGTTGATGATCACGCGGTAGGGCGTTTCCGGGTGATGCACCATCTCGAAGGTGCCGAGCAGCAGGATGCAGGCTTCGATCGGCGACAGTTCGGTGAACGGGCGGTCGATGTGGACCGCGATGCGTTCGATCAGCGGGGCGCGCTGGGCGATGACGCCACGCAGCGTGCCGACGAAGAACTCGCGGTCAGCCTTGGCGAAGCCTTCCATCTCCGGCGCGTAAGCCTCGATGGCGGCTTCGTCGGCACCGCCGACACGCCACTGGTAGAGGCCCTGTAGCACGAATTCGCGGGCCCGACGACGGGCGGATTTGGGCGGTGCTTTGACTTCTTTGGGGTGTTCGCTATCGCTTTGGAAGGTGCTCATTGGTTCAGTGCCTTTTGCAGGTTGGCCATTTCGACTGCGGCCTGGGCACAATCGCTGCCCTTAGGCTGCATGCGCACTTCGGCCTGCTCGTCGGTATCGCAGGTCAGGATGCCGTTGGCGATGGGGACGCCGGTGTCGAGTTGGACTTCCATGATGGCGCGGCAGGCGTCGTTGGAAACCACTTCGAAGTGGTAAGTGTCGCCGCGGATGACGGCGCCGAGGGCGACCAGGGCGTCGAAGCTGCCGCTCTGGGCCATGGTTTGCAAGACCAGCGGGGCCTCCAGCGCGCCGGGGACGGTGGCGATGGTCATGTCGGCATCGGCCACGCCCAAACGCTTGAGTTCGGCGATGCAGGAAGAGAGCAGGCCTTCGCAGACGGGCAGGTTGAAACGGCACATGACGACGCCGACCTTGAGGCCGGCACCGTTCAGGTTGCTGTCGTATTCGAAAACGTTGTCGAAGCGGGAGGTCGTGGAGGACATCGGGATCAAAGCTCCGCAGGAGAGGGAACGAAACCGGTGACTTCGAGGCCGAAGCCGGTCATGGAGGGCATCTTGCGCGGGCTGGAGAGCAGGCGCATCTTGCCGACGCCGCAGTCGCGCAGGATCTGCGCGCCGATGCCGTAGGAGCGCGGGTCCCATTTGGCTGGGCCTTGCGGCTTGTCGGCGGTCAGGCGGTTGAGCAGGGCTTCGCCGTCTTCCGGGCGGTGCAGCAGCACGATGACGCCGTGGCCGTGCTTGGCCAGCGCGGCTTGGGCCTGGTCGATGGAGAAGGATTGTTGTTTGCTCGCCGGGTCGAGGAAGTCGAGTACCGAGAGCGGCTCATGGACGCGCACCAGCGTTTCGCCGTCGCTCGGGATGCTGCCCTTGACCAGCGCCAGATGCGTGCCGCCGCCAGTGCGGTCGGCGTAGGCGTGCATGGTGAATTCGCCGTGCGGCGTGGCGACGCTCTTGCTGGCGACGCGCTCGATCAGTTTTTCGGAGGCGGCACGGTAGTGGATCAGGTCGGCGATGGTGCCGATCTTCAGGCCGTGTTCCTTGGCGAACTCGATCAGCTCGGGCAGGCGGGCCATCGTGCCGTCGTCGTTCATGATTTCGCAGATGACCGAGGCGGGCTCCAGGCCGGCCATGCCGGCGAGGTCGCAGCCGGCTTCGGTGTGGCCGGCGCGCACCAGCACGCCACCTTCGCGGGCGGTGATGGGGAAGACGTGGCCGGGCTGCACGATATCGTCGGCAACGGCGTTCTTGGCGACGGCGACCTGGATGGTCTTGGCGCGGTCGGCGGCGGAAATGCCGGTGGTGACGCCTTCGGCGGCCTCGATCGAGACGGTGAAGGCGGTGCCATAGACGGTGCCGTTGTTGCGCGCCATCTGGGTCAGGCCCAGCTTCTTGCAACGCTCGGCGGTGAGGGTCAGGCAGACCAGGCCGCGACCGTATTTGGCCATGAAGTTGATGGCTTCCGGCGTGATGTGCTCGGCGGCCATGACGAGGTCGCCTTCGTTTTCGCGGTCTTCTTCATCGACCAGGATGACCATGCGACCGGCCTTCAGTTCGGCGACGATCTCGGCAGTGCTGGCAATGGCGGGATGGGGTGGCATCGGGTTTTGGGGTGAAACGGAAAGGGGTGACATTTTCGCAGAAATGGGGGCGGCAAGGTTGATTTTGTAAGCTTTTTTGCCCGGCGCTATTTTGCCGGAACCTTGATTTTTGGCCTTTTTGGCCGGTGCACCGCAGCAGGCAAGCTTAGGGCGTGTAAGCCTCGACCTGGATGCGCAGGCGGACTTCGTCGCCGATGAAGGGCAGGCCGTTGGTCAGGCCGAAATCGGAGCGGCGCAGCGTGGTGACGGCATCGGCGCCGCAGCCGCGCTTGCGGTTGGCGAGGTTCAGCCCGCACTTGAAGCGGGCGATGTCGAGGCGCACGGGGCGGATTTCGCCGAGCATGACCAGCTTGCCGTCGACGGCGGTGAGCTGCTCGCCGGTGAAGACAAAATTCTCGCTGCGGAACAGGATGTCGGGAAAACTCCTGGCGTTGAACCAGTCTTCGCCGCGCAGGATGTCGTCGCGCAAGGCCATGCCGGTATCGAGCGAGGCGACGTCGATCCGGATGTCGACCTGGCCGCGCTTGGCCTCGGGGTCGAAGGCGAGGCTGCCGCTGGTCTGGTTGAACTGGCCGCGCTGGGTCGAGAAACCCATGTGGTCGATCTCGAAGCTGGCGTAGGTGTGTGCGGGGTCGATGACATAGTCGGCCGCGCTGGCGTTGCCTAGCAAGCCGCCAAGGAGGGCGGCGAGGATAATTCTTGCGGTGCACATGGCAAAACGGGCAAAAATGGTGGCGACAGGTTTCCGACCACTGCGCCGGCGTGCCGTTCCCAAAAAATCGCGGTAGCATGCCGGGCCATGCGCCACGCCCTGCTTTTCTCCGTTTTTGTCATTGCCTCCTGCGGACTCGCCTACGAGTTGGTCGCCGGCGCCTTGTCGTCCTATCTCTTGGGTGATTCGGTCCTGCAATTCTCGACGGTGATCGGTTGCTACCTTTTCGCCATGGGCGCCGGGTCGTGGTTGTCGAAATACATCACGCGCGACCTGATCGGGCGCTTCATCCAGATCGAGTTGATGGTCGGCTTGCTCGGCGGCTTCTCGGCCATCGGGCTGTTCCTGGTCTTCACCTGGATGTCGGCGCCGTTCAAACTGGTGCTCTACTTGGCGGTATTCGGCGTCGGCGTGCTGGTCGGGTTGGAGATACCGCTGGTCATGCGCATCCTGAAGCGCGAGCTGGCCTTCAAGGACCTGGTGTCGCAAGTGCTCACTTTCGATTATCTCGGTGCGCTGGCTGTCTCCATCCTCTTCCCCTTGATCCTAGCGCCGCAACTGGGCATGGTGCGCACCGGGCTGCTTTTCGGCCTGTTGAACGTCGGCGTTGCTCTATGGGCGCTGCATCTGTTCCGCGCCCAGTTGCCGGCTCGACCCTGGCTGGCCGTGCAGAGCTGGGCCAGCTTCGCCGTCTTGCTTGCCGGCTTTGCTGGGGCGGGGCAGTTGACCACGCTGGCCGAGAGCCATCTCTACGCCGACGAGATCGTCCATGCTGAATCGACGCCCTATCAGCGGCTGGTGGTGACGCGCTGGCGCGACGATTTGCGCCTTTTTCTCAACAACAACCTGCAATTCTCGTCGCACGACGAATACCGCTACCACGAGGCATTGATCCATCCCGGCCTGGCCGCCTTGCCGGGGGCGAAGCGCGTGCTGGTGCTGGGCGGTGGCGATGGACTGGCGGTGCGCGAGATTCTCAAGTACGACAATGTCGAGTCGGTGACGCTGGTCGATCTCGATCCGGCGATGACCGCTTTGTTCTCGACTGCGCCGGCACTGGTCGAGTTGAATCGTGGCTCGCTACAGGATAAGCGGGTGAGCGTGATCAATGCTGATGCGCTGGTCTGGCTGGAGGAGAGCCGCGACTACTTCGATTTCATCGTCGTGGATTTTCCGGACCCGAACAACTTCGCGCTGGGCAAGCTGTATTCGTCGGCCTTCTATCGGCTGCTGGAAAAGCGCCTGTCGGCGCGCGGCCTGATGGTCATCCAGTCGACGTCGCCCTTCTATGCCCGGCAATCCTTCTGGTGCGTGGTGACGACGCTGGAAGACGTCGGCCTGAAAACTGCGCCGTATCACGCGATGGTGCCGTCCTTCGGTGAATGGGGCTTCATCATCGCCGGCCGGCAGGATTTCGTGCCGGCTGCGGTGGACAGTGCAAAAACCCGATTTTTGACGGCAGAGATCGTGGCCGACCTATTTCGTTTTCCGGCTGATATGGCCCGTGTTCCGGCCGACGTGAATCGCCTGAACAATCAGGCGCTGGTGCGCTACTTCGAAAACGAGTGGCGCAAGGTGATTCGCTAATTCGCTGCCCGGTGCGCCTTGATGTAGGCGACCACTTCGTCCAGCGGTACCGGCTTGCTGAATAGGAAGCCTTGCAGGAAGTCGCAATGCAGGCGCGACAGGAACTCCTTCTGCATTTCAGTCTCGACACCCTCGGCCACGACCTGTAGGCCGAGGTTGTGCCCCAGTGCGATGGTGGCCGCGCAGATCGAGGCGTCGTTGGCATCGGTCTCGATGTCGGTGACGAAGGAGCGGTCGAGTTTCAGGCGCTTGATCGGCAGATGCTTCAGGTAGGCCAGCGAGGAGTGGCCGGTACCGAAATCGTCGATGGCCAGCGTGACGCCGAGGGCAGCCAGTTGGTCGAGGATGGACAGTGTCACCTCGGGGTTCTGCATGGCCGTACTCTCGGTGATTTCCAGCTCGATGTCCTGCGGCGTCAGTTCGTAACAGTCTAGTGCGCCTTGGACGAGGAGCAGCAGGTTCTCGTGGCGTAACTGCTGGGCAGAAATATTAATGGCGACGTGGATGCCGTCGATACCAGCCTTCTTGATATCGCGCAGTTGGCGGCAGGCTTCCCAGACGACCCAGTCGCCAAGCGGCTGAATCAGGCCGGTTTCTTCGGCGATGGCGATGAAGCGAAGCGGCGAGATGGGGCCAAACTCGGGGCTGTTCCAGCGCAGCAGCGCTTCGAGCGAGGAAATTTGGCCGGTACGGGTGTTCAGCTGCGGTTGGAAGTGGAGCGAGAATTCACAGTTGAGCGGCGACATCGAAGCGATCGCCCGACGTAACGCACTCTCCAGGCGCAGACGCTCGCCGGCCGCTTCATTCATGCGGCTGGCGTAGAACTGGTGGTTGTTCCGGCCCAGGCTCTTGGCGTGGTACATCGCCGAGTCGGCATTGCGCAATAAGGTGGTGAGGTCGGTGCCGTCGGTCGGGTAGAGGCTGATGCCGATGCTGGGCGTGGCATACAGGGCGTGCTCGTCGATCTGGTAATGATCGGCCAACTCGTTCTGGATCTTGTTGGCAACCCGGCCGGCAGTGACTGCCGAATCGATCTCGGGCAGCACGACGACGAACTCGTCGCCGCCCAGGCGGGCGACCAGGTCACTGCCGCGAACGGCATGACTCAGGCGATCCGCGACCTCCTTGAGAATCTCGTCGCCGACATGGTGGCCCAGCGTGTCGTTGATGTTCTTGAAATTGTCCAAGTCGATCAGCATGACCGCCAGTTGCCGGCTCTCGCGCTCGCAAACGCGTAGCATGTGGTTGAGTTGAGCCTCGAAGGCCAGGCGGTTGGGCAGTTGGGTCAGCGCGTCGTGATAGGCGAGTAGGGCCAGACGCTCGGAGGCCTGCTTGTTGGTGCTGATGTCGGTGAAATTTGCGACATAGTTCCGCACCTCGCCAGCTGCGTCGCGAACGACCGAGATGGAGAGCAATTTGGGGTAGCAAGTGCCATCCTTACGCTTATCCCAAATCTCGCCTTCCCAATAGTTCTGCTCGTGCAGTGCGCGCCACATTTCGCCGTAAAGCTCGGGCGTCGAATGGCCGGAGGCAAGAAGGCGAGGGTTCAGACCGACCACCTCTTCGGCGGTATAACCCGTTAGGCGGGTAAAGGCGGCATTGATACTGACGATGTTGTTGTCCGCGTCGGTGACGACGATGGCCTCGTGACTTTGGGCAAAGGCGCGTTGCAAGACCCGGTCGGGAAGTGCAACGGCGTTTCTGTCACCGGGATCTGACATCGAATCAGTATCGTTCATGCCTGCATGTCATCTTGCTGAAAGATGAGCCGTAGATTAGACGTTGAACAGGAATAGTTGGCTGGAAGCGGCGTGGTTATTTGTCATGGTGTCTGGCTCTCCTGAATAATGCCCCCTAGGATGCCCCCAATTTACTTGGGTGCCTTGTTCGATGGGCTCCGAACAGCCACGGACATCAATGAACAAAGGGCGGGTTTTGGTCAGGAAGAAGGCCGGTGCCCCTGTCTTCTTCCTATGCTCCGATTCTATCCAAAAATCGCCTGTTCGACTCGCTCGAAGTCCAAGTAACGGCCGTACAGTGCTTTTTCCGTTTCTTCATCCCCGATTGCCCGTAGCGTTGCCAGACAGCTTTCCAGCGTTACCGCCTCGAAACCGGAAACCGAAGGATCGGCGGAAACCAGATGGGTCATGTAGGCATTCACCGCAGCATCGCAGTTGTTGTTCTGCGCCGGGTAGATGACGACGAAGCGCCCCTGGTCATAGAGCCCGTTCTTCACCATGGACAGGCTGAGCATGTGCTCGCGCCAGAGCTGCTGGAGAGGATTGCTCCGCAGCGCCGGGGCATCGTGTTCCTTGAATACCTCCACACTGCCGGACAGTTCATCGTAGCGGGGGCGGAGAGTGGCCGGCGGTTCGGTCATTGTCTCGGTGTATTTGACTTCGATGGCGACGAATCCGTGCTGGCCGTCCTTGGTTGTGCAAGTGACGAATACGTCGAAAGCCGAATGATCTTCCGTGAAGGCCGGATTGCCGCGCCCCGGCGAGTGCTCGAAGTAGATGCCTGTTACCGATTCCACATAATTGGGGAAAAGCTGGCGGAAGAAGCGATTGCCCTTGTCCATGTCCAGCTTCATGCCGCCAAACAGGTTGAAGCAGAGAGGCTGGCTGGAAAGCATATTGGACCACAGGCGCCCCTCGTCGATCATTGCCCCGGCTTCCCGATAAACGGACTCGCGAAGAACCAGCTTGGCGATGTCGAGGGAAAGGAAGTTGTCGCCCCGCTTTATGCTCTCCACATGCAGGCGGCTGCCCAGTTTGCGGCGCTTGCCCTTGGGCGTGGAGTGAGTACCAATCGGCAAGCCCCGATCCTGGCGCCAGAGAGATTGCAGAAGCCGCGCCGATGCCTTGAAGCGGCTGTCACTAAGTTCATTGACCTTGTGGGCTTTCAGGACCGGCGTAGGAATGACGGGAAGGCGGTTTTGCAGCATGTTCGAAGCTCCTCAAAATGGAGGTCCGAAGGGGCCTCCTTTGGGAGCTTCGATGCCGGGGGCAATGAGTTTACCCTTGCCCTACGGCATCTCGGATCAGCGGCGTGACTTGTGCTGGATGTAGTCGCACAAGGCTTTGATTTGGCTGACCACGAACTCGCTGTCTTCCGATGGCATGCTTGCCAGCCAGGTTGAAATCCGCATTGCTTGGTCAGAAGGGGCTGCGGACGCCTCCGATAGCAAATCTGCGGTGCTGGTGTTCAGGACTCGGGCAAGCCTGTCCAGCGTGACAAGCGAAGGAACTGTTGCGCCTCGCTCAAATCGGGAAACTGTCTCGGCATCCACGCCAAGCCGCTCTGCCAACTGGTCCTGAGTCCATTGAATAGACTTCCGTTGCTCGGCAATTCGCTGCCCAAGCCTCTTTCCGAGTCGTTTCCGTGCCTCCGAAGTCTCGCCCATATCTGTTGCCTTAAAAAACAACGTCTATGGTTGAGGTCGGTCGCCGCGCCAAGAAGGATGTGATATGTTGCTATCAACATATCAGTACGGGTGCAGGTGGGATGTTTCAGTTTAAGCGGGGACTCCGCCCGGAGTTCGTAAAACGATTGAATGATGAATACGAGTCGGGGGGATGGTGGAAGGCGATAGCGGATGACCCGCAACTGTTCATTGCCATCCGTGACGAATATCTCAACGTCTATTGGAAGGGGAACAGCCTCCTCAAGCTGTGGATGCATGGCGATACCTTGGCCGGAGAAGTCCACTACAAGTACTTGCTCAGACCGGAGGTCGCCACCAGCCAGTATCTCCAGATTGAAGGTGGTCAGCTCCGGCTTGGTAGTCCCGCCGATTTTTTCTTTGCTGATTTATCGGACATCGCTGGCTTGAAACGCGCAGCCGAGGTCTATGCTGGCGAGGAAAAGATGGGGGTGCACAAGATCGTGGCGAGCAATTTCAATGTCATAGACGTAGAAGTGGCGTTCGGCACGGAAAACAACCAGTCGGGGGCGCGGGTAGCGCAACGAATCGACTTCGCAGCGCTCAGGCATGGAAAAAGCGGACTGGAATTGACGTTCTATGAAGCGAAGACCTTTACCAATCCGGAACTTCGGGCAAACGGGAAAGCAGCACCCGTATTAGGCCAATTAGAGCGCTATCGGCATTTCTTACGTAGCGCCCAGTCGGATTTGATGTTGTCATATCGGAAGGTATGCGGCAATCTGGTGTCCTTGCATGGCGTAAGAAATCGGTTTTCAGCAATACATGGGGTTCTCGGCGACGTTGCCCAAGGGGTGTGCGATCTCAGAATCAGCACTGACGTACGCCTCGTGGTCTTCGGATATGACCGGGATCAGCACAATGGACCAGTATGGGCCGCTCATCGCCAGAAGTTGCGTGCGGCCCTGGGCCGTAACCTGCTGTTCAAGGGATCGGCCAAGGGCTTTACCAACGGCATATCGACGCCTGTTCGATAATCAGGGCGATGAATATGGATGTTCGCTTGACGGTACATCGCGCAGCTCACGAAATCGGTGGCAACTGCATTGAGCTTTCTACCGCTGATGGTTCTCGTATTTTGCTCGATGCCGGCCGCCCCCTGGATGCGCCGGAAGGCGTCTGCGAGGGCCTGATTCCACAGACACTTGATGTGTCCCGGCCAGTCAATGCCATACTGCTATCCCACCCCCATCAAGATCACTATGGGTTGCTGGATGAACTGCCGCCGGAGTGGCCGGTATATTGCGGCAGGGCGTCGGAGAAGCTGATACGGCTGACCTCCGGAATCTTCAACAAGGCGCCGCAGCAGGCGTTCCACAACTGGGAAAGCGGCAAACCTTTCGCGCTCGGGCCGTTCACCGTAACCCCGCTCCTAACGGATCATTCGGCTTTCGACGCCTACATGCTGCTGATTGAAGTGGCCGGAAAGCGGCTACTGTACTCCGGCGATTTCCGGTTGCACGGCAGGAAGTCGGCACTGGTCAAACGCCTGATGGATTCGCCGCCAGCATCGGTCGATGCGTTGGTGATGGAGGGAACGAATCTCGGAAGCAACAAACCATGTTCGAGCGAAACCAATCTGGAAAAGCGGTTCCGGGAACTGTTCGCGGCAACATCCGGGCGAGTCTTCGTCGCTTGGTCGGCTCAGAATATCGACAGGACGGTAACGCTCTACCGCGCGTGCAAGTCTGCCGGCAGGACACTTGTAGTCGATCTCTACACCGCCGAAGTGATGGAAATGGTCGGCGATTTCGGGCAACTGCCCCGCCCTGGCTGGCCGAACGTTAAAGTGGTCGTTACGAAGTCATTTGCCCGGATGTACCGGGAAACTGGCCGGGCCGACTTCGTGGATCGGATGGCCAAATATGGGATTTCGGCGGACAAGCTGGCCGAGACGCCATCTCAATGGGCTGTGATGACTCGCCCATCCCTGATAAGGGATTTCGAGAAAAAGGGCGTTGTGCCAAACCAGCACGATGCTTGGTCGTGGTCGATGTGGCACGGTTACCTGAGTGGGGAGGATGGCAGCCGAGTTCAGGCATGGTTCGATCTGGGCCAGTGTCCAGCAACCCACATACATACCAGCGGCCACGCTTCACCGGATGACCTTCGCGAGTTCGCAGCAGCTATTAATCCTCAAGCGCTGATTCCGGTTCATGGAGTTGCTTGGGATGCCGAAAGCATGGACTTCCCGTCGATACGTCGATTGGCTGATGGAGAGCCCTTTAAGCTATAGCGCCTCCCCGCCTGGGGAGGACAATCATTGCCCACGGCGGGCCAGCCGGGCCTTAACGGAATCGTTGTAGGTTCGCGAATATCGCCCTTCGCCAATGGCGCTGCGGATTGCTGTGAGTCGATTTCTCGCCTCAGTGGCAAGGTGCCGATCTAGCAACTGTTCGATCTCGTCGACCGTAACAAGCTCCCCCATCAACAACTGGGCTATGTCGTGGTCCGAGTATGGCTCGCGGCCCTCAAGGAGCATCCAGGCCAAGGATAGAGGGGAGGCGTACCGGCTAAGCATCCCAAATAGCGTGAGTCGCCGACAGTTTGCCAGAGCATGTAGGGCCTCCGGGCGAGAGGCGGCTGTCAGGCGGATGGATACCTTATCGGCATGTCCTACGCCGCTTAGTGCTGACAGAAACTCTTTGGTGCGTGCAAATCCATCGGGGTCGCCAAGCACCTCGATTTCATCGGTGAAGCGTGGGCGGACATACATTCCCAGCGCCAAAGTGCCGACAAGGCAATACCTGACTCCAGCCGCTTCAAGCCGCTGTATGACCTCTTGGAACGCCGCTCCGAAGTTGGTAGGCAGTCCATGAACATTAGTGGATAGCAGGTCTTCCATGGGATGCGCGAATATTGCCTTGTCCAGCCCCCATAGTCTAGGAGAGGGACGGAGCACGTCGCGATTTCAGGAACACTGCGGCATCGCTTGCCTTTGCTGCTGCCGTGAATATCGCCCGCTTGTCGTTTCTCAACACTTTGAGCCAGCTTTCGATGTACCGGGCGTGGTCAATTCGCGGTTCGGCGTCGAGGCCAATTTCCGCAGCCAGGAACGCGGCCCCGAGTTCGGCAATCAGTTCTTCCATCGCATAGGCTTCGGTGCCGAAACGGCCTCGCAGATCGCGAGCGCAACGGCTTTGGTGGCCGGTCCAGTGAGTAAGCTCATGCAGCGCGACACCGTAGTATCCGGCAGAGCTATGGAAGGCTCCAGGGGGCGGCAGACGAATCTCGTCCCGGCTGGGCAAATAGCAGGCGTTGGGGCCGCCGTGGTGGATAGCGGCATTGCTAGCCGCAATGAGTTCATCGGCCTTGTCGTGCCGTTCGATCTCCGGCAACGGAGGTGCTGTCGTTGGCGTGTAGCCATCGACTTGGGCTGAATTGAAGACATAGGCAGCCCGTGCGACGAAGCGGCGGGAGCTTGATTGAGCGTCGTCGTCAGCGCCATCCCGGTTGTCGGCAACGACGGGCTTATAGAACACGGTCAGCGTCCCCTTCTCCCCCTTGCGAACCTGGGCACCTACTGACTGCCATTGGCGGAACGTCGCCCATTCGGTCGTTGGGTAGGAACGTGCTTGTTGGCTGCACCACAGGCTAAGGATGTTGATCCCCTTGTAACCGTAGCGGCCGACGGGATTGCAGGGAACGCTTGCAGCAGCCCCGAAGCAAAGGCGGGCATTCCAGGGCATCCGGTACTCGCCAACGCCGGCCTCGATGGCGGCGATGATTGCTTGCGTGACTCCCTCGTACAGATCGGCTTGGATTCCCTGGGGCATGGCGGCCTTCTCGCTGAACTTGACGAGATGGATTCGCAAATGCCTAGGTGTAATTGACACCAGCCATCTGGGCTCCGGGAAGGAAGAGGCTCATTGAAAGTTCAGACGCTCCTGATTATCTGACGATAAATCAATTAGTTGTTGCCGTCACGATGCCTAGAGAGAGTGTGTGGCAACACGGCAAAATCAGGCATGTGATTTGCTTGTGTTAAACACGTAGTCGCCGGGATGGGGGTGCAAACCACGCCGGACGACAGAAACGACGTATCGCCTGACGCTCCGGTGTGGTTTGACCCTAAACCAATCACGAAGGAGCAGTCATGTATTCCATCCCGCAATACGAACCGTCCGCCCACGCCCATCAAGAAGCCGCCACCGCCCCCGAGTCCGTTTGGGCGTGGGAAAGGGAGGAACGGGCCAGAAATGCCATCGAGTCAGGCTATCCCGATTGGGGAAGAAAAGGCGGCCGTCCAAGTTCCAGGGGGGCCGGTAGCAGCATGTATTCCAAAACCGCCAAGGCGACATGGGGAATCGATGATGCCGCCTACGACGCAAGCCTCGCCGGCGAGTTCCCGCACGATGAAGGTTCCGGCAGGGTGTTCCGCAAACGCCCGGCCGGATTTGGAAATCCTGGGCAACATCTGAGCGGCCGGCAGTTTGTCGAGCTATATAGCGCGGTGTCGTATGCCAACCATCTTGGCATCGTGATGAACGTGCATGTCAGCATTACCTGGGGGTTGCTCGGCATCCGTGGCCAGAATGACGCTGCCAAGGCCCTTCGCTATGAATTCTTCAAGCACTTGCAGGAATGGTGCGAATACAGGATGCAGGGCCGGCATCGCTTCGTATGGCTCTACGTTCATGAAGATGGCCGCAGACATGGGTTTCACACCCACTTGCTGACCGCCATCCCCGATGAACTGCGCGGAGAATTCCGGGAATGGATAGCAAAGCGCATGTCCAGCCTGTCGCGGAGTGGCGTTGTCCCCAAGGGGGCGTACAAGATTGTTGCCCCTCCGAGCGACAGAATAGGCCGGCAATGGCGATACTTGCAGTACCTGTGCAAGGGGATTGGCGGTGGCGAGGAATTGGCGTCGTCGGTGGGCACGGAGCCACACGTCAAAGCGGCGTCCCTGATTCGGGTTCCCGGCGGGCGGCCTGTCAATGTCCGGTGCAGGAAGCGGTGCGGGATATCCAACAACATCGGCCGGCAGGCACGAAGGAACGGCCGGTATGAATCGTTACTGGAACGGGGCGTGACCGACGTTCGCCAACTGTACGCAGGTATGGAATACCTGGGCTATCTCAGGAATCACCCCGATATCTCATGCGCGGATGTGATGCCCGGCCTGATGGCAAATGAAACTCTCGTTCAGGAAATTCGCGCGGAGGATTCTGCCAATGCAATCGGCGATGCATCCGTGCGGGCGCTCAGGAAAGCCGATCTCGACAGACAGCGGAAGGTTGCTCGTCGGTTGGCTACGCAGCATGAGGAACAGGTCGCCCGTCTGGCTAAGTTGTTCAGATGTTAAGTCCAGAATCGCGAAAGTACAGAAGGCAGCCGCTTGGCTGCCTTTTTCATTCGTGGCTACAGCTAGTTACGTGGAGGCGGTGGGGCCATGGTTGCCTAGGGGAAGCGCGTCGGTCACGCCCCGTTCCACTAACGATTCATACCGGCCGTTCCTTCGTGCCTGCCTGCCGATGTTGTTGCTTGCGTAGAGAATGGACCTGAAACCTGCTTTCTGGCGGCAGCGGGCAGTGGTATTGGTGGATCGGGGAAGTTCTAAGGCCCGAAGGTAGTGGTGGGTGGTGCTGGCGGTGCTGGTGGGTGGGTGGTGTGGGTGGTGTGGGTGGTGGCAGAAGCAGGGGGGGGTAATTGATGTAGCCGGCGCTACAGCCGATCCACAGCCATTTCGGAGTGATTTTCCGGTGTGGTCTGAGCGTTTAGGGGAGAACTGCGGAGCTATGCCAAGTGGCAATGCCGAAAGGCCAATGGTCTGAGATAATCCGCGAATCCCCTCTATCCTAGCGCGCCATGACCATTCCCTTTGAGCCCAGCCGTTCCTACGTCTACAAGGCGTCGCGCTACGAACTGCTACCCCGCATCGCGGAAATTGCCAAGGATTTTGGCGACGAACCCTTCCTGTTGCGGGAAATCTCGAAGCGGGTTCTGGCCGAGACATATACGCCAGAACAGCTTGAAATCAAGGTAAAGAAGGAAAAGTCGGATAAGACCGAGAAGATGAGCACCATCTTCGGCTTCTACATCCCGTTCCTTGCCGAGAACCTAAAGGTCTTCGAGAACCTGGGCGGCGGCATGTTCAGAAACATCTCGCTCGAAGAAGAGTTGGCGGAAGCGGATGCCGTCGCCACAGACATCGAGTCCGACGATGCTGGGATTATCTATGCCTACTCCTTCCCGGCTATCGCCCGAAAGGACGGAAGATTCCCCATCAAGGTCGGATTGACCACTACCGGCGATGCGGAAGCGAGGGTAACGCAGCAATGCAAGACAACCTGCTGCTTTGAGTTCCCCGTCATTCTCGGAACGTGGGAAGTCCAGCGGGTTGCAGCGGTAGAGGACGCCGTTCATTCGACGCTCGAAGCCCGAGGCTCGAAGCGTCATGCGCCGGGAACCGAATGGTTCGATACGACCATCGAAGAGGTCGAGACCATCATCAAGTTCATCCAACCGACAGCAGCCCGTTTGTAAGTGGACGAGGTGGCGCGCTTCTACCTCAGTGCTTGGTTCTGCCTCGCACGGTCGGCAATGACTCCAACCACTTTTCCGCTTCCGATACCGGAATGATCGTCCGGCGGCCGAATTTTCGCGCCGTCAGCCGTCCTGCCTTTAACTCGGCGTAGACGGCAGTACGGCCGATGCCGGCCCATTGGCAAAAATCATTCACCGAAAAAACGCCGTTACGTGCCGGCTCGGCTGTCTGCTGTTCCATGTCTGCACCTCATGCAAGTTGAAAGTGCAGCGATATAGAAAGCTATGGGGCGGCAATTTCTTCGGTGAACGTGCTGGTGTCAGCGTTTACTTAGAAAACTCTGCAATTTGATACGAAGGGAAGCTAAATCTTTCGTTTCACATTCCCAAACCACCAACACGTCCCAACTCATTCTCCGCAACTCATCTTGTATTCGTGCATCGCGAGCCACATTAGCGTCGAATTTCGCCTGCCAAAATTCTGCCCTGGTCTTCGGAGTACTGGCAGCACTGCAATTCTGATGTCGATGCCAGAAGCAACCATGCACGAAGATTATTTTGCCAAGCCTTGGGAAGACAATGTCCGGTGTGCCAGGGAGGTTCCTCTTTTGAAGGCGAAACCGGTAGCCAAGTGAATGAGCTAACCGACGCACAATTATTTCAGGAACCGTATCCTTGCCCCGGATTCGTCGCATAAGGCTTGAGCGAAAGGCATCCGGCGGTGCTTCGTGGCTGCTATTTTGAGGGGGCACCTTATTACAACAGACCGTAATGCTGAGCGTGCTTGAGGAATGTATCTGCGACAACTTCACCCAAGCGGACAGGGACAGCGTTACCTATTAGCCTGCCCAGCAAACTAAATCTGACTCTCTCTCCCTTTTTGATGAACGCATAATTTTTTGGGAAAGTTTGCAGCATGGCAGCTTCACGCAATGTGATTGCCCGGTCTTGCTCGGGGTGGCCGAATCGACCGTTTCCGTAACCGAAGCATTGGGTCGTAATGGTGGGGGCTGGTTTATCCCATTCCATCCGTCCGTAAACACTAGGAAAGGTGTCTCCTGTCGTTTTACGATGGCATGCGGCACGTAGGGACGGATCCCAGTCACGCCAAGTACCTCCCGGCAAAGAGACTCTGATGCGCTTGAGGTTCAGGTCGCTAAGTTTGCACGCAATATGCAGTGGGTCGTTCGCATCGCTTTCACCAGCTCGAAGTCGGGGGAGGCGCGAAATGGTGTTACGCACTGTAGCCGGTTTGGTAGTCTTGAGCGGCAACGAAAGACACTCTGGTCCGACTCTAGATGCAAGCAATACTAGCCGCTTACGTGTTTGCGGCACTCCGATACTAGAACAATCGAGGGACCTCCAAGTTACATGGTAGCCGTCCAGATCACTTAGAAACTCTAGGAATACCGGATGTTGCTCAACCTGCGGAACGTTCTCCATCGTGACAAAATGCGGCTGGCACTCGCGAACAAGCCGTCCAAAATCCTTCACAAGTTGCCAGTCAGAGTTCTCTGTTTGTTTGCGCCCACTGCGGCTATACGTTGAGAATGGCTGACAAGGGGCGCAGCCTGCGATGAGAGTCAATGGCGCGTCAGCAAGTAATTGGGCGATAGCCTCACTGGTTAAATTCCTAACATCTTCTTCTAGGAATCTCGCAGGCTTATTGTTGGCTTCATATGGGTAGCGACATGTACTTTCTATGTCGATGCCAGCCGCTACTCGTATTCCTCCGCGGGTCAGGCCATGTGTCAGTCCGCCGACGCCGCAGAATAGATCAATCGCTGTTATCTTGCTTTGTTCTACAATTTTTTTCATGTTCAAACTGGAACCGGCCGTTTTTCCGGAATCAAATACTCGTGGCTGGCAATATAGGTCGAGAAAGCGTTAACAACTCCCCGTAGATATGCTGCCGTCCGTTGCGCAAGATCTCTTAATTCGCCTACCGTTAAATTCTCTCCACACTCTTCGAATGATATGGCGCCGTGAGCGAGATGGTTCCTAAGCTTCTTGATCAGAGCAAGTGGCCCAAGATCATCCTTGAAAGGGCGTTTTATATCTCGATAAACCGTGCGGCTCAGTCTGATTCGGAAGCCTAGGCGTTCGGCAATTTGTTCAATTTCGTTGTCGTCCCAATTGCCTCCACCGCCCTTTTCCATCTTGAAGCCTGCGACAGGTAGAGTTCCAATTAGATGGTCACAGAGGGCTAACGCGCTGGCCAACCGTTTTTCGTAATTCAGGTCGATGTGAGTACGTGCCATCACTCGAACCCATTCGGTACGCAATTCGTTTGTCAGATCGCCAGGAGTCCAGGCTCCTCTTGTTAAGGTTGCTTCGGTTACGCCATCAAGACAATTGACGACGGTCGCCTCTACTAAGTTGTAGAGTTGCAAGAAGACGCTGGAATATAGAATGCGCTGTTGTTGTACGGTAATCAGTGCACCGCCCTGCCCTAGGCGTGGTGGGCCTGTTCTTGCCTCGGCTTCTAGAGCTTCAAGGAACTGAAGGTAGGCCTCAATCTCGTCCATGCGTTCGTCAAAAGCTTGGCCAAGCTCATCCATGCCTAGACTCCCAGCAAACGATCGCGAACAAAGTTCATGCGTCCCTGCAATCGAGCGATAGCATTGGCTCCATCAGATCCAGTGATTTCGGAGAACTCCTCGCCGTTGTGCCAATCTTGTACATTTGGCAAGTTGCTACGTAGAGCTGGACTTTGGCGAAGCGCAAGATAGCTGCCAATCGAGATAGCTTCGAATCTGGCACGAGGTGTTGCCTTGCCGTTGCTGCTCCGTCTAAATCCCCATGGGAAAACAGATCCAACGAACTCCATTGTGTCCATGAAGCGCTGTTTGTACTCATCTGCTAGCGTTGGGTTGTGCTGAAATTTCTGGTTTGTCTGCTTCACATAGTCAAACAGGAATTTTGCTGGGCGGTCTCTGTAACCTTGAAGTCCATCGCCATATGCAAAGAAACGGGTAATCAACTCTTCTCTTTCTCGCTCCAATACTTGCTTCTTGGGTAATGGGGCGAGGTCGGCAAACATTGGCACAGCGGCAAGTTCGATAACAAGATCCATGAACGGTCCAGTAAGTGCTCCCCTTCGCACTTCTGCCTTGTTGGCTATCTTGCTGCTCGTGTTGATGCGTTCGAACATGTCGAAGCGAGCTTGTTCATCAGCATGTTCGTTCAGCACTATTCCCCGGATAGAGCGGTTCCGAATTTTGCGCTGCCGAGACTCTGGAAGATCGACAAAGCGAAATCCAGACATGGCTGGCACGGACTCCAGTTCTCCCAGCCTGAAGTCGCCATTTAGAAACTCGGCGATTGTTCGAAGGCGCTGGGATCCATCCACAATTTCTAAGCGCCCATTGTCCATTTCCCAAAAGAAGAGAAACGGAATCGGCAAGCCCATAACCAAGGACTCTAGGAAGCGGGATTTGCGCTCATCTTCCCATGTGTAATTCCGCTGATAGGGAGGGACTTCGAATTCCCCCGATTCCACTTTGTTGGCAAGCAGTTCAAGTGAGTATTCGGTGGTGTAGAAATCGATTCGCTTTGACTGCTCAATAATTTGGGCTTCCGCTGCGGCTCGTTGCTCAGATGTTATCAACGCGAGTTGTCCCTGGCCTCTCATTGGTTTTTCTCCTGTTGCATGCGTCATTGCTGGCTATTTTTTAGTTTACCTTAGGCAAAGCGGCGGAGCCTGCCCCTGCCATATACTTCTTTCGAGCGAATGGTTGCAGAGGGGTTATGCAGCACTCGCTTTTTTGATGGGAACAATGTTGCTTTCACCCTTCTTCCACTGCTCAAGTAAGTTCGCCCAGTGCTGCATCATGTTGGCCCGATCCTGCAGGTAATCGGCATGGTTGTATGTCCGACGAACAGCATTGGGCTCCTCATGGGCTAATTGGCGCTCAATCCAATCCGGTGAGTAGCCCATCTCGTTGAGGCGAGTACTGCCAGTGGTTCGTGTAGCGTGGGGGCTGAACTTCCCGGCCCAGCCGAGCACCTTCAACATCTGGCGGAATGATGCCGAGACCATCGGTTTTGTCCTGTCGTCTCGATGTGGGAAAAGGTGCCGTTTTGTGCCGGTGATGGTGTGCATTCCGCGAAGTAACGTTGTCGCCTGGCTTGGAAGAGGAATCAGATGTTCCTTGCGCTTCTTCATGCGCTCTGCCGGTATTCGCCAAATGGCAGCTTCCAGATCGAATTCGGCCCACTCCGCTTCAATTACTTCGGATGGGCGGGCAAGTGTCAGCCACATGAGATTGAAAGCGCATTGAATTTGATAGCTGCCGCCGTGTCCATCGACATCCCGCAGGAGATCACCAATCTCGCTCGATGAAAGCGGTCGTTTGTGCTGCGTCTTGTTGGGCGGAAGCGCCTTGCGCACCGGATAGACAGGATCGGTGTCGGCGCGGAGGGTGGATACCGCAAACTCGAAAACCGCTGACATGGTGCGCCGCGCCTCTGCGGCGACAGTTCCCCCATTGGCTTTTGCTGACTTGTTCAGGATGTCGAGGATGTGTGCCGGGGCAATGTGGCGCATTGGCAGTTTGCCGATGAGGGGGAAAACCACACGCTTCAACATATCGAGCCGCCGCTTTTTTGTGACCTCCTCCCAGTCCTTCAGTGCCAGCCATTCCTTCGCGACAGCCTCGAATGTGTTGGCTTGTTCGAGTCCGGACTTGATGCGGTTAAGGCGCTTCTGCTGTGCGGGATGAATGCCCTGCTTGACCAGCTTGCGGGCGTTCTCGGCTTCTTCACGCGCCTCTTTCAGCGAGAGGTCGGGATAGCTGCCCATGGCATAACGATTCTCCTTGCCCCCGATTCGATACTTCCAGCGCCAGAGCTTGGACCCGCTAGGCATAACTTCCAGGTAGAGGCCGCCGCCGACAGCAATCTTGTACGGTTTTTCCTCAGGCTTTGCATTGCGCAAGGCGGCATCGCTAATGGCCCGCCTGGGGGCACGCTTTTCCTGTGCTACTTGAGGCTCAGCCTGGGACTGAGGGGTTTGTGGGGGCATGAAATCTCCATCGGTAAAAGGCGCCGCGTTTCATGCCCCCTATTGTGCCCCCTATTGCCGCGAATGTCGATGAACGATCACGAACAGAGGTGAATGCACAAACCGCTATTTATCAATGTGTTGTGCTATGCCCTGAACATTTGCGAACATTGATGAACAGCAGTTTCTGCTTACACGTTGAACAGGAAGTTCATCACATCGCCATCGCGTACGACGTATTCCTTGCCTTCGGCGCGCATCTTGCCGGCTTCCTTGGCGCCGTGTTCGCCCTTGTAAGCGATAAAGTCTTCGTAGGCGATGGTCTGGGCGCGGATGAAGCCGCGTTCGAAGTCGGTGTGGATCACGCCAGCCGCTTGCGGTGCGGTGTCGCCGGCATGGATCGTCCAGGCGCGCACTTCCTTTACGCCTGCGGTGAAGTAGGTTTGCAGACCGAGCAGGGTATAACCAGCGCGGATCAAACGGTCCAGGCCGGGCTCGTGCAGGCCCATGGATTCGAGGAATTCCACCTTGTCGGCATCGTCCAGGTCGGCGATCTCGGCTTCGATCGAGGCGCACAGAGCGACGACCTGCGAGCCTTCTTCCGCAGCGTGGGCTTCCACCTTGGCTAGCAGCGGGTTGTCGGTGAAGCCATCTTCGGCGACGTTGGCGGCGTAGAGGACCGGCTTGGCGGTGATCAGGCAGAAGGGCTTCAAGGTAGCCCACTCTTCCTTGGAGAGATCGAGCGCGCGCACGGCCTTGCCCTGGTCAAGCTGGGCGAAGCACTTTTCCAGCACGGCAACCAGAATCTTGGCTTCCTTGTCGCCGGAGTTGGCCGGGCGTTTGTAGCGGTTCAAGGCCTTTTCAACGGTGCCCATGTCGGCCAGCGCCAGTTCGGTGTCGATGACTTCGATATCGCGGATCGGATCGACGCTGCCGGAAACGTGAATCACGTTCGGATCGTCGAAGCAGCGTACGACGTGCACGATGGCGTCGGTTTCGCGAATGTTGGCCAGGAATTGGTTGCCCAGGCCTTCGCCCTTGGAGGCGCCGGCAACCAGCCCGGCGATGTCGACGAACTCGACGATGGCCGGCTGTACCTTCTGCGGCTTGACGATCTCGGACAGGGCCTTGAGACGCGGGTCCGGTACCTCGACGATGCCGACGTTCGGCTCGATGGTGCAGAACGGGTAGTTGGCCGCTTCGATGCCAGCCTTGGTCAGGGCGTTGAACAGGGTGGATTTGCCGACGTTGGGCAGACCGACGATACCGCATTTCAAAGACATGGTTTCTTCCTTAGACGGCTTTGCCGTGCAACTGTTGTTGGGCGCCGGCGTAGTCGCCGGCAGAAATTCGGGGCCAGGCCAGCAGGCTGCGATGCAGGGACTGTTCGATGTCCGGCATTTCTTCCTTGCGCGGCTGGTGTAGCACGAAGTCGGCAACTTGCTGGCTCAAGCCAAGAGTACGCGGATGGCCGATGCCTAGGCGGAGGCGCCAGAAGTCCGGCGTGCCGAGCTTGGCCTGGATGTCCTTCAGGCCGTTGTGGCCGCCGTTACCGCCGCCTTGCTTCAGGCGGATGCCGCCGGGTGGCAGATCCAGTTCGTCGTGGATGACCAGAATCTCGGCCGGGGAAATCTTGTAGAAATTGGCGAGGGCCGCGACCGCCTGTCCGGAGCGGTTCATGTAGGTCGTCGGCTGCAGCAGCCACAGCTCGCCAGCCCGTCCGGCTTTGCCGAAGAATTTCGACTGCGGGGCGAGCGTGATTTTGAGTTGATCGGCCAATTGGTCGACGAACCAGAATCCGACATTGTGCCGGGTAGCTTCGTATTCCTGCCCCGGGTTGCCGAGGCCGACGATCAGACGAGGAGGGGTCATGGGTTCAGTCGTGAAAAGGCCGCCGGGGCATTCTGCCTGCGGCGGCCAGAGTATAGCGGAGCGCGCGAATTACTCGGCGGCAGCTTCGCCTTCGGCAGCTTCTTCAGCCGAACCGCCCTTGCCGACGATACCGGCAACGATTGGGTCTTCGTCGCCATGCTTGACCAGAGCCACACCCTTCGGCAGTTTGATCTGGGAAGCATGGATGTTCTCGCCAACCTTCAGGGCGCCGAGGTCGACTTCGATGAACTCGGGCAGATCCTTGGCCAGACAGTGGATGTCCAGTTCGGTGGTGACGTGGTTGACCAGGCCGCCGCCCAGCTTGACGCCCGGGGCGTTTTCTTCGTTGACGAAGTGCAGGGGCACCTTGATGTGCAGTTCGTGGGTGGCGTCGACGCGCTGGAAGTCCACGTGCAGGATCAGTTGCTTGTAGGCGTGCGTCTGGTAGTCACGCAGCAGGACTTGTTCCTTCTTGCCATCGATGACGAGGTTGATGATGGAAGAGTGGAAAGCTTCCTTCTTCATCTTCAACAGCAGGTCGTTGTGGTTGGTTTCGATAGCGATCGGGGCGGCTTCACCGCCGTAGACGATACCCGGAACGGTGCCGGCACGGCGCAGGCGGCGGCTCGCACCCGTTCCCTGTACGCCACGTGCGGAAGCGATAACTTCAAATTGCATGGTGGTACTCCAAAAATTTTCCCGAACCGCGACCAGAACGGGAAGGTTAAAAAAACTTAATCAATGAACAGCGACGAGACGGAGTCGTCGTTGCTGATGCGGCGAATGGTTTCGGCCATGATCTCGGCAACCGAGAGTTGGCGGATACGCGGCGAAGCGGCTGCATCGTCGCGCAGGGGGATGGTGTCGGTGACGACCAGGGCGTCGAGGTCGGAGGTATTCACGCGCTCGACGGCCGGGCCGGACAGTACCGGGTGAGTACAGTAAGCGACGACCTGCTTGGCGCCGTGCTGCTTGAGCGCGGTAGCGGCCTTGCACAGGGTGCCGGCGGTGTCGACCATGTCGTCCATGATGATGCAGGTGCGGCCCTTGACGTCGCCGATGATGTTCATCACTTCGGAAACGTTGGCCTTCGGGCGGCGCTTGTCGATGATGGCCAGATCGCATTCCAGGCGCTTGGCCAGCGAGCGGGCGCGGACGACGCCTCCGTGGTCGGGCGAAACGACCATCGGGTTTTCGTAATTCTGCTTCTTGATGTCTTCGAGCAGGATGGGCAGGGCGTAGATGTTATCGACCGGAATGTCGAAGAAGCCCTGAATCTGTTCGGCATGCAGGTCCATGGTCAGCACGCGGTCGACGCCGGAGGCGACGAGCATGTTGGCAACCAGCTTGGCGGCGATGGGTACGCGGGAGGAACGCGAACGGCGATCCTGGCGGGCGTAGCCAAAGTAGGGAATGGCGGCGGTGATGCGGCCAGCCGAGGCGCGCTTGAGCGAATCGACCATGACAAGCAGTTCCATCAGGTTGTCATTGGTCGGGGCGCAGGTGGATTGCAACACGAAGATGTCGCGACCGCGGACGTGTTCCTGCAGTTCGACGCTGACTTCGCCGTCGGAAAAGCGGCCGACATTGGCGCGACCGAGGTCGACATTGAGATTGGTAGCAACGTCGGCAGCCAGTTTCGGATTGGCATTGCCGGTGAACACCATCAGGCTGTTGTAGGCCATTTCCACAGTCCTCAAGGATCTTTGCGCGCGCCGCAAATTCTCCCGATGCAATGAAAATCGGGCAGGCGCGAGACCTGCCCGAAGGGAATCTGGCAGGGGAAGAAGGATTCGAACCTTCGAATGCCGGAATCAAAATCCGGTGCCTTGACCAACTTGGCGACTCCCCTGCGGTCGTCTGAACGGGTGCCGTTCAAACGAGGCGCAAATATTACAGGACTCGTTTCAGGAAATCCAGTCTTTTGTTGGATTTTTTGCCAGCGGGTGTTCGGCCAGACCCTCGCTGACCCAGCCGCTCATCCCGGTTGGAAGTCTGGAAAGTACTGATTCGGCAGTGCTTTTGTCCGAAAATGCGGCAAAAACACAGGCCCCGGAACCGGTCATTATGGCCGCGGGGGAAAATTGCTTGAGCCAGGCCAGATGTTCCGCCACAGCAGCAAAATGGGCGCAGGCTACGGGTTCCAGATCGTTATGACCGAGGCCTGGCTGCCAGTCGGCGGCAGTGATGGCGGGCGTGTCGCGCTTCAGGTCGGGGGCGCCGAAAATCGCCGCGGTCGGCACGTGCACCGCAGGCGTCAGCACGAGATAGGCGGCCGGCGGCAGATCGAGATCGGTGAAGCGTTCGCCGACGCCTTCGGCGAAACAGTTGCGGCCGTGAATGAAGACCGGTACATCGGCGCCGAGCGTCAGGCCGATTTTTTCCAGTTGCGTTCGCGCCAGGCCAGTTTGCCACAGGTGATTGAGGGCAAGCAGGACGGTTGCAGCGTCGGAGGATCCGCCACCGAGGCCGCCGCCCATCGGTAGGCGTTTGTCCAGGTGAATGGTTGCGCCTTGCTGGCAACCGGTAGCTTCCCGTAGCAGGTGTGCGGCGCGTACGGTCAGGTCGGTTTCCGGCGGAATGCCGGGAATGGGCGTCGCGAGAACAATCTGGCCGTCGTCACGCGGTGTGAAGTGCAGGGTGTCGCCCCGCTCGATGAAGCGAAAGACTGTTTGCAGCAGATGGTAGCCGTCTGGCCGACGGCCGACGACATGCAGGAAGAGATTCAGTTTGGCTGGCGCCGGCCAGGCGCTGTCCCAGGTCCAGTCGGTCAAGGCGCCTCCTTCCATTCCTCGATGCGCAGTTTCAGTTCGATCCCTTGCCCATCGCTCAAGGTGAGTCGGGCGGGCGTGGCGGCGGGCGTCTCGAGGTCGTAGCCATAATCGATCCGCCAGCCGGCTTCGTCCAGCCGGCTGGGGCGGCCGAGTGGGTCATGTGTCAGTTTGCCCGATGTGCTGGCGCGGCCAAGCAGCCAGGCGGACAGGCGGCCGACTGGCAGGCGTTGGCCGGTCACCTCTTCGATCAGGCTCTCCGGCTCGGTCGATTCGCGGGTGTCGCCATTGGCCAGGCGGAGCGTCGAGCGGCCGGGGCGCATGTCGATTTCGGCCAGCCCGATCCCGATCGGGTTGGCCAGCAACAGGCGGTCCTGTTCGCCGCGGTGTTCCCAACTCAGTCGGCCGCCGCTGCTTTGCGCCGGGCGTTCGGGTTGGGAAACGCGTAGGGCGAAACGCGCCTCCAGTGCGAAATCGGAGATCCGTTCGCGCTCTGGCTGCAGGCCGGGAACGGCGGCGCAACCGGCGAGCAGCAGGCTGCCGGTCAGCGCGATGGCGTAGCGCAAACTCACGGCTGCAGTTTCTTGATTGCGTTAACCAGCACGTCGTTGTCCGGATTCTGTTTGGCGACTTCCTTTAGCAAGCGCTGTGCTTCTTCTTTCCGGTTCTGGCTCCAGAGGACTTCCGCAAGGTGGACGGCGATCTCGGGGTCAGCCTTGATGCGGTAGGCAGTCTCTAGCGTTTGTAGAGCCAGTTCAGCCTTGCCCTGGCGAAATTGGACCCAGCCCAGGCTATCCATAATGAAAGGGTCTTCCGGCATCAAGGCCGAGGCCTTGGCGATCATGTCGTAGGCTTCGTTCAGATTGACGTTGCGGTCGGCCCAAGAATAGCCCAGCGCATTCAGCGCATGGGCATGGTCGGGGTGTTGGGCAAGCAATCGCTTGAGGTGCATTTCGAGCAGTTCGGGCTTGCCCATACGTTCGGCCGTGAGTGCGGCTTCGTAGAGCAGTTCCGGGTTGTCCGGGTGTGTGCCGAGGCCGGTATCGAGCACGATGTAGGCATCGTTGTAGCGCTTGGCGTCGCGTAGCAGTTGCGACTCGGCAAGAATCAACTGCACGCGCTCGGCCGGGCTGCCGCCTTGCGTGGCATGCAGCAGTTCGCGCGCCTCGTCGGTCTTGCCTTGCTGCATCAGGATTTGCGCTGCGCGCGAACGGGCGGCGACGAATTGTTCGCCGGTCGTCACCTGGCGGAAGTGGGCGAGGGCGGCGTCCGGCTTCTTTTGTTCCTGATCGAGTTGCCCAAGGAAGAAATGCGCCGTGCTCTTGTCCGGGAACTCGGTTTTCAGCAAGTGTTCGAGCTGGCTGCGGCCGGTCTGGTAGTCGCCCTGTTGCAAGGCAAGCATGGCGACCGGGTAGATCACCTCGGGGCTGTCCGGATTGTCCTTGATCAGGCGGTCGAACTGCTTGCGCGATTCGTCGTAGCGTCTTTCGGCAATGAGCAGGCGGGCCAGGGTCAGGCGGGCGTCGCGGGCGCTGGGGACGCGGCCGACGAAGTCGAACAGGCCGTCGATGGCGAGTTTGTTGGATTGCCGCGATTGCAGTTGGGCGCGGGCGAGGGCCGCGGTTTCCCAGTCGGGACGCAGGCGCAGGGCGGCTTCGGTTTCGTTCAGGGCGCGTTGATTGTCGCCGACGTTCGAGGCCGCCTGGGCCATGGCGAAGTGAGCTTCCGGTAGGGTGTCGTAGGGTGTCGCCAGTCGATCGACCAAGCGCTGTACGGCCTTCTTGTCGCTCAGGCGAGCCAGCATCCGATTCAGGTGGAGCAGGTTGCTGGCCAAATTGGGTTGGTCCTGTTCGAGCAGGCTGGCCAGTTCCGGGGCGAGTTCGTCGAGGCGATTGGTCAGTACAAGTAGCGACGATTGTGTCTGGCGGGCCTGTGTGGAGGCCGGTTCGACCTCGAGCCACAGGCGTACGAGTTCCAGAGCGCGTTCATATTGGCGGGCGACGACGGCGACTTCGGTAGCGCGCGCGATGACCTTGGGGTCGCGGGTGCGCACGGCCAAGTCGGTCCAGGCGTCCGAGCCGAGCTTTGGATCGCCGCGGAGCAACGCAAATTCGCCGACCAGAGCCTGGAAAACGGTACGTCCGATCAGGTCTTCGCTGGACGCTGCAACCGGCTTGGGGCTGCTGGCCCTCGGCGCGCTATCGCTGGCGGCCAATGTGCAGCCAGCCTGGCTCAGGCCAAGAGCCAAGGTGAGGGTGGCAGCTAGGTGCTTCAATTGCATGGGGTCGGCTTTCGTTCGTTGTTGCGTGTTTGAACGCATAGAATCTCGTAAGTTTGCGATGTTATTTGGGTTTGTTGGTCGGAACAAGCGGAGGAGGATGTTATGCCCGAATTGCCCGAGGTTGAGGTTTGTCGGCGAGGAATCGCACCCGAACTGGAGGGGGAGATGATTCTTGGCGTTACGATACGTACCCCTCGCTTGCGCCACGATATTCCACAAGAATTGAGCCGCATCTTGCCCGGTTGCCATATTGTCGCCGTCCGTCGGCGTGGCAAGTATCTTCTGCTCGATTGCGCCGGGCCTGGCACTCAGGGCAGTTTGCTGCTTCACCTAGGTATGTCAGGCAACCTGCGCTTCGTTCCACCAGGAATGCCGGTGGGCAAACACGATCACTTTGATATCGTCCTGGCAAAGCAGATTCTTCGTTTCGCCGACCCGCGCCGTTTCGGTCTGGTACTCTGGCAGGAAGGTTCTCCGGCTGAGGTGGGGCATCATCCCCTGCTGGCCGTCCTCGGCGTCGAGCCCCTGAGCGATGTTTTTACTGCCGAGTGGTTACACCGGAGCCTGACCAAGCGGAGCGGCCCAATCAAACCAGTGTTAATGGATGGCCACATGGTAGTCGGCATCGGCAATATCTATGCTTCGGAGAGCTTGTTCCGCGCCGGTATTTCACCCATGCGGGCGGCCAACAAGATCAGTGCTAAGCGAATCGATTTGCTGGTGCCGACCATTCGTCAGACCTTGTCCGATGCCATTGCGGCGGGGGGTAGCAGTATTCGTGACTATGTGCATAGCGATGGTGCATCAGGCTGGTTCCAGATTCAGGCCGGGGTATATGACCGTGCCGGACAGGCTTGTCTACGTTGCGGCGGTGTCGTGCGGCAGACTCGTCAGGCCGGGCGCAGTACCTATTACTGTCCAGGTTGCCAGCATTGACGCCAGGGCGGCTCACAGAGCTTCAGTTTCGGCGCCGCACATCGCCTGTTTTATGCCTGCGGGAAGAAGGCTGACGGGAGTGACAGGAACTATGCTAAATTGAAACAGTTTTACGCTCGGAGAGTAATTTAATGTCGCTCGCCACACAATTTGCCGCCTACACCATGTGGCGTTCGCGCCTGTCCGCCTACATCGGCGAGTTTCAGAGCTGGCTGAGCCAGAACGAATTGTCCGATGCGCAGACCGATTTGCGCCTGACTCAGTTGCTCGAGCGACTGCGTGAAGATCGCCTGAACGTCGCTTTCGTCGCTGAGTTTTCGCGCGGCAAGTCGGAATTGATCAACGCCATCTTTTTTGCCGATTACGGCAACCGGATGCTGCCGTCGTCGGCCGGGCGGACCACGATGTGCCCGACCGAGTTGCTGTTCGATGCCACCAAGGAACCGCGCATCGAACTGCTGCCGATCCAAACGCGGACGGCCAATTCGAGCGTCACCGAATACAAGCGTTTTCCTGAAGAGTGGTCTATCGTGCCGCTCGACGTGGAAACGCCTGAGTCGATGCAGGATGCCCTGCGCCACGTCAGCGAAACCCTGCGCGTGACGCCCGATGAGGCGGCCAAATTGGGCTTCGGCACAGACCAAGAGGGGGGCGACCTGTATGCGGCCGGTGACGATGGTCTGGTCGAAATTCCGCGCTGGCGTCATGCCGTGATCAACTTTCCGCATCCGCTGCTCAAGCAAGGCTTGGTTATCCTCGATACGCCGGGGCTCAACGCCATCGGTACCGAGCCGGAACTGACCCTGTCGCTGCTGCCCAATGCGCATGCCGTGCTGTTCATCCTGTCGGTCGATACCGGGGTCACCCAATCCGACCTGAGCATCTGGAAGGATCATATTTGCGCCGGGGCGACGGCCAAACGTGGCCGTCTGGTTGTGTTGAACAAGATCGACGGCCAATGGGACGAACTGAAGTCGGCTGAGGAAATCGACGCCGAAATTCAGAAGCAGGTCGATGCCAGCGCCCGCATTCTCGATTTGCCGGCCAGCCAGGTTTTCCCGGTTTCCGCCCAGAAGGGCCTGGTCGCCAAGATCAACGGCGACAATGCCCTGCTCGAACGCAGCCGCCTGCCCTTGCTCGAGGCCGCCTTGTCGCACGAACTAATTCCGGCCAAGCAGGACATCGTGCGTGACAGCACCGAGAGCGAATTCGGCGACGTCAATCGTACCGTGCGCGGCCTGCTCGAATCCCGCCTCCTCGGCCTGCGCGAACAGCTGACCGAACTGACCGAACTGCGCGGCAAGAATCGCGGTGTCGTCGAGTACATGATGGGCAAGGTGCGGGCCGAGAAGGACGAATTCGAGGCCGGTCTGCAGCGCTACTATGCGGTGCGCAGCGTTTTCTCGACGCTGACCAACAACCTGTTCGGCCACCTCGGTCTGGACATGCTGCGCCAACTGACGCACGAGACGCGTGAGGTCATGCTGGAAGCGGCTTTCTCGAAGACCTTGTCGGATTCGATGGGTGGCTTCTTCGCCAAGGCACGCGATGCGCTGACTCGTTCCAACGGCGAGATCAACGAAATTCTGGCCATGATGGAAGCGGTCTATAAGAAGTTCTCCATCGAGCATGGCCTCAAGCTGCCGCCGCCGACGCCCTTCTCGCTGCTCCGTTACGAGAAGGAGCTGGACCGTCTGCAGGCCTGGTGTGACAGCCACCTGAATACGACGGTCAACCTGCTGACCCACGACAAGAAGAACATCACGCAGAAATTCTTCGAGGAAGTGGCGGCTCAGGTGCGGCGCGCTTTCGAGCATGCCAACCGCGATGCGGAAACCTGGCTGCGCGCCATCATGGCGCCAATGGAGACTCAGGTGCGTGAACACCAGATTCAGTTGAAGCGCCGCCTGGAAAGCATCAAGCGCATTCACCAGGCGACCGATACGCTGGAAGACCGCATCGCCGAGCTGGAAGCGGTCGAGAAGAGCTTGTTACAGCAGATTCAGGGCTTGGAGCAGATCGCTGGTTCAGTGCGTGAGCTGCTGTTGCCATTGGAGGCGCAACAGCAAAAGGCAGCCTGACGACTGTGGCAGTGGATAATAAAAAACCCGCGAAAATCGCGGGTTTTTTATTGGGGAACCAGAAGGCTCAGGCGCGCTTGTTGCCGGTGAGCTTTTCATACTTGGTCCACAATTGGTCTTCGTTCTCGACGTGGTTCGGGTCCTTGGGGATGCAATCCACCGGGCAGACCTGAACGCACTGCGGCTCGTCGTAGTGACCGACGCATTCCGTGCACTTGTTCGGATCGATCTGATAGATCTCCTCGCCTTGGGAGATAGCCTCGTTCGGGCACTCCGGCTCGCACACATCGCAGTTGATGCACTCGTCGGTAATCATCAAAGACATAGCTGTTCCTCTCTCGGTTAAGCAGTGGTTTTCGCCCGCAGGCGCTTTTCGACACAAGGTTGTACAAACTTACTGACATCGCCGCCCAAGCGTGCGATTTCTCGCACCATGGTGGCGGAAATGAACATGTATTGTTCGCCCGGGGTCAGAAACACAGTTTCGACCTCCGGATAGAGGCTGCGGTTCATTCCGGCCATCTGAAATTCGTATTCGAAGTCGGATACCGCGCGCAGTCCGCGCACGATGACCTTGGCACCCATGTCATGCACGAACTGCATGAGCAGCGTGTTGAAGCCGACAATCTCGACATTCGGGATGCCGCCGAGAATCTCCTCGGCCATGGCGACACGGTCGGCCAGTGGGAAGCGCGGCTGCTTCGACGGACTTTCGGCAATGGCCAGAATCAGTCGGTCGAACAGGCTGGCAGCACGACGGACGAGATCCTCGTGGCCCCGTGTGATGGGGTCAAAGGTGCCCGGATAGATCGCTACGCGATGATCGAGTTTGCTCAAGCTTGCCGCCGCAACAAGTGAAAATGTACTTCCCCCGCCTTGCCTTGGCGCTCCGTGCGCCAATCGCCCAGCGATCCGATTTCGTGCTCTGCCTCGACGTAGATTGCCCCATCTTCGTTCAGCACGCCGGGAAGAAGTGACTCCAGGCGGGCAATCCAGCCCTTTTTGTAGGGCGGATCGATGAAGATCAGGTCGAATTTGGCCTTGGTCGAGGCCAAATATTGTAACGCATCCCCGCGAATGATCTCCACAGCCGGCGGCTTATGGAGCAATTCGTGGTTTTCATGCAACGCCGCCAGGACGCGCGGCGATTTTTCCAGCATGACCACCCGTGCTGCGCCGCGCGAGGCGGCTTCGAAGCCAAGGGCGCCGCTGCCGGCGAAGAGATCGAGGCAATGCCAGCCATCGAGTTCCTGGCCGAGCCAGTTGAACAGCGTCTCGCGCACGCGGTCGGGTGTCGGGCGCAGGCCTTCGCTGTCGGGAAAGCGCAGGACGCGGCGGCGGAATTCGCCGCCGACGATACGAACCGAGTTCAATCCGCCGCCACGGTGACGGTGACCAGATGGTCGAGGCGAACGTGGCGGGCGAAGGCACGCTTGATATCGTCCGCCGTCACCGCTTGCACCTTGGTCTGATACTGGTCGAGGTAATCGAGCGGCAGGCCATAGAAGCCGATCACCGCGGCGTTGTCGAGTAACTTCTTGTTGCTGTCCAGGCGCAAGGGGAAGCTGCCGACCAGGTTTGCCTTGGCGGCGGTCAGTTCTTCCGCCGTCGGACCGTTTTTGACGAAATCCTCGAGGATGCTGCGCGCCACCTTGATCGCATCCTGGGCCTGCGAGCGCTTGGTTTGCAAGCCGATCTGGAAGGGACCGGATTGCTTGAGCGGGGCGAAGTAGCTGTAAACGCTGTAGGCGTAGCCGCGCTTGTCGCGGATTTCCTTCATCAGGCGCGACACGAAGCCGCCGCCGCCCAGCGTGTAGTTGCCGACCAGCAGCGGGAAGAAGTCCGGGTTGCCGCGTTCGATGGCCGGCAGGCCCAGATAGACGTGGGCCTGGCTGGCCGGATGGGCCAGCTTGGTGACGCTGCCCTTGGGCGGGTTTGGGGGTGTCGGCAGCGTCACGTTGCCGCCCTTGGGCAGGCCGGCGGCGATGGTTTCGGCAATCTGTTCCGCCTCGGCGCGCGACAGGTCGCCGACCAGCGTGATGCTGGCGTTGGCCGCAGTGTAGTAGCGGGCGTGGAAGGCGGCGAGGTCGTCGCGGCCGATGGCCGTCACGCTTTCCGGCGTGGCTTGCTTGCCATAGGGATGATTCGGGTACATGGCCTCCCAGAAGGCCTTGCCGGCGATGCTGTCGGGCCGGGTCAAGGCTTCTTTGAGGCTGGCGATGGTGCGCGCTTTCTCTCGTTCGAAAACGGTGGTGTCGAAGCGCGGTTGCTGTACGACGCTGCTCAGGATGGCGAGTGCCGGATCACGTTTGTCCTTGGCGGCCAGGGTGCGCAGGCTGACGCTGGCGCGGTCAGTGTCGGCGCCGCCGCCGAGCGAGGCGCCGATGTCGGCCAGTTGTTCGGCGATGGCGGTTTCGTCGAGCTTGCCGGCGCCGTTGTCGAGGGTGGCGCGGGTCAGCGCGGCGACGCCGGATTTGCCGGCCGGGTCGAACATCGAACCGGCGGCGAAGTCGACCTGGACGTCGAGGATGGGCAGCACCCGGCTTTCGACGAAATAGACGCGGGCGCCGGAAGGCGAAACCCAGTATTCGATCTTGGCCGCGGCGAAGGCGGTTTGCGCCAACAAAAGCGCAACTACTGCGGTGCACAGTCGTTTCATGGCAATTTTCATCAGTGACGGGTGGCGACGGCGGGACGGCGGGCTTTGCCATCCAGTGGCTGCGGATCGAGGACGCCGACGGTCAGCGTGTCGTCGGTGAAGTACTTGCGGGCAGCGGCCTGAACCTCGGCGGCCGTGACCTGTTGCAGCTTCTCCAGCATGCGGTTTAGGCCGCGATAGGGCAGGTTGGCCGATTCGATCTGGCCGATTTCCATGGCCTGGCCGAACATCGAGTCGAGCTTGTAGACCTCGGCCGCGAGCAGTTGCGCCTTGGCGCGCTTCAGCTCGGTTTCGCTGATGCCGTCTCTTTGCACGTGGGCGATTTCGGCTCGGATGGCGGCTTCGAGGTCGGCGATGGTCTTGCCTTCGGCCGGCGTACCACTGACGTAGAGCATGCCAGGGCCGCGGGCGGTGCCGTCGTAGCCGATATCGACCGACAGCGCGACCTTGTCTTCGCGTACCAGCTTTTTGTTGAAGCGGGCGGCGTCGTGGCCATCCAACACGGCGGCGAGCATTTCGAGGGCGTAGGGTTCGCTGTCCTTCTCGATGTCGCGCAACACGGGTGCCTTGTAGGCCATGATCAGGCTGGGCAACTCGGCCGGCGCCTTGACGGTGACGCGGCGCGTGCCTTCCTGCTTCGGCTCGACCTGCGGCTTGCGTACCGGCAGGGCGCGGCCTTCGAGCGGGCCGTAGTATTTCTCGGCCAGGGCGAAGATTTCCTTGTGCTCGACGTCGCCGGTGATCACCACGTAGGCGTTATTCGGTACGTACCACTGGTCGTACCAGGCCTTGGCGTCGGCGGCGGTCATCGTCTCCAGGTCGTTCATCCAGCCGATGATCGGCCGGCGATACGGGTGCGCCTGGTAGGCGACGGCGTTCATCTGCTCGAACAGCTTGGCCTGCGGGTTGTCATCGGTGCGCATGCGGCGCTCTTCCATGACGACCTTGATCTCCTGCTCGAATTCCTTGGCGTCCACGTTCAGGTGGCGCATGCGGTCGGCTTCGAGCTGCATCATCTCTTCCAGTTTTTCCTTCGGCACCTGCTGGAAGTAGGCCGTGTAGTCGCGGCTGGTGAAGGCGTTGTCGCGCCCGCCGGCAGCGGCGACGCGCTTGTTGAATTCGCCAGGGCCGACGCTCGGCGTGCCCTTGAACATCATGTGCTCGAGCACGTGGGCGACACCGGACGCACCATCGACCTCATCGGTGCTGCCGATGCGGTACCAGACCATCTGCACGGCGGTCGGTGCCCGGTGGTCTTCCTTGACGATGATGCGCAGGCCGTTCTTCAGCGTGGTTTCGTAGGGATTGGCCAAGGCTGCGGTGCTCAGCCAGGGGGCCAGCAAAAAGGGGATCAGGCGTTGCATTCTCATGGGATAGCGGGTCTTTCTGCTAAAATCCGGGGCAGTTTTGCATCGATTCGGGCGGCATCTTAACCGGCTTGCCGCCTCCCTGTCAGCCGGCTTAAGACCACAAATTTCCATGTTCAGTTTCCTGAAAAAA
>JAYREE010000010.1:0-163297 GCA_041909105.1 Azonexus sp.
GCATGTAGTCGAAATCCTTCATGAAGCCGATATCGGCTCCGGCGGCGAAGGCTTTTTCATTGCCGGTGATGACGATGCAGCCGATGTTTTCATCGCTTTCGAAGCGGTCCACCGCAGCAGCGATGCCGTCGACCACGTCGTTGTTCAGGGCGTTCATCGCCTCCGGGCGATTGATGCGGATCAGGCCGACCCGGCCGTGGATCTCGCTGAGGACGAGTTCGCTCATGTTCTTTCTCCAAAAAAGTGGCCGCCGGGCATGACCCAGGCGGCCCAAAGTGCAGTATCAGATGCTTGGCACCGGGGCGAGCCAGTGCGTATTTCGGTTTCGCTTACTGGACGATATTCCAGTCGCCGTTCTTCACTTCAAGCAAGCGGAAAGCGGACAGGTCGAGCCCCATGTGGTCGGTTGCCGACATGTTGAAGGTGCCGCTGGTGCCGACGAAGCCCTTGGTGGCTTCGAGCGCGTCACGCACCTTGGCCTTGTCGGTGCCGCCGGCACGCTTGATGGCATCCACCGCCAGCATCAGGCCGTCGTAGGCATAGCCGCCAAAAGTCGAGACATCGGTCTTGTAGGCCGCCTTGTAGGCTTGTTCATAGGCGGTCACCACCGGCTTCTGCGCGTCCTTGGCCGGCAGCTTTTCCGGGATCAACTGCGCCGGCGACGGCAGACGAACACCTTCGGCAGCCGGGCCGGCCAGCTTCAGGAATTCGTCGGAAGCGACACCGTGCGACTGGTAGAGCGGCAGGGTTATACCAAGTTGCTTGTAGTTCTTGGTCACGATGGCCGGACCCTGCCCCAGACCGAACACGAACACTGCCTGGACACCCGGCGTGGTTTTGATCTTGGTCAGCTGCGGGCTCATGTCCGTATCCTTCGGACCGTAAGTCTCGTTGGCCACCAGCGTGATGCCGTACTTGCCGGCGACCGCTTCCGTTTCCTTCTTGCCGGAAGCGCCAAAGCCGGATGTCTCGGACAGCAAGGCCACCTTGGTCAGGCCGCGCTTCTTCATGTCCTCGAAGACCTTCTCCGCAGCCATGCGGTCGGTATGCGGCGTCTTGAACACCCACTTCTTGACCGGCTCGACGATGACCACGGCACCGGCCAACGAAACGAACGGAATGCCGGCCTTCTCGGCCAGCGGCACGGAGGACATGGTGGCGCCGGTGGTGGTGCCACCGACCAGCACATCGACCTTGTCGTCTTCGATCAGGCGCTTGGTGAAACCGTTGGCCTTGTTGGCATCGCTGCCATCGTCGTAATGCACCAACTGCAGCGGACGACCATTGACGCCCCCCTTCTTGTTGATGTCCTCGACGTAGAGCTGTAGGGTCTTCAGTTCCGGATCGCCGAGGAAAGCAGCCGGCCCGGTGACGGACAGGACAGAACCGATCTTGATCGGATCGGCAGCGAAGGCGCCAAACGCGCCAAACACCAGGGCGGAACCGGCAACGAGCTTCTTGATGCTGTGCTTCATGGGTTTGTCTCCTCTGTTGGATTAATTTCAAACACGCTCGATCACCATGGCGATCCCCTGTCCGACACCAATACACATGGTGCACAAGGCATAGCGGCCGCCACGGCGCTTGAGTTCGTAAGCCGCGGTCGTCACCAGGCGGGCACCGCTCATGCCGAGCGGATGCCCCAGGGCGATGGCGCCGCCGTTGGGATTGACGCGGGGCTCGTCGTCAGCCAGACCGAGGTCGCGCATGACCGCCAGGCCTTGTGCGGCGAAAGCCTCGTTCAACTCGATGACCTCCATCTGCGCCAGCGTCAGCCCGGTCTGGGCTAGCACCTTGCGCACGGCCGGTGCCGGGCCGAAGCCCATGATGCGGGGCGGTACGCCGGCCGTCGTCATGCCGACAACGCGCGCCAGCGGCGTCAGGCCGTATTTCCCGGCAGCGTCGGCCGAAGCCAGCAACAAGGCGCAAGCGCCGTCATTGACCCCGGAGGCATTGCCGGCAGTCACACTCAGTTCCGGACCGTTGACGCCCTTCAGCTTGGCCAGCATCTCCAGCGTGGTCTCCGGACGCGGGTGTTCGTCGGTATCGACGACCTTGGGGTCGCCCTTCTTCTGCGGAATCACCACCGGCACCAGTTCATCGGCAAAACGCCCGGCAGTGTGAGCGGCAGCCCAGCGCTGCTGCGAGCGCAAGGCAAAGGCATCCTGGTCGGCGCGGCTGATCTTGAACTCCTCGGCCACGTTGTCCGCCGTTTGCGGCATCGAATGGGTTTCGTACAGCTTTTTCATCTGCGGGTTGATGAAGCGCCAGCCGATGGTGGTATCGAAAATCGCCGCCTGGCGGGAGAAAGCCGATTCCGCCTTGCCCATCACGAACGGGGCGCGCGACATGCTCTCGACGCCGCCGGCGATCATCAGGCTGGCTTCACCGGACTTGATCGAGCGCGCGGCCAGGCCGACGGCATCCATGCCGGAACCGCACAGCCGGTTCACCGTGGTGCCTGGCACTTCGATGGGCAAACCGGCCAACAAACCGGACATGCGGGCGACGTTGCGATTGTCCTCGCCAGCCTGGTTGGCACAGCCGTAGATGATGTCGTCGACCGCGGTCCAGTCGACCTGCGGATTGCGCTCCATCAGCGCTTTTAGAGGAATGGCGCCAAGATCGTCGGCGCGCACGCCGGCCAAGGCGCCGCCGTAGCGGCCGATGGGCGTGCGGATGGTGTCGCAAATGAAAGCTTCAGTCATCGTCATATCCTCAGTTCTGTTTCGGGCGCTCGTCCAGCACGCGCTTGGCCTTGCCGACCAGCGTGCGCGGAATGGCGTCGAATTCCATGACGGTGATCTTGGTCGACACGCCGATGATGGTCTTGATCCGGTGCTGCAGCTCCTTGGCGATGGACTGGATGTCGGCCGGGCTCAGCTTGCCCGAGAGTTCGCGCTGCACTTCGCAACGCACCTCCAGATTGTCGAGGTGCCCATCGCGGGTCACCACGATCTGATAGTTACCGGCCAAGCGTTTGTCGCGCAGGATCTGTTCCTCGATCTGCGTCGGGAAAACATTCACGCCGCGAATGATCAGCATGTCGTCGGAACGGCCGGTGATCTTGCCGATGCGGCGGAAGGAGCGAGCGGTCGGCGGCAACAGGCGGGTCAGGTCGCGGGTGCGGTAGCGAATGACCGGGAAGGCTTCCTTGGTCAGCGAGGTGAACACCAGTTCCCCCTCCTCGCCATCGGGTAACACTTCGCCGGTTTCCGGATCGATGATCTCGGGGTAGAAATGGTCTTCCCAGATCACCGGGCCATCCTTGGTCTCGATGCATTCGCAGGCGACCCCCGGGCCCATGACCTCGGTCAGGCCATAGATATCGATGGCGTCGATGCCCAGTTTCTTCTCGATCTCGGCGCGCATGCCCTCGCCCCATGGCTCGGCACCGAAGATGCCGACCTTGAGGGAAATGTCTTCCGGCTTGATGCCCAGGCGCTCGAATTCCTCGGCGATGACGAGGGAGTAGGACGGCGTGACCATGATGGCATCCGGCTTGAAATCGACGATCTGCTGGACCTGCTTCTCGGTCTGGCCGCCGGACATCGGGACCGCGGTGCAACCCAGGCGTTCGATGCCGTAATGGGCGCCCAGGCCACCGGTGAACATGCCGTAGCCGTAGGCGTTATGCACCATGTCGCCGGCACGAACGCCGGCCGCACGCAGGGAACGGGCGATCAGATTGGCCCAGTTGTCGATATCGTTCTGGGTGTAGCCGACGACCACCGACTTGCCGGTGGTGCCGCTCGACGCATGCAGGCGAGCAACTTTCTCGCGCGGCACGGCGAAGAGGCCAAAGGGATAGTTGTCACGCAGATCGGTCTTGGTCATGAACGGGAACTTGCCGAGATCGGCGAGTTCCTTAAGATCGTCGGGCGTGACGCCCTTTTCCTGACATTTCTTGCGATAGGCCTCGACGTTGTCGTAGGTGTGGCGGACCGACCACTTCAGGCGCTCGAGTTGCAGCGCCGAAATTTCTTCGCGGCTGGCCATCTCGATCGGTTCGAGATCGCCGGGCAAGGGTTTCTTGACAGTCATGTCTATCTCCTCCGTGGGTTCGCGCAGACTCAGTCGGCCTGCTGCAATCCGGCGATCACTTCGCCGTTGATGCGATAACTCTTGCCCCGGAACAGGGCGATGGTCTTGCCGTGGTTGTTACGCACGGTAATGTCGTAAACGCCGGTGCGCCCGGCCGCCGATTGCTCGATGGCTTCGGCCTCCAGCATCTCGCCTTCCTTGGCCGGGGCCAGGAAGTCGATATGACAGGCCGAGGCCACCGTGTTCTTGTTGTAGCTATTGCAGGCGTAGGCGAAAGCGGTATCGGCCAGGCTGAAGATCATGCCACCGTGGCAGATGTGGTGGCCGTTGACCATGTCGGAACGAACCGCCATGGTGAGCAGCGAGGCACCCGGTTGGACGCGCACGATCCTGATGCCCAACGCCTGGGCGGCGCGGTCGCGCGAGTACATCGCCTCGGCCGTGGCATCGGCCAGCGCTTGCGCTTCAACCGGGCTGAGTTTCGGTTCAGTCATGAATATTCCTTCCGGCAAATACGGCACGCTGAATCAGCGGTGAAATGCGGTAGCGATCCTCGCCGTAGCTTGCGGCCAGGTTGGCCAGGACGTCGCGGATGACGGAAACGCCCACCCGACCGGCCCAGGCCAGCGGCCCCTGCGGATAATTGACCCCGAGGCGCATGGCCTGGTCGGCGCCCTTTTCGGTGCACACGCCCTGATTGACCGCATCGGCGGCTTCATTGGCCAGCATGGCCACGGTACGCATAACGACCAGCCCCGGCACGTCGAGAAAACGGGAGACCGCAAAGCCCGTCGCCTGCAACAGGCCGATGGCCGAGGCAATAGCCGCCGGCTCGCACTGCTCTGCCGCCGCGAAGGCCAGGCGGGTGGCCTTGGCATAGTCCAGTGCCAGATCGATCAGCACGGTATTGGCGACGCCGGTTTCGGCGGCCCGCTGGGTGGCTGTACGGCCATCGGTCACGTAAATCTTGGCCAGGCCGATTTCGGCAATACGACCGTCGCAGTCCGGGGCCCGGGTATAGGAGCGGCTGGCATCCTGCAGGCGCTCGATCAGGATTTCAGCCAGATCCGACTCACCGAAGATGATGATCTGACCCGCTGGCGTATGGGCGGCCTCGGTCTGGGGTTCAGGCTTCACCGCACCGTCGCGGTAATCGTAGAAACCACGTCCGGACTTCCGGCCATAAAAACCCGCATCGACCAGTTCCTGCTGGATCAACGACGGCAGGAAGCGCTGGTCGTTGTAGAAGGCCCGCCAAACCGAGTTGGTCACGGCGAAATTGACGTCGTGGCCGATCATGTCCATCAGCTCGAAGGGCCCCATGCGGAAGCCGCCGGCCTCGCGCAGCACGGCGTCGATGGTGGCGTAATCCGCAGCGCCCTCCTGAGCGATACGCAGGGCTTCGGCGTAATAAGGGCGGGCGACCCGGTTGACGATGAAACCCGGTGTCGACTTGGCGTGGACCGCCGTCTTGCCCCAGGCATTGGCCGTGGCGAACAAGGTGTCGGCCACCGCCTTGTCGGTGGCAAGGCCGGAGACGATCTCGACCAGTGCCATCAGTGGCGCCGGGTTGAAGAAATGCAGGCCGGCTAGGCGTTCCGGTCGCTTCAGCGCGGCACCGATGGCCGTCACGGAAATCGACGAGGTATTGGTGCCGAAGATGCACTCGGAGCCGACGATGCCTTCAAGGTCGGCATACAGCTTTTGCTTGGCTTCGAGGTTTTCGACGATGGCTTCGACGACCAGGCCAGCATCGGCCAGGTCCGACAGTTGATTGACGGCAACCAGGCGCTGCCCGGTCGCCTCGGCCGCTTCGGTGCTCATCTTGCCTTTTTCGGCGAGCTTGGCGAACAGGCTTCGGATGCCGGCTACGGCGCGAACCGCCGCATCGCTGCGCGCATCGAGTAATTTGACCGTATGCCCGGCAGCGGCTGCCACCTGGGCGATACCGGCGCCCATGGCACCGGTACCGACCACGGCGACGATGGTCTGTTGAGGAAGGGGTGCTTGGCTCACGCTTTCACTCTCCGGTGAAATTCGGCGCACGCTTTTCCATGAAGGCCTGGACGCCTTCCGCGTAATCCGGGCTCCAGCCCAGTTCGCGCATGAAACTGCCCTCGAAGGACAATTGCTGCTCCAGCGTGTGGCCCGGTGCGGCATGCATGGCCTGGCGAGTGCGCACCAGCGCCTTTGTCGGCATGACCGACAACTGCTTGGCCAAGGCGTCGATGCGACCGGCAAAGTCGGCATCCTCGACGCACTCCCAGATCAGGCCCCATTCGGCAGCCTTTTCGGCCGGCAGCTTGTCGGCCAGCAGGGCCAGACCCATAGCCCGCGCCATGCCGACGCGTTGCGGCAGGAACCAGGTGCCGCCGGTATCCGGAATCAGGCCGATCTTGGAGAAGGCCTGCAGAAAGGACGCCGATTTCGTCGCAATGCACAGGTCGCAAGCCAGCGCCACCGATGCGCCCGCCCCGGCAGCAATGCCATTGACTGCCGCGATGGTCGGCACGCGCAGGCTTTGCAGGCGCATGACCAGCGGCTTGTAGTTGGCTTCCACGACATTGCCGATGTCCGGCATCTTGCCATTGACCATCGCCATGTCGGGATCGGCCAGGTCCTGGCCGGCACAGAAGGCTCGGCCAGCCCCGGTCAGTACCAGCACACGGATGGATTTGTCAGCCTGGACGGTATCCAGCGCCGTCCGCAATTCGGCGTGCATGGCGCCGGTGAAGCTGTTCAGCTTGTCCGGCCGGTTCAGGGTCAGGCGGGCAATGCCAGCCTCGACGGTAAAGGTAATGTTTTCGAAACTCATGCTGCGTTCTCGATGTGGTAACGACGCTGGACAACGACAAAACGGTTGGCCACGAAGGCAGCATCGGCGTACGAAGCATTGGCCGCCGGGTTGCCACCGGTACCGTGGTAATCGGAATAGGCTGCCGACTGGTTCACGAAGACGCCGCCGGTCAGGTTTATCGACAGAGCAACCTTGGAACGCATGGTTGCGGCGGTCATCGCATCGATCACTTCCTGCTTGGTCGAGTAGATGCCGGCGGTCAATGCGCCATGGGTGGACACGATGCGCTCGGACAGAGCGATGGCCGCAGCGGTATCGGGCACCTTGACGATGAAGCTGATCGGGCCGAAGCGCTCTTCCATATAGGCATGCTCGTCGGCGGCATCGCAGGCGAGCAGCACCGGGGTACGTACGGTGGACTTGGGAAAATCCGGATTTTCCAGCTTGGCCGAGGCCAGCACGACCTTGCCCAGCGTACCGCTATCCGCCATCTCGATACGCTTCAGGGTATCGGCCGATTGCACGGCACCGAGCACGGCCAGGGCGACTTCCGGCTTGGACAGGAAACCGGAGACGGCCTTGGCCAGATCGGCGCAGACGTCGTCGTAGGATTTGTGGCCGTCTTCGGTCTCGATGCCGCCGGCCGGCACGAAGATGGCCTGCGAGGTGGTGCACATCTGGCCGGAATACAGCGACAGCGTGAAGGCCAGGTTGCGCAGCATGGGTTTGTAGGCATCGGTCGAGTCGATGACGATGTTGTTCACACCGGCCAGCTCGGCATACACGCGGGCCTGGCGGCAGTTGTCGATCAACCACTGGCCGAAGACGTTGCCGCCGGTGAAGTCGATGGACTTGACGGCCGGATGGGTGACCAGCTTCTGCGTTGTACCGCGATCGGCGGTGACGCACAGGGTGACCAGATTGGGATCGATGCCGTTTTCGGCCAGCACAGTGCGGATGGTGCGCACGGTCATCGCGGCCGGCAGGATGGCGTTGCTGTGCGGCTTGACGATCACGGCGTTGCCGGTCGACAAGGCGGCGAACAAACCGGGATAAGTGTTCCAGGTCGGGAAGGTGCCGCAACCGACCACCACGCCAACGCCCTGGCCGACGATTTCGAAATGCTTCTTCATGACCAGCGACGGGTTCTTGCCCTGCGGCTTGTCCCAGATGGTTTCGCTCGGCACGAAGCTCTGCTCGCGATAAGCGTAGGCCACGGCTTCGAGGCCGCGATCCTGGGCATGCGGCGAACCAGCCTGGAAAGCCATCATCCAGCCCTGGCCGGTCGTCATCATGACGGCATGCGCCAGTTCGAAGCTCTGCTTGTTCAGGCGATCAAGGATTTCCAGGCAAATACCGGTGCGTCCGTCGGCGCCAACCTTTTGCCAGCCAAGCATGGCTTGCTGGCCGGCAGCGATCAGCGCCTCGTGATCGCAAACCGGGTACTGCACATTCAGGTCGATGCCGTAAGGCGATTGCTCACCGCCGACCCAGGATTTCTGCCCCGGCTGGTCCAGCACGAACTGCTTGCCCAGATGTGCCTCGAACGCCTTCTTGCCATCTTCGGCTGCCGTCTCGCCGTAAGTCTTCGGGCTCGGCATCTCGTTATAGGCCGACCAATAGCCACGCGTGGCAATCGCATTGAGGGCGCCATCCAGCGTGGCGCGGTGCTTCTCCAACAGGGGGTGCGACATCGATATCTCCTTGGCGATATTCATTCTTCGATTTCGGCAGGCACCGGGGCATGCCAACGTTGCAACACGATACGAATATACAAACCAAAAGTCAATTCAAAGTATCGTAAATTTTCACAAAAACCATCATTCCGATTCATACAACTTATTACACAACACAATATTTGTTGTTACGAAACATGATGATATAAAATTTTTTAGCCAAACAACCGGCCGTGATTACGAATTACAAAATTCGTTCCGAAAATTATTTTCTACGTTCTGATACAAATTTTGTTGACATGAAGCATCAATGCGTATCATTATTCAACCACACCCACCGAGCCAGGTGGTGTTACCAACCACGAGACCCCGATAGGAGGAGATATGGCCAGCAATAAGGAACGTTTTGCCGACAAGATGGAATTTCCGCCGGCGATTGAACAACCGAACGTGTATCCGCTGTCCTGGAACAGCAAGACCAAGAAGTTGCAGGAAGTCTGGGAAGCCGCCCGCCGCGAAGACTGGGATCCGGAGAAGCTGCCCTGGGACACCCTGGACGTCGATAGCTACACCTGGGAAGAGCGCGAATCGATCGCTTACTGGTGGAGCCTGCTGTCGGTATTTGACGCTTCCGCCCCCCCGGTCTTTGCCGAAGCGCTGATCAAGACCTACGAAGTGCACGAAGAAGATCCGGTCCGTAAATGCTTCTTCTCCGTCACCCGCGACGAGCAGAACCACGAAATCATGTGTGGCCTGGCCATCACCAAGCTGCTCAACCATCCGGACCCGATCACCTATCAACCGAAGACCGACCTCGGCAAACGCCTGCAGAAGAACGTGCAGTGGCTGTACTTCAACGGTGCGCGCTACTGGAACGGCTACAAGCAGGCCGTGCCCAAGTACGACCTGGCCGTGCTGTTCAGTTCCTTCCTGATGGGCGAGATTGCTGCCGCCACCATCTTCAAGCAGATGTTCGACAACTCCCGTGAAGCCGTCTTCAAGGAAGGCTTCAAGAACATCGGCCGCGACGAAGGCCGCCACATGGCTATCTGCATGGCGGTCATGGAGCGCGACTACCCGGGACTCAAGGAAGAGACCAAGGCCGTCGTCACCAAGCAGATCCGCGCCGGCTATCTGTTCCTGTCGGCCGTTCTGTTCGAGCCGCCGATGGAATTCTGGGACCTGCCGGAAGACTTCATCGCCAACCAGCGCGAGGGTGAGGAAGTCGCCCGCGGTGCCGGCTTCGGCATCCCGAGCTACGAAGCCAAGCTGGAAAACTGGCGTAACGCGATGATCAACCTGAAGGGCGTGCTCGACCGCTACAACATTCCGTTCCCGGCCATTCCGGAAGTCGGTATCACCGGCCAGGAAGTCAGCGACATCGACATGGAAGACATCATTCCGGTGTTCTGATCCGTCGCAAGGTCATTCCCGCGAAGGCGGGAATCCAGGGCCGCTGCCACTGCCTGCGGTGCATTTCCTGGATCCCCGCCTGCGCGGGGATGACGAAATGGAAGTCCGGCCGGTGCCCCGCAAGGGGTGCCGGCTTTGCCGCAACAGAGAGCAACACCAGAATTCCAAGGGGAAGACAAAAATGGCACGAATCATCATGCAACCCTCCGGCAAGTCCGTCGACTGCGCCTATGGCGATACCGTCCTGATGGCGCTGGAAAAAGCCGGCTACGCCCTGCCCAACAACTGCCGTGCCGGCGCCTGCGGAGAATGCAAGGTCAAGGTCACGTCCGGTCAGTTCGACCAGGGCATGGTGCTCGACATGGCCCTGTCGCAAGACGAGCGCAAACAGGGCTTCGGCCTGATGTGCATGGCCAAGCCGATTTCCGAGGAAATCACCATCGAGTGGGGCACCGAGGACGCCAAGCCCAAACTCTTCCCCCCGCGTGAGGATGCACTGTTCGTCGTCACCGACAAGAAGCAGATTGCTGCCCGCGTCGTCGAGGTTCGCCTGCGCCCGGTCGGCCAGCCGATCCGCTACTGGCCCGGCCAGTACGTCACCGTCGGCAATCCGCGTGCCGACGTGCCGGCCCGCGCCTATTCAATTTCCAACGCACCACGCCCGGATGGCGAACTGGTGCTGCAAGTCGCCCGTGCCGAGGGCGGCGTGACCAGCAACTGGATTCACGACAGCCTGGGTATCGGCGACAGCATCAAGATTTCCGGCGCCTACGGCACTTTCATCGGCGATCCCTCGGTCGATACGCCGGTCCTGTGCATTGCCGCCGGCACCGGCCTCGCCCCCGTGCTGGCCCTGGCCGAAGCGGCCCTGCGCCGCGGCTTCCGCAAGCCCGTCACCATGCTGTTCTCGGCACGCACCGAAGAGGATGTCTATAGCCGCGGTATGATGGCCTGGTGGCGCACCAAGCACCGCAACTTCGACTACAAGGTCACGCTGACCCGCGAGGAGAAGGAAGGTTTCCTGAAGGGACGTGTCGATGTGGTTCTGCCGCAGCTTTTCCCCGATCTGTCCAAGCACACCCTGTTCATCGCTGGCAGCCCGGAATTCGTCGATGCCAGCGTGGCCGCCGCCAAACTGCTCGGGGCCAAGGATGAATTGATTCACACTGAAGGCTTCTTCGCCCAACAGCAGCCGGTGGTGGCCGACGACGACCATCTGCTGAAGCTCTGATTTTTTGCCTATTTGCCCAGTGCACCGCAACACCCCCTACAAGAATACGGAGACGACACAATGAGCACTCGCCTGTTGGCAGGAGGCGCCCGATGCTAGCCCAGTTCCTGCAATTCCTCTTTTCCGGCGTCACGGTCGGCGCCACTTACGCGCTGGCCGCGCTCGGCTTCACGCTGATCTACAACGCCAGCAATGTGATCAACTTCGCCCAAGGCGAATTCATCATGCTCGGCGGCATGCTGGCCGTGATCTTCACCCAGGCCGGCCTGCCGCTGTCGGTCGCGCTGGTGCTGGCCATCATCGTGCCGGCCATCGTCGGCGTACTGATCGAAAAGCTGGCCATCGAGCCAGTTAAAGGCGCCGAAACGGTCACCCTGATCATCATCACCATCGGCGCCTCGCTGGTCATCCGCGGCCTGGTCGCCGTCTTTCTCGGCAAGAACACGCACAGCCTGCCGCCCTTCTCCGGCGACACGCCGATTGAGATCCTCGGCGCCACGCTATTGCCGCAGAGCTTGTGGGTGCTCGGCGTCACCGCCTTGGTCGTCGTGGCGCTGTGGTATTTCTTCAACCGCACCTTGCAGGGCAAGGCCATGCTGGCCACCTCCTTCAACCGTCTGGCCGCCGAACTGGTCGGCATCAACACCAGCTGGGTGCTGTTCATGAGCTTCGCCATGTCGGCGGCGCTCGGTGCGCTCGGCGGCATCCTGCTGACGCCGATCACCATGACCTCCTACGACGTCGGGATCATGCTCGGCCTTAAGGGCTTCGTCGCCGCCGTGCTCGGTGGATTGGGCAACGGCCTTGGTGCCGTAGTCGGCGGCCTGCTGGTCGGCATCCTCGAAGCGATGGGCGCCGGCTACATCTCCTCGGCCTACAAGGATGCGATCCCCTTCGTGCTCATCCTGTTCATCCTCTTCTTCATGCCGCGCGGCCTGTTCGGCGGCAAATCGACGGATCGGGTGTAAGCATGACGAAATCCGCATACAAAGGCCTCTATCTGGTCATCGCCATCCTGCTGGTGCTGCCCTTCGTGCTACCCAACAGTTTCTACCTCGACCTCGCCGTGCGCATGGCGATCAACGCCGTGATCGTGCTCGGCCTCAACCTGCTGATCGGCTTTGCCGGCCAGATCAGCCTGGGCCACGCCGGCTTCCTCGGTATCGGTGCCTATGCCTCGGCCGTGCTGCCGACGCACTTTGGCTGGCATCCACTGCTCGCCATGGGCGCCGGCGCTGCCGCTACCGCCGTGCTCGCCGCCCTGGTCGCCCGCCCGATCTTCAAGCTGAAAGGCAACTACCTGGCCATGGCCACGCTCGGCCTCGGCATCATCATCAGCATCGCCCTGCGCAACGAAGCGCAATGGACCGGCGGTCCGGACGGCATGCCGGTGCCGACCATGGGTCTGTTCGGCTTCGAGCTCTCCAACGACAAGCAGTGGTACTGGGTCGTCGCACTGTTGCTGTCGGTGTCGGTCTGGGCTTCGCTGAACCTGATCGACTCGCCCTTCGGCCGCGCCCTGCGCGCGCTGCACGGGTCCGAAGTCGCCTCGCAGGTGGTCGGCGTCGATATCGTCCGCTACAAAGTGGCGATCTTCGTGCTCTCCGCCGTTTTCGCCAGCCTGATGGGCAGCGTCACGGCGCATTACGTCGGCTTCGTCAGCCCCAATTTCGCCGACTTCTTCCATTCCATCGAACTGGTCACCATGGTGGTCATCGGCGGCATGGCTTCGGTTTATGGCTCGCTGGTCGGCGCCATCCTGCTGACCGCCCTGCCCCAGGCACTGGCCACCTTCGAAGGCTGGGAAACGGTGGTCTTCGGCGCCATCCTGATGGGCAGCATGATCTTCCTGCCCAAGGGCCTCGTGCCGACGCTGGCCGCCAAGTTCGGGAAGGGAGAATGAGATGAGCCTGCTCGAAGTCAAAGATCTCTCCATCCACTTCGGCGGCGTCAAGGCCGTGCAGAACGTCAGCTTCAACATCGATTCCGGCATCGTCTATTCGGTCATCGGTCCGAACGGCGCCGGCAAGACGACACTATTCAACCTGATCACTGGGGTGTACAAGTCCACTGCCGGCGAGATCAGGCTGGACGGCGAAGCCATTCACGGCAAGTCGCCCAACCAACTGGCCGTACGTGGTGTCGCCCGCACCTTCCAGAACCTGCAGATCTGCATGAACATGAGCGCCATCGAGAACGTCATGGTCGGCGCCCACCTGCGACTGGATCGCAATCTGGTCAAGGCGGCCCTGCGCTTCCCCGGCCTGCGCAAGCGTGATCGCGAACTGCGCGACGAAGCTGCGCAGCTGATGGATTTTGTCGGTTTGGGCGAGTACACCGCAGCACGGGCCGACGCCATGTCCTACGGCGCACTGAAACGCCTGGAAATCGCCCGCGCCCTGGCCATGAAGCCACGCCTGATCTTCCTCGACGAACCGGCCGCCGGCCTCAATCCCAAGGAGACTATCGAAGTCGATCATCTGGTGCGCAAGATCGCCGATTCCGGCGTGACGGTGGTGCTGGTTGAGCACGACATGAAGATGGTCATGAACCTGTCGGACCGCATTCTCGTTCTGGACTACGGCAAGAAACTGGCCGAAGGCAGCGGTGAGGAAATCCGCAAGAACCCCGATGTGATCGCAGCCTATCTTGGCGCTCACGCATAAGAGGAGAACCGCATGGAATCCCTGCGCATCATCACCGAAGAGCATCAGAACCTGTGGCGCATCGCCACCACGCTGGACATGGTGGCCGACGAGATCGACGCCGGCGGCAAGGTCGAGCCCCCCTTCTTCACCTCGGTGTTCGACTATATCGAGCAGTTCATGGACCGCGCCCACCACGCCAAGGAGGACGAATTCCTCTTCCGCCTGCTGCGCCAGCGCTCGACCGAAGCGGCGACCGTTCTCGACCGCCTGCAGGCCGAGCACCGCAACGGCCCGGAAAACCTCAAGGATCTGCGCGCCAAGCTGGCTGCCACGGCCGGCGGCGGCGAAGCCAACCCGGCCTTTACCACCGCCCTGCGCAACTACACCGGCGCCATCAAGAGCCACATTCGCAGCGAGGAAAAGGACGCCATGCCCCTCGCCCGCGAGGTGCTGACCACCGACGACTGGGCCGAGATCGACCGCGCCTTCCTCGACAACGACGACCCGCTGTTCGGCGGTAAGGCCCGCGCCGAATTCCGCGAACTCTTCCACCGCATCGCCAGTCTCGCCCCCGAATCCATCGGCCTCGGCGCCCACAGCGCCGGCGAACTGCAACCAGGCGCCAGCCCCGCCGGCGGCGACGTGTTGCTGTCAGTTAAGGGCATGGAAAGCTGCTACGGCCGCATCAAGGCACTCAAGGGCATCGACCTCGAAGTGCGCAAGGGCGAACTGGTTGCTTTGGTCGGGGCCAACGGCGCCGGCAAGACTACCTTCCTGCGCACCCTCTCCGGCGTGCAACCGATGAGCGTCGGACAAATCATGTTCAATGGCGAGGACATCTCTAAACTGCGCGCCGACCTGCGCATGCGCCGTGGCATTTGCCAGAGCCCGGAAGGCCGCCAGGTCTTCGGACCGTTGAGCATCGAAGACAACCTGCGCCTCGGTGCCTACACCCAGCCCAAGCATCAAGTGGCAGAGGACATGGAGAAAATCTACGCCATGTTCCCCATCCTCAAGGAAAAGCGCCACCTGCCGGCCGGTACGCTCTCCGGCGGGCAGCAACAGATGCTGGCCATCGGCCGCGCCCTGATGGGCCGCCCGAAGATGCTGCTGCTCGACGAACCGTCGATGGGCCTGGCGCCGCTGTTGGTCGAGGAAGTGTTCAACGTGGTCAAGACGCTGAAGTCGCAGGGCATGACCATCTTCCTCGTCGAGCAGAATGCCTTCGCGGCACTGGCCATCGCCGATCGCGGCTACGTGCTGGAGACGGGGTCCATCACCCTGACCGGCACCGGGCAGGAACTGATCGCCAACGAACAGGTGCGTGCCGCCTACCTTGGCATATAAGCGCCGACCATGACGCATTCGCTGCTCACCCCATGCCGTCTCGGCGCGCTCGAACTGAAGAACCGCGTCGTGATGGCGCCGCTCACCCGCTGCCGCGCCGACAATCCGGAGGCGGCGCCGACACCGCTGATGGCCACCTACTACGCGCAACGAGCCGGTGCCGGACTGATCGTTTCCGAAGGCACCATCGTCTCGCCTCGCGGTCGCGGTTACCTGAACAGTCCGGGCATCTGGTCTGCTGCCCAGGTCGGTGGCTGGCGCCGGGTCACCGATGCCGTGCACGCTGCCGGCGGCCGTATCGTCTGCCAGCTGTGGCATTGCGGCCGCATCTCCCACCCGCAATTGACCGGTGGAGAAATGCCTGTAGCGCCCTCACCCATCAACCCGGAATGGCGCGTTCACACTTCAGAAGGGCCGATGCAGACGGTCACGCCGCACGCACTGAGCCGCTCCGAGATTCGCCAGATTGTCGAACAGTTCGGCGCGGCAGCGGAAAACGCCATGCAAGCCGGCTTCGACGGGGTCGAATTGCACTCGTCGAACGGCTACCTCTTTCACCAGTTCTTCTCGCGCTGCTCCAACCAACGCGAGGACGAATACGGCGGCTCCTATGAAAACCGGGCGCGCTTCTTTTTCGAGGTGCTGAACGAGGTCAACCGCCACGTGCCGATGGAAAGGATAGGATTCCGCCTGAACCCGATGCTCAATCGATTTCACGGAATCGCAGTTGACGCTGATACCGTCCCGATGTGGTCCTACCTGGTCCAGGAAGCCAGCCGCTTCCCGCTGGCCTACCTGCACCTGACCGAGGTCGTCCATCCGCGCCAGTTGCTGGATAACCCACATGGGCTTGATGATGTCGCAGCCCATTTCCGGCCTTTGGCTGCCATGCCGCTGATCGACAACGGCGCCCTCTATCCGTTCAAGGCCGCCAAGCGCATCGGGGAAGGCTTATGCGACGCAGTGGCTTTTGGCCAGGCCTGGATCGCCAACCCGGATCTGGTCGAACGCATCGCCAACGGCTTGCCACTGGCCCCGGCCGACCCGACGACCTTTTACAGTGGCGGCGCAAGCGGCTACATCGACTATCCGCGCAGTGTCGAAGTCGGCGAAACGGCCGGAACGAACGCTCTGGCTTAAGCCAAATTCGTTATTGGGCGAATGCTGCGGTGCACTCGCCAAAACAGGAAAAAACCGTGGTCAGGGCTTGTCCAGCCAAAACAGCGAGGTGATGGTCTTGGCGTCGGTAATCCGCCCGTCCCACACCGCCTGCTTCGCCTCGGCCGTCGACAGTTCGACCACTTCGAGAAATTCGTTGTGGTCGAGTTGCTTTTCCCCGGCCAGCTTCAAACCGCGCGCCGCGAAAATCTCGATACGCTCGTCGGAATAGCCGATGCAAGGATGCATCACCCCAAGGTATTCCCAATCGCTCGCCGTGTAGCCGGTTTCCTCGAGCAGCTCGCGTTGCGCCGTGTCGATGATGGCCTCGCCCGGATCGATCTTCCCTGCCGGCAACTCGAGAAAGACGCGGCGCAACGGATAGCGGAACTGGCGTTCGAACAGCAGGTTGCCGTTGTCGAGGAAGGCCAATACGACGACTGCGCCGGGATGCGTGATGTACTCGCGCACCGACTCCTTACCGTCCGGCAGCAGCACCCGATCCTTGCGCACATGCAGCAAGTGGCCCTTGAACACGGTTTCGCTGGAAATCTCGGATTCGATCAGATGTTGGTCATGCGACATGGCGGAATCTCCAAATGAAAACGCCCCGACAGGCGGGGCGTTTTTTATGTGTGAGTTCGATTTAGAGCGAACGCAGCAGTGCGTAGGCACAAAGCGACATGATGATCTGCGGCTTCAGGCCAAGCAGCGCGACGGCCAGGCCGTTCGCCGAAATCATGGCACGCATGCCGAGCGGTGCGGCAATCGGGGATTCATCGACCGGCTCGTCGAAGTACATGATCTTGACGACACGCAGGTAGTAGAAGGCACCGATCAGCGAGAACAGGACAGCGACGATGGCCAGCCAGAGGTAACCGGCGGCAACGACAGCCTGCAACACCGAGAACTTGGCGAAGAAACCGATGAAGAACGGAACCCCGGCCATCGAGAACATCAACATCAGCATGATGCCGGCGAACCAGGGGGAACGCTTGTTTAGGCCCTTGTAATCGTCCAGGTTTTCAGCTTCAAAACCGGCACGCGCCATCAGCAGGATGATGCCGAAGGATCCGGCGGTCATCAGCACGTAGGCGATGACGTAGAACATCGAGGAGCTGTAGGCGTTCAGCGCGTAGCGGGCGTCGCCACCGACCACGCCAGTGACGATACCGAGCAGCATGAAGCCCATGTGCGAAATGGCGGAGTAAGCCAGCATGCGCTTCAGGTTGGTCTGGGCGATGGCCGCCAGGTTACCGATGGCCATCGACAGCACGGACAGGATGATCAGCATCTGCTGCCAATCCTGGGCCATGGTGATCAGGCCATTGACCAGCAGACGCATGACGATGGCGAAGGCAGCCAGCTTCGGGGCGGAACCGATGAACAGGGTGACCGAGGTCGGGGCACCGTGATAGACGTCCGGAATCCACATGTGGAACGGCACGACACCGAGCTTGAAGGCCAGACCGCCAATCAGGAAGACCAGACCAAAGACCAGCACGGTCTTGTTCACATCACCTGCCATCAAACGCTCGCCGATGCCGGTGATTTCCAGCGTGCCGGTGGCACCGTAGATCATCGACATGCCGTAGAGCAGCAGACCGGAAGCTAGTGCGCCAAGCACAAAGTACTTCATCGCCGCTTCGGTGGACACCACGGAATCGCGGTTCATCGCCACCATCGCATAGAGCGACAGGGAGAGCAGTTCCAGACCGATATAGACCGTCAGGAAGTGATTGGCCGAAATCATGACCATCATGCCCAGGGTCGCGAACAGCGCCAGCACGTAGTACTCGCCCTTGTTCATCGTCTCGCGGTCAGCCACGTAGCCACGCGAATAGAGCATGACGACGGAGACGGCGATGTACAGCATCAACTTCAGCACGTCGGCCATCGCATCATGCACGTACATGTTGCTGAAGGTATAGACCGTCTGCGAAACGGCTTCCAGGCCCTGGCCATTGTCGAAGAAAATCGCCGAAACGTACGGCGCACCGCGCCAGACCACCAGGGTCAGCAAGGTGACCTGGGTCAGGCCGTAGGTAACGGTACGACGGGCATCCTTGACGAAGACGTCAACCATGAGAATCGCCAGCGCCATGAACGCCAGGAACAGCTCGGGTGCGGCGGGCAGGAGATCGGGGACAACGAAATTGTCGAACATGTCGGCTACCGTTTATTGAATCTTGCTGATATTGACGTGGTTCAGCAGCTCGTTAACCGAGGCATGCATCACTTCGGTGAAAGGCTGCGGATACACACCCATCCACAGCGTGCAGATTGCCAGCACCGCCAGGATCAGGAATTCGCGCTTGTTGATGTCGGTCAGTTCAGCGACATGATGGTTGGCAACGTCGCCGAAGATCACGCGCTTGTACATCCACAGGGTGTAGGCCGCGCCCATGATCATCGAGCTGGCTGCGGCGAAAGCCACCCAGAAGTTGAACTTGACCGCCCCCAGGATGACCATGAATTCACCGACGAAGCCAGAAGTGGCCGGCAGACCGGCGTTGGCCATCGAGAACAGCATGAACAGGGCGGCAAACTTCGGCATGGTGTTCACCACACCGCCGTAATCGGCGATCTGGCGGCTATGCACGCGGTCGTACATGACACCGATACAGAAGAACATGGCGCCAGAAACGAAACCGTGCGACACCATCTGCACCAGCGCACCTTCGATACCCATGGCGCTGAACATGAAGAAGCCCAGCGTCACGAAACCCATGTGGGCGATGGAGGAATAAGCCACCAGCTTCTTCATGTCGGCCTGAACCAGGGCGACGAAACCGATATAGACCACGGCGATTAGCGACAGGCCAATCACCAGGCTGCTCAACTCGTGCGACGCGTCCGGCGCGATCGGCAGCGAGAAACGCAGGAAGCCGTAGGCACCCAACTTCAGCGCGATGGCAGCCAGCACGATGGAGCCGCCGGTCGGCGCTTCGACGTGAGCGTCCGGCAACCAGGTATGTACCGGGAACATCGGAACCTTGACCGCGAAGGCGATCAGGAAAGCCAGGAACAGCCAGATCTGGGCAGTCAGTTGCAGCGGGAGCTTGTGCCATTCGAGGATGGAGAAGCTGCCACCGGACTGGATGAACAGGTACATCAAGGCGATCAGGAACAGCAGGGAACCGAACAGCGTGTAGAGGAAGAACTTGAACGCAGCATAGACGCGGTTCGGACCGCCCCAGACACCGATGATCAGGTACAGCGGAATCAGCGAGGCTTCGAAGAAGACGTAGAACAGCACACCATCGAGCGACGTGAAGATGCCGTTCATCAGGCCCGACATGATCAGGAAAGCCGCGTTGTACTGGGCGACGCGCTTTTCGATCACTTCCCAACCGGCCGCCACCACGATGATGGTGATGAAGGCGTTGAGGATGACGAAGAGCATCGAGATGCCATCGACACCGAGGTGATAGTTGATATTGAAACGTGGAATCCAGGTTTTCAGCTCGACGAACTGCATACCGGCGGAAGCGACATCAAAGCCGGTCCACAGCGGGATGGTGGCGAGAAAACCGGTGATCGCACCGACCAGGGCGACCAAACGAGCCAGCGGAGCATTCTTGTCACCGCCCGTAGCCAGGACAATAAAGCCGGCAACGATCGGAATCCAGATTGCGAAAGATAGCAGTGGGTAATTCGACATGTTAATCCTTGCTTTTCTGCGAACTATTCACGCTAGGCGCGGTTGATCCACAGCGTCATCAGCACAAAGATGCCGATGATCATCGTGAAGGCATAGTGATAGACATAGCCCGTCTGGAAGAAACGGGTCACCGAGGCGATCCAGCCAACCAGCTTGGCAGAACCGTTGACGATCAGGCCATCGATGACCGCCACGTCGCCGCCGCGCCAGAAAGCCTTGCCCAACACACGAGCACCACCGGCGAAGACGATTTCGTTGATTTTGTCAAAGTAGTACTTGTTCTCGAACAAGGTATTGATCGCGGAAAACTTGCGCTGGATGGCAGCCGGGATATCCGGACGCTTCATGTAGAAGAACCACGACACCACGACACCGGCCAAGGCCAGAATGAACGGCAGCGAGGTCAGCGAATGCACGCCCATGGCGACGGCACCGTGGAACTCCTCTGCCAGATGTTCCATCGCCGGATGAGCATGTAAGTCGATGTGGATCACACCCTTGAAGTAGTCGCCGTACAGCATCGGCTCGATCGCAAAGAAACCGATCAGCAGCGACGGAATAGCCAGAAGAACCAGCGGCAGCGTCACGACCCAGGGGGTTTCGTGCGGCTTTTGGCCTGGGGCCAAGCCGTGATGATGGTCGTGTGCGACCTCTTCATCTTCATGATCGCCATGATGCTCATGGTGATGAGCGTCGTCCGCCTTGCCGAAACGCTCTTCGCCATGGAAAACGAGGAAGTACATACGGAAGGAGTAGAAGGCTGTGACGAAGACACCCGCCAGCACGGCATAGTAGGCGAAGCCGGCACCCGGTTGACCGGCGTGATAGGCCACGGCAACCGCTTCGATGATCGAATCCTTGGAGTAGAAACCCGACAGGAACGGCGTACCGATCAGGGCCAGCGAACCGATCAACGAGGTGATCCAGGTGATCGGCATGTACTTGCGCAGGCCGCCCATGTTACGGATGTCTTGATCGTGGTGCATGCCGATGATGACCGAACCTGCCGCCAGGAAGAGCAGCGCCTTGAAGAAGGCGTGCGTCATCAGGTGGAAGATGGCGACCGAGTAAGCAGAAGCACCGAGGGCAACCGTCATGTAGCCCAGCTGGGACAACGTGGAGTACGCGACGACGCGCTTGATATCGTTCTGGATGATGCCGAGGAAGCCCATGAACAGTGCGGTAATGGCACCGATCACGATGACGAAGGACAGTGCCGTGGTCGACAACTCGAACAGCGGCGACATGCGGGAGACCATGAAGATACCGGCCGTTACCATGGTTGCCGCGTGAATCAGCGCGGAAATCGGGGTCGGACCTTCCATGGAGTCGGGCAGCCAAACGTGCAACGGAACCTGAGCCGACTTACCCATCGCGCCAATGAACAGGCAGATACAGGTGACGGTCATCAGCGACACGGTCGCCCATTCGCGATCAGCAAACAAATTGATCGTCGTATTGGCGAATTCAGGAGCCTTCTGGAAGACAGTGGCGTAGTCCAGCGAGCCAAAGTGAGCAAGCACGAGACCGATGCCGAGAATGAAGCCGAAGTCGCCAACGCGGTTGACCAGGAATGCCTTCATGTTCGCGAAGATGGCCGTCGGGCGGGTGTACCAGAAACCGATCAGCAGATAGGACACCAGACCCACCGCTTCCCAGCCGAAGAACAACTGCATGAAGTTGTTGCTCATGACGAGCATCAACATCGAGAAGGTGAACAACGAGATATAGCTGAAAAAGCGGTTGTAGCCCGGATCCTCGTGCATGTAACCGATGGTGTAGATATGAACCATCAGTGACACGAAGGTCACGACAAGCATCATCGTCGTGGTCAGCGTGTCAATCAGGAAGCCAACCTCGAACTTGTAGTCGCCGCTGGTCAGCCAAGTGTAGACCGGGCCGTTGAAGGTATGACCGGCCTGTACGTCCTTGAAGATCATTAGCGAGGCGATGAAGGCGATGGCCACACCGCCAATTGTTACCGTATGGCCAACCCAGCGAGGAATGACACGACAGAACAGACCGGCGATCATTGCGCCGAACAGTGGCGCCAATGGCACGAGCAGATAGAGTTTTTGCATTTCCATGTTTAACCCTTCAGGCTGCCCAGGTCATCCACATGGATGCTCTTGAGGTTGCGGAACAGCACGATCAGGATGGCCAGACCGATAGCGGACTCGGCGGCAGCGACGGTCAGGATGAAAAATACGAAGATCTGGCCGGAGAGGTCACCCAGATAATGGGAGAAGGCCACGAAGTTCATATTCACCGCGAGCAGCATCAATTCGATGGCCATCAGCAGGACGAGCAGATTTTTCCGATTCAGGAAAATCCCCACGACGCTGATCGCGAACATGATCGCGCCCAGAATCAGGAAATGCGAGAGTGTCAAAGTTAGCATTGGCGCCTCTGGATTCAATCTTTTTCAACCGGCATCTGCAGGACGCGGATGCGATCCTTCGCCTTGACGAAGACCTGCTGATTCGGATTGGTGTATTTGGACTTCTTCGGACCGCGGTAAGTCAGCACGATCGCGGCGATCATGCCCACCAACAGAATGAGGGACGCCAGTTCGAACGGATAGACGTAATCGCTGAACATCAGTGCGCCGATGCTCTTGGTGTTGGAGATACCCGCCGGGACAGCGGCTTCAGCAGCCGGTACCTGGAAGTACTTACTACCAAGCACCAGACCCATTTCCCCAATCAAAAGAAAGCCAATCACTGCGCCAAGTGGCAGATATCTCCAGAAACCTTCGCGAATCCGGTCGATGTTGATGTCCAGCATCATCACGACGAACAGGAAGAGAACCATCACCGCACCGACGTAAACCAGAATGATCGCGATGGCGAGGAACTCGGCCTGCAGCAAAGACCAGATGCCGCCGCAGGTAAAGAAGGCGAGAATCAGGTGCAAGGCGGCATGAACCGGGTTGCGTGCGGTAATGACGCGCAGACCGGCGAAGATCAGAATCGCCGAGAGGAAGAAGAAAACGAAAGTTTGAAAATCCATCTGGGTCACCTGTCAGCGGTAGCGTGAATCCATTTCGCGGTCTTCTGCGATCTGGTTCTCGTAACGGTCGCCGTTGGCGAGCAACATCTGCTTGGTGTAGTAGAGGTCGCCACGCTTTTCACCGTGGTATTCGAAGACTCGCGTCTCAACGATCGCATCGACCGGGCAGGCCTCTTCGCAGAAACCGCAGAAGATGCACTTGGTCAGATCAATGTCGTAACGCGTCGTACGGCGAGAGCCATCGTCACGCGGTTCGGCCTCGATGGTGATGGCCATTGCCGGGCAGATTGCCTCGCACAGCTTGCAGGCAATGCAACGTTCCTCACCGTTGTTGTAGCGACGCAGGGCGTGCAAACCACGGAAACGGAAACTTTGCGGCGTCTTTTCTTCGGGATATTGAACGGTGATTTTGCGGGCGAAGAAATACTTGCCCGTCACCGACATCCCTTTCAACAACTCTTTGAGGAAGAGGCTGTTGAAGATTTCCTTCATCGAACCCATTAGTCTCTCCTCACTTCCAGATATTCAAAGGCGACATCATCCAGACACCGACAACGACCAGCCAGATCAGACAAATCGGCACGAACACCTTCCAGCCCAGGCGCATCAGCTGGTCATAGCGATAACGCGGGAAGGTTGCACGGAACCACAGGAACAGGAACAGGATGAACGCCATCTTGGCGAACAGCCAGAGGATGCCATCCGGCAGGAAGCCGACCGGAGACAACCAGCCACCGAGGAACATGATCGAAGTCAACGCGGCGACCAGAATCATGTTGGCGTATTCGGCCAGGAAGAAGACGGCAAAAGCCATACCGGAGTATTCGACATGGAAACCGGCAACGATTTCCGATTCGCCTTCGGCCACGTCGAACGGCGCACGGTTGGTTTCAGCGACGCCCGAGATCAGGTACACCAGGAACATCGGCAACAGAGGTAGCCAATTCCAGGACAGGAAGCCGAGACCGAAGCTGGCGAAGCGCCCTTGATCCTGAACATTGACGATGTCGACCAGGTTCAGGCTGTTGGAGACCATCAGCACACAGATCAGTGAGAAGCCCATCGAGATTTCGTAGGAAACCATCTGGGCAGCCGAACGCATCGCGCCGAGGAAAGCATACTTGGAGTTGGAAGCCCAACCCGACAGGATGATCCCGTACACGCCCATCGAAGTGATGGCCATGATGTAGAGCAGGCTGGCGTCGATGTTGGCCAAGACCAAGTAGTCGTTGAACGGAACGACCGCCCATGCGGCAAGCGCCGGGGCGATGGCCAGCATCGGGGCAATGATGAAGATGCCCTTGTTGGCGCCGCTCGGTACGACGATTTCCTTCATCAACAGCTTCAAGCCATCGGCGATCGGCTGAATCAGGCCCCAGGGACCGACCCGGTTGGGACCGATGCGAACCTGCATGTAACCGATCACCTTACGTTCGGCCCAGGTCAGGTAGGCGACGCTCAGCATCAGCGGGGCGACAATCAGAACGATCTTCAGCAATGCCCAGACCGCAGGCCATGCCGTGCCGAAAACCCCAAGTCCGAAGTTCATCAGCGCATCCATTTATGCACGCTCCACGGAAATCTGGCCGAACATCTCGCCGAGCATGGCGGTGGAGGCATGCGCAGCGGAGACACGCACGCAGCCGGCCGGAACATTGTTATCGATCTTGGCAACCAGGGTCGCTACGCCCTCGCCTTGCTTGACTCGAACTTGAGCTGCGTCGGCAATACCCAACTGTTCAGCGGTCTGCTGATTCAGACGGGCCAACGGAGCCTTGGCATCGGCGGTTTGTTGCAGCGCTGGAGCACGACGTGCCATCGGATCGGCAAAGTTGATCGGCACGTCGGCGATGCGTTGCAGACCTTCGCTCTTCGCCGGCAGGCCGAGCGAAATGCCGTTCAGGCCGTTGTTCAGATTTGCGACGAATTCATTGCCCTTGCCAAGCACTTCATCGCGGACCGCTTCGCTGGACTCGTAGCCGAAGCCTTCGAGGTTCAGCACATTACCCAGCACTCGCAACACTTTCCAGGCCGGACGAGCATCGCCACGCGCCTTGACCACGCCGTTGAAACTCTGGATACGCCCTTCGATATTGACGAAGGTACCCGAGGTTTCGGTGTAGGGAGCGATCGGCAGCATTACATCGGCGTATTCCAGGGCCGGCGCATGCTTGAAGGCGGACATGAAGACCACTAGGCTGGCTTGCTTGAGCGCGCCCAGGACCAATTGCGGATTCGCGCAATCGAACTCTGGTTCGATGCCCATCAGGACGTATCCCTTGCGCGGCTGCTCGAACATCTGGCGAGCATTAGCATTGTTTGGCAACGCCCAGGCGACATGGCCACCGACGACATTGGCACCTTCGCCCATGAACCCGACCTTGGCACCGGTCAGCTCGCTCAGCTGCAGCGCGAGAGCGTGCAACTGGGTCGCTGCTGCCGACTGGGTCGCCACGTTGCCAAGGAAGACCGCTTTCTTTTCACCTTCGCACAGGGTCTGTGCGATCGAGCGGGCAACATCAGTCACGACGACAGCCTCGATGCCCGCCGGAACGGACGCGCCCTTGATCTCAGCGGCAGCCTTGACCACGCCGGCCAGAGCGGCTGCCAGTTCGGCCGGAGCCACGATCTGCGAGGCATGCAGATTGATCAACTGATCGTCGCCAGTAACGCTCAGCAGGCTGACCTTGGTAAATTTCTTGGCCGCTTGACGCAGACGCTGAGCGATCAGCGGGTGGTCCTTACGCAAGAAGGAGCCGACGACCAGAGCAGCATCGAGATCCTTGATTTCGGCGAGGCGCATACCCAGCCACGGAGTCCCGGCACGCTTGAAGTCGGTACCAAAATCGAGCTGACGCGGACGGAAATCGACATTTCCGCTACCGAGGCCCTTCATGACCTTGCCAAACAGGAACATCTCTTCGACGGTGGCGTTCGGCGCCGACAAGGCTGCCAAGGCATCGCCACCATGCTCGCGGGAAATATCCTTTAGGCCGTGGGCAACGTAGTCAAGCGCAACGTTCCAATCGACTTCACGCCATTCGCCGCCCTGCTTCACCATCGGCTTGGTCAAACGTTCTTCTGAATTTAAAGCCTGGTAGGAGAAGCGTTCCTTATCGGAGATCCAGCATTCGTTAACCACCTCGTTCTCACGCGGCAGAACACGCATCACGTTGTCGTGCTTGACCTGAACGACCAGATTGGCGCCAACCGAATCATGCGGGCTCACCGATTTGCGGCGCTGGAGTTCCCACGAGCGTGCGGTATAGCGGAACGGCTTGGAGGTCAGCGCGCCCACCGGGCAAAGGTCGATCATGTTGCCGGACAACTCGGAATCCACCGAACGGCCAACGAAGGTCATGATCTCCGAATGCATGTTCCGGTTGGCCATGCCCAGTTCCATGACGCCGGCGATCTCCTGCCCGAAGCGGACGCAACGGGTACAGTGAATGCAACGGCTCATTTCTTCCATCGAGATCAGCGGACCGACGTTCTTGTGGAAGACGACGTGCTTTTCTTCGGTGTAACGGCTCTTCATCGGGCCGTAGCCCACGGACATGTCCTGCAACTGACACTCGCCACCCTGGTCGCAAATCGGGCAATCCAGCGGATGGTTGATCAGTAGGAATTCCATCACCCCCTTCTGGGCCTTGACAGCCAGTTCGGAGTGCGTAAACACCTTCATGCCGTTAGTAACCGGCGTCGCGCAAGCCGGCAGGGGCTTCGGCGCTTTTTCGACCTGCACCAGGCACATGCGGCAGTTCGCCGCGATCGAAAGTTTCTTGTGGTAGCAGAAATGCGGGATATATACGCCCACCTGCTGCGCGGCGTCCATCACCGTGCTGCCGTCGGGCACTTGCGCCTTTTTGCCGTCGATTTCGATTTCTAGCATGTCGCTACCTTGTAGCCAGTTCTATCTAACTAACCCGAGACCCAGATCAGGCCGGAATCTTGTGAAAACCGCTGCCGGCCCATTGAACGTCCTTCGGCACCAGGCAGGCTTTGTGTTCGATGTGATATTCGAACTCGCTGCGGAAATGCTTGAGGAAGCTCTGTACCGGGAACGCAGCCGCATCACCCAGGGCGCAGATGGTCCGCCCCGCGATATTGCCGAGCACGCTGTTGAGGAGATCGAGATCCTCAGGCTTGCCCAGACCGTTTTCGATACGGTGCACAACCTTGTACATCCAAGCGGTACCTTCACGGCACGGCGTACATTGGCCGCAGGATTCTTCGTGATAGAAGAAAGACAAGCGTTCCAGCGCCTTGACCATGCAAACCGATTCGTCCATGACGATGACGGCACCAGAGCCGAGCATGGAACCCGCCTTGCTGATGGAGTCATAATCCATCGTGCAATCCATCATGATCTCGCCAGGCAGAACCGGAGCCGAGGAACCACCTGGAATCACCGCCTTGAGCTTACGGCCGCCACGCATGCCACCGCACATTTCGAGCAGGGTCGAGAACGGCGTGCCGAGCGGAATTTCGTAGTTACCCGGACGGTTGACATGGCCGGACACGGAGAACAATTTGGTCCCGCCGTTGTTCGGCTTACCCAGATTCAGGAACTCTTCGCCCCCCATGTTCAGGATGAACGGAATGGAAGCAAAGGTTTCGGTGTTGTTGATTGTCGTCGGCTTGCCATACAGACCGAACGATGCCGGGAATGGCGGCTTGAAGCGCGGCTGGCCCTTCTTGCCCTCGATCGATTCGAGCAGCGCAGTTTCCTCGCCGCAAATGTAGGCACCGTAGCCATGGTGGGCGAACAACTCGAAGTTGAAGCCGGAACCGAGGATATTCTGACCGATGAAACCGGCAGCGCGAGCTTCGTCGAGTGCAGCTTCAAAGCGCTGGTAGATTTCCCAGATTTCACCGTGCACATAGTTGAAGCCGCGGTTCGCACCCATCGCATAGGCAGCGATGGCCATACCTTCGATAACCGCATGCGGGTTGTAGCGCATGATGTCGCGGTCCTTGAAGGTACCCGGCTCACCTTCGTCGGTATTGCAGACGACGTACTTATCGCCAGGGAAGGAACGCGGCATGAATGACCATTTCAGCCCGGTCGGAAAACCCGCGCCACCACGGCCGCGCAGTACCGACTTCTTGACTTCGCTGATCACTTCTTCCTGGGAAATATTGTTCTCCAGGATACGGCGCAGTTGCTTGTAACCACCGCGGGCAACATAATCCTTCAGCTGCCAGCCATCGTCACCCTTCAGACCGGCCGTCAGGACCGGATTGATCGCTCCGAGCAGGGCCATTTATTTGCACTCCTCAAGCAGTTTGTCGATCTGCTCGGGAAGCATGTGACTGCACATCGAGCGGTTATTGACGATCATCACCGGTGCATCGCCACAAGCCCCCATGCACTCACCTTCCTTCAGCGTGAACTTACCGTCAGCCGTGGTTTCGTTGTAGCCGATACCCAGCTTTTCCTGCAGGTAGGCGCCGGCGTGATAACCACCGGACAGTGCGCAAGGCAGGTTGGTACAAACGGTAATCTTGTACTTGCCGACCGGCTTCAGGTCGTACATGTTGTAGAAGGAAGCCACCTCGTAGGCCGCGATCGGCGGCATACCGAGGTAGTTGGCAACGGCTTCGATCGCTGCCGGCGGCAACCATCCCTTTTCTTCCTGGGCATGGGCCAGACACGCCATCACCGCCGACTGTTTCTGGTCAGCGGGATACTTCGCGACTTCGCGCGCAAATTTCTGTTGGGTTTCAGCGGAAAACATCAGCGGTCGATCTCGCCAAAAACAATATCTTGGGAACCAATGATCGTGACAACGTCGGCGATCATGTGGCCACGGGACATCTCATCCATACCAGCCAGGTGGGCATAACCCGGCGCACGGATCTTCATGCGGTAAGGCTTGTTGGCACCGTCGGAAATGAAGTAGATACCGAACTCGCCCTTCGGGTGTTCGACAGCGGCATAAGCTTCGCCTGGCGGGACATGAATACCTTCGGTGAAGAGCTTGAAGTGATGAATCAGCTCTTCCATGTTCGACTTCATGTTTTCGCGCTGCGGCGGAGCCACCTTATGGTTCTCGCTAATTACCGGACCAGGATTCTTGCGCAGCCATTCGATACATTGCTTGATGATCCGATTTGACTGCAACATTTCTTCCATACGGACCAGATAGCGGTCATAGCTATCGCCATTTACGCCAACCGGCACGTCGAAATCGACCTTGTCGTAAGCCGCGTAGGGCTGCTTCTTGCGCAAATCCCAGGCAATGCCGGAACCGCGCAGCATCGCGCCAGTAAAGCCCATTTGCATGGCACGCTCCGGGCTGACCACACCGACGTTGACCAAGCGCTGCTTCCAGATACGGTTATCGGTAAGCAGTGTGTGGTATTCGGCGTGATATTTCGGGAAACGATCAGTGAAATCCTCGAGGAAATCGAGCAGGGAGCCGCTACGGTTGTCGTTCAACTCCTTCGCCTTGCCGGCGCTGGTCCAGGTCGACTCCGTGTACTGTGGCATACGATCCGGCAGGTCGCGATAGACACCGCCCGGACGATAGTAGGCGGCATGCAGGCGCGCACCGGAGACAGCCTCGTAGGCGTCCATCAGGTCTTCGCGCTCGCGGAAGGTATAGAGCGCCATGGTCATCGCCCCGACGTCGAGCGCGTGACAGCCGATCCACAACAGATGATTCAGGATGCGGGTGACTTCGTCGAACATCGTACGGATGTACTTGCCGCGCTCCGGCACCTCGACGCCGAGCAGTTTCTCGACAGCCAAGCAGTAGGCGTGCTCGTTAACCATCGGCGAAACGTAATCCAGGCGGTCCATGTAAGGCACGGACTGAACCCAGGTACGGGTTTCGGCCAGCTTTTCTGTCGCCCGGTGCAACAAGCCAATATGAGGATCGGCGCGCTGCACGACTTCACCGTCCAGCTCGAGCACCAGACGCAACACACCGTGCGCCGCCGGGTGCTGCGGACCAAAGTTCAGAGTGAAATTACGAATATCAGCCATGGGCCGCATCCCCGTAGGTATCTTCGCGCACGATGCGCGGGGTGTTTTCACGCGGCTCAATGGTTACCGGCTGGTAAATCACACGAGCCTGATCCGGGTCGTAACGCATCTCGACGTGACCGGAAATCGGGAAGTCCTTACGGAACGGATGCCCGATGAAGCCATAGTCGGTCAGAATGCGACGCAGGTCGTCATGACCGACGAAGGCGACACCGTAGAGGTCGAAAGCTTCGCGTTCGAACCAGTTAGCACTGCTCCACACTCCGGTTACGGTATCGACCGAAGGAAATTCGTCGTCATCGGCAAAGACACGGACCCGCAAACGCCAGTTATTGGCCACCGAAAGCAAATGGGTGACCACCGCATAACGCGCACCGTCCCAGGCACCATCACCATACGCCGAGTAATCGACACCGCACAGATCAATCAACTCTTCAAAGCCGAGAGTTGCCTGATCGCGCAAATCCATCATCACAGCAAGGTAATCAGCTGCCGAAACCTCAATGGTCAGCTCGCCCAAGGCCAGCTTAAGAGATTTGAGCTTATCGCCAAAATGCTGCTGCAGATTTTGGCTCAGGGTTTCCATTTTTGCAGACATACGGGATCAGCCTTGCAATTAACGAGCGATGGTATTGGTACGGCGAATCTTGTTCTGCAACTGAATGATGCCGTACAACAATGCCTCGGCCGTCGGAGGACAGCCCGGAACATAGATATCCACCGGCACAATTCGGTCACAGCCACGCACCACGGAATACGAGTAATGGTAGTAACCACCGCCGTTCGCACAGGAACCCATGGAAATCACCCAGCGTGGCTCTGCCATCTGGTCATAAACCTTGCGCAACGCCGGGGCCATCTTATTGGTCAGCGTACCCGCCACGATCATCACATCAGACTGGCGCGGACTAGGGCGGAACACCACACCGAATCGATCCAGGTCATAACGGGAACAACCCGCATGAATCATCTCGACCGCACAGCATGCCAAGCCAAAGGTCATCGGCCACAACGAACCGGTGCGCATGTAGTTGATCAGCTTGTCAGCCGTGGTGGTGACAAAACCTTCCTGAAGAACACCTTCAATAGCCATACCCGTGCCTCATTCCCATTCCAGCGCACCCTTGGCCCAGGCATAGATATAGCCCACAACCAGAATGGCAACGAAAACCATCATCTCAACGAAGCCGAACATCTTGATCGAATCCGTTGCAACAATGTCCTTGAAGATGGTTGCCCACGGAAACAGGAAGGCCACTTCAAGATCTAACAGAATGAAGAGAATGGCAATCAGATAGTAGCGCACATCGAACTTCATGCGCGCATCTTCGAAAGCCTCGAAACCGCACTCGTAAGGGGAGAGCTTTTCTGGGTCCGGCCGACTGGGAGCGAGCAGGAAGCCCATCGCAACCGGCAGGACACCAATTGCAACCCCCACGAGGACGAACATCAGGATTGGAAAGTAGTTTTCCATGATCCGCCGCCAATATTCAGTTTCTTGTACGAAACAGCAAGCCTTACGGCCACTGCCCCAATTATTGGTGCCGACGGCGAGACTCGAACTCGCACAGCTTGCGCCACTACCCCCTCAAGATAGCGTGTCTACCAATTTCACCACGTCGGCACTGCTTTTAAGCTCACCCGGCGAAGATACATACCAAGCGAGCCTCCTTGCGTTACTTCGGTATATCGTTGGCCCTGGAACCCGCATCTGCAGGCGCCGCAGCCGGTTCAGCACCAGCAGTAGCCGGTTGCGAAACAGTCTGCGATTGTACTTGGTCTTGCATAAGACTTCCAGTCGTTTTTGGACGATTGGAAGCAATATAGGCCAAGGTCAGACTGGTCACAAAAAAGATAGTCGCCAGGATAGCAGTGGTACGACTGAGAAAGTTTGCCGACCCCGTTGCACCAAATAGACTACCCGATGCGCCACTACCAAACGCTGCGCCCATATCAGCCCCCTTGCCGTGCTGCATCAGGACCAAACCGATAATCGCCAAACCGACCAGAATATGGACGGTTAACACCAGAGAAAACAACCAATTCATAAAATCACCACCTATCAGACTACTGCCCGGCAAATTGCCAGAAAATCACCCGCCACCAGAGACGCACCGCCGACCAATCCACCATCGATATCCGGTCGGACAAACAACTCGGCTGCATTTTGTGCCTTGACACTACCACCATACAGAATCGGCAAACCCGCCGCGACGCCAGAATCCAACTCGGCAACCCGGGAACGCAACTGGGCATGTACCTGCTGCGCCTGCTCAGGCGAGGCCGTCAGCCCAGTTCCAATCGCCCACACAGGCTCGTAAGCAAGCACCGCAGAAGACAACGCCTTCACGCCCACCCGGTCGATCACCACCTGCAACTGGCGAAGCACAACCGAATCGGTCGCCCCCGCCTCACGTTCAGCAAGGGTCTCCCCTAGACACAGCACCGGTACGAGTCCCGCCTTCTGGGCCGCCTCGAACTTAGCGGCCACTACCGAGTCCGATTCACCGTACAAGGCTCGCCGCTCAGAATGCCCGATCAGCACATACTGACAGCCCAGGTCAACCAGCATCGACGCCGACACCTCACCGGTATAGGCACCGGAGTGATACTCACTCAGGTTTTGCGCACCGAACTTGGCCTGACTTCCCGCCAACAACCCGGCCACCTGCGGCAGATACGGATACGGAGGACAGACCACAAGCTCACAATCCAAGCCCGCCATACCATTCAATAGCTGCTCGAGCAAAACCGCATTCTGCTGGAGACTACCGTGCATTTTCCAGTTTCCAGCGACAATTTTTTTACGCATGAGCAACGGCATTCGACGGACCAAAAACTTTCGGATTATATCGATCCGGTCAGACCAGGGTCAATACAACTGCTTGCCTAGGAAGCCACATCCTTGACCACTGCCGCCAAGGCTTCTGCCGTAGCCTGCACTTCTGAGGCATCCTCGCCCTCGACCATCACTCGCAGCAGCGGCTCGGTGCCCGATGCCCGGAGCAATATCCGCCCCCGACCGGCCAACTTGGTTTCGGCAGCCGAAATGGCGGCGGCGATTTGCGAATCGTCGCGCCGGGGGAAGCCACGACTCATCGGCACGTTGATCAATTTTTGCGGATAGAGACGCAAACCGCCCAATAGCGATTTCAAACTCTCCCCGGCACGGCGCAATGCGGCCAGTACCTGCAAGCCTGCTATCGTCCCGTCGCCAGTCGTATGGCGATCCAGTGCCAGAATATGCCCGGAGTTCTCGCCACCGAACAACCAACCTTTTTCGTGCAACATCTCGACGACATAGCGGTCACCCACCGCAGCCCGGGCAAACGGAACATTCATTTCACGCAGCGCATGCTCCAGGGCCAAGTTGGTCATCAGTGTCCCCACCACACCGGCCACAGGGCCCTCATTTTGGCGGCTACGCACGATGGCATAGAGGAGCTGGTCTCCGTCGTAAAGATTGCCTTCGGCGTCCACCATTTGAATCCTGTCTGCATCGCCATCCAGCGCAATACCCAGATCGGCGCGACTGGCCAATACTGTTTCGCACAGCGCCTTCGGCGAGGTCGCACCCACGCCGTCGTTGATATTCAGACCATTAGGCTGCGCTCCGATGGTCACCACATCGGCACCCAATTCGTGAAATACGGCTGGTGCAATGTGATATGCCGCGCCATGGGCGCAATCGACCACGATCTTTAGGCCGCGCAAATCGAGATCATTCGGGAAGGTGCTCTTGCAGAACTCGATATAGCGCCCGGCCGCATCGTCGATTCGCTTCGCGCGCCCCAACTCGGCGGGAGAAACACACACCATCGGTTCATCGATGGCCACTTCGATTGCCCGTTCGACTTCATCCGGCAGCTTGGTACCCTGCGCCGAGAAGAACTTGATCCCGTTGTCGTAGTATGGGTTGTGCGAGGCCGAGATGACAATGCCAGCCTGTAAGCGCAAGGCGCGGGTCAAATACGCGATGGCGGGGGTCGGCAAGGGGCCCACCAGACAAACATCCACACCGGCCGCAGCAAAGCCCGCCTCCAGCGCCGATTCGAGCATGTAACCTGAAAGGCGCGTATCTTTGCCGATCAACACCGCCGGGCGTTCCCCCTGTGGCATTGTGCTTTTCGACAACAGAACCCGACCGGCCGCATAGCCAAGGCGCATCACAAAATCAGGGGTGATGGGCGCCTGCCCGACACGGCCGCGCACCCCATCGGTGCCAAAGTATTTTCTAGTCATTCTTTCTCCCTTCGATGGCATGCCAGACCGTTAAAGCATCCCTGGTCGCAGCCACATCATGAACTCGAATTATCGCCGCACCCCGCTGCGCTGCCAGCAATGCCGCAGCCACACTGGCTGACTGCCGCTGATCGACCGGACGCCCGGTCAAGGTACCGAGCATTGTTTTTCGCGACACCCCGACCAGGATGGGCAACCCATCCAACGCGAACTGATCGAGCGCTCGGAACATGGACAGATTGTGCTCCAACGACTTGCCGAATCCAAATCCGGGATCAAGCACAAGTCGCTCTTCGGAGACCCCAGCCTGCACGCAACGCTCCCTCGCCTCAGCCAGATATTGCCTGACTTCTCCAAGCACATTGCGATAACTCGGCGCCTGCTGCATGGTTCCCGGCTCGCCCTGCATGTGCATGACACACACTGCGCAATCGCTTGCGGCAACCACCCGTAAAGCCTCGGGGTTTTCCATGCCGCAAATGTCGTTGATCATCGTTGCCCCCGCTTCCAGGGCTGCCGCCATGACTCTCGGTTTATAGGTATCGACCGAGATCGGCACCCCCCAACGGGTGATTTCACGGAGCACCGGCAACAGGCGACGCAACTCCTCATCCTCAGGCGTGGGAATGGCGCCCGGCCTGGAGGATTCCGCCCCGATATCGAGCAAATCCGCTCCCGCTTCGAGTTGGCTACGGGCATGTTCGATGGCATGACCGATGCTGTGTGCCAATCCATCCCCGGAAAACGAATCCGGCGTGAGATTGACGATGCCCATCACTTGTGGGCGATCTAGCGAGAGGCGATACGCCCCGCAATACAATAGGCTCATGGCAAAAACAAAGGCCGGGATTACTCCCGGCCCCCATGGTTCATTTCAAATCAAGCAGTTGCCGCTGCGCTCGGCTCGGCGCCGCCAGTCGAATCGTTCGACCCGGTCGGACGTACCGAACCGGACGAAGGTTTGGGTGGACGCGGCGGCTTACCGGCCATGATGTCGTCGATCTGCTCGGCATCGATGGTTTCCCAGTCGAGCAAGGCCTTGGTCATCGCTTCAACCTTGTCGCGATTCTCATCCAGCAGCTTACGCGCAAGTGCATATTGCTGATCGATGATACGGCGGATTTCGGCATCCACCTTCTGCATGGTCGCTTCGGACACATTCTTGTGCTGCGTCACCGAGCGACCGAGGAAAACCTCACCTTCGTTCTCACCGTAGACCATGACACCCAAATCGGACATCCCGTAACGGGTGACCATGTCACGCGCCATCGACGTCGCCCGTTCGAAATCGTTCGAGGCGCCGGTCGTCATCTGGTTCATGAACAACTCTTCGGCGATACGGCCGCCAAAGAGGACGGCGATGCGGCTCATCAGGTATTCGCGGTCGTAGGCGTAGCGATCCTGCTCCGGCAGTTGCATGGTCAGGCCGAGAGCACGGCCGCGCGGAATGATCGTGACCTTATGCACCGGATCGGACTTCGGCACCAGCTTGGCCACGACGGCATGACCCGACTCGTGGTAGGCCGTGTTCATCTTCTCATCCTCGGTCATGACCATGCTGCGGCGCTCGGCACCCATCATGATCTTGTCCTTGGCCTTTTCGAAGTCTTCCATGTCGACCAGGCGCTTGTTGGAACGAGCGGCAAACAGCGCAGCTTCGTTAACCAGATTGGCCAAGTCAGCACCGGAAAAACCCGGGGTGCCACGCGCGATGATGTCAGCCTTGACGTCGCCAGCGATAGGTACCTTGCGCATGTGTACCTTGAGGATTTCCTCGCGACCGCGGATATCCGGCAGCGGCACGACGACCTGACGGTCGAAGCGGCCTGGACGTAGCAGCGCCGGGTCGAGGATGTCGGGACGGTTAGTCGCGGCGATGACGATGATGCCGGTGTGGCCTTCAAAGCCATCCATCTCGACCAGCAACTGGTTCAAGGTCTGTTCGCGTTCATCGTTACCACCACCCAAGCCAGCGCCGCGATGGCGACCGACAGCATCGATTTCGTCGATGAAGATGATGCACGGGGCGTGTTTCTTGGCATTTTCGAACATATCGCGAACACGCGCAGCACCAACGCCGACGAACATTTCCACGAAATCGGAACCTGAGATGCTGAAGAACGGCACCTTGGCTTCGCCGGCGATGGCCTTCGCCAGCAGTGTCTTGCCGGTACCCGGGTTGCCGACCATCAGCACGCCCTTCGGAATACGCCCACCGAGCTTCTGGAACTTCGAGGGATCACGCAGGAAATCAACCAATTCCTGCACCTCTTCCTTGGCCTCGTCGCAACCGGCGACATCGACGAAGGTGATGGTGTTCTGCGCCTCATCCATCATGCGAGCGCGCGACTTGCCGAAGGAAAATGCACCGCCCTTGCCGCCGCCTTGCATCTGGCGCATGAAGAAAATCCACACGCCGATCAAAAGGATCATCGGGAACCAGCTGACGAAGATGTTCATCAGCATGGAAGGCTCTTCTTCCGGCTTGGCTTCAATCTTGACACCGTACTTCAGAAGGTCGGACACCAGCCACAAGTCAGGCGGCGCGAAGGACGTCATGCGCTTGCCATCGGTCGTCGTCGCCTTCAGGGTACGCCCCTCCATCACCACTTTGGCAATACGGCCTTGCTTCATTTCGTCGATGAACTGCGAATATTCGACAGCACCCGTCGCAACCTGCCGGTTGTTGAACTGATTAAAAACCGTCATTAGCACCAAGCCAATGACCAACCAGATCGCGAGGTTTTTGAACATGTTGTTCAAGCTTGCTCTCCTTCTACGGCGTCGAGCGATAAAAACTACATTCTAAACAAAACCGTCAGCGCAATACACGGCCGAGCAGATAAAGCTCTGGGCTGCGATCACGCGAAGCATCGGGTTTGCGCACCACGACGGTCTTGAACGTCTCGCGCATCAAGCGCACGAAACCCTCATAATCCGTTCCCTGAAACACTTTGACCAGAAATGCGCCATCGGGTTTCAGGTGGGCTTTGGAAAACTCCAGACCCAGTTCGGCCAGATGCATCACCCTCGCCTGATCGACCAAGGGTACACCGGACATATTGGGGGCCATGTCGGACATTACAAGCCCCACTTGTCGATCGCCGAGCTTTTCTTCCAGTTGATGCAGCACCTCGTCCTCGCGAAAATCGCCCTGAATGAACTGTACACCGTGGATCGGGTCCATTTCGAGCAGATCGAGCGCGAAGACCATGCCGTTCTCGCCGACGCGTTTGATGGCCACCTGCGACCAGCCGCCGGGCGTGGCACCGAGGTCGACCACCACCTCGCCACGCTTCAGGAGCTTGGCCTTGTCGTCGATTTCCATCAGCTTGAAGGCAGCGCGCGAACGCCAGCCTTCCTTCTTGGCCAACTGAACGTAAGGGTCGTTCACATGCTCCTGCATCCAGGCCTTGCTGGTTCTGGTTCTCTTCATTCGGTAAAATGCCGTTTTTGAAAGGTTTACGATGCTGCAATTATCCTCTATCGAGCGCCGCGAATTGCGCGCCCGCGCCCATGGCCTGAACCCCGTCGTCTCCATTGCCGAAAACGGCCTGACCGACGCCGTCCTGCGCGAGATCGACATCTGCCTGAAGGCGCACGAGTTGATCAAGATTCGCGTCTATGGCGACAGCCGCGACGACCGCGAAGCCTATCTGGCGCAAATTTGCGAACAACTCGACGCCGCCGCCGTGCAACACATCGGCAAACTGCTCGTCGTCTATCGCCCGGGGCCGACCGACACGACTGCTGCGGTGCACGGGGCAAAAACGGCAAAAAACAGACGTTCTGCGCCGCGCCGCACCAAGCGCAGCTTTCAGGGCTGATCAGCGCAGCCCGCGCTCGCTCCAGACGACCAGCCAGAGCCCGAGCAGGCTCTGGACGAGGTAAAGGATGCTCGACACCCCGTGCCAGAAAACAAAGCGCTCGCGCCAGGCGCTTTCCATCACATCGAGCGGCAGGGCATCCGTTTTCATTTGCGCCATCAACGGCTGAATGCCGAACTGACCAACGGCCAGCAATGCACCGGCGGCCAACACCAGCCAAAAGACGCTACGGCGCGGCGCCAGCCGTTTCCACCGCACCGATAGAAAAAAAATCAGATACGCCGCAGCAGCCAGGCCGGCCCACCCCATGCCGGCGAACAACTTGCCAGCGACCATGCCAGCCAATTGTCGATCGCCCAGACTGGCAAACAAGGTCGGCACCACCAGATAGCCGACCACCCACGTGCCGCCTACCCACAGGGCAATCGCAGCCAGATAGAAGGCTTCGGCGACGCGGCGCAAGAAATTACTCGTAGCGGACGTCGATCACTTCGTATTCGCGCATACCACCCGGAGCTTGCACCTGGGCGATATCGCCGGCGTACTTGCCGATCAGGGCGCGCGCCAGCGGTGACGACACCGAAATCTTACCGGCCTTGATATCGGCCTCGTCCTCGCCGACGATCTGGTAGGTCACGCTGTCGCCGCTATCCTGATCTTCCAGCTCGACAGTAGCGCCGAAAACGCAACGGCCATCGGCGTCGAGCAGCTTCGGATCGATGATCTGGGCGTTGGACAGCTTGCCCTCGACTTCCTGAATACGGCCTTCGATGAAGCCCTGACGCTCCTTGGCCGCATCGTATTCAGCGTTTTCCGACAAGTCGCCGTGCGAACGCGCTTCGGCGATGGCAGCGATCACCCACGGACGATCAACAGTCTTCAGGCGATGCAATTCCTCGCGCAGTTTTTCAGCCCCATTAACGGTCAGCGGTACTTTGCTCATGTCAAATCCCAGCAAAAGCAAAACCGCCGGCGCCCGAAAACGGGGCTACCCGGCGGTTCAAGGTTGGTCTTAGTGCAGCTGCGCGTGCAGCGCCTGAATCGGATACACCACGAGTTCGCCCAAGTGACGGATACCTTCCGCCGCCGCCTCGGCACCCCAGATCGTCGTGTACATCGTGACCCGCGCTTGCAGGCCGGAGGTACGGATGGAACGCGAATCGTTGATCGCCTGGCGCTTCTCTTCCACCGTGTTGATGATCAAGGCAATCTCGTTGTTCTTGATCATGTCGACAATGTGCGGACGGCCTTCGGTCACCTTGTTCACCGCCTGCACCGGCAGGCCGGCCGCCTCGATGGCGTGCGCCGTACCGCGCGTCGCCACCAACTGGAAGCCGGCAGCGTGCAGATGACGGGCGATCTCGATGGCCTTGGCCTTGTCGCTGTCCTTGACCGACAGGAAGACCTTGCCGGCACGCGGCAGTTTGACGCCAGCGGCCAGCTGCGACTTGACGAAAGCTTCGGCGAAGGTCGTGCCAACCCCCATGACTTCCCCGGTGGACTTCATTTCCGGACCGAGAATGGTATCGACGCCCGGGAACTTGACGAAGGGGAAGACGGCTTCCTTGACCGAGAAATACGGCGGAATGACTTCCTTGGTCACACCCTGCGCCTTCAGGCTCTTGCCCGACATGCAGCGCGCTGCGATCTTGGCCAACTGCAGACCGGTGGCCTTGGAAACGTAAGGCACGGTACGCGAAGCACGCGGATTCACTTCCAGCACGTAGACTTCGTTGTCCTTGATGGCGAACTGCACGTTCATCAGACCGCAGACATTCAGCGCCTTGGCCATCAGTTGGGTCTGGCGACGCAGCTCATCCTGAATGGCAGCCGACAGCGAGTATGGCGGCAGCGAGCAGGCCGAGTCACCGGAGTGCACGCCAGCTTGTTCGATGTGCTCCATGACGCCGCCAATGATGACGTCTTCGCCATCGGACAAGGCATCGACATCGCACTCGACGGCATCGTTCAGGAAGCGGTCGAGCAACACCGGCGAATCGTTGGACACCTTGACCGCTTCGCGCATGTAGCGCTCGAGATCCTTCTGCTCATGGACGATTTCCATGGCGCGGCCACCCAGCACGTAGGATGGGCGAACGACCAGGGGATAGCCAATTTCGGCGGCCAAACGCAGCGCTTCCTCTTCGGTACGCGCCGTGCGGTTCGGCGGCTGCTTCAAACCGAGTTCGTGCAGCAGCTTCTGGAAGCGCTCGCGGTCTTCGGCGATGTCGATCGATTCCGGCGTCGTACCGATGATCGGCACGCCGTTGGCCTCCAGCGCCAAGGCCAACTTCAGCGGGGTCTGGCCACCGTACTGGACGATAACGCCTTCCGGCTTCTCGATGGCGCAGATTTCCAGCACGTCTTCCAGCGTCAGCGGCTCGAAGTACAGACGGTCGGAGGTATCGTAGTCGGTTGAGACGGTTTCCGGGTTGCAGTTAACCATGATGGTCTCGTAACCGTCTTCGCGCATCGCCATGGCGGCATGCACACAGCAGTAGTCGAATTCGATACCCTGACCAATACGGTTCGGGCCACCGCCCAACACCATGATCTTCTTCTTGTCGGTTGGGTTGGCCTCGCACTCGTCCTCATAGGTCGAGTACATGTAGGCAGTGTTGGTCGAGAATTCTGCAGCACAGGTGTCGACTCGCTTGTAAACCGGACGCACGCCCAGTTCGTGACGACGCTTGCGGAATTCAGACTCCGTCGTCTTCAGCAGATAGGCCAAGCGACGATCGGAGAAGCCCTTCTTCTTCAGGAAGCGGATCTCTTCTGCGGTGCACGAAGCCAAATCGCGTTTTTCCACGGCCAGTTCGAGATCGACGATCTCCTTGATCTGGACGAGGAACCACGGGTCGATCTTGGTCAGGTCAAAGACCTTCTCAACCGACATGCCAACGCCGAAGGCATCGGCGACGTACCACAGGCGGTCCGGCGACGGACGGGCCAGTTGCTCGTCAATGGTTTCCGGATCGACCGACTTCAGGTTGAAGCCATCGACGCCAACTTCGAGGCCACGCAGCGCCTTCTGCAGCGATTCTTGGAAGGTACGGCCCATGGCCATCACTTCGCCCACCGACTTCATCTGAGTGGTCAGGGTCGAATCGGCCTGCGGGAATTTCTCGAAGGCGAAACGCGGCACCTTGGTCACGACGTAGTCGATGGACGGCTCGAACGACGCCGGGGTCTTGCCGCCGGTGATGTCGTTGGTCAGTTCGTCCAGCGTGTAGCCGACCGACAGCTTGGCGGCGATCTTGGCGATCGGGAAGCCGGTGGCCTTGGAAGCCAGCGCCGACGAACGCGAGACGCGCGGGTTCATTTCGATGACGATACAGCGACCATCCTTCGGATTGATCGAGAACTGCACGTTGGAACCGCCGGTATCGACGCCGATTTCGCGCAACACGGCGATCGAGGCGTTACGCAGCAGCTGGTATTCCTTGTCGGTAAGCGTCTGTGCCGGGGCGACGGTGATCGAGTCGCCGGTGTGCACGCCCATCGGATCGAGGTTCTCGATCGAGCAGACGATGATGCAGTTGTCCGCGTTGTCGCGGACCACTTCCATTTCGTATTCCTTCCAGCCGAGCAGCGACTCTTCGATCAGCAGCTCGTTGGTCGGCGAAGCTTCGAGGCCGCGCTTGCAGATGGTCTCGAACTCTTCCATGTTGTAGGCGATACCGCCGCCCGTGCCGCCCAGCGTGAAGGACGGACGGATAATGGTCGGGAAGCCGATGGCGGCCTGTACCTGGTAGGCCTCTTCCATGCTGTGCGCGGTGGCTGAGCGAGCGGAACCGAGACCGATCTTGGTCATCGCGTCCTTGAACTTCTGACGGTCTTCCGCCTTGTCGATGGCTTCCTTGGAAGCACCGATCAGCTCGACGCCGAACTTTTCGAGCACGCCTTCGCGGTCGAGATCGAGTGCGCAATTCAGCGCCGTCTGGCCGCCCATGGTCGGCAGCAGCGCGTCCGGGCGCTCCTTTTCGATGATCTTGGCGACGACCTGCCAGGTAATCGGCTCGATGTAGGTTACATCGGCCATTTCCGGGTCGGTCATGATGGTCGCCGGGTTGGAGTTAACCAGGATGACCTTGTAACCCTCTTCGCGCAGTGCCTTGCAGGCCTGAGCACCGGAGTAGTCGAATTCGCACGCCTGACCGATGATGATCGGGCCCGCGCCGATGATGAGAATGCTTTGAATGTCTGTACGTTTCGGCATCTTATTTCTCTCTCTGTGCCGCTGCTTATTGCGCGTTATTGAGCGCAGCCACGCCACGAGTCATGGTGTCGAGGAAGCGGTCGAACAGGTAGGCCACGTCGTGAGGACCGGGGCTGGCTTCCGGGTGCCCCTGGAAGGAGAAAGCCGGCACATCGGTGCGGGCAATCCCCTGCAGCGAACCGTCGAACAGCGACACATGCGTCGCCCGCAGGTTGGCCGGCAGTGATTCCGGATCCACGGCAAAACCGTGGTTCTGGCTGGTAATCAGCACCTGACCGGAATCGAGATCCTTGACCGGGTGGTTGGCGCCATGGTGACCGAATTTCATCTTCAGCGTCTTGGCACCAGAGGCCAGGGCCAGCAACTGATGGCCGAGGCAGATGCCGAAGGTCGGAATGCCACGATCGAGGAACTCGCGAATGGCTGCGACGGCGTAATCGCACGGCTCCGGGTCGCCCGGGCCATTGGACAGGAAGACGCCGTCCGGCTTCATGGCGATCACATCGGCCGCCGGCGTTTGCGCCGGCACGACGGTCAGCTTGACGCCACGCTCGGCCAGCATGCGCAGGATGTTGCGCTTCACGCCGAAATCGTAGGCCACGACATGGAAACGCTCTTCGCTACGTTGCTTGTAGCCCTTCAACGTCCACTCGGCTTCAGCCCAGGCATAACCCTCCTTGGCCGACACGACCTTGGCCAGATCCATACCTGCCAGGCCAGGAAAAGCCTTGGCCATGACCAGCGCCTTGGCCTCATCAACCTCGCCAGCCAGAATACAACCCGCTTGCGCACCTTTTTCGCGCAGGATACGGGTCAGTTTGCGGGTATCGATGCCGGCAATGGCAACGATACCGTGCTTTTTCAGATAGGACGACAGGTCATCCTGGCAACGCCAGTTCGAAGCACGCTGCGGCAAATCACGGATAACCAGACCGGCGGCGTAATTGGCATCGGATTCGAAATCTTCCGCATTGCAACCGGTATTGCCGATGTGCGGATAGGTCAGCGTCACGATCTGGCGGCAGTAGGACGGATCGGTCAGGATTTCCTGGTAACCCGACATGGCGGTATTGAACACCACTTCGCCACTAGTGACACCATCAGCGCCGATGGATTGGCCCTTGAATACCGTTCCGTCGGCGAGGGCGAGAATGGCGGGTGTGAATGAGGGCAGCAGCGACACAACGCTCTCCTGATATTTTCTGCTTATTGATGTGCCAAGCGGGAAGGCTCGCGCCTCCCCGCTTGTGCAATTTTTAACCTTTCTATTTTAGCCGAAAAGTGGGTTTTCAGGCAAATATCAAGGAATTACACGGCGTTCCACAAAGGTGGAAAGCAACGGGTGAATCTCCGACATTTCATCAGCCAAGCGGGAACACATTTGATGACAAACTCCCCAATCGAGGCTACTTGGAACCATCGCCGCACGCTCCAACTCCATCGCCTGGGCACGGGCGGTTTCAGCATGAAATATCGCCAACAATCCTTTGATGGTATGGGCGTGCATGCGCAAATCGACAGCGACCTTCTCTTCGACCGCCCTGCAGATGCGCCCGAGGTGCTCGTCCCACTCAGCTAACAACATCTGCGCCATCGTCGCCAACAAATCGGCATCGCCGATATCGCGCAATGCCGCCTCCAGATCAAGTTTCTCACTCACCTGCCGTGGCGCAGCGACCGACAACACCTTCGCCGACTCAAATTCCTCGCCGGCCGCCCGTGCCAATGCGGCAAACAACTCTTCCGGCCGCAAGGGCTTGGCCAGATAATCGTTCATCCCGGCCTGCAGACAACGCTCCCGGTCGCTGGCCATGACGTTGGCGGTCATAGCGACGATATAGACCGGGCGGAAATCGTTGGACACCACCCAACTACGCCTCATCTCGTGCGAACGGATGATTTCGGTCGCCTCGACACCACCCATCACCGGCATCTGCATATCCATCAGGATCACGTCGAAGCGCCCAGAACTAAAAGCATCGACCGCCTCCATACCATTGTTCGCCACCGTCACACGATGTGAATGCCGTTGCAACAGGCGGGTCGCCAATTCCTGATTGACGGGATTATCCTCAACCAGCAGAACATCCAGCGCCTTACCTCCCGTTGACGGTTCCTCGATATCGAAGGGAGCCAGCACATCTGCCTCAGCCCCCACAGCACCTTCGACCAAACTCAGCGCATCGAACAGGTCGTCAGAGCCGATCGGCTTGATCAGATGCGCCGCGACACCCATTTCGCGCAAACGCGCCAGATCGTGCCGCTGATTCTCGGTCGTCAGCATCACTACCAGTTTTTCCTGCGCCTTGGCGGCATGCAAGGATTCAGCCAACGCGAAACCTGCCGGCGCCTCCATGCCGGCATCGATCAGAATGTAGTCGTAGAGCTCGCCTTCACGGCGACTCCGGTGCAGCGCCTGCTCAACTGCCTGCGCAGTATCGGCCAGCACGGCAGTGACGCCCAGCCTTCCCAACGCGGCCATCAAGTACTTGGCTGCCGAAGCGTTATCCTCAACCACTAGCGCACGACGTCCAGCCTTCAGGAGACCACGAGGCGCGGGGAGGGCCGACTCGGAGACGGGCGAAAAGTTTGCGGTGAATGCGAAGGTAGAACCGATATTCGGCTGGCTTTCCAGATGTATTCTGCCGCCCATCAACTCAACCAAGCGCGCGGTAATGGCCAAACCCAGCCCAGTACCACCAAAACAACGCGTCGTAGACACGTCGGCCTGGGAAAAGGCTTCAAATATCGCCCGCTGCTTGTCCGGTGGCACGCCGATACCACTATCGCGCACGACAATATCCAAGGCAATCAATTGCTCGCTTTTTTGTACGACGCCGATCTGAACGACAACCTCGCCCTTCTCGGTGAATTTGATCGCATTGCCAACCAGATTGATGACAACCTGGCGCAGGCGGATCGGATCGCCGACGACAAGGGCCGGCACTTCCGGCTGAATATCGGCAATTAGCTCCAGGCCCTTTTTATGCGCATCGACGGCCAGAACCCTAATCGCTTCCAGAACCGTATCGGCGACCGAGAAGGGCAAGGCCTCGAAAACCATCTTGCCAGCCTCAATTTTCGAGAAATCAAGGATATCGTTCACGATGGTCAGCAAGGACTCGGCAGAAGACTTCACTGTCTTCAAGTAGTGTCTTTGCTCGGCATCCAGGTCCGTATCCAGCGCCAACTCGGTCATACCAATGATGCCGGTCATCGGCGTACGAATCTCATGACTCATGTTTGCCAGAAAGGCGCCACGCGCCTTGTTAGCCGACTCCGCTGCCTCCTTGGCCGAGATCAATTCGGCTTCGGCCAGCTTCATCGGGCTGATATTGCGCTGCAACACCAGCATCCGAACCGGCTTGCCTTCACCATCCCTCGCGGCGATGGCGCCACGCAATAGGAACCAGCGCCATTGCCCATCCTTGGCCTTTAGGCGGCACTCAGCCTCGAAGTACCGATCCTGCCCCTGCGCGTAGACAGAAATGGACCGCTGCAAATTGCGCAAATCTTCCGGATAGACCAAACGCTGCCATTGCAGCAAGGTATTGTCGAGCTCGCCCTGCGCATACCCGAGCATTTCCTTCCAGTGGCGCCCGGATTCGATATTACCGCTCGCAAGATTCCAATCAGTCAGCGCATCACCGGAGAGCAGGGACTGCCAGTGGTTCAAGCCGCCATAGGCGGTATAGGCGGCATCGATCAGGCCAATGAACTTTTCCAGCCCCTCGACTAGTTGCAACTGCCCGGCGCCGGCCGCAGCTGAAAGAAGCTGCCTGAACTGCTGCCCACCCTCTCCGCCGAAGGCTTCATCGAGTTGGCGGGCCAGCAGCTTGGATTTCATCGCGCGTTAACGCAGCCCGAGAACGTCCTGCATGTCGAACAAGCCATTCTTGCGCCCAGCCAAGAAGCGCGCCGCACGCAAACTACCCAAAGCATAGGGCATGCGACTGCTGGCCTTGTGCGTCACCTCGACGCGCTCGCCGATACCGCAGAACATGACTGTATGGTCACCGACAATATCGCCACCACGTACCGTAGCGAAACCAATGGTGGAAGGATCGCGTTCGCCGGTCACCCCTTCACGGCCATAGACGGCGCACTCTTCCAGCGAACGACCCAATGCATCGGCCACCACTTCGCCCATACGCAAAGCCGTACCGGACGGCGCATCGATTTTCAGACGGTGATGCGCTTCGACGATTTCGATGTCGTAGCCTTGATTCAGGATACGTGCAGCCGTATCGAGCAGTTTGAAGACCAGATTGACCCCAACCGCCATATTGGGTGCGAAGACTACGGGAATATCCTTGGCCGCTTCGGCAATGATCGCTTTTCCATCGGCTTCGAAACCGGTCGTGCCGATCACCATGCCGACCCCCGCCTTGCGGCACATGGCAAGATGACCCAAGGTACCTTGCGGACGAGTGAAATCGATCAGGCAATCGATCTTACTCAGCCCAGCCTCCAGATCGTCCTCGATAAGCACGTCGCTCGGCAAGCCAACCAATTCACCGGCGTTCTTGCCAATGGAGGGGCTACCGGGAAGGTCGAAAGCCGCCCCCAACTGTACTCGTTCATCCTTTAGCACGGCCTCGATCAACATGCGGCCCATACGGCCACTGGCCCCGACGATACCAATACGCGTCAAACTCATTGCTTACAATCCAAAACTGTTCATCAAACGACGGAAGAAACCGGGCTCCTCCCGCGGCGGCAACGGCTTGTCCGCCAATTCAGGCGGCAGCGAACCCAGATCGACCAGACGCGAGTTGGTGGTTGGGACGGCCAACTCACCGGTTTCGGCAATCAGTACATCGCCACTGACGCGCTCAAGGCGACCGTCGGCGTCGAAGAAAACGACAAAACGGCGCGACTCGACCTGGCCGGTCTGCCCGTTCTGAAAGCGATAAACGTAGTCCCAGCGCTGCTGGTGAAAAATATCCGTCACCAGGGGCGTACCGAGAATATAGCGCACCTGATCTCGTGTCTGACCGGGCTTGAGCTGGGCGACCATCTCCTGGCTCAGAACGTTGCCCTGCTGGACATCGATCTTGTATTCGTTAATGAAGCCGGGTTTATAGGAACAGGCGGAGAGCACACCGGCAAATGCGGTGGCGATCAAGATGCGGGAACGGTCCATGCAGGTTTCCGGAATTTTTGAATCGGCTTTGAAGCGTTATATCATACCCGAAATAAGCACCTCACCTGCCCCGACAGTAAACAGGAAAGACGACAATGAGCGATCCCCAAAGCCTCAAGAACATGGGGCTGAAAGCCACCTTCCCTCGCCTCAAGATTCTCGAATTGTTCGAGAAGAGCACCATGCGCCACATGACGGCGGAAGATGTGTACCGAATGCTGATCGCCGAAAACATGGATATCGGGCTGGCCACCGTCTATCGCGTGCTGACCCAGTTCGAGCAGGCGGGCCTGTTGGAGCGCCATTTCTTCGAGTCCGGCAAGGCGGTTTTCGAGATCAACCGCGGCAAGCACCACGACCATCTGGTCTGCATCGATTGCGGCCGGGTCGAAGAATTCTACGACCCGGAAATCGAAATGCGCCAGAACGCAATCGCGGCGGAACGCGGCTTCGCCATTCAGGATCACGCGCTCTATTTGTACGCCCAGTGCACTAAGGAGCAGTGCCCGCACCGTGCTGTCAAGGACGCAGAGAAGTCCTGATTTCCGAGACCGATGTTTGATACCGCTTTCGCGCCGGGAGCTTGGCTCTCCTCGGCCGGCACCACCTTTTTGCTGATTGCGCTGGCCGAATTTGGCGACAAAAGCCAACTTGTCTGCATGACGCTGGCCGCACGGCACCGTGGATTGCCGGTCGTGGCCGGTGCCGTTGCCGCTTTCGCTGTACTTAACCTGCTCGCCGTGCTGTTTGGTGCCGCGGTCGCCGCCTGGCTGCCGGAATGGGTGGTCACGGCCGCCGTTGGCGCCTTGTTCGCATTCTTCGGCATCAACGCCCTGCGCTTCGAGGACGAAGACGACGATGAGGAAATTGAGGAGAAGCCCGGCCACGGCATCTTCGCCACCACCTTCCTGCTGATTTTCCTGGCCGAATTCGGCGACAAGACGCAGATCGCTGTCGCCGGCATGGGTAGCGCAGTCGATGCGACCGCCGTCTGGGGCGGCGCGACACTGGCGCTGGCGACGACTTCGGTGCTGGGCGTCTTTGCCGGCCGACGTCTGCTGAACCGCCTGCCGCTCAAATGGATTCACCGTATCAGCGGCGTCTTCTTCCTGATCCTGGCCGCGCTCGCCGGCGCCAAGCTCATCGGCTGGCTATAAACGGGATTCGGTTTTTTGCCTTTTCAGGCAGTGCACCGCAGCAGTTCGCGCGCATGCTGCAAAGTGATGTCGGTAATCTCGACGCCGCCCAGCATGCGGGCGATTTCCTGCACGCGGCCGCCTTGATCAAGCGGCTGGATGGCGCTCAGGGTCACACCATCGCGCGTCGCCTTGCTGACCTGCCACTGCCAATCGGCCTGCGCCGCGACTTGCGGCAGATGGGTCACGCACAGCACCTGACGCTCTTCACCCAGCTCATGCAACAGGCGACCGACGATTTCGGCCACGCCACCGCCGATACCGACATCGACTTCGTCGAAAATCAGCGTCGGCACCGCGGCCGAACGTGAGGTCAGAACCTGAATGGCGAGGCTGATGCGCGATAGTTCGCCGCCCGAGGCCACCTTGGCCAGCGGCTTGGCATCGTTGCCGGCCAGACCGCCGATGCGGAATTCAATTTGTTCCAGGCCGTAGACCACGCCGCCATCGACCGGCAGCAAGGCCACTTCGAAACGACCGGAGGCCAAGGCCAGCTGGCGCATGACGGCGCTGACCTTGTCGCCCATTTCGCCCGCCGCCTGCCGGCGCCCCTTGGACAACTCTTCGGCTTTGCGCGTATAGAGTTTCTGCGCTTCCGCCCGCTTCGCTTCCAGCCCGGCCAGATCGGCCGAAGCCTCCAGTTCGCCTAGACGCAGCTTCCAGCCAGCAAGCAAGGCCGGCAATTCCGGCGGCTGCACGCGGAACTTGCGCGCCGCGCTCATTACGGCATCCATGCGCCGCTCGACTTCGGCCAGACGCTCAGGATCGAGGTCGACCCGGTCGGCATAACGGCGCAGCGACGACACCGCTTCGGTCAATTCAGCCTGTACCGAGCCGAGCAGTTCGGCGACTTCGGCCAAGGCCGGGTCGTAATCGGCCAAGCCAGCCAGGCGGGTAGCCACGCTGTCGATCTGGCGTTCGCACGCAGCATCGTCCTCGGCCAGCACCCCCAAGGCGAACTGAGCGCCCTCGATCAGGCTGGCAGCATGGCCCAGGCGACGATGTTCGACGTCCAGCGTCGCCCATTCCTCTTCACCGAAGGCCAGCGTATCTAGCTCTCCGATCTGCCATTCCAGTTGCTCGCGTTCACGCAACAGCGCCTCCGCCCCTTCGCTCGCCGTCTTCAAGGCCTGATCGGCCTCGCGCCAGCCACGCCAGGCGGCGCCCACCTCGCGCGCCAACCCGGTCAGGCCAGCGTGGGCATCGAGCAATAGACGCTGGGCATCGCTGCGCAGCAAGGATTGATGCGCATGCTGGCCATGGATATCGACCAGCCACTCGCCAACTTCGCGCAATTGCTGCACCGTCGCCGGCGAACCGTTGATGTAGGCACGCGACCGGCCGCCGGCATCGACCACGCGACGCAGCAGCAACTCGTCGTCGCCCTCGAGATCGTTGCCCTTGAGCCATGCCGCCACCTCGGGCAGCTTGGCGACGTCGAAGGTCGCCGCCACTTCCGCCTTGTCGCAACCGGCACGGACCACGCCGGCATCGGCACGTTCGCCGAGCGCCAAGGCCAGGGCATCGATCAGGATGGATTTACCGGCCCCGGTTTCGCCGGTCAAGGCGCCGAAACCAGCGTCGAATTCGAGTTCAAGGCGGTCGACGATGACGAAATCGCGGATGGTCAGATGGCGTAGCATCAAGGCCCCTTCGGCCGTTCGCTCCACTGCAGCTTCTGGCGCAGCATCGCGAAATAGCTGTAGCCGGGCGGGTGCAGGAAGCAGATGGTGTGCTCGGAGCGACGCAGGCGTACGCTGTCGCCAGGCTCCAGGTCGAGCGTCACCTGGCCGTCGAAGTGCACGCGCGGATCGTCGGCATGCGTCACGCGCAACTCGATATCCGCGTCGTCCTTGACGATGATCGGCCGGTTGGTCAGCGCATGCGGGCACAGCGGGACCAGCGCGATGCCGGTCAGGGTCGGATGCAGGATCGGCCCGCCGGCCGACAGCGAATAGGCGGTCGAACCGGTCGGCGTCGATACGATCAGGCCGTCGGAACGCAGGTTGTAGATGAATTCGCCGTCGATGAAGAGCTCGAATTCAATCATCCGGCCAATTGCGCCCTTGTCGACCACGACATCGTTGAGGGCCATGTTGGCGGCGATCTCCTTGCCGTCGCGCATTACCTCGGCGGCCAGCAACATGCGGTTTTCCGGCTTGAAGCGGCCGTCGAGCATGTCGTCCATGCAGGTCAGCATGTCGTCGCGCGCGATATCGGTCATGAAGCCCAGGCGCCCCTGGTTCACCCCGACCAGCGGCACACAATAACGGGCCAGACGACGCGCCGCGTTGAGCATGGTACCGTCGCCGCCAAGCACGATCGCCAGGTCGGCGTGGGCGCCGATGTCGTTGAACCCGCAGGTCACCCAGCGCGACAGATCGACCTGTTTGCCGATCTGCTCGGCCGTTTCGCGTTCGATGAATACTGAAACGCCACGCTCATGGAGGTACTCGGCAAGCTTGCGCAGCGACTCGGCGATCTCGAGGCTGTGGTACTTGCCGACCAGGGCGATGGTACGGGGGGAGCGGAAGGAGCCGAAGCTTCTGTTCATGGGGCCGAATTCTTGCATAAAAATCGCCTTGCCGTTGCCCCCTCTCTTTTTTGTACAATCCACCGCATGCTTGACGAACGCTCGCGCACCCTGCTGAAGACTCTGGTCGAACATTACATCTCCGACGGACAACCGGTCGGCTCGCGTGCTCTATCCAAGTTTTCCGGCCTCGACCTGTCGCCGGCAACGATTCGCAACGTGATGGCCGACCTCGAGGAGGCCGGCTTCGTCGCCAGCCCGCACACCTCGGCCGGCCGAGTGCCGACGGCGCGCGGCTACCGCCTTTTCGTTGACAGCCTGCTCACCGTCCGCCCACTCGAAGCCCGGCAAATGGGTGAAATGGAAGAGGCACTGCATGGCTTGCCATCCAACCAGATCATTTCCAACGCCTCACAACTGCTCTCCAGCCTGACCCATTTTGCTGGCGTCGTCATCGCGCCGCGTCGGCAGAGCGCGCGCATCCGCCAAATCGAATTCCTCAGCCTGTCGGAAAAGCGAATTCTGCTGATCATTGTCACCGCCGATGGCGATGTACAGAACCGGATCCTGAATACGGAAAAGGGCTACTCGCCCTCCGAACTGACCAGTGCGGCCAATTACCTGAACCAGAATTTCGCCGGCCTCGATTTCGAGCAGATTCGCCATCGCCTGACGCAGGAAATCCAGCGTCTGCGCGACGACATCAAGCCCTTGATGGCGTTGACGCTGGAAGCCGGCGACGCCGCCATGGCCGACACCGCGCCCTACATCATTTCCGGTGAGAAGAACCTGCTCGACGTTGAAGAGCTATCGTCGAACATGAAACGCCTGCGCGAGTTATTCGACCTCTTCGAACAACGCTCCAGCCTGATGCGCCTGCTCGACGTCTCCAATCGCGCCGAAGGCGTGCAGATCTTCATTGGTGGCGAATCCGGCATCGCCCCGCTCGACGAATGCAGCGTCATCGCCGCTCCCTATGCCGTCGACGGCCAGGTCGTCGGTTCGGTCGGCGTCATCGGCCCGACCCGCATGGCCTACGAACGGGTGATCCCCATCGTCGATATCACCGCTCGCTTGCTCTCCAGCGCCCTCTCCTACAAGCAGGACTAAATGCCCCGTTACCTTCCCGAGCCACCATACCGCCACGGCCAGGCGGCAACCACCGCCATCATACTGGTCAATCTCGGCACCCCGGATGCGCCGACGGCGCCGGCACTGAAGCGCTACCTCAAGCAGTTTCTCTCCGACCCGCGCGTCGTCGAAATCCCCAAGGCAATCTGGTGGCCGATCCTGAATGGCATCATCCTGAACACCCGACCGAAGAAATCGGCCGCCAAGTACGCCTCCGTCTGGATGCCCGACGGCTCGCCGCTACGCGTCCATACCGAACGCCAGGCGAAATTGTTGAAAGGCCACCTTGGGCAGCAGGGTCATCAAGTAATTGTCGACTGGGCCATGCGCTACGGCCAGCCGAGTATTCCCAGCGCGCTGGAGCGGGTCAAAGCCGCCGGCGCAACCCGCATTCTGCTGCTACCGATGTATCCGCAATACGCTGCTTCGACCACCGCCACCGTGATCGACGAAGCCAGCCGCTGGTTGCTACAAACGCGCAATCAACCGGAAATGCGCTTCATCCGTAATTTCCACGACGACGCTGGTTATCTCGATGCCCTGGAGCAAAGCGTGCGTCGCCATTGGCAGTCGGTCGGCCCACTCGGCAGGGGCGACCAGTTGATCCTCAGCTTCCACGGCCTGCCCAAGCGCAGCCTCGATCTGGGCGACCCGTATTTCTGCGAATGCCAGAAAACCGGCCGCCTGCTCGCCGAGCGCCTGAACCTGCCCGAGAACCAGTACAAGGTCTGCTTCCAGTCGCGCTTCGGCAAGGCCGAATGGCTGCAGCCCTATACGGCACCGACACTGGCCGCCTTGGCCCGCCAGGGGGTAAAACGCGTCGACCTGATCTGCCCAGGTTTTGTCGCCGATTGCCTGGAAACCTTGGAAGAAATCGCCATGGAAGGCAAGCAGGATTTCCTTTCGGCCGGCGGCAAGGCCTACCACTACATTCCGGCACTCAACGAGGACGATGCCTGGATACGCGCCCTCGCCGACATTGCACTCCGCCACTTGCAAGGCTGGCCGACGCAGGCCACTGCCGACCCGGCTGCGCAGCAACGCGCGCAAAAGCTCGGCGCGACTACTTGAAACCGACTGCATCGACCATATATCAGAGCAATCTGATATAGAGGAATGAGCATGTCCGAACCCATCCACGTCGTCTGTCCGCACTGTGCTGCGGTGAACCGGCTATCCGGGGCAAAAATCGAGGACGCGCCACAGTGCGGCCAGTGCAAGCAGCCGCTCTTCGTCGGCGAACCGCTCGAACTGACGGCGGCCAATTTCGAGCGCCACATCACCCGCAACGACCTGCCGGTCGTCGTCGATTTCTGGGCGCCCTGGTGCGGCCCCTGCCGGATGATGGCCCCCACCTTCGCCCAAGCCGCGCGCGAGCTCGAGCCGCGCATCCGCCTGGCCAAGCTCAATACCGAACAGGAACAACAACTGGCTGCCCGCTTCAATATCCGCAGCATTCCGACCTTGGCAATATTTTTTCAAGGCCGCGAGATCGCCCGCCAGAGCGGCGCGCTGGACCTCGGCACGCTGAAACGCTGGCTACAACCGCATCTTTACAAACCTTAACTTCTCGACAAAGGGGCCGTTAACACTGAGAGCAACACTGTTCTTTGGAGGCCCCCATGAAAATTGCCAGTTCCACGCTCGCCCTGAGCGCATCGCATGCCTACGCCCAACAGCGCGAAGTCAGCGAATCCCTGACCGTCACGATCGGCCATCGCCCACCGACCGGGAACAACTCCAATCCGGCGTCCGCCAGAGACAAGGTCAGCTTGTCCGGCAATCCAGGCCCAGCTCATCAAAGCGCTTCGAGCGAGGCGGCAAAAAACGGCCAAGATTCGGAAATCGACAAGGACCCGAAACTCAGCCTGATCCGTAGCGTCGTCGAAATGCTGCTCGGCCGTCGTTTGCGCCTTTTAGAAGCCGGCGATCTGGAACGTGCGACCGCAGAAGTTCAGGTCCCCACGACTCCCGCGCGGGGCAGTTCGCAGAATGCCCCATCCGCCGGTTTCAGCCTCGCCTACGACTACCGCTCTACTTACAGCGAAGAGGAACAAACCACCTTCTCGGCCAGCGGTGTGGTCAGCACTGCAGACGGGCGTGAAATTAGCTTCAACCTGAACCTGTCGATGTCGCGCAGCTATTACGAGGAAACCAATGTCAGCGTCCGCTTGGGCGACGCGGCCAAAACGACCGATCCTCTGGTACTGAACTTCGCCGGTACGGCAGCACAACTGACCGACCAGCGTTTTTCCTTTGACCTGAACGCCGACGGCCAACAAGAACAGATCAACTTCGTCGGGCCGGGTAGCGGCTTTCTGGTCTTCGACCGCAATGGCGACGGCAAGGTCAACGATGGCCGCGAATTGTTCGGTCCAACGACTGGGGAGGGCTTCCAGGAACTAGCGGCTTTCGATGCCGACAGCAATCACTGGATCGACGAAAGCGACGCCATCTACGATCAGTTGAAGATATGGACACGCGACACTGAGGGCAATGACGTGATTCGCTCGCTCCGCGAGGCGAACGTCGGCGCCATCAACTTGGGCCATGTGGCAACGCCGTTCTCGATCAAGAATGCCGCCAACGAATTGCAAGCTCAAGTTCGCACTTCGGGAACATTTTTGCAGGAAGATGGCAACGCTGGCACAATTCAGCAAATCGATCTGACTGCCTAGCGCTAATCTGGGAGGAGCAAAGCGCGGCAGTCAATAACAAGGGGGAAACATGCCGCGCATTGCCGATCTGAAAATCTGGATCCGTCTGACTGCCGCAATTTGGTTGGTACTTGCCCTGATCTGGGCTGGCGCCATCGTATGGACAACCCAAGTCAATCGCGACACTGCCATCAGGCAAGCACAGGATTTTGCCCAGAGCATCCATGAAATGACCATGGCTGGCCTGACCGGCATGATGATCACCGGGACGGTCGGTCAACGTGAGGTCTTCCTCGACCAGATCAAACAGCTATCTATCATCCAGGATCTGGAAGTCATGCGCGGAGAAGCCGTTATCAAGCTTTTCGGCCCGGATAGCAAAAGCAAGCGCAATCCCGATGCGCAGGAAAGCCAGGTGATGTCATCCGGCAGTCCGTATATAGCCGTCGAGAGCAGTGGCGACAAATCCTTCCTACGCGTCATCAATCCTACCAAGGCATCAAAAAATTATCTGGGCAAGGATTGCATCATGTGCCATCAGGTCGCGGAAGGCACCGTGCTGGGTATCGTCAGCATGAAGATTTCGCTGGACTCTGTCGAGTCAGCTGTTTCCTCGTTTCGCCTAAAAATCGCTGGCGTTGCTATCGGTGCGCTGGGGGCGTTATTGGTCATCGTTTACCTGCTAACCCATCATTTCGTCACTGCCCCGCTCGATGAATTGCGTAAAGGGCTGAATGACATCGCTCGCGGCGAAGGCGATCTCACCCGTCGCCTCCCAGTCAAAGGCAAGGACGAAATCGGCGCGTCGGCACTCGTTTTCAATGAGATGATGGACAATTTCAATGAGCTGGTTCGTCAGGTGCGAGAATCCTCAGTGCAGGTAGCCAGCCAGGTAAACTCTCTGAACGACATTGCTGACCGAGTCACCGAGAGTTCGCATCGGCAAAATGAACAATCCGATGAAGCCACAAAGGCCGTAGAACTCCTTTCGCACAGCATCTCGGCCATTTCGATGAGCGCCGACCACGTACATCAGCAATCGCAAGATAGCCTGACCCGCGCCCGTGAAGGCGAGAACTGCTTGAGCCGACTCAATGACGAAATGAGCGTTGTCGAACGCACTGTGCACGAGATGGCTGAATCGGTGGAAGCCTTTGTTCGCAATACCAGCTCGATCACCAATATGACTCGAGAGGTCAAGGATATTGCCGAACAAACCAACCTGCTCGCATTGAACGCTGCCATCGAAGCCGCACGCGCCGGCGAACAAGGCCGCGGGTTTGCCGTCGTAGCGGACGAGGTACGGAAACTTGCTGAAAAATCGGCACATTCAGCCAGCGAGATCGACGCGATCACTGCCAATATCGGCAATCAGTCGATCTCTGTTAGGCGCAGCATTGAGCAAGGGCTGGAACACCTTGCCAGCAGTCAATCTGCCGTTTTGACAGTCTCCCAGGTGTTGCAGGCAGCCAACGGGTCCGTCGCCGAGGTGGGATACGGTCTCGATGCCATCGCCACCGCCACCGAGGAGCAACGCCGCTTCTCGCGCAACGTTGAGGAAAGCATCGAAACAATTTCAGGCCTGGCGAAGGAAAACAATGTAGCCATTGAGCAGTCCGTACTCGCCACCCATGATCTGAAGCGCCTAGCCGATGGACTATCCAAACTGGTAGGACGCTTCAAGGTCTAATCCGCAAGGCTCTATGGCTGGACGGCCTCCCTGTGGAGGCCGTTTTCACATGGGGGTCAGTTCCAGTCCGCCGATCGGGCGCGAACGGCCGAACCCAACCGAACCATCGCTCTGCACTGCGGGCTGCCCTTGAGCGGCAGCAATCTTGTTCACCTCGCGTAAACGCTTGATCATCTTGGTCAGCAACGCATCACGCATGCGTCCGACCAGTTCTTCCGAGGCCAGCGACAGCGCCGAGGCATTGACTTCGAGGAAGAGTGTCGGCTCCAAGGTGGTCACGGTCGCGTGGCGAAGATCACTCTTCGGGTGCAGATAGGTCACTTCCCCGACCGGTTCACCAGCCCCCAATCGACACAGCGCCTTACCGGCAATCGACACCTCGACACAACCGGATATAACGATACCGAAGGTGTCACCGTTCTCCCCTTCGCGGATGATGGCAACATTGGGAGAAATCTCACGCCAGACCGAGACGCGCAGCATTTCCCAGAGTTCGACATTCTCGAACTCAACAAAAAAATCCAGTCGGCGCAGGGTTTCAAAGTGCCGATTATCCTTCTCGACCTCATCGTCGCCAACGATCTGGTAGCGCACGGCTGACAAGTCCTTGGCGAATTCAGCACCATTGCGATAGCGGTTGTAGAGATCTTTCTCCAGCGCTTTGCGCATGACCGGATTCAGTCCTTCCGGCAGGTTTGGGTTGAGCGCGGTGACGGCCGGTGCATCGGTATTGATGATGCGATAGACCAGCGTCGCTTGGTTGTTGGCCCGGAACGGTAGACGTCCGGTCAGCAGCTGGAACATGACGACGCCCAGCGAATAGAGATCGGTCTTCTGGTTGAGCGGATAGCCCTTGATCTGTTCGGGCGACATATAGGCCGGTGAGCCCACGCCCATGATGAAGGTCGAATCACGGTCCAGGTCTTTATTCAGGTTCAGCGCCAGGCCAAAATCGGCAATCTTCGGTTCGTCGTTGGCGGCGATCATGATGTTCGCCGGCTTGATGTCGCGGTGGATGATGCCCTGACGGTAGGCCGAATCGAGCGCCATGCAGCACTTGAAGATGATGCCGATGACGCGATGCATGGGCAGCAGCTTGTCGATGCGGCAGTGCTGCTCCAGACTGAAACCGCTGACGTACTCCATGGCGAGATAGGCAAAATCCTCCTCGACCGCCGTCTCATACACCTCGACGATGTTCGGGTGATGGAGGCGCTTGGAAACCATGCCCTCGTTCTGGAAGAGCTTGCGCATGCGGCGGGACATCGCCGCACTGTCCTGCCCGAAACGGATGACCTTGACCGCCACCTGGCGATCGTTGTCGGGGTCGTCGCAGAGATAGACCGTTGCCGTCGCGCCCTTGCCCAGTTCGCGCACGACGCGGTATTTGCCGATTTGCTCCATGCCTGTGCATCAAAAAAACATATCCAACGATCCTAGCATGGGCGCCAGCCGGCAGCAGCATTTCTCTTTCTGGGAAAAATTCGTTCAGAGGGCTTGAATCCGGAAAAATCGCCCCCAAGTAGCAGCAAGATTTTTTGGAGAAACCGCGAATGTCCAACCCGGAAAACACCCAGGAAGCCATGCTGGGCAACGAACCTGCCGTCGAACAAGCTGCCGCTGCGCCGGCCACCGACAACGTCGACACCATTCCTAGCGTTGAAGAGCAGTTCAAGGCTCTTGAACTGAAGGCGGCCGAACACTACGACGCCTGGCTGCGAGCCAAGGCTGAAGGCGAGAACATTCGTCGCCGCGCCCAGGAAGACATTTCCAAGGCCCATAAATTTGCTGTCGAAAAGTTCGCCGGCGAACTGCTGGCCGTCAAGGACAGCCTGGAAGCCGCACTGGCCGTGCCGGAACAGACCGTCGACAGCTTCAAGTCCGGCGTCGAACTGACCCTCAAGCAGCTGGTTTCCGCCTTCGAGAAGAACGCGCTGAACGAGGTCAATCCAGCCGGCGAAAAGTTCGATCCGCACAAGCACCAGGCGATCGGCATGGTCGATTCCGACCAGGAAGCCAATACGGTCGTCACCGTCCTGCAAAAGGGCTACATGATCGCCGACCGCGTGCTACGTCCGGCGCTGGTCATGGTCGCCAAGGGCAAATAAGCATTTTTGGCCTTTTTTGCCTGTGCACCGCAGCAGAGGCTTGAAATTGGTCGGGACACCCCCACTTCACGAACATCGGTAATTCATTTTAGGAAAACGAACATGGGCAAGATCATCGGCATCGACCTCGGCACCACCAACTCCTGCGTCGCCATCATGGAAGGCGGCCAGCCGAAGGTTATCGAAAACGCGGAAGGCGCACGTACCACCCCGTCCATCATCGGTTACACCGAAGACGGCGAAATCCTCTGCGGCGCCCCGGCCAAGCGCCAGGCCGTGACCAACCCGAAGAACACGCTGTACGCCGTCAAGCGCCTGATCGGCCGCCGCTTCGAAGAGAAGGAAGTGCAGAAGGACATTTCCCTGATGCCCTTCAAGATCGTCAAGGCTGACAACGGCGACGCCTGGGTTGAAGCGCGCGACAAGAAAATCGCCCCGCCGCAGGTTTCCGCCGAAGTGCTGCGCAAGATGAAGAAGACCGCCGAAGACTACCTCGGCGAGGAAGTCACCGAAGCCGTCATCACCGTGCCGGCCTACTTCAACGACAGCCAGCGCCAGGCCACCAAGGACGCCGGCCGCATCGCCGGTCTGGAAGTCAAGCGCATCATCAACGAACCGACCGCTGCTGCCCTCGCTTTCGGCATGGACAAGGTCGCCGGCAAGGACAAGAAGATCGCTGTTTATGACCTCGGCGGCGGCACCTTCGACATCTCCATCATCGAAATCGCCGACGTCGATGGCGAAAAGCAGTTCGAAGTCCTGGCCACCAACGGCGACACCTTCCTCGGCGGCGAAGACTTCGACCAGCGCCTGATCGACTACATCATCGAAGAATTCAAGAAGGAATCCGGCGTCGACCTGAAGAAGGACGTGCTGGCCCTGCAACGCCTGAAGGAAGCCGCCGAAAAGGCCAAGATCGAGCTGTCCTCCAGCCAGCAGACTGAAGTCAACCTGCCCTACATCACCGCCGATGCTTCCGGTCCGAAGCACCTGGCGCTGAAGATCACCCGCGCCAAGTTCGAGTCGCTGGTCGACGAGCTGATCGAGCGCACCGTCGCCCCGTGCGTCACCGCGCTGAAGGATGCCGGCTGCAAGATCTCCGACATCGACGACGTCATCCTGGTCGGCGGCCAGTCGCGCATGCCGAAGGTGCAGGAGAAGGTCAAGGAAGTGTTTGGCAAGGAGCCGCGCAAGGACGTGAACCCGGATGAGGCCGTCGCCGTCGGCGCCGCCATCCAGGGCGGCGTGCTGCAGGGCGAAGTCAAGGACGTGCTGCTGCTCGACGTCACCCCGCTGTCGCTGGGTATCGAAACCCTGGGCGGCATCATGACCAAGCTGATCCAGAAGAACACCACGATCCCGACCAAGGCCTCGCAAGTCTTCTCGACCGCCGACGACAACCAGGGCGCGGTGACCATCCACGTCCTGCAAGGCGAGCGCGAAGTCGCTTCCGGCAACAAGAGCCTCGGCCAGTTCAACCTGGAAGGCATCCCGCCGGCCCCGCGCGGCACGCCGCAGATCGAAGTCATCTTCGACATCGACGCCAACGGCATCATGCACGTCACCGCCAAGGACAAGGCCACCGGCAAGGAAAACAAGATCACCATCAAGGCCAACTCCGGCCTGAGCGAAGAAGAAATTCAACGCATGGTCAAGGACGCCGAGCTGCACGCCGAGGAAGACAAGAAGGCGCACGAACTGGCCGACGCCCGCAACCAGGCCGACGGCATGGTGCACATGGTCAAGAAGTCGCTGACCGAGTACGGCGACAAGCTCGAAGCTTCCGAGAAGGAAGCCATCGAAGCCGCGATCAAGGAGGTTGAAGAAGTCCTGCGCGACGGCGACAAGGATGTCATCACCGCCAAGACCGAAGCACTGTCGGCCGCGGCCCAGAAGCTCGGCGAGAAGATGTACGCCCAGCAACAGGCCGAAGGTGCTGCCGCCGGTGCGGCCGGTGCCGGCGCCCAGCCGCAAGGCGAGAAAACCGTCGAAGGCGACGTCGTCGATGCCGAATTCACGGAAGTGAACAAGGACAAGAAGTAAGCCTGACGCAATAGCCCGGCGCCGAGCCTCCCGGAGACCTCCGGCGGCGCTCGGCGCCTTTGTCACTTAGACGGGACTGAATATGTCTAAACGCGATTTTTACGAGATTCTCGGCGTCAACCGCGATGCGTCGGACGACGAGATCAAGAAGGCCTACCGCAAGCTGGCCATGAAGTACCATCCGGACCGCAATCCGGACAATCCGGCGGCCGAGGAAAAATTCAAGGAAGCCAAGGAAGCCTACGAAATCCTGTCGGATAGCCAGAAACGCGCAGCCTACGACCAGTACGGTCACGCCGGTGTCGACCCGCAGGCCGGCATGGGTGGCGGTGCCGGTTTCGGTGCCGGTGGCTTTGCCGACGCCTTCGGCGGTATCTTCGACGAAATCTTCGGCGGTCGCGGCGGCGGTGGTGGCGGACGTTCCAACATCTACCGCGGCGCCGACCTGCGCTACAACCTGGAAATCACGCTGGAACAGGCGGCCCACGGCACCGAGACGAAGATCCGCATCCCGACCATGGAGGAATGCGAGGTCTGTCACGGTTCCGGCGCCAAGGCCGGCACCCAGCCCAAGACCTGTCCAACCTGTAACGGTTCCGGTCAGGTTCGCCTGCAACAGGGTTTCTTCTCCATTCAGCAGACCTGCCACAAGTGCCACGGCACCGGCCGCTTCATTGCCGACCCGTGCAAGTCCTGCGGTGGTGCCGGTCGTATCAAGCAGCACAAGACCCTGGCGGTGAAGATCCCGGCCGGTGTGGACGAAGGCGATCGCATCCGGCTCGCCGGCGAAGGCGAACACGGCGTCAACGGCGGCCCACCGGGCGACCTCTACGTACAGATTCACCTCAAGCAGCACGCCGTCTTCCAGCGCGACCACAACGATCTGCATTGCGAGATGCCGATTTCCTTCACCACCGCTGCCCTGGGTGGCGAGATCGAGATTCCGACGCTGGACGGCGCCGCCGCCATCAAAATTCCGCCGGAAACCCAGTCCGGCCGCGTCTTCCGTCTGCGCGGCAAGGGTATCAAGGGGGTGCGCAGCCATACGCACGGCGACCTGATGTGCCACGTCGTGGTCGAAACCCCGGTCAACCTGACCGACCGCCAGAAGGAACTGCTGCGCGAACTGGAAGACAGCAGCAAGGACGACAGCGCCAAGCACAACCCACGCTCGAAGTCCTGGATGGACAAGGTTCGAGAGTTCTTCGGAGAATAATTCCCGAACCTTGCAGCGCAGGCTAACCTTCGCCACATCAATAAAAATCCGCCCACCTCACCACGGGCGGATTTTTTTGCATTTTTGAGCGGTGCACCGCAGCAGGCAACCCAAAATTTACCAAATACAATAACGGAATACCTAAATCGGCTATTTTTCTCCACCAAACGGGCGTTTCAGCCCATATAATTGATCGGTTACTTGGCAACCGATAGCGAGAACCCGATGAAAGCGATTCGCCTCACCCTGGCTGCATGCGTATTTGGTCTGACGAGCCTCCTGCCTGTCCACGCCGAAACCGGCGTCACCGACTCGACAATCACCCTAGGCATGTCGGTCCCGCTGACCGGCCCGGCCAGCAGCCAAGGTCAGGAAGTCAAGAATGTCGTGAGCGCCTACTTCGATCAGGTCAACAAGGCCGGCGGGGTCAATGGCAAAAAGCTGCAACTGGTGGCGCTCGACGACGGCTACGATGCAGCCAAGGCGGTGGCTAACACCAAGACGCTGATCGAAACCAACAAGGTCTTTGCTCTGATCGGTTACTACGGCAGCGCTTCGATCGACGAATCCATGAACAAAGCCTTCGGCCCGGCCGGCGTGCCGATGATCGGTGGCATTTCCGGTGCCATGTCGATCCGTCAAGCACCGTCGGCTAACCCGAACAATAAATTCATGTTCAATCTGCGCGCCAGCTACGCCGACGAGGCCGAAGCCATCGGTACCCAACTGGTCACACTGGGCATGAAGAACATCGCCGTCTTCTATCAGAACGACGGCTTCGGCAAGGCCGGCCTGGAAGGCCTGACGACGGCACTGAAGAAGCACAACCTGGCGCCGGTGGCTACCGGCACCGTCGAGCGCAACTCCGAAGACATCGCCAAGGCACAGGAAGCGATTGCCAAGGCCAATCCGCAGGCGGTGGTCATGGTCACCTTGCACAAGCCAGCCTCCCTCATGGTGAAGGGCCTGCGCAAGGCCGGCCTCGGTCCGATGTTCATGACACTGTCGCCGGTCGGCCCCGAGCAACTGACCCAAGAACTGGGCAACGACGCTCGCGGCATCGGCATTTCCCAGGTCATGCCCTACCCGTGGAACGACACCGTAGCCGCGGTCAAGGACTACCAGCGCCTGATCGGAAAACAGACGGCTCCGTCCTACATGGGTATCGAAGCCTTCGTGATGGCCAAAACGGCGACGGAAGCCATCCGTAAATTGGGCAAGGACCTGACCCGCGATAAATTGGTCGCGGCTTTGGAAGCGATGAATCAGGATATCGGCGGATACCGCGTCGCCTTTGGCCCGAACAACCGTGTCGGCTCGCATTTTGTCGAACTGACCGTACTCGGCGCCAACGGAAAGCTGATGAAATAAGCTCCCCGCAAGCCTTCACGAAAAACGGGCCGCCGGCTACCGCCGCGGCCCGTTTTTCTTTAAGCCCGCGCTCCGCCGCCACCGCATGTAAATGTGCGCACCGCGACACACTATGTAAGCAAGTTGTCAGCTAGGCAGGCCATGCTCCCCCCCAGCCATCGAGCTATTCCACCAAGAAGACTGAGGAGATCATGAAGAAAATCCGCCATGCCGCCATCGCGGCGCTACTCGCTTTGGGCGCCGCCCAGGCCGGTGCAGAAACCGGCGTTACCGACTCGACCATCACGCTGGGCATGTCCGCTCCCTTCACCGGTCCGAACGGCGTTTACGGCATGCAAATGCGCGAAGCGATAACCACCTATTTCGACCAACTTAACAAGAGCGGCGGCATCAACGGCCGCAAGGTCGAGCTGGTAACCATCGACGATGGCTACGAAACCGAGCGTACCCTGGCCAACACTAAAGCGCTGATCCAGGAAAAGCAGGTATTCGCCCTGCTCGGTTACTACGGCTCCTCGCCCACCACCGAAGCGATGAACAAGGTCTTCGGCCCGGCCAAGGTGCCGCTGGTCGGCACCATTTCCGGCGCCGGCACGCTGCGCGAAGCTCCGTCGGCCAATCCGAACAACAAATACATGTTCAACGTCCGCGCCAGCTACGCCGATGAGGCCGAAGCCATCGTGACGCAGATGCTCGCCTTGGGCCTGAAGAATATCGCCGTCTTCTACCAGAACGACGGCTTCGGCAAGTCCGGCCTGGATGGCGTGACTAACGCCCTGAAACGGGTCAACCTCGCCCCAGTTGCCGTCGGCACAGTCGAACGCAACTCGCTCGACGTCAGCAAGGCCGTTGAAACGATCGGCAAGGCCAACCCGCAAGCCGTGGTCATGGTCACCCTGTACAAGCCAACAACGGCTTTCGTCAAGGCGATGAAGCAGGCCGGCCAGTTCCCGATGTTCATGACCTTGTCGCCGGTCGGCGCCGAAGTGCTGGCCCAGGAACTCGGCAACGATTCCCGCGGCATCGGCATTTCTCAGGTCATGCCCTACCCATGGAACGACACAATCGGCGTGGTCAAGGATTACCAGAAGCTGCTCGGCAAGCAGAAGGAAAAGTATTCCTACTACGGTCTGGAAGGCTACATGAATGCCCGCCTGATGACGGAAGCGATCAAGAAGCTGGGCAAGGACGTCACCCGCGACAAGCTGGTTTCAGCACTCGAAGGCATGCAGAGCTTCGACCTCGGTGGCTTCAAGATCAGCTACGGCCCGGACGGGCGACTGGGCTCGCGCTACGTCGAACTGACTGTGGTCGGCGCCGGCGGCAAGGTCATGAAGTAAGCCTCTCCGGCGCAACAAAAAAGCCCGTCATCCGACGGGCTTTTTTCTTTCCTGCGCCATACTCAGGCACGTCGCCAGGTCGTTCCTTGCGCACTATCGTCGAGCACAATGCCGGCGGCCCTCAACTCGTCGCGAATACGGTCGGCTTCGGCAAAATTCCTGACCTTCTTGGCTGCGGCACGATCAGCGATCATCTGCTCGATGGCGGCCTCATCCAGGCCACTCGCACCGGCACCGGCTTGCAGATAGCCCTGAGGTTCGCGTTCGAGCAGGCCGATCACGCCGGCCAGCGCCTTCAACAGCCCGGACAGTTGGCCACTCTTCTGGCGATTGGCCTCGGCGGCCAATTCGAACAGCACGGCAATGGCACCGGAGGAGTCGAAATCCTCGTTCAGGGCAGCGGCGAAACGGGCGGCAAATTCATTGCCCCAGTCGACGTCCACCGCAACCGGCGGCACATCGCGCAAGGTGAAATAGAAGCTGTCCAGACTGCGCTTTGCGTCATCCAGGTGCGCATCGGAGTAATTCAGCGGACTGCGGTAGTGGGCGCGCAGGATAAAGAAACGAACGACTTCAGCATCGTACTTTTCCAGCACTTCGCGGATGGTGAAGAAATTGCCCAGCGACTTCGACATCTTCTCGTTGTCGACCCGGACAAAACCGTTGTGCATCCAGTAATTGACGAAGGTGCAGCAATTGGCGCCTTCCGACTGGGCGATCTCGTTTTCGTGATGCGGGAACTGCAAATCCTGGCCACCGCCATGGATATCGAAATGCTGGCCGAGCAACTTGGAACTCATGGCCGAACACTCGATATGCCAGCCCGGCCGACCATTGCCCCAGGGCGACTCCCAGGCCGGCTCACCCGGCTTGGCGTGTTTCCACAGCACGAAATCGAGCGGGTCTTGCTTGGCCGAATCGACCTCCACCCGCTCACCGGCGCGCAGATCGTCAAGCGACTTGCCCGACAGCTTGCCGTAACCAGGAAACTTGCGCACCGCGTAATTCACGTCGCCATCGGTCGCCTGATACGCCAGGCCATTGGCTTCCAGTTGACGAATGATGTCCTGCATCTCCGGCACATACTCGGTGGCACGCGGTTCGTGGTTCGGACGCTGCACGCCGAGCGCATCGGCATCCTCGTGCATGTAGCCGATGAAACGATCAGTCAATTGCTGGATCGTTTCGCCATTCTCGGCGGCACGCTTGATGATCTTGTCGTCAATGTCGGTGATGTTGCGGACGTAGTTCACCTCGTAGCCGGAAGCCTTCAACCAACGATAGACCATGTCGAACACCACCATCACGCGGGCATGCCCAAGGTGGCAATAATCGTAAACCGTCATGCCGCAGACGTACATGCGGACCTTGTTCGGTTCGATTGGGGTGAATACCTGCTTTTCTCGCTTCAGGGAATTGTAGATCTTGAGCATGCGGAAAGGATTCTGGCGGCGGCCGGCACCGTAAAACCTATGGAAACACCGGCCGATTTGGTAGAATCGTAGGATTGTGTAATTTGAAAAATTATAGCATGGCGATGACCTCGACCTCCCTGCATCCGTCCCGTTTCCAGCACCTGAAGACCCTGCGCGCCCTGGCCATCGGCTTGGCCCTTGGTTTTACCACCCCGGTCTTCGCTGACAACCTGCCGGAAATCCAGCGCCTGATCAAACAGGGGCAATATCCGCAGGCCATGGACAAGGTCGATGCCTACCTCAGCAGCCGCCCCAAGGACGCGCAAGGACGTTTCCTGAAGGGTCTGATTTACACGGAAATGAACAAGCCGGGCGATGCCATCGCGGTATTCACCAAGCTGACCGAGGATTATCCTGAGCTGCCCGAGCCATACAACAACCTGGCCGTGCTCTACGCCCAGCAGAAACAATACGACAAGGCCCGCACCGCGCTGGAAATGGCCATCCGGACCCATCCGTCCTATGCCATCGCCTACGAGAACCTCGGCGACATCTATGCCAAGCTGGCCAGCCAAGCCTACGACAAGGCCCTGCAACTGGACAATGCAAATACGACCACGCAGAACAAACTGGCGCTGATTCGCGACCTGATCACCACCTCCGGCAAGGGCAACGTCAAGCCGCAAGCCTCCGCGCCGGCAACCCCTGCCCCTCCGGTAAAACCGGTCGCAGCACAACCGGCCCCGACGGCAACCGTCGTCGCCACGGCCCCAGGGGCAGCCGCCAACGTAGCGCCAGCGAAACCTGTCGAAGCCAAACCGGTTCAGGTTGCCACCGCTCCCGTGCCTCCGACTCCAACCCCTGCTGTAGCGAGCAAGGTTGATCCTGCCAACGAGGATATCGCCAAAGCGATCGCCGCTTGGGCCAACGCATGGTCCCGCAAGGATATGAAGGCTTATTTTGCCGCCTACGCCAGCGATTTCAATACCCCGAAAGGCATGTCGCGCAAAGATTGGGAGGAGGAGCGGCAAAGTCGTATCGCCGGCAAGTCGGGCAAAATTTCGGTCACATTTGATGAGCCGCATGTCTCGGTGAACGGCGACAAGGCAACTGCAAAATTCCGCCAGTCCTATAAAGCTCCGGGCATGACCTCCACCGCGGCCAAGACCCTGGTCTTCGTCCGCACTGGCGGCAAGTGGCTAATCAAGGAAGAAAACTCGCGCTAATGCAGGGTCGAAAGCTCCTCACCGCCACCCTGTTGGTCTGCCTTGCAGGCACTGCCTGGGCCAAATCGGAAAGTCGGCTGGCCATCAAACAGGGCAAGGCGTCAAAAACAGAGATTAGGAACAACCTCGGCAGAAAGGTGGCCGTCGGCGCCTCCTCGGCCTCGGCGGCAGCAGCGGTTTTTGCCGCTGTTGGCGCTGCGGCGCCAGGGCGCGTGGCGAATACGCTTTCCGATTCCGGGCCGGAACCCCAGTTAGTCAAAATCTTTGCCGAAATTGAGGCCAATCGCCTTAACGAAGCCCTGCAGTTAACCGAGACCTTGCTCCGCCAGTATCCGAATTACCGCCTGGCCAATCTGATCAAGGGGGATTTGCTGCTGGCCCGAACCCAGCCGATCCAGAATTTCGGTGCTTTGAACGGCGCACCTCAGGACAAGGTCGCCGACCTGCGTGCCGAGGCCATTGCCCGCCTGAAAGGCTACCGTGAAAAGCCCCCCAAAGATTTCGTGCCACGCTATTTGCTGCAAATGCAGCCGGATCAGCGCTACGCTGTCGTCGTCGATACCAAACGCTCGCGTCTCTATTTATACGAGAATGACACCGCGAACGGTGGCCGTCCCCGTTTCGTCGCCGACTACTATGTCACTCAAGGCAAGCTGGGTGCCGAGAAGATGGCCGAGGGCGACAAGAAGACACCGATTGGGGTCTATCACGTCACCGCCAACCTGCCCCGTCAGAAATTGACCGACCTCTACGGCAGCGGCGCCTTCCCGCTCAACTATCCGAACGAATGGGACAAGCGACAGGGGCGTGGCGGCAGCGGTATCTGGTTGCATGGCACCCCTTCCAACACCTTCGCTCGCCCGCCGCGAGCCTCCGATGGCTGTGTCGTGCTGACCAACCAGGATCTCGATGCCGTGTCGAAGAATCTGCAGGTGGGTGTGACGCCGGTCATCATCAGTAACTCGGTCGAATGGTTATCGCTCGATGACTGGAACAAGGAACGCACCGACCTGAACAAGACCATCGAAAGCTGGCGTGCCGACTGGGAAAGCCGCGACAACGACCGCTTCCTGCGCCACTACTCGAAGCGTTTCAAGGCGGGCAACCAGGACTTGGAGCAGTTTGCCGCACAGAAGAAACAGGTTAACGCCAGCAAGCAGTGGATCAAGGTCAAGGTCGATAACCTGTCCGTATTCCGCAATCCGGGCAAGGAAGAAGTCGTCGTCGTCACTTTCGATCAGGATTACCGCAGCAACAACCTGAACAACCAGATGAAGAAGCGCCAGTACTGGCTGCGCGAAGACGGCAAGTGGAAGATCATTTACGAAGGAAGCGCCTGATGTTGAAACAAGCCTCCGCGCTGGCCGCCGGCCTGCTCGCCGCCCTTTCGGTCTGGGCCGCCCCGACCGTCGAGATGAACACCTCGCTGGGTAAATTCACCCTTGAACTCTACCCCGAGAAAGCGCCGAAGACGGTCGAGATGTTCCTGTACAACGCCAAGCACGGCTTTTACGAAGGCACCATTTTCCATCGCGTCATCGACAACTTCATGATCCAGGGCGGCGGTTTCCTGCCGGCCATGGAAGAGAAGAAGCCACGCACCCCGGCCCTGCAAAATGAAGCCAACAACGGCCTGACCAATGACCGCGGCACCATCGCCATGGCGCGCACGCAGGATCCGCACTCGGCCAAGGTCCAGTTCTTCGTCAACCTGAAGAACAACGACTTCCTGAATCACCGCTCGCCGGCCGACGGCCGCACCTGGGGCTACACCGTGTTCGGCAAGGTGACCCAGGGCATGGATGTCGTCGACAAGATCGCCAAGGTGCCGACCGCCAACGCCGGCTATTACGAAAACGTGCCGGTGACGCCGGTCGTCATCCATAACGTCAAGATCATTTCCGAAAAGTAAGGATTTATCCAGCATGTCCCTAGTCAAGCTCACCACCAACCACGGCGCCATCACCCTCAAGCTCGACGCCGAGAAGGCCCCGAAGACCGTCGCCAACTTCCTGGCCTACGTCGAAGCCGGCCACTACAACGGCACCATCTTCCACCGCGTCATCAAGAACTTCATGATCCAGGGTGGTGGTTTTGCCGTCGGCATGGACCAGAAGGACACCCAGGCCCCGATCGAGAACGAGGCCGCCAACGGCCTGAAGAACAAGCGTGGCAGCATTGCCATGGCCCGCACCAACGATCCGCATTCGGCCACCGCCCAGTTCTTCATCAACACCGTCGATAACGACTTCCTCGACTTCAAGGCTCCAAGCGGCCAGGGCTGGGGCTATTGCGTCTTCGGCGAAGTGACCGAAGGCCTCGACGTGGTCGATAAGATCCGCGCCGTCGCTACCGGCAACAAGGGCTTCCACCAGGATGTGCCGAAGGAAGATGTGGTTATCGAGAAGGCCGAGATCGTTTGATCCTCTTCATCTCCGACCTGCATTTGTCGCCCCGGTCAGCCGGGGCGACTGCTTTGTTCCTCGGCTTTTTGCAGGGCCGCGCCCGCGATGCCGAGGCACTTTATATTTTGGGCGACTTCTTCGAAGCCTGGATTGGCGATGACGACATCGACGATCCTTTTCATGCGCGTATCGTTGGCGCGCTGAAATCCGCCAGTGATGCCGGGCTGAAAATCTATTTCCAGCATGGCAACCGCGATTTCCTGCTCGGCCAGGCGTTCGCCAGTGCAGCAGGCATCACCTTGCTGCCCGACCCCTACGAACTCAACCTTCCGGAGTGGTCATTCGTGTTATCGCACGGCGATGCGCTATGCCTGGATGACACGGCCTACATGGCGTTTCGTGCCAAGGTGCGCGACCCGCGCTGGCAGAGTGCCAAGCTGGCCTATCCGCGCTGGCTGCGCCGATTGATTGCCCGGCTGATGCGCTGGAAGAGCCGGAGCAGCCAGCAAGCCAAAGCCAATCCCTATACGGATTTACAGCCTGCCGCGACCGACGATTTCCTGCGTGACCACAGCTACGCCACCTTCATCCACGGCCACACGCACCAGCCTGCCAAGCATGACCACATCGTCGACGGCATCCACGTCGAACGCTGGGTATTGGCCGACTGGCATGAAGATCGCGGCGAATGCCTGGTCTGGGATGGCGAAGCGCTGACCCGCGAAGCCGTCCTTCCTGAAAATCGGCCCTAAAGCCATGTCCACCGCAGCATTGGCCCTCGAGACCCTGCGCGATGTCTTCGGCTATCCGGCCTTCCGTGGCGCGCAGGCCGAGATTATCGAACATGTCGCTTCGGGCGGGGATGCGCTGGTATTGATGCCGACCGGCGGCGGCAAGAGCCTGTGCTACCAGATTCCCGCCCTGCTCCGCCCGGGTTGCGCCGTCGTCGTCTCGCCGCTGATTGCGCTGATGCAGGATCAGGTCGATGCGCTGACCCAGCTCGGCGTCAAGGCCGCCTGCCTCAATTCGACGCTGGACTGGCGCGAGGCGCAAGCCGTCGAACAGGCCATGTTCAGCGGCAGTCTGGACCTCGTCTATATCGCCCCTGAGCGCCTCTTGCTCGACCGCACGCTGGCCATGCTCGATGCGCTGTACGAGGCCGGCAAGCTCGCTCTCTTCGCCATCGACGAAGCGCACTGCGTGTCGCAATGGGGCCACGATTTCCGCCCGGAATACCTGCAGCTCTCCGCCCTGCACGAGCGCTACCCGAACGTGCCGCGCATCGCGCTGACCGCCACCGCCGACCAGGCGACGCGCAACGAGATGCTGCAGCGTCTCGGCCTGGGCGAGGCGCGCGTTTTCCTGTCCAGCTTCGACCGGCCGAACATCCGTTACACCGTGGTCGAAAAGGACAACGCCAAGAAGCAATTGCTCACTTTCCTGACCGGCCGCCAGGGCCAGGCCGGCATCGTCTATTGCCTGTCGCGCAAGAAGGTCGAGGAAACCGCCGAATGGCTTTCCGCCCAAGGCTATCCGGCGCTGCCCTATCACGCCGGCCTGCCCGCCCCCGAGCGCGCCGCCAACCAGCGCCGCTTCCTGCGCGAGGAAGGCCTGATCATGTGCGCCACCATCGCCTTCGGCATGGGTATCGACAAGCCGGACGTGCGCTTCGTCGCCCACCTCGACCTGCCCAAAAGCATCGAAGCCTACTATCAGGAAACCGGCCGCGCCGGGCGCGACGGCGAGCCGTCCGAAGCGTGGATGACCTACGGCATGCAGGACGTGGCCTTGCAACATTCGCGCATCGCCGAATCGAGCGCCAGCGAAGGCCAGAAGGTGCTCGAATCGCAACGGCTGACCGCCCTGCTCGCCTATTGCGAAGCGCCGCGCTGCCGCCGCCAGGTGCTGCTCAATTACTTCGGCGAAGAACGCGACCCCTGCGGCAACTGCGACGTCTGCGCCGACCCGCCGGAGCTGTGGGATGGCACGCAGGCGGCGCAGAAGGCGCTGTCCGCCATCTACCGCACCGGCATGCGCTTCGGCGTCACGCACCTGACCGACGTACTGCGCGGCAAGCAGAATGACCGCATCAAGCAGTACGGCCATGACCAACTGCCTACCTTCGGCGTTGGCAGCGACCTCGACGAACATGCCTGGAAAAGCATTTTCCGCCAACTGGCAGCGGCCGGCCTGGTGCATGTCGATATGGCCGAACACGGTGCCCTGCAACTGACCGACGCCGCCCGTGAGGTGCTCAAGGGCCAGCGTAACGTGCAACTGCGCCGCCCGGTCAAACGCAAATCTGCCCCCAGCCGCTCCACCGCACGCGCGCCGGTCAGCGACCTATCCGCTGCCGACGAGGCTCTGTTCCAACTGCTGCGCAAGTGGCGCGCAGAAACGGCCAAGGAACAAGGCGTGCCCGCCTACGTCATCCTGCACGACAAGACCCTGCGCGAGCTGGCCGAAGTCCGCCCGACCAGCCACGGCCTGCTGGCCAGCGTCAGTGGCATGGGCAGCGCCAAGATCGAGCACTACGGGGCTGAACTACTGGAATTGATTCGCAATGAGGGATAAGACGCTTCCCTGATGAGCCAATCCCCACCCCCATCCGAATCAAGCGCCAATGACATTTCCTTCAGCGTCATCACGCTAGGAGTGATCCTTGGCTTGGGCGGACTACTTGGTCTGCTTCTGCTCATCGGCTACCAACGCCCCCTCGTCCAGATCGCCGATTGTCGATCGACTGCTGCGCCGCTGAACGACATTAGCGGTCGACTTCGCCGCGCCAGCCAGGATTACTATCTGGTCAGCGACGAGAAATGGCACCTCCTGCACACCCGCTGCACGGGAAAGACTCGTCAAGCCTGTCTCGCTGCCACCGCGAACGCCGAAGACTGGCTTGAAGCCCATCTCGGAGACCCGGTCAGCGCCCACCTCTGCCCCCAAGGCATTGTCGACTACACTGTCGCAGCCCGACAGTTTCGTCGTTAATCAAATACCATGCCTACGAATCGCCTTCAGATCACCTTGGCGTGCCTTGTCGCCAGCGCTTTAATCGTCTCCGGCATCGCCCCCTACGACCGCCTGACCTGGTGGATGGAAGTTGCTCCGGCGCTGATCGCCCTACCGTTGCTGATCGCTACGCACAAACGCCACCCGCTGACCGACCTGCTGGCCGTGTTGATCGCGCTGCATTGCCTGGTGTTGATCGGCGGCGGCGCCTACACCTATGCCCGCGTGCCCTTCGGCTTCTGGCTGCAGGATTTACTGGGCACTGTGCGCAACCCCTACGACAAGATCGGGCATTTCATGCAGGGCTTCGTGCCGGCGCTAATCGCCCGCGAGATCCTGCTGCGCGGTGCATACGTGCGCGGGCGGCGGATGGCCGCCTTCCTGTGCATCTGCGTGGCGATGATGATCAGCGCCTGCTACGAACTGATCGAATGGGGTGCAGCCGTCGCCATGGGCCAGGGTGCCGACGAGTTTCTCGGCACCCAGGGCGACCAATGGGATACGCAATCCGACATGCTGATGGCGCTGATCGGTTCCAGCAGCGCGATGCTTTTCCTGTCCCGCTGGCACGACCGCCAATTGGCGAAGTTCAGCCGAAATGGCTGAGCCGCCGGCACCGCGGGCTCACTGCTGCGGTGCACCGGCCAAAACAGGCAAAAATCAGATGCAGAGCGCGTCGGGGTCGGCCCGCATCAGACGCTTGTTCATCTTGCCGACGCTGGTCTTGACCAGCGTCTTGACGAAACGCACCTGCAACAGCACGCCGTAACGCGAAATGCCGGCCGCCTCGATGGCATGCGCCGCATAGTTGCGCAGCGCGTGCTCGGTGATCTGGCCGACGCATTCCGGTTTCAACAAGACCAGCGCCAGCGGCCGCTCGCCCCATTTGTCGTCGGGCACGCCGATGACCGCCACTTCATGCACTGCCTCGTGCTTGGCGATGATGTCTTCGAGCTGCAGCGAAGAGGTCCATTCACCGCCGGTCTTGATCACATCCTTGATGCGGTCGGTCACCTTCAGGTAGCCGGCCGGGTTGATGTTGCCGATATCGGCTGTGTGCAGGTAGCCGCCGGCCCACAATTCCTCCGAGGCCTCCGGCGCGGCCAGGTAACCCTGGGTCAACCAGGGCGAGCGCACCACCACCTCGCCGGTCGCCTTGCCGTCGTGCGCCACATCGCGCATCTGCGCATCGACGATGCGCAGATCGACCAGCGGCAGCGGCCGGCCGGTCTTGGCGCGAATGACCGCCTGCTCTTCGGGCGTACGATCCAGATCGGCACTTTCCAGATGCGCCATGCTCAACACCGGACAGGTTTCCGACATGCCGTAGCCCGTGAACAGGTCCATCCCTCGCTTTTGCGCGGCAACCGCCATCGCCTCGGGCATCGCGGCCCCACCGATCAAGATCTTCAGGCCGGTGAAATCGGTGAGTTTCGCCTGCGGATGGCTGAGGATCATGTGCAGGATGGTCGGCACGCAATGCGAAAAGCTGACGCCCTCATCCGTAATCAGGCGACAGATCACATCCGGCTGATAGCGCCCCGGATAAACCTGTTTGACGCCCATCATCGTCGCCAGATACGGGAAGCCCCAGGCATGCACGTGGAACATCGGCGTCATCGGCATGTAGACGTCTTCGCGATGGATATGGCCTTGCCGGTTGGCGCCGCCCAGCGCGCTGGCCACGCCCAGCGTGTGCAGGACGAGCTGGCGGTGGCTGAAATAGACGCCTTTCGGATTGCCCGTCGTTCCCGTCGTATAGAAGGTGGTCGCCTGGGCGTTTTCGTCGAAATCCGGGAAGTCGTAGTCCGGTGAAGCAGCGGCGAGCAGCGCTTCGTATTCGCCGGCGGCTTCTACTGCCACATCTGGCATCACCGCTTCATCGGTAAACAGCACGAAAGTCTTGACCGTTTCCAGCTTGCCGGCAATCTCGGCCAGGATATGGAAGAACTCGCTATTGACCATGACCACGTCGGCCTTGGCATGATTGAGCGTATAGAGAATCTGCTCCGGGCTCAGGCGCACGTTCACCGTCTGCAGGATGGCGCCCATCATCGGTACGGCGAAGAAAGCTTCGAGATAGCGGTGGCTATCCCAGTCCATCATCGCCACCGTCTGCCCCGCTTCGACACCGAGGCTGGCGAGCATGTTGGCCAAGCGGCCGATGCGCTCGTTCAGCGTGCGGTAGTTATAACGCAACCGCCCTTGGTAGGTAATCTCCTGTTCGGGCGCACAAGCCAGTGGCGTCAGCAAGAGTTGCTTGATCAACAGTGGGTATTGATAGGCGGATGGCGTCGACTGAACGAGCTTGACCGGCATGGCTTTCTCCCTGATGCAGTTTTGTTATGAATTGATGACAGCAATCACGGAATTCTACTCGCGCCCCGTCAGGAGAGCAGCCCCTCCAAAGCGTAGCGACGCTTCAGGGACGCAGGTGTTGTTCGGCGACGGCGACCAGGTCGGCCGATAGCGTGGCCGATTGCAGGCTCCGACGGAAAGCCTCACGCGCTTCCTGCGTCCTGCTGTCGGCCTCCAAGGCCAGGCCCAGTCCCAGCCACCAGCGGCCCTCACCAGGCGCCAACCGGGTCGCCCGCTGGTAATGACCGACAGCCGCTTTCGCCAGGCCGAGACGGGTCTTCACATGGCCCTGGAAGCCGGCGTAATCGGCATTGCTCTCGGCATGTGCCTGATGACGTGCCAGCGTTTTGTCGGCGGCGGCAAGGTCGCCGTGTTCGAGTTGCAGACGGGCGAGCGACATCGCCCAGCCAATCTGTGTTGGCTGGGCGTCCAGGCCCTCCTGCAGGACCAGCATCGCCTCGTCGGTCTTGCGCGCTTCGAGCAACTGACGGAGTAGCAACTGGCGCGCCGGCACATAGCTGGCGTCTAACTTCAGGACGCTCTTGGCCGCTTCCATTGCGTCACTACCCCGCCCGGAAGCCAGGGCGATCTCCACCTTGCGGAATTCCGCTTCGGCACGATCGCGCGGGGTCAAAGGCAGGTTGCTCTTCTCGATCTTGGTCGGACCGGAGGTCGCTGCCTGAGCCTGCTGTGCGGGTGCCTCTTTGGCTGGTGTGCTCTCGGCCACTTGTACCGGCGTATTTTTCGCCGGCATCGCCACCGGGTCCGGCACGGCGACCAAAGGCTCCACTGGAATGGGCACCAACGTCAGGCTGGAGGCCAGACGCAGGCTTTCGGAAATTGGCCCTTCCGGCTTGTCCACCGCAGCAGTCGCCATTTCGCCGGGCGTTACCGGAACAACAGGCTGCACTACGGGTTTGCGGACCTCTTCAGCCATGCCGAGCAGCGGCAACAACTGGCCATTGACGTGCAACCCGGCCGCTACCAAGCCCAATAACGGCAGTCCGAGCAGCACGAGGGTCTTTAGCAATTTGCCATCGCGGCTAGACGCACCAGGCAAGGCGCGTATCTCGCGTTGCAGGTTCTGACGCAGCAGATCGTCCGGCCGCTTGGCCTCGAGATCGCGCAACATGTCGTTGATCAAACTCATCTCACCACCACCCCGGGGACGATGCCCCTTCGGTATCCGCCGCCGCTCGCTTTACATGCACCGGCTTGACCGCGTGTAAACCTTCGCCATACGCCGCCAGCAAGGCCTTGTGGGCGAGGATGTTCAGCAGGCGCGGCGTTCCTCGGCTGGCGCGATGCAGGGCACGAACCGTCCGCGGCAGGAAGACGCCCTCGCCACGGTAGCCGGCCACGCGCAAGCGGTGCTCTAGGTACTTCCCGACCTCCCGACGATCCAGACCGCGCAAACGATAGTGGAAGGCGATACGTTGCAGCAGTTGGCGAATCGACGGTTCTCTCAGCTTGGTATCGAGTTCCGGCTGCCCGAACAAGATGATTTGCATCAGCTTGCGCTTTTCCGTCTCCAGATTGGACAGCAGGCGCAGTGACTCCAGCGTCTCCAACGGCATGGCTTGTGCCTCATCGATGCACAATATGACACGACGCTCCGCGGCTGCATGTTCAAGCAATGCTTGATTGATTCGCTTGAGCAGATAGTAATCATCCACATCCGTGCTTACGGCCAAGGCCAATTCCTCGGCCAGCGCCAGCAGCAAGGTGCGCGGCGATAGATATGGATTGGGCAGATAGGCGGAAATGGCATTTTCCGGCATCGCCTGCAACAAGCGGCGGCACAGCAAAGTTTTTCCGGTACCGACCTCGCCGGTGATCTTGATGAAACCCTCGCCGCTACCGATGGCGACCAGCAGGGTGTTCAGCGCTTCCTGGTGGCTGCGGGTAATGACGGTATAACTGGTGTCCGGCGTGATGCCGAAAGGTAACTCACTGAGTCCGAAATGCTCCAGATACACCTTCAGCCCTTGGTCCTATGGCTCACTGGAATTGCAGACGACGGGCCGTACGCGGATCGAGTTCCTGCATGCGATCCTGGGTTTCGGCTGCGATATCTCGCCAGTTATTCTCGTCCTTGATCACCGTCGAACGCAGCAGAATGACCAGTTCGCGCTTGGCGTTGGCGATGCTCTTCTGGCCGAACAGCAGTCCGACCCCCGGCATGCCGCTGACACCCGGTAAACCAGTACGGCTATTCTGCTGACTCTGACTCATCAAGCCGCCGATGGCAACCACACTGCCATCCTGGACGCGAACCACGCTGTCGGTCTCCTTGATCGTACTCGAGGCTAGTGGCAGCGTGAATGTTCCGAGGTCGCCCAGGTCGACGTTCTTGGTCTTTTCCTGAACAACACTGACCGACGGGTGGATGTGCAGGATGATATTGGCGTCATTGTCGATCTGCGGCGTCACGTCGAGTGCGATACCGGAGAAGAACGGCTGCAGCGTAATATTCGGCGTAACGACATTGCCTGCGGCGCTGGTCGTGGTGTTGGTGCTGATGCCGGTGACGAAATAGTCGTCCGTACCGACCTTGAGCACCGCCTTCTGGTTGTTCGTCGTAGCGATACGCGGGCTGGAGAGAACCTGCACATCGCCCTGGCCTTCGAGGAAATTAAGCAGCGCGCCAAAATCCTTCGATTGGAAAGTCAGGCCAAAGAAACCAGAGGCATTGGAATTGGTTGTCAGGCTTCCATTCACCCCGGGAGTCGCAGAGCTCAGCCCTGAGCCGGAAAGGGTTCCTGTACCGCGAATCGTCGCCCCTGGTGACATGATGCCCAAGGCAAAGCGGTCTGCCACGCCGGCAAACTGGCTCCAGTTGATGCCGGTCTGGAACTCGTCGCTCAACGCCACCTCAAGAATTTTGGCTTCCAGCATGACCTGGCGCTCGACGACCAATTGCGTCGCCTTCAAATAATCTTCGACAGCACGGATTTCCGCCGGATTAGCCTTGACCAGGACAACCCCAGAAGTCGGGTTGACGATGATATTGCGGCCTTCTTGATTGCCAATGAGCATGCTCAACGCGGCCGACAATTCCTTCCAGAAATCGTAGTCCGATGTCGTCTGCACACGGGCGCTATCCGTTACGCGCTGCTGCGCCGGGGTGCCGGTGGTGCCCCCCATGGTATTGCTGACCTGTTGGCCGGTCGCCGAGCCGGCGCTGGTCGTCGGTGTCGAGGTCGTCGGCGAACTGCCGGTCACGCGCATGTCGCTCAAGCCCTGACGGCGATTGGCCAGGTAGTTGATCTTGAACAGGCGGGTCTGCACGGTGTTGGGCTGGACGTAGATACGATTACCTTGCAAGCGGTAATCGTATCCGTACACTTCCTTCAGCGCCTCCAGCGCTTCACGCACTGTCGTGTTCTTCAAATTCAGGCTGACGTTACCGCTCAATTCTGGCGGGAACAGCACGCTATATGATGTATCCGACACCAGGGCAGTCAGCACCTGGGCCACCGGAGCGTTATTCACTGCCAGATTGAAGCGGGGCTCTGGCTTCTTGGCCACCGGGGAATCCAGTTGCAGCGGCGGCAACATCGCCTGGCCAACCACGTCTGCCGAGCTTGCCTTGGCGCGGCTACTCGTTGCGGCAGCGACATCCCGGTTCGCCCGGTCGAACGCATCGCCGCGGCTGACATATTGGTTGCTGCAAGCCGTCACTGCGAGGCCGGCCAATGCGATCATCCAGAGCTTGCTCATGGCGAATCCTTAAGCTGCCCGTTCTTCCCCGCTTTACGGGCCTTGGGCGTCACGATCAGTTGTTTGTTCACGTCGGGGGTCAGATAAAGACGAGTCAGCCCGTCCGCCCCCTGCAATACCGCTTCTTTTTCTGTCAGGCGAATCAGAGTGGCATCGCCCACCTTTCCGCCGAGAGCCACTGTTTGGCCGCCGATGAGTGCCACCGGTTTACCATGCTGCGGCAGCATGACCGATTGCAATCTCAGTTCCGGTTCTGCGCTCAACGCCGCCGAGCCCGACTCACCGGTACTGCCCCAGCCTGCCGGCGGGCGCGTCGGATCGGCCGTTTGCGCCCATGCCGTCCCGGCAGCCAGGCATAGGGCAAGACTTGCCCAGTTTTTCACAGCGCCAGCCATGTACGCTCCGGACTCAAGGTGTAAACGGTCAAGGTCATTTCCGCCCGCGGATAGTCCTTGACGCGATAATTCAGCCTGCCCCACAGCAGTCGCTTATCGAGCTTTTCGAGTTGCGCGACGTAGGCCTGCAACTCGCGGTAGCTGCCCTCGATCTTCAATTCCACGCCGTGACGATAGAGGTCGAAAACCAGCTCCAGCGACTTGTCCTTCACTTTTTTCTCGCCATCGTTCGCTCCCCCGAGAACGCTCTCTGGGGAGAGCGTCTTCAGGCTGACCAGACGCAGACCTGGCTGGCGAGCCAGTAGGCGCTCGAGGAGTTGGTTCATTTCTTCCGGCGGCACCAGCGCTGCGCCAAAATCCTTGATTTGCTGGTCCAGCTTGGCTCGCTCATCAGCCAGCGACGCCAGTTCCGCCTTCGTGCCAGCATCCGGATCCTGTTGCATCTGCAATTGCAATGCCACCACTTGTGCCTGCATCTGATTGATCGAAACTTCCTGCCCATCGACCTTGTTCTGCAGAACTTTACGTTGCGCTGCCTGCGGCTCCAGCCACAAGGCATTGAGTGTCAGAAGCGGGCCAAGTACGAATGCCAGCGCCACGAGTAGCCGTTCACGGCGGGACAGCGCCCTATAGCGCTCCTGCAGGGTTTGCCAACGTTGCTGGATTGCGGTCATTCGCCTCCCTTGGCTACGATCCGTTCGGTCGTCAGCGCAAATTCAACGTAGCGAAGAGCCGGCTTCGACTTGCCTTCGTTTGTTGCTTGCCCAGCGGTGGTTTTTTCCAGAACCGGCTCGACCGCCTTCATGTCGAGGGCCGAAAATTTTCTGCCGGCAAACGCAGACTCACCATTGAGCTTGCCAATGTAAGCCGGCAGCAGGGATGAATCGGTCAGGCGCCCACGAATTTCGATTTCCTGCCCCTGAAAGCCGAAAGCAGTCAGCCAGACCCCCTCCTTCAGCTGGCGCCCGAAACCTTCCATCAGAGCTGAATAACTCGACACGTCATCGGATTGGCCTTGAGTAATCGCCTTCACCACCTCGCGCCGCTGATCGATCCCCATCCGCACCGCCTCAACCTCCTGGGCCAGCGCCGGATTTTCCTTGCGCGAAGCCACGCTTTGACCCAGGGTCTGAACCTGCTGCTGCAGACGCGCCAAGTCTTGGCTCAATTCGCCGTCCTTGTCACGCAAAGCATGGGTATTCAGCTTGCCGGCCACACCGATGCCGAGGACGAGCAACAACAAAGTCCCCGCCAGACCGGCCACTACCGGCAAGGCCAACCAGTCAAAACGCGGCTGAAGCTCCGGAAGAATCAGATTGATCTGCTGGCTCATGCAGCGCTCCTCAAGGCCGCACCTATCGCCAGCAAGCCCTGCGCCTGACGCTCCGGAGAACGCAGTTCGGGGATCGATTCGAAATTTGCCACTTGCGCCATGTCCACCGCAGCAACCGGTAAATACAGGTTTTCCGCAAGCGCAGCGACAGCGCCAGCACAATCGTACTCGGCCGCCACGATAAGGCGGGAAACCGAAATGAAGCCATATTGGCGGTCGAAATTATCCAGCGTGCGTTGCAATTCGAGCGCCAAGCGCTCGAGCATCTGCCGGCGACGCTCGTCGTCAGCCTGCACCAAGGCTTCTGCCGACACCTCGATGCGCCGGGATAGATAGAGTTCGCCGCGGTAGGTGATCACCAGCAGGCTGTCGTTACCGCTCAAAGCCAGAAATGCCAAGCCGCGATTGGCTTCCTCGAACAGTGCAGCCACGTTGCGCACGGCCATTTCGGGGATATCGATGGCATCGAGCTGCAACTTGGCGTCGCCAAACATCGCCATCTGCTGGCCGACCACCGTCGCCGGGGCGGCCACTGCAAAGACGTTTTCCTGCCGCCCTTCGGTCGCAATGGAAGCCACGGCAATCGCTGCCCCATCCACCGGAAAGTCGACCATATCCTTCATGCGCCAGCGCAAGGCCTGTGCCAACTCACCTTCCGGCACGGCCGGCGCTTCCAATTGGAGCAAGCGGTAGTCGTTTTCATCGAGCAAGGTTGTGCAACGATAACGCTTCAAACCTCGGCTCTGAGCCAAACGGGCCACCGCATCGACGATGCCGCGCTCGATGCGGAAAGAGTCGAAAGCCCGAATTTCCGGACGTTTCCCCGGCGGCGAAATGACGTGCGCAAGATCAATCCGGTCGCCGTTACGGACGACCGCCATCCACCCCTCCGCCAGTTTCACCCCAAATTTGGGCCACATGCACAAGCACCTAAAGTTTTTTAGCAAGGATATCTACTAACATACTATTTTTCAATGACTTTCTAATAAAACATATCAAACATGAAGCGCGCATCGCCTTCCGTCAGGCGAGCGGTGAGCAATAGAAAAGTTAGCGGCATAATGTCGAGTATCCAATCAACCTCCGCACAGACAACCCGTATGCCTGCTTTGCAAATGTCAGTTATCTGCAGGAAGCTTTCCTCTCTCTTGCCCTACGGTATTTTGCTCATGAAACTTTCGGGAAAGTTGCGTCATGCCTTTCTTTGCCTGTTTTTCCTGAGTTCCCCATCTTGGGCATTAATTAGCATTGATTCGGTTTCCCTGGATGGCGGTAGCAGCCTTGGCATTGCCCCTGGGGCGACGTTTCCGATACAGGTCTCGGCGACCAACGATGCGACTCTCAACTGGCAATCAACCTCTTGGCGCATCGCCAGTTCCAGTGGCGCGATGACTTGCCAGGATCATGCCGATCATTTCGGCAGCGGAAGCAGCGCATCCGAGACATTCAACGTCACCGCACCAAGCATCGCCGGCACTTACAACACCTATATCGCCGTTTCCAATAACGACAGCTGCACAGGAACGCTCACCACAACAACACTCGCCAACAGTATTACCGTAGCGGCCCCAACCTTAAAGAAAGTATCGAGCGCAGCCTCAGCCGGTATCGGTGACACCATCACTTTCAAGATCACTGCGACGAATCCGCTCGCGATTCCACTTAACAACGTAACGGTCGTCGACACGCTGCCCACTGGAATGAGCTATGTTGCCAACGTTACCTCTCTGGGTAGCACCACGACATCGGGCCAAGTGTTAACCTGGAGCATCCCCTCCATCCCTGGCAATGGCAGTGCTGAGATGACGCTGGTGGTTACGGTCAATCAAAAGGGCACTCTGGTCAATTCAGTCACGACAGCCGGGCTCAGTACCCCGGTCACGGCGTCTGTGGTTGTCCTGGAAACTGTTGTCACCCACTTCCGCATGGACGAAGCTGCCGGGTCGTGGAAAGGTATTGCCGGCGAGGTTCTGGATAGCGGCACCACCGCACTCTCGGCAAAGCGCGTGACAACCAGCACCCCAACCACGACCAATGCGGTCGTGCCCAATCCGACAATTGAATCCGGCAATACCAGCGTCGTTGGCAGCTTTTGCAATGCCGGCAATTTCGACGGGAAGGCCTACATTCAGGTACCTCACACAACTGCCGTCGAATACACGAACAAGCTATCCGCGACGGCATGGATTTACCCGACGGCCTACCCAACCGGCACAGGTGGAAACGACCTGAATTCCATTCTTTCAAACGATCAAAACTATGAATTTCACTTAAATCCAAGTGGGAAACTGTACTGGTGGTGGAATGCGAGTTCGCTGACATCAAACACGACCATTCCGTTGAACAAATGGACACACGTGGCCATAACCCTTGACTCTTCGTCCGCGGTCAAAAGACAGCGTATTTATATCAACGGTGTCCAAGACAGCAACATCGGCAACTGGCAAGGAACGCTGAACTCGAACCCTTGTGATTTTTTCATTGGTGGAGATATATCGACAGGTAGCAGTTGCGCACTACTTTCATCACGAAGTTTCAAAGGCATGATCGATGAAGTGAAGCTCTACAAATCCGAGCTTAGCGCATCTGAGGTGGTAGCCGACATGACGCTTGGCCGAACCTGCTCGGGTGACTTCGATCACATTCGCATCGAGCACGATGGCAACGGTTCGATTTGCTACCCCGAGACGGTCACAATCAAAGCTTGCATGGATAGCTCCTGCACCCGACTTTATCCGGGAAAGGTCACGGTAACGCTCTCCTCGACAGGATGGAGCAGCAATCCAATCAGTTTTACCAATGGCTCGACGACCCAGACCCTGACAATCAATAGCGGCCAGACCTACACCCTGGGAACCGACAGCGTCTCGCCAACCCCGTCCAACCAAACACGCTGCTTCAATGGCTCGACCGAAACATGTACGCTGACCTTCGCATCTTCATCCTGTAATTTCGATGCGGTGGAAACCAGTGCAAACCCGCGTACCCGGATTTTTACAAAGCTTGCCGGAACCGATTTCAACCTGGATCTGCTCGCCCTAAGCGCCAGTTCAACGATCAACACCACCTATAGCGGGTCAGTGACCGTTGATTTGGTGGACGCATCCTCCTCCAGTTGCCCAACGACAGCTGCCCTGGGCTCCGCACAAACCATCACATTTGTCAGTGGAAACAAGGGAAGAAAGAACGTCGCCTTCACCCTTAATCACTATTCAGGAGGCTCAACGACTGCCGCTGCAGCCAGGAATGTGCGTGTCCGAATCAAGGCAGGAAGCAGTGCTCCGGCATGCTCGACCGACAACTTCGCCATTCGCCCCAGCCAGTTTGCCATTTCGTCCAGCATGACCAATAGCTCACTGACCGGAACGCCAAAGGCAACCGCCGGCTCAGCCTTCACGCTGACCGCAAATTCTGGCGTCAGCGGAGGCTACAGCGGCACTCCGACCCTTGATGGCACTTTGGTCAACGACCATAACGGCAACGCTATCGCCAGCGGCACGCTTTCCGGCAGCTTTAATGCTGCGACCGGAATATCTGCCAGCGGCAACTCTTTCAAATATCTCGATGTCGGTAATATCCAACTTGCCACCGATGCCGTCATTGACACGGGGTTCACAAGCGTCGATCAATCAGCGGACTGCATTGCTGATAGCACCTCCAACTCGCTCTCCAGCGGTAAATACGGATGCAATATCGGAAGCGCCTCGTCGGCCAAATTTGGGCGTTGGTATCCGAGCCATTACTCCTTCACAGGAACGCTCACCCCTTTCTGCAAATCCACCAATTTCACCTACATGGGCCAAGACCAGTTGGCAGCATCGCTCATCCTGAAAGCCCATGCCAGCACTGGCGCCACGGCTTCCGCCTCTGACCCGGTAACCAGCCGATACACTTCAGGCTACACCAATCTCGCCGGCGTCACTTTCACCGGTGACAACAATGGCAGCGCCGTCGCCATCAGCCGGTTTAGCTCTCCAAGCCTGCCAAGCATGCCGAACACTGCCTTGTGGACTAACGGCATCTTTACCTTGAGCGATACCTACGCCTTCTCTCGCCTGGCCAGCCCGGATGGTCCCTACGACTCGTTCAAGCTGATCGCTTCAGTCAGCGATCCGGATGGCTCCACTTTGATCGGCACGGCAACGCAGAAGGCCACCAATACGACCAGCCTGCGCTATGGTCGCCTGTGGATCGGCAATGCCTATGGCTCGGAAATGCTCGACCTGGCAATTCCCTTCGAAGCGCAATACTGGACGAGCGGTGGCTACTACGCGACCAATCGCATGGATAGCTGCACCAATTTCAATTTGAACAGCATCATGTTCTCGAACTTCTCCGAGAATCTGGCAGCCTGCGAAACCCAGTTGTCGCCGACCGGGGCACAGACGCTAAACGGAGGGAAACTCAACCTGAAACTCACTCGCCCGGGACTGGATGCCAGCAACGTGCCGAATCGGGGAAGTGTTTTGCTGACGCTCAATACGGGCAGCACTGCCAGCGGCACCACCTGTGTTTCATCGAGCTCTTCGTCTGCAACCGCCGCATCCATTCCATGGTTCGGCACCAACCCATCGGGGAAGGCCAGCTTCGGAATTTCTCGTTCGCCCTATATCTATTACCGGGAAAACTTCTGACCCACCGAGAGGTCAGCAATCGTAAGGAGGTGCCGTGATCGCCGGATCGCGGCATTTCTCCACCGTTACTTCGACCTGCCGCTCGATGCCAGGTTGCTTCACTCCGGTCGCACTGGCGCGCGAAACAATGCGGTAAATTCTCAGGCTGCGCCCGGCTTCCGTCGTATCGGTGCTCGAACAACTAACGGTGACGTTGTGTCCAGGAATCGGCGGGGTCGAAGTCGCAAAACACGGGGGCAAACTGGCGGTCTGCGCATTCGGGTCCAATTGGAACATGCCCCATTCTGCCCCGGCGCGCGCCGCCTGATAAGCCCGCGAGCCACCGATATCCGCCGCCATATTGGCGTGCGAGGTTGAAACCATCGTCGCGATCGCCGCTGCCAAAATCGACATCAGCAACAACAAAAAGATCGCCATCACGACCGAAACCCCTCGCTGCTGCGGTGCACTGGCTGTTTTTGGCAAAAAACGGGTCATGGCGTGTTCAGAATTTCGACCTGATGCAGCAATTGAACCGACTCGCCATTTCTGGTCAAGGTCAAACGCAAGACCGCCAGCCCATTACGCTGCAGCACCGCAGGCGTATAGGTAAACACACAAGCGGATACATCGTTAACAAGAATATTACCGCTCCCGCCCAAGGCAGAGAAATTCGTTGGCTGTGCACTGATAAATCCATAGCCCGTACGCCGCACGATCTTACCGGTCACCGTATCGCAGACATAGGAAACCGGCTGCCGGACGATTTGAAAGCGGTTTTGCGGCGAAGCAAAGGGAAACTGCTGATTCGGCGCAGCAGCCAACTGATAACTGATGTTCGATACGGACCCAGCCGCGGTTTGAATGGCTCGACGATTCGTCCCGGCATAGACGTCCGCCCCCTGCTGGCCGGTGTTATAAACCACCAGTTCGCTACCGGCCGATATCGTCACCTGCGGCCCCAGCACATCAAAGTGGTTATCCGAGCTACTGGAGAAATCGAGCACATCCCCTGTTCCGGTATTGCTCACTGCCGCCCGATAACGTCCTGCATCACTAATCGGCACGAACTCGAGAATGCCCCCTGTGCCATCGACCCGCACACTATTCGGCAACGCGCCCTGCAAATCACGTGCAATCCGGCGCAAAGCAGTATCGGCGGCGTCGGCCAACTCGGCCCGATTGCCCACGTCGAGATAGGCATCGATCTGCTGTCGACCGAACATTGCGACCATCGAAACGATGATTCCGGTAATGACGATCGAAATGATCATCTCGATCAAGGTAAATCCCTGGATCGAACCGGATGTTGGAATGGAATTAGATACGCGGCGCATAGCGGAAGCGATAACCCGTCAGAGAATAAGATTCCTGACCCGTACAATCCACCGGCGGAGTTCGACAAACCGTCACCGTAATGGCCAGCGCCGCATCATTCGTCGCCGCGCCATAAGTGGTGCCCACTTCAGCCATGTTCACTTCGGCGCGATATCCATTGACCACACTGGTACCGCTCGGATCGGCAACGTCATTGATCGAGAAGCCGGCATAGTCGCGCACATTGTCGTAGTTCTCTCCGACGCCACCACGAGACTCACCGGCAGTCGCCCCCATCGTATTTTGGGGCTGCGCACAATCGCCATACGACTGCGCCGTAGATGCCGCCGCATCGCCCGGATCGCACCAGGTAAATGGCTGATGGATCACTTCGCTCAGCAAGGATTCGGCAATCGCCGCCATTTGTTTGGTCTGCATGGGATCCGCACTATGTCGAACCAGAGGCCCCAAGACAGACACCAGCCCGACCACACCTACGCTAACGATAATGATGAAGACGATCTGCTCGACCAGCGTGATCCCGGACTGGCGTGAAGGCTTAATGGACATATCCTGTCTCAGCCTCCACAGTAATTGCCAATGCAGCAGGTAAGCCGCTAACAGAAATGACGCTCCCCGTGCTCACACTACCAGCCGGTGTGAACTGTAGATCCAACGGCGTCCCAACAAAACTGGCCTTGCCATTGCCACTGACCACTAGATTATTGCCATCGGGACCCTGTAAGGCGGTACCTGAAACACAATTCACATCGACAAAATTGGCTGCGACATTGACTGTCAAACCATCACCGGTAAAGGTGACACAAACCAACCGGCGTGCAGCAATTGCTGATTTCTGTGCATAACGCAGAGCAGAAATGACCTCATCCCGAAACGCCCGCTCCTCGAAACCCGTGCCCGCATTCCATCTAGGTAAAACCACAGCGGCCAAAATGGAAATCAAGATGATCGTGACGATCAACTCAAGTAGCGTAAAACCCTCCTGAGTTCGACTAGCGCAATATCGAGAGGGATGAAAAAACCCGGCCTTAACAAGCCGGGGTTTTTTTTGATTAACTGGCATGCAGACCGCGCCGGATCAGCACTTATCCAGAATTAATCACACTTGCTCACGTTTTGAGCATACTTCGGAGTGCCACCAGCGGCCGCCGGAGGAGCGTATCCAATAGCACAAGTGGTCTTGTTGGCGGCTGCCACACCCGCGTGATAGATGTACCCATCCGTAGCTGTCGTGTTGGTACCGACGACAGCAGTAATCGCACCTGTATCGGTTGCAAAATCCGAAGCGGGGGTCAAGGCCAGAACGTTTTTCAAATCCGCCATGGTGGCGGCATAACCATAAACGAGGTTGATAGTCGTACCATCAACCGTAACGGTTGATGTCGCGGCATTGGCATTCCCCGCAGCTGCCGCCTTGCCATAAAGCATGGTGTTGGCACCGGACATGGCAGCGTTCACGCCTTTCATCACCCCGGCACGAGCATCGGAAGACAAGTTAACGAACTTCGGCAGAGCAGTCGCCGCCAAAATCCCAAGAATGACGATCACAACGATCAACTCGATCAGAGTAAAACCTTTTTGTACAGCTTTAATTTATTTAACTCCCAAGAAAAATCAGCAACCGGAAACCGTCAACCCACTGATCGCAGCGGCCGAGTTAGGCTGCGTCGGTTGGGCATAGGTGAAGAAACAAGTCGAGGCATCGGTCGCCCCAACCACACTGAAAGTCGCGAGACCGTTGGAAGCCGAGTAGGTATAGCCTTCAGCCTCCAACTGCATCTGATTTGGATTGAAGATACCGGTCAGACCAGCCGCCGAGAGAATACCGGCCGAACCGCCGATTCCGCTGGCCTCCGGATAGCCATAGACCATGTAGATTAGCCCGCTTTCGGTACAGACCGTGCCATTCAGGCCATTGCTGTTATTGGCCGTCCCGCCGCCGACACAGGTGTTGGCATCGGGTACGCCGCCGCGTGACAGGGTCGTCGCATGCACCAAGGCGGCAGCAGCCGAAACACTGCCCCGCGCTGCCTGCAATTTGGCAATGCGCGCATCGCGCTGCAGATTGACGAAACGCGGCAAGGCTACGGCCGCCAGAATACCGAGAATGATGAAGACGACAATCAATTCAATCAGCGTGAAGCCACGCTGACTGGAAGGACATCGCATACTCTTTTTGCCTGTCATTTTGATGTTCTCGGCCGGAAAGCCAGTAACTTTAGTCATGCCTACCCTCATTCACAAGCGCCGCTGTTATTTTTTACTTAACCTTAACAATCCCACTCCGGCTACCACCCCCTGCCCATTTTCACGCCCGGCAGCACGACTCAAGCGGAATTGGGCAAGATGTCCGTCACGAAAGCTGTATACCAATTCTTTTGATTCTGTATCGAAATACCAAACTCCGGTACTCAAAGGTGGCTGATCTACTGCCCCGACATAGTTGTGCGGGCGAAGCTCTACCCAATCCAGCGGATTGTCGCTCACTGGTAGCGAGCCACCAAACACTTCGCGATGCGCGACTTTTTCGAGCAATTGCGCTCTGATCGACGCAGCTTCGGCCTGTACCGAGGCCTCTTCCATATCGCCCTGGATTTCGTGCAGTGCATAGAGCAACACAATCGCCAGAATGCCGACGATGACCACAACGAGCGCGAATTCGTAGTAGCGCCGCATCTTCATGTCTCATCGCTTGAGTGCCACTTTGCCGAGGTCCCACATCGGCAGGAAGATACCGAGGGCGAGAATGAGGACCAATACGCCAAGACAGACGATCAGAATCGGTTCGATCTGCTGGCCCAAGGTCTTGAGTTCGTACTCGACCTCACGCTGATACATCTGGCCGATCTCTTCCATCATGTCGTCGAGCGCACCGGATTCCTCGCCCACCGCCACCATCTGCAACACGACCGGCGTAAAAAAGTTGGAGGCGATGGCTGCACGCAGCACACTTTCGCCACGCTCGACCGTATCGCGCATGCTTTCAATCTTGCTGGCGACATAGGTGTTATCCACTGTCTGCGCCGAATTGGTCAGTGCTTGCATGACCGGCACACCGCTACGCGTACCGAGCGCGAAACTACGCGCAAAACGGGCCATGGCTGCCTTGCTGACAATCTTGCCGGCGATCGGAACGCGCAAGGCAATCGCCTCCCACTGCATACGCCCGGCAGTAGTACCTACCCAGGCGCGGAAGCCAAAGACCGCAGCAAGCAAGCCCACGAGCATGGCTGGCCACCAAGCCACCATGAAGTCGGAAAAACCGAGCAGCAGCCTCGTCATCAGCGGCAGTTCCGCGCCAAACCCCTGAAAGACCTTGGCGAAGGCCGGGATAACGAAGAGATTGACCACCACGATAGCCACTGCCATGGCGATGACAACGAACATCGGGTAACGCAGCGCCGACTTCACCTGTTCGCGCATGTAACGCTCGAACTCCATGTGTTCGAACAAGCGCAGGAAAATTTCGTCGAGGAGGCCGGTCGCCTCGCCAACCCGCACCATCGACACATAGAAGGGCGTGAAGACCTTGGGATGCCGCGCCAGCGAAACCGAGAGTTCGCGCCCCGCCTCCAGGCTTTCGCGGACATCGCGTATGACATCTTTCATTGCTGGATTGCTTGCCGACTCCTGCAACCCGGTCAGCGCCCGCATGATTGGCACGCCGGCCTTGAGCAGCGTATGCAACTGGCGGGAAAACAGGAGAACATCGATATGCTGGACACGCGGTTTGAATAACCCAATCCCGCCAGTACCGCCTGCCGCTTTGGCCTTGGTTTCCGTGATGGACAACGGGGTAACACCGCGCCCGAGTAATAGATCAGCCACATTGCCCGCCGTCGGCCCTTCGAGGACTCCCTCGATCAGCTTGCCGCCGGCATCCCGGCCCCGGAAGGCGAAATTGGCCACCTGCGCTTATTCCTCGAACTGGTTGCTGACCCGCATGGCCTCACCGACCGTCGTGGTGCCGGCGAGCACCAGGCGCACAGCATCGCGGCGCAGGGTTTCCCCAGCCATCTGCTGGCGTGCAACGCGCATGAATTCGCCGGGATCTTCATGGTTGAGCGCCTCGACCACCCGGTCGGACATTTCGAGGAACTCATACACCCCGGTACGTCCCTGAAAACCCGTATTGGCACAATGGGTGCAGCCGCGGCCCCGATGGAAGCGATGTTCGCCGCTGCTGCCCAATTCGTAGCGCAGCCACTCGTGTTCGTTTGGCGTCGGCTGATATTCCTCGCGACAATTCGGGCAAATCACCCGCACCAGGCGCTGGGCCACCACCATGTGCACCGACAAGGCCACCATGTAACGCGGTACGCCCATGTCGAGCAGCCGGATCGGCGTCGAGATGGCGTCGTTGGTATGCAGGGTGGACAACACGAGGTGGCCGGTCATGGCGGCGCGCATACCGATTTCGGCCGTTTCCTGGTCGCGCATTTCGCCGATCAGAACGATATCCGGATCCTGGCGCAACACGGTACGCAGCACGCGCGAAAAGGAAAGATCGATCTTTTCGTGCACCTGCACCTGATTCAGGCCGGGCAGGCGATATTCGACCGGGTCTTCGACCGTAATGACCTTCTTCTCGGTGCTGTTCAGTTCGTTCAGCGCCGCATAGAGCGTGGTCGTTTTACCCGACCCCGTCGGGCCGGTGACCAGCACCATGCCGCTCGGTCGTTTCAGGGAATAGCGAAAACGCTCAAGCACGCGTGGCGGCATGCCGATCCGTTCCAGGCCGAGCAGGCCTGTATTCTGGTTAAGCAGGCGCATGACGACCGATTCACCGAACTGGGTCGGCAAGGTCGAGATACGGACATCGACTGGATTACCCCGCACCTTGATATTGAAGCGACCGTCCTGCGGCAGGCGCTTTTCCGAAATATCGAGGCCGGACATCAGCTTGAGGCGTAGCGCCACGGCTTGGGCGATCTTGGCATCCGCTTCGGTCTGCACGTGCAATACGCCATCGATCCGGAAACGGATGCGCAGCGATTTTTCCTGCGGTTCGAAGTGAATATCGGACGCGCGCAGGCGCATGGCTTCCTCGAACACCGTCTGCAGCAGCTTGACGACCGGCGCATCCTCGGCGCCCGGCGTCAGGCCGAGCAGGTCGCCGAATTCGATCGGCACATCGCCCAATTCCGCGGTCAGTTCCTTGGCCAGGCCGGTAATCTGCTCGCCGCGGTGATAGACGCGGTCGATCATGGCCAGCAACTGGCTCTCGGTGACCACCGCCAGATCAATCTCGCGCCGTACCTGGCGGGTGATTTCATCGTAGGCCTGAAGATCGGTCGGATCGGACATGCCGATCTGCAGGCGCCCATCGTCCATTTCGCCCAACACCAAGGCCCGGAAACGGCGTGCCGGCGCTTCCGGTAACAGCTTGATCAACTCCGGCTTGGGCGAAAAATTGGCGAGATCGATATAGGGAATCCGCAACTGTCGGGCCAAGGCCTGCGAGATGCCGGCTTCGGTGACATATCCGCTCTCGACGAAAACCCGTCCCAACTTGCGCCCGGTACGTTTCTGTTCGTCGAGGGCAATTTTCAGTTGTTCTTCGGTCAGCAATCCCTGTTGGATCAGCAAGTCGCCGAGACGGATTTTTTGCGGGGGGGCATCCCTTCCTCCAAAACGCCTTAAGAAAACGCTTTAATGGTTTGAAGTATCAGCGTAATTCCGCCAGCGTAGACGCTTTTCCCTGGCCCGACAAGTCGGCCAAGGGCCAATACCCCTGCCCGTTCTCCTTAATGGTGGCGTGCGCCACTGCGGTGCTGCGGTGCACTCCCCTTTTTGGCCGATTTTCGTGCCTCGCCCTGGCCACCGCCCTGCGGTTTACGTGGCCCTCGGGATGGCTGGGGCGGACGCGGCGCAGCCACCGCTGACGGCTCAAAACCCTCGACCACTACACGCTCCAGGCTGCGCTTGATCAGCCTCTCGATATCCTTCAACTGCCCACGCTCGTCGTGACATACCAGCGAAATGGCCTCGCCTTCCATGCCAGCGCGTCCGGTGCGACCGATGCGATGAACGTAGTCCTCCGGCACATTGGGCAACTCATAGTTGATCACGTAAGGCAGCGCATCGATATCGATACCGCGCGCCGCGATGTCGGTCGCCACCAACGCCGCCAACTTGCCTTCCTTGAACTCGGACAGGACGCGCGTGCGGGCGCCCTGCGATTTGTCGCCGTGGATTGCCGCAGCCTTGATCCCGGCCTTTTCCAACGCCCGCGCCAGCGCATCGGCACCGTGCTTGGTGCGCGCAAAGACCAGCACCTGATGCAGGCTGCGCGTGGTGAACAGGTGCTTTAGCAGATCCTTCTTCTGCTCGCGGTTACATTCGATAACCTTCTGCGTCACTGTCTCCGCCGCCGTGTTACGCGGCGCAACATCGACCGAAACCGGCTTGTGCAGCAGACCACTGGCCAGTTCGCGGATATCTGGCGAGAAGGTCGCCGAGAACAACAGATTCTGGCGCTCCTTCGGCAACAGCGCGATGATCTTGCGGATATCGCGAATGAAGCCCATGTCGAGCATGCGGTCGGCTTCGTCGAGCACAAAAATTTCGATGCCGGAGAGATCGACGGTTTTCTGCTGCACATGGTCGAGCAGGCGGCCCGGCGTCGCCACCAGAATATCGACGCCGCGGCGCAGGTTGGCGATCTGCGGGTTGATGCCAACGCCACCGAAAACCGCGAGAGAATTGACCGGCAGATGCTTGCCATAGGTCCGTACGCTCTCCTCAACCTGGATGGCCAGTTCTCGCGTCGGTGTCAGCACTAGGACGCGCGGCGTGCGGGCAATCCGGGTGAGCCGGTCATTCTCACCATGCGCCAAGCGGTGCAGGATAGGCAGCGTAAAACCAGCCGTCTTGCCGGTTCCTGTCTGCGCAGTCGCCATCAAGTCATGGCCAGCCAATACGGCAGGGATAGCCTGCTGCTGGATCGGTGTTGGGAACTCGTAACCTTGTTCAGCAACAGCACGCTGAATTTCTGCGCACAAACCAAGTTCGGTGAACTTCATGGAAAACCTTGTGAAATCATGGCCGACGCAAGTTATCCATCGAATATCGACAGCCTGCCACGCCCGGGGCCCGCATTGTACCGTGCGAAAGACACGCAACCTAATCCCGCAACCAGCCATGTCACAAGGATGCAACGGCAGAGCTATACATTTCGCGCCCAGCGCGTTTTGGATGAACCCCCATGAGCCTTAAAAAAATACTGTCGCTTGCCCTGATTGCCAGCATTTCTTGTACCAATGGCGTTGCCGCCCCTCTCTCACGCCCTTTGGTGATTGCCCAACCAACATCTCCGACGGCGGATACCGCGGACTATGAACGAGACTTTTTCTTGGGTGCCAAGGTCTATTTCGACCAGATCAACGCCAACGGCGGTATCAAGGGACGCAAAGTTTCTCTCCGCAAAACCGCAGTTGGGCTTAATGGCAACAAAGAACTATTTTCCGAAAGGCCTGACATCATTTTCGGCGCGGTGGGCGACTCCCTGATTCACTCGCTCACTCAGAACCCAAGCGTCAGTTCCGGAGAAATCCCTCTGTTCGCCACAATCTCCAATGGAGAAAGTGGAACATTTTCCAGCCAGGGCGGGATCGCTCTGCGCACCTCCCTGCCCGATGAATTAATCGGAATCGTCGAGCAATTCAAAAATTTCGGCATCACCACATTTGGTCTCGCTCACTCGGCCGAACTCCCTCCCTCCGTTGTCGAGGGAATTTCCCAAAAGGCGAGAAACCTAGGTATCCAAATTACCGCACAAGAGCGGCTATCCAGCGATCCAGGCCGGACTCTACTGTCGGTAGAGCGCGTTGCCAAAGGCCGCCCGCAAGCGGTCATCGTTATTGGAGATACACTGACGACAGCGAATTTTTTCCAGGCGTATCGCAGAAAGGATCCGGGTACATTTCTTTGCACGCCCTCCATTGCCAATGCCCGCACCTTGATCGATGCCATGGGAACCAAGGCTGCGCGCGGACTGATCCTTAGTCAGGTTGTACCAGCGCCAAGCGCAACGCTGGAAATCGCCCGCGAGCATCGAAAATTGATGGATAAATTTGCAGATGAACCGGCATCACCGGCTACACTAGAGGGCTTTATTGCGGCCAAGACGCTCGTCATAGCCCTGAACAATTCTGCCGAAACCAGTGCTGGCAATCTACGCAAGGCGCTTCAGTCCCTTGGTCGGCTAAATCTTGGTGGCTATGAATTGGACTTCAACCGAAACGGACGCCCATCCACTTTCATTGAACTGAGCGTCGTTTCGGAAAACGGCAAGTTGCGCCGCTGATCAGATCAGCGACAAACCCCGCTCCAGATCTGCTTGAAGGTCTTCTTGAGCTTCCAGGCCGACGGCGATGCGCAATAGCCCGTCACTGATGCCGGCTGCCATCCGCGCCTCCGGCGTAATACGGCCGTGGGTCGTCGACGCCGGGTGGGTAATAGTCGTTTTCACGTCGCCGAGATTGGCCGTTATCGACAGCAGGCGGCAATTATCGACAACCTTCCAGGCGGCATCCCTGCCACCCTTGATTTCAAAGGAGACAATGCCGCCGCCATTCTTCTGCTGGCGCATGGCCAGTTCATGTTGCGGATGGGAGGCGAGTCCGGGATAGAACACGCGCGCCACCTTGGGATGACTCTCGAGCCAGGCGGCCAGGCGGGCAGCATTGGCCGCTTGCGCCTCGACGCGCAGCTTCAGCGTCTCCAGCCCTTTCAAGAGCACCCAGGCGTTGAAGGCTGACAAGGTGGGGCCAGCCGTACGCAGGTACTTGAACACTTCTTCAGTCAGCTTCTTCGGCCCGCACACGGCACCGCCTAGCACGCGGCCCTGGCCATCGATGTACTTGGTCGCCGAATGGATGACCAGATCGGCCCCCATTTCCAGTGGCTTTTGCAGGATGGGCGTACAGAAACAATTATCGACGGCAACGAGGATGTTGCGCGCATGGGCGATACCGACCAACTGGCGCACGTCGGCAATCTCGGTCAGCGGGTTGGACGGAGTCTCCAGGAAGAACAGCTTGGTTTCCGGACGGATCGCAGCCTCCCAGGCGGCCGGATCGGTATGCGACACGAAGGTGGTGGTGATGCCGGTACGCGACAGGATGTTGTTGAACAACTGCACGGTCGCACCGAACAGACTGCTCGAGGCGACGATGTGGTCACCGCACTTCAGATGCGCCAGCACGGCCGCCATGATGGCCGACATGCCGCTCGCCGTGGCGACGCAATCCTCCGCGCCTTCAAGGGCGGCGAGGCGCTCCTCGAACATGGTGACGGTCGGATTGGAAAAGCGGGCGTATACATTGCCCTCTTCCTCGCCGGAAAAGCGCTTGGCCGCCTGCGCCGCGCTCTGGAAGACGAAGCTGGAAGTCAGGTAGAGTGCCTCGGCATGCTCGCCGAACTGGCTACGCTCCTGGCCGGCGCGAACCGCAAGCGTTTCGGGACGATAATTTGGGGTATCGGCCATCTCAATCCTGCCCGCTGGCCAAACCGAGAACCAACTGCTGCGATGCCTTGCCGTCACCGTCTTCGTCGCTCTTGCTACCCTTGCCACCGCGCTTGCCCTCGACGGCGTCGAGATAGTATTCGTCAATGTCACCCGTGATGTAGCAACCATCGAAACAGGAAGCATCGAACACGGTCAGATCCGGGCGCAGCTTGGTGATCGACTGCTTCAGCGCTTCGATATCCTGATAGACCAGTGCGTCGGCACCGATTTCGGCAGCGATCTGGGCATCGGTCCGGCCGGTAGCGATCAGTTCAGCGCGAGTCGGCATATCGATACCATAGACGTTCGGGAAGCGGACCGGCGGCGCGGCAGAGGCGAAGTAAACCTTGGTCGCCCCGGCGGCACGGGCCATCTCGACGATTTCCCGACTGGTGGTGCCGCGCACGATGGAGTCATCCACCAGCAAGACACGCTTACCCTTGAATTCCTGACCACAGGTATTCAGCTTCTGGCGCACCGACTTCCGACGCATGGCCTGGCCCGGCATGATGAAGGTGCGGCCGACATAGCGATTCTTGACGAAGCCTTCGCGGAACGGAATGCCGAGGGCGTGCGCCAGTTGCATGGCCGACGGCCGACTGGAATCGGGAATCGGGATGACGACGTCGATCTCGTCGACCGGAATCGTCTGCTTGACCTTCTCGGCCAGCAACTCGCCCATGGCCAGACGTGCTTCGTACACCGACACGTTGTCGATCACGGTGTCCGGACGGGCCAGATAGACGTATTCGAAGATGCACGGCGCGTACATCGGCTGCTGCGCGCACTGGCGGCTATGCAGGTTATGGTTCAGATCGATGAAGATCGCCTCACCCGGCTCGATGTCACGCACCGCCTGGAAGCCCAATGTATCGAGTGCCACCGATTCGGACGACACCAGATATTCGGTACCTGCCGGCGTCTTGTTCTCACCATAGATCAACGGACGGATACCGTGTGGGTCGCGGAAGGCCAGCAGGCCGTAACCGGAAATCATCGCCACCACGGCATAAGCGCCGCGACATCTGCGGTGCACACCCGCTACAGCCTGAAAAATGGCGTCGACGTCGAGTTCGTAGCCCGAAGCGGCCGCTTGCAGCTCATGCGCCAGCACGTTGAGCAGCACTTCGGAATCGGAGTTGGTATTGATGTGCCGGCGATCCAGGCGGAACATCTCATCCTTCAACTGCTCCGCATTGGTCAGGTTGCCATTATGACCGAGCACCAGGCCGAAAGGCGAATTGACGTAAAAGGGTTGGGCCTCGGCGAAATTCCACGCCGAACCGGCCGTCGGATAACGCACATGGCCAATGCCCCAGTTGCCGGGCAGAGCACGCATGTTGCGGGTGCGGAAGACGTCGCGCACCAGCCCCGGCCCCTTGTGCAGGTGGAAAGTGTTGCCTTCCGCCGTCGCAATCCCTGCCGCATCCTGGCCACGGTGCTGCAGCACCATCAGGCCGTCGTAGAGCAACTGGTTGACCGGCGTCGTCGCCATGACTCCGAGAATCCCGCACATATTCTTTCCTGCCTAACTAAATCGAATTCGTTTTGCTAAATCGTCCGGCAGCCAGGGCTTGACTACCAGAACCGCTATTTCCATCGGCTGCGCCAGCATTGCATCCTTCCACCAGCCCTGCTTTGGCAGACTGGTCATGCCACCTAGGCCAACCAGCACCATCACCACCAGCAGACCGCGGACCACGCCGAAGACCATGCCCAAGATACGGTCGGACACCGACAAGCCCAAGGCCTTCACCATGCTGTTCACCAACATGCGCACCAGCGCCATCACCACCAGCACACCGACAAAGAGCAACACGCAGCCAGCCAAGGTCCGGATCGCTGGATCGGCGATGCCGGCAAACACCATTTCCCCGGCCCAGCCGCCAAATTCCAAGGCCGCAATCACCGCCAACACCCAGGCGGCCAGCGCGATCAACTCACCCACCACGCCTCGCCACAAGCCAAACAGCAGCGACAGGCCAACGATGCCGATCACCACGTAATCGAAAATTGTCATGGCTTGGCCGCTACGACCCCGGAAACGCCGATACGCTTCATCTTTTCCAGCGCCTTGTCGGCCGCTTCGCGACTCGGGAAGGGACCGGCCCGCACCCGTGTCTTCTTGCCTTGCGGCGTATCGAGCGGCTCACTGAAGGTCTTGATACCCTGCTCGCCCAGCTTGGCTTTCAAATTCTTGACGTTCTCTTCATTGGAGAAAGCGCCAATCAGAATCAGGAACTCGCCCCCCTTGGCTGCATTGGGCTTGGCCTCAGCATGACCGGCGAGGATCGCCGCGGCGCGCTTGGCGTCGTCAGCCTTGGCTGCCTCGACAGCTGGTTTCTCAGCAGACTTGGATTGCGGTTTCTCGGCAGGCTTTTCCGACTTGGCTGCAGGTTTCTCCGCAGGCTTCTCGGTCGCTTTCTCCGCAGGTTTGGCCTGTGGCTTGTCGGACGTCGTTTCGACAACGCGTGCTGTCGGTTTGGCCGCCGCTTCGCTTGGTTTGGTTTCGACAGCGACCGGCTTGGCCGACTTTGCCTCTTCGCCGACCGCTGCCACCGCTGCCGTCGACTTGTCGACCGGCGCCACAGCTGGGGCAGCAAACTTGGGGGCAAAGGGTTTATCGTCCTGCCCCGGAATGCGAATCTCGACTTCCTGCACCTGTTGGCGCGGCTCGTGATCCATCACCATCGGCAGTACGACCGCCACGACGGAAACGAAGAATAGCGCCCCCACCAGGCGGCGGCGAGCACGTTTCTTGAGCAGCAACTGCGCGTCGTTGTCTTCCATGACCTAGGACTTTTTCCGTAGCGCCTCGAGCGCCCCAGCTACCGTATAGAACGAACCAAAGGCCAGAATTCTATCACTTTCGGCGGCGAGCCCCTTGGCCGCCAACATCGCCTCCTGCGGCGACGCATAGCAGATCACCTCGCCACCCAGCTTTCCAGCCGCAATGATGCCGGCCAGATGCTCGGCGCCGGTACCTCGCGCCCCCCCCAGTGATGCCACATGCCAGACGTCCACCTTGTCCTTGAGCGGAAGCAGCGCACTAGCCGCATCCTTGTCGGCCAACATGCCGATCACCGCATGCGTCCGGTCAAAAAAACCCATGCTGGACAGGTTGTCGGCCAGCACGCGAACTGCCTGCGGATTGTGGCCGACATCGAGCACAATGGCCGGCTTGCCCGGCACCACCTGGAAACGTCCGGGCAACTCGGTCTCGATCAAACCGGGACGAATGGCCTGCATGGTCACCGGCAACTTGTCGCTCAACGCATCGAGTGCCGCCAATGCAACAGCGGCATTGAACAACTGTGTCGGACCGCGCAGTCCGGGATAGGCCAGCGAGCGCTTGACCAAGCCACCACGCGAGCGACACCACCAGCGCCATTGCAAGCGGTTTTCCTGGTCACGCTCGAAACCGAAATCGCGACCGATCAAACGCAGGTCGGCCCCGATCTTCTCGGCGTGCGCCAACAGGCGTTGCGGCGGATTGGCGTCGGCACACAAGGCGGGTTTGCCCGAACGGAAAATCCCCGCTTTCTCGAACCCGATGCTGTCCCGATCCGGCCCCAACCAATCGACGTGATCCAGATCGACCGTAGTAACAATCGACACATCAGGCTCGTAGGCATTGACCGCATCCAAGCGGCCGCCCAAGCCCACCTCGAGCACCACCGCCTCGACCCTGGCCTCGGCAAACACCTCCCAGGCCGCCAGCGTACCGAATTCGAAATAGGTCAGGGCCACATCGCCCGTGGCCTGCCGCGCTGCCTCGACGCGGGCGAAAGCGGCACACAAGGCGTCATCGGAGGCTGGCTGACCGTTCAGACGAACGCGCTCGTTGTAGGCCAGCAGATGCGGCGAGGTATAGCAACCGACTCGATAGCCGGCGCGGTCGATGATGTTTTCCAGGTAGGCACAGGTCGAGCCCTTGCCGTTGGTCCCGCCGACCGTGATCACCGGGCAGAACTCCGTCTGCCCCAAGGCCGCCTTGACCCGCAGGATGCGCTCCAGCCCCAGTTCGATGCCGGCCTGCCCCTTGGGATGCAGCCCTTCCAGATGGGCCAGCCAATCGTCCAGGGTCTTCAAGCGGCAGCCGGCAGTTTCTGCAACAAGGCCAGCGTACGTGCCACCTGGTCGCGCAGCTCGCGGCGATCGACGATCATGTCGATGGCGCCCTTTTCAAGCAGGAACTCGGAGCGCTGGAAGCCTTCCGGCAATTTCTCGCGCACGGTCTGCTCGATAACGCGCGGCCCGGCAAAGCCGATCAGCGCATTCGGTTCGGCAATGACCACGTCGCCGACGAAAGCAAAGGAAGCCGAGACGCCACCCATGGTCGGATCGGTCAGTATGGAGATAAAAGGCATGCCCACCTCGGAAAGCTTGGTCAGAGCTGCCGTCGTCTTCGCCATCTGCATCAGCGAAAACAGGCCCTCCTGCATACGCGCACCGCCGGAAGCCGTGATGCAGATGAAGGGCATCTTGTGCTCAACCGCAATCTGAACGCCACGGACAAAACGCTCACCGAGCACTGAGCCCATGGAACCGCCCATGAACTCGAACTCGAAAGCGGCAGCGACGACCGGCATGGTCTTGATTGCGCCTTGCAGCACCACGAGCGAATCGGTTTCGCCGGTCAGCCGGTTGGCTTCCATCAGGCGCTCGGGATATTTCTTGGAATCCTTGAACTTGAGGCTGTCGACCGGCACCACTTCGGCCCCGATCTCGAAGCGCCCTTCCGGATCGAGCAGCAGATCGAGGCGCTGGCGCGAATTCAGGCGGTTGTGGTGGCCGCACTTCGGACACACGTTCAGGTTCTTTTCCAGATCGGTCGCATAGAGCACCGCCTCGCAGGAGGGGCACTTGCTCCACAGGCCTTCCGGCAGACTGGAACGGCGCTGCGCGCCCTGTTCGCGCTTGATTTTCGGGGGCAGTAGCTTGGTCAGCCAACTCATTGTTTCACCTCATCCACGCCGCGGCGAATATCGGCGACCAACGCACGTACGTTGGCACAGACCGAGTCCGCGGACGATTTTTCAATTTCTTCGATAATCCGGCTGCCGACCACGACGGCATCGGCGAAAGCGGCAATGCGCGCGGCCGTCGCCGCATCGCGAATACCAAAGCCGACACCGACCGGCAAACCGGTCTTTTCGCGGATCGCTGGCAGACGTTCAGCCACCGCGTCGACATTCAAAGCCGACGAACCGGTCACCCCGGCCAGTGAGACGTAATAAACGTAGCCGCTGGCGATTTCTGCTGCCTGAGCGATGCGTGCTGCGGTGGACGTCGGCGCCAGCAGGAAAATCGGATCCATTCCGTTGGCCTTCATCGCGGCCCCAAAGGCGGCAGCCTCCTCGGGCGGATAATCGACCACCAGCACGCCATCCACGCCAGACTGAGCCGCAGCCTGGGCAAATCTTTCCAGGCCCATCGCCTCGATTGGATTGGCGTAACCCATCAGCACGACCGGCGTCGCGCCATCCTGCTGACGGAAATCGGCGACCAACTGCAGCACCTTGCGCAAACTCATGCCGCGCGCCAAGGCGCGCTCCGAGGCACGCTGAATGGTCGGTCCGTCGGCCATCGGATCAGAAAAAGGTACGCCGAGCTCAATGACATCGGCTCCGGCCTCAACCAGCGCATGCATCAGGGGCACGGTCAGCGCGGCCTCGGGGTCGCCAGCAGTGATGAACGGAATCAGGGCCTTGCGGCCTTCGCCTTGCAGGCGAGCGAAAGCGGATTGAATGCGCGACATCAGAACTGAATCCCCGACTTCTCGGCCACCGTATGCATATCCTTGTCACCCCGGCCGGAGAGGTTAACCAGCAAAATCTTGTCCTTGGCCAGCGTCGGCGCCAGCTTCATGGCATAAGCCAAGGCGTGGCTCGACTCCAGCGCCGGAATGATGCCCTCGAGTCGGCACAGGTCGTGGAAGGCCTTGAGTGCCTCGTCATCGCGAATTGGCACGTACTCGGCGCGCCCCAAGTCCTTCAGCCAGGCGTGCTCCGGACCGACACCGGGGTAGTCGAGGCCGGCGGACACCGAATGCGTCTCGATGATCTGACCATCCTCGTCCTGCAACAGATAGGTACGATTGCCGTGAAGTACACCAGGTACGCCAGCCGTCAGCGAGGCCGCGTGCTTGCCGGTTTCAACCCCTTCGCCAGCCGCCTCGACGCCAATCAGACGCACGCCGTCGACATTGATGTAGGGATAGAAGATCCCCATGGCATTCGAACCGCCACCCACTGCCGCAATGACCGCATCCGGCTGCCGGCCAGTCATTTCCGGCATCTGTACCAGACACTCTTCGCCAATCACCTTCTGGAAATCGCGCACGAGCATCGGGTAAGGATGCGGCCCGGCCACCGTGCCGATGATGTAGAAGGTGTCGTGGATATTGGTCACCCAGTCGCGCATCGCTTCATTCAGCGCATCCTTCAGCGTTTTCGAACCGGATTCGACCGGCACAACGGTCGCGCCCAGCAGCTTCATGCGATACACGTTGGCGGCCTGGCGCTTGACGTCCTCGGCCCCCATGTAGACCACGCACTCCATGCCATAACGTGCCGCGACCGTTGCCGTGGCCACGCCGTGCTGGCCGGCGCCGGTTTCAGCGATAACGCGCGGCTTGCCCATGCGCTTGGCCAACATAGCCTGGCCAATGCAGTTATTCACCTTGTGCGCGCCAGTATGGTTCAGATCTTCACGCTTAAGATAAATCTGAGCACCGCCCAGTTTCTCGGAGAGGCGCTTGGCATGGTAGATCGGCGACGGACGGCCGACGAAATGCTTGAGTTCGTATTCGTATTCGGCACGGAAGGCTGGGTCAGCCTGAGCCTCGGCGTAGGCCTGCTTCAGTTCATCCAGCGCACCGAACAGGGTTTCGGCTACAAAAACGCCGCCGTAGGGGCCGAAATGGCCTTTGGCGTCGGGATAGTGATACGGGGTGTCAGACATGGAAAAACTCCTTGAAAAATTGGACAAAAAAGAGCCAGTCCGCTTTCAAGGGTGATTCGCCAGATGGCGCCGCCAACAGGTCCGGGTGATGCCCCCAGCCGATTCCCGCATGTTGTTCCTTATCCTTCGTTGATTGCCGTATCCGCTGCCCGAACGGCGGAGACGAAAGCGGCAATCTTGTCGTGATCCTTGATACCCTTGTCCATTTCCACGCCGGAAGACACGTCCACCGCAGCTGGCCGCACCCGCCGAATAGCGTCCGCCACATTCTCCGGATGCAAGCCGCCCGACAAAATCAGGTAGCCCGGCAAAGCAGGCGGAATGAGCGCCCAGTCAAAAACATGCCCGCCGCCCCCATAGCCCTCGACAAAGGCGTCGAGCAACAATCCCCGGGACTCGGGAAATGAACCGGCGAATTCTACCAGATCAAGCCCTGGCCTTACTCGTGCCGCACGGATATAAGGTCTTGAAAATTGACGGCAATACGTCGCATCCTCGTCACCGTGAAACTGCAACAGGCTGATCGGCACACGTTCACAAGTCGCTTTGACATCACAGGCCGCCGCATTTACGAACAATCCAACGATCTCGACAAACGGCGGGATCACTGAGGCTAACTGCGCCGCTCGCACTGGATCGACATAGCGCGGGCTGTGCGGATAGAAAACAAAGCCAATGGCATCCGCCCCTGCTGCCACGGCAGCCAAAACATCTTCCTCACGGGTCAAACCGCAAATCTTGATACGCGTTCTCATGCCAGCATTCCATCGATCAAATCGTCGTCCGGTTGCGGCAACTCCCAGTGCGCCTCGTAGAGAGGGCCTCGGAAATACAACCCATCCGGAGAAAAGGTAGGGGCCGCAAGCTTTCGATCCTTCATCGCCAACAACTCGTCTACCCATAGCGGCGAATGGGTGCCCTTGCCGATATAGACCAAAGTCCCAACGAGATTGCGCACCATGTGATGCAGGAAGGCACTCGCCTCAAAATCGAATACCAGCATCGCCCCACAAGCCCGAACCTCAACCAGGGTCATCGTCTTTACCGGGGTTTTCGCCTGACATTCTGCCGCCCTGAAAGCGGAAAAATCGTGCTCGCCCAACAGACGACGCGCGGCATCCTGCATCGCGCCCAAATCGAGCGGGAGGTGATACCAGCCCACTCTCCCATGCCACAAGCCGGGACGCTGCGACCGATTGAGCAACAAATAACGATAGCGCCGCCCGCGCGCGCTAAAACGCGCATGAAACTCCTCACTGACGGGCTTCGCCCAGCGCACAGCAACCCCATCTGGCAAATGGGTATTAACCCCTCGCACCCAAGCAGACAGCGGGCGTTCCACCTGCGTATCGAAATGTGCAACTTGATGTGTCGCATGGACGCCCGCGTCGGTCCTGCCAGCACAAACGACGGCCGTCGGTTCGCCGGCAATTACAGCCAGAGCGGCTTCCAGAGCATCCTGAACCGTAGCCGCGTTCTTCTGACTTTGCCAGCCCCGAAAAGCGCTTCCGCAGTACTCAACACCAAGGGCAATTCTCACCAGCACACCACCATTGCAAGCATTACGATGCCCAGCAGCACTCCTGAGCCATCACGCCAAGACCAGCTTGGCATGAGCAACTCAAGTCGCTCCGGCCCCTCAAGCGCTCCTTGATGCAGCAACATCCGGCGCCACTCGCCACGCACCAGAGGTTTCTGCAAGTTGGACAAAACCAGCGATAGGCGCACCGCTACGCGCTCCGTATCCAACACGCCCAATCGTTGCAAAGGATGCAACAAACCCCATAGGCCCTCGATAATGCCATCGCGCCCAACTCGGGCAAAGAGCCAGGCAAGACAGAGCAGCATGACCGCCAGTCGGGCCATATGCAGATTCGCCAGCGCCATACCTTCGTAGGTCATCATCCACGAGGAGTCGAACACGGCCTCGCCTGGCGTGTTGTAGGCCAGAATCAGCCACAACATCGCAAACAGCCAGCGACTGCGCCACAGAAAGCGTCGCCAACGCTCAAACACCCCGGTTAGCGGCAACGCCAGCACGAGTAGCACAGCTAACGCCCAATAACCGGCGTATTGCGTCGCCACGACAGCCAATAGCCAAAGCAGCAAGACGGACGAAGGATGCAACAAATCGAAGCCCCAAAATGCACACAGCCCCTTGCGGGGCCATGTGGCTATCTGCAAACAGCTATTTTAACCGCCGATGCGGGCAAGTATCGACTTGGCCTGCTCGACAAGATCGGAAGAACCCTCTCCGACGACTTCCTGCAGCAATTCACGGGCGCCCTCTAGATCACCCATTTCTTCATAGGCCTTCGCCAGATCGAGCTTGGTGTTGACCTCTTCCCAATGTGCATCGTGCCGCTCAGCGACTCCGTGCGTCTCCAGTGGAGCTTCCGGAGTAGCCGGTTCGGGGCTCGATTCGGCGGACAGATCCAGATTTATCGAACCGATATCAAAATCTGACGCCATCGGCTGACCAAGGAATACCGAATCAGTCAGCTTGACGTCAAATTCCAGAGAGTCATCGGGGGCACCAGTATTCACCATCGTCTCGGCCAACTTCGGATTATCGACCTCCAATGCACTGCTCAAGTCAGCGGCAGCAACCAGGGTTGCCGTTCCGGAATCAGCCGCAAAATCACTGGAAACCACAGCAGCCGACCCTGAACCTCCCAAATCAAGGTCGAAGTCCACAACTGCCTCTGGCTCTACCGGCTCTTCTGGCTTCTCCGCCCCCTGCTCCGGCGACTCCAAACCAACAAAGGTGCTGACACCGATATCGACATCGTCACCCGATGCGGGAGAAACCACCAAGGTTCCCTCGGGAGAAAAGTCCGGTGCAGATGCAAAAGCTGGTTGAACTTCCGGCTCCTCGGCTGCAGCAGGCGGCAACTCAAAGCTAGGCTCCTCTACCGGAGCGGCACTCGGCACAGCGCCAAACTCGCTACCGAGATCAAAGTCCAACGCATCACTGCCGGAAATTTCCGGCGCAGCAACATTTTGTTCTGCCACAGCCGGAACAGCCACCGGAGAACCAAGATCGAAGTCCAAGCCGACCATATCCTCGTTGGTTGGAACCGGCTCGAATTCCATCGCAACAGGTTCGCTAGCCGCCGATGGAGCCTCTGCCGAGACCAACGGCTCTTCAACCGGCAACTCCCGCACCGCCTCAGCCACCTGAGCAAGAGCTCCCGGCATGGCGATGGTCGCCTTAACATCGGGGATTACCGGCGCGACCGCTGCAGCTGGCACTTCCGCCTGGCTGGCGGAACCGGAATAAAGCGGATTGGCAGGATCCAGGCGCCCCCCCAAGGCTGCAACCTTCTGCCAATCAGGGCCGACGCCGCCGGTTTGGGCATACAACTCGCTAGCCAAGGTCTCGAACTGTTTTACACTGCCGCGATTGGCGTAGATTTCCAGCAGCTTGGCATGGATCGCCGTACGCTGCGGATCCTTCTGCAGCGCCTCAAGCAGAATCTCCTCGGCTTGGGTATCGCGCCCGTAGGCCATATAAACATCAGCTTCGGCCACTGGGTCGACTTCGTCAGTATCGATCGCTCCCGGGCCGGTTTGGCTGAAATCTCCGGTTTGCGGTGGCGTATTGCCGGTATCGACGCTCTGGCCCCCGGTCATGCGAAAAACCGAGTTCGGCCCCAAGCTGGAGGGAGCCGGAACTGCGGTAGCTCCCCCCGAAGAAGAACCTCCGCGCCGACGCCTGACCAGGAAAAATCCAGCCAACAAGGCGAGCAACCCTCCCCCGGCAGCCAACGGCAACGGATCTTCCAGCAGCGTATCGACCAGACTGGGTTCAGGCGGCGGCGGAGGGGGTGGAGCGGGCTTTTTCGGAGCGGGTGCCGGGGCCGGAGGCGGCGGCGGAGCAGCCTCCACCGGCTTTGCCTCTTCCTGCGCACTGACTGGCTCTGCCGGTTTTTCGGCAGCAACCTGCTTAGCCTCCTCCAGCGGTTTAGTTGCGGGCTCCACCTTAGGCGGCTCGACCGGCTTGGGCGCCTCTACCGGTTTAACCGACTCAACCGGCTTGACCTCTTCCTTCTTCGTCTGAGCCTGCTGCACTTCGGCCAACTTTTGGCTCTTCAACTCCAGAAGCTTCTGAAGTTCACCGACATTCTTTTCCAGCAACGCGACTCGATCCTGAGCCTCTTTCAAGGACTTTTCCTTGGCAATGCGTTCGGCATCATCGACCGCAGCACCTGCCTTACCCCCCTTGGCGGGCGCATCGGTACGGGCAACCTTGACCTGATCCTTGGCCTGATCGGCCGGTGCAACCTTCTCCTCGACCTTGGCCGTTATCTTGCCGGAACTGGCTTGTCCAGCCGTATCGTCCTTGGCCGCCTCCTTGGCAGTGGCGGATGCCAACTTTTGGCGATAGGCATTCCAGTCGCCCGCGTGAGCCGTGTAAATCTTTTTCGCTTCGGCTTCGCTAACCGCTTCGACAGCGGACTTTTCCGGGATATTGAGGATCGCCCCTGCTTTCAGGCGATTGACGTTGTTGCCGATAAATGCATCGGGGTTATTCTTGAACAAACCGACCAGCATCTGCTCCAGGGATACCCCTTCGTACATGCTGTCGGCCGCAATCTTGCGCAAGGTCTCACCTTGCTTGACTACATGCGCATCGGCCTTTCCCGATGGCGCAGGAGCTTTCTTCGCCGGCTCCGCCGCAGGTTTCGTCGAAGCTGCCACCTTAGGAGTTGAGCCCTTGCTCTCGGCTTTGGCGGCCGGTGCAGAGACAACCTCAACCACCCTGGCTTCAGCAGCTTGGCGCCCCGCAGGCTTGGCAACGACATCAGCCGGTGGGTCGAGCAGGAAAGTGTACTCGCGCACCAAGCGACCGTTCGTCCAATTCAATTCGATCAGGAAGTCCATGAACGGCTCGTTGACCGGCCGCGACGACGTGACCTTGATGACGGACTGACCATTCGGCCGCTTATCCAAGGCAAAACGAAGATCCAACAAGACCGAGCTGAAATCCACGCCCGCCTGCCGGAATGCTTCTTGCGGCGCCAATCTGGCAGTCATGCCAGATAACTCCTCCTTAGTTGCGCCAATTTCTACCTCAGCACGTAGCGGCTGACCGAGACCGGACAATACATTGAGCTTACCCAACCCTGCCGCATCAGCGGCGAATGGCAGGAAAGACATTCCAGATGCAACCGCCAGAGCGATGGCACTTTTCTTAAATTTATACCGATTAGTTTCGTTCACGGCGAAACCCTGAGTGTCAATTTGGGACTTTCAAATTAACATCATGTACTTAGCAATGCAAGCTAAACCTGCTTCTCATAGCCCGCAATTTGCATATTCACAACAAATAAAAACGGGGCCGCAGCCCCGTTGATATTTTTGCCAAAAAAAGCATCAAGCATCAAGCAGAATGCGCAGCATGCGACGCAGCGGCTCGGCTGCCCCCCACAGCAGTTGGTCGCCACAGGTGAAGGCAGCCAGATATTCAGGACCCATAGCCATCTTGTGCAAACGACCGACCGGAACGGTCAAGGTGCCAGTGACGGCAGCCGGGGTCAATTCGCGCTCGGAAATCTCGCGATCGTTCGGCACAACCTTCGCCCACGGGTTGGCCTTGGCCAGCATGTCGCTGATCTCGTCGAGCGGCACGTCCTTCTTCAGCTTGATGGTCAATGCTTGGCTGTGGCAACGCATGGCGCCGATACGGACACACAAACCATCGATGGGAATCGAACCGGCCGTACGGAACGCAGGCTTGCCGAGGATCTTGTTGCATTCGGCACCGCCCTTCCATTCTTCCTTGGATTGGCCGTTCTCATAGGGCACGTCGATCCACGGAATCAGCGAACCGGCGAGCGGGGTATTGCGGAAATTCTTCTTCGGGAAACTGTCCGAACGGATGGTTTCGGCCACCTTACGGTCGATGTCGAGGATGGCGGAAGCCGGATCGGCCAGCAGATCCTTGACGGAGTCGTGAATGACGCCCATCTGCGAGATCAGTTCGCGCATATTTTGGGCACCAGCACCGGAAGCCGCCTGGTAGGTCATGGAAGTCGCCCACTCGACCAGATCGTTCTGGAACAGCCCCCCCAGGCCCATCAGCATCAGAGAGACGGTGCAGTTGCCACCGATCCAGTTCTTGCCACCCTTGGCCAACGAATCCTTGATCACGTTCATGTTGACCGGATCAAGGATGATCACGGCGTCATCGGCCATGCGCAGCGCCGAAGCGGCATCGATCCAGTGGCCACTCCAGCCGGCAGCGCGCAGCTTGGGGAAGACTTCCTTGGTGTAGTCGCCACCCTGGCAGGTAATGATGATCTCGCAGGCCTTCAGCGCATCAATGCTGGAGGCATCCTGCAACGGAAGCGAGGCTTCCTTGCCGCCAAACACCGGAGCCTTACCGCCTGCGGCAGAGGTGGAGAAATACACCGGATCGATGTAAGCAAAATCACCCTCTTCAACCATGCGTTGCATCAGCACGGAACCCACCATGCCACGCCAACCGACCAGACCAACCTTCTTCATGACATCCTTCTCCCAGTTAAACCTGATTAACGCGCCAACCCGCCTTGCGGATTACGCCAGCGCCGCCAGCACGGCGTCGCCCATTTCCTTCGTCCCCACCTTGTTGGTGCCGCGCTCGTAGATATCGCCAGTGCGATAGCCTTGCGCCAAGACCTTCTTGACGGCATTTTCGACACGCACCGCCTGCTCTTCGAGACCGAAGGTGTAACGCAACATCATCGCCGCCGACAGAATGGTGGCCAGCGGATTGGCCACGCCCTTGCCTGCGATATCGGGCGCCGAGCCATGCGATGGTTCGTACAAGCCCTTGTTTTTGTCATCCAGCGATGCAGATGGCAGCATGCCGATGGAACCGGTCAGCATAGAGGCCTCGTCGGATAGGATGTCGCCGAACATGTTGCCGGTAACCATCACGTCGAACTGCTTCGGCGCCTTGACCAGTTGCATAGCAGCGTTGTCGACCAGCATGTGGCTGAGTTCGACATCCGGGTAGTCCTTGGCCACTTCGATCATCACGTCGCGCCAAAGCTGAGTGCATTCCAGCACGTTCATCTTATCCACCGAGCACAGCTTCTTGTTGCGCTTCTGGGCCGCCTGGAAAGCGACGTGGCCAATGCGACGAATTTCCGACTCGCTATAGACCATGGTGTTGAAACCGACGCGCTCGCCGTTTTCCTCACGCACGCCACGCGGCTGGCCGAAGTAGATGTCACCGGTCAGTTCGCGTACGATCAGGATATCGAGACCAGCCACCACTTCCGCCTTCAGCGTCGAGGCATTGGCCAGTTCCGGGTAGAGGATGGCCGGACGCAGGTTGGCAAACAGATTGAGATCCTTGCGAATACCGAGCAGGCCGCGCTCCGGGCGTTGTTCGCGCGGCAGGCTGTCCCATTGCGGGCCACCAACCGCGCCGAGCAGCACAGCATCGGCTTCGCGGGCGAGCTTCTGCGTCGCTTCCGGATAGGGATTGCCAGTCGCATCGACCGCACCACCGCCCAACAGGGCCGTTTCCATCTCGAACTTGAGGTCGAGCGCCTTGAGGACGCGCACCGCTTCGGCGGTAATCTCTGGACCGATGCCGTCACCCGGCAGGACGCAAATCTTCATGTTCTCTCCTTGTTACGCGAACAGCCAGGGCTGTTCGATGCGGCGCTTGGCCTCGAATTCCTTGATCTTTTCAGCATGGCGCAAGGTCAGGCCAATATCGTCCCAACCATTGAGCAAACATTCCTTGCGGAAGGCATCAACCTGGAACGGAATGGCATGACCATCCGGACGAATCACCGCCTGTGCTGGCAGGTCGACAACCAGCTTGTAGCCGGGCGTCGCTTCGACCTGAGCGAATAGCGCATCGACTTCGTTGGCCGGCAGCACGATGGGCAAAATGCCGTTCTTGAAACAGTTGTTGAAGAAGATGTCGGCAAAGGATTCGGCAATGATCGCCTTGAATCCGAAGTCGAGCAGGGCCCACGGAGCATGCTCGCGCGAGCTGCCACAGCCGAAATTGGCGCGGGTCAGTAGCACTTCGGCGCCCTGATAGCGCGGCTGGTTCAGGACGAAATTGGGGTTCTTCGGCCGCTGCGAGCAATCCTGCCCGGGTTGGCCGACATCCATGTAACGCCACTCGTCAAAGGCGTTCGGCCCGAAGCCCGAACGCTTGATCGACTTGAGGAACTGCTTGGGGATGATGGCATCGGTATCGACGTTGCTGCGATCAAGCGGCGCCACCAAGCCTTCCAGACGAACAAACTTATCCATTTACTCCACCACCTTCTGTACGGCCTCGCCACCCTTCTTGATGGCGCCGCCGACCACTTCACCTGTCTTGTTCATTGCACCTTCGACGGCCTGCCCTCCTTTCTGCAACGCCTCACCGGTCTTTTCAGCACCAATGGAAACGTCTTTCTTCACCCCTTGTGCCGTATTGCACGCAGCGAGAAGGCAGATCACTCCGGAAAAAAGCAGTTTACGCATCGAAAATCCCTCAGAGAATATCGCGGACGTCAGCAAAATGGCCGGCCAGCGCAGCAGCGGCAGCCATGGCCGGACTAACCAGATGGGTCCGACCACCGGCGCCCTGACGCCCTTCGAAATTGCGGTTCGAGGTCGACGCGCAGCGCTCGCCCGGCTCCAGACGGTCAGCATTCATGGCCAGACACATCGAGCAGCCCGGCTCACGCCATTCGAAACCGGCGGCGACAAAGACCTTGTCCAGCCCCTCGGCTTCGGCCTGACGCTTGACAAGGCCGGAACCGGGCACCGCCAGCGCCAGCTTGATGTTCGAGGCAATATGACGCCCCTTCAGCACCGCAGCCGCCTCGCGCAAATCCTCGATGCGGGAGTTGGTGCAGGAACCGATGAAAATCTTGTCGACCGGAATGGACTTGATCGGCGTATTCGGATTCAACCCCATGTATTGCAGGGCGCGCTCCATGCCCTCGCGCTTGACCGGATCGGCCTGCTTGGCCGGATCGGGCACGATCCCGTCGACGGACACCACCATTTCCGGCGAGGTCCCCCAGGTCACCTGCGGGCGGATTTCCTCGGCCTTCAGGTTCACCACTTGATCGAATTGCGCGCCGGCATCGGAGTGCAGCGTACGCCAGTAGGCGACGGCCTTGTCCCAGGTTTCACCGGTCGGCGAGAAGGGACGGCCCTTCAGGTAATTGATCGTCGTGTCATCGACCGCGACGAAGCCCATGCGCGCACCGGCCTCGATGGCCATGTTGCACAGGGTCATGCGGCCTTCCATCGACAGGCTGCGAATGGCCGAGCCGCCAAACTCGATGGCGTAGCCGGTACCGCCGGCCGTGCCGATCTTGCCGATGATGGCCAGCGCCACGTCCTTGGCGGTCACGCCCTTGCCCAATTGCCCTTCGACGGCAATCAGCATGGTTTTGGATTTTTTCTGCACCAGACACTGCGTCGCCATTACATGCTCAACTTCCGACGTGCCGATACCGTGCGCCATGCAGGCAAAAGCGCCGTGCGTCGAGGTATGCGAATCGCCGCACACCACGGTCATGCCGGGCAGGGTCGCGCCGTTTTCCGGACCGACCACATGGAGAATGCCCATGCGCGGATCCTTGAATGGGAAATACGCCAGCGCACCGACTTCACGGATATTGGCATCGAGCGTCTCGACCTGCAGGCGCGAGATCGGGTCCTTGATGCCCTCTTCCCAGTGATCGGTCGGCGTATTGTGATCGGGCGTCGACACGATGGACGAAACGCGCCACGGCTTGCGGCCAGCCAGTTTCAGGCCTTCGAAAGCCTGCGGGCTGGTCACCTCGTGCACAAGGTGGCGATCAATGTAAATGAGGGCCGTGCCGTCCGCTTCTTGATGGACGACGTGGTTATCCCAAAGCTTGTCGTAAAGAGTCTTCGACATGGAATTCAAAGTAGGCCATAAAGCATTGGATTATTGCACAGGATCGTCGGTTTTTTGCCATTTTGGCCCGTGCACCGCAGCAGCCACATGTAGCCAGCGCCAGATGCAATACAAGCCCAGCAAAGCGAAGGCCGCACCGAGCGAAAAGGTCCATCCCGCCCCCCAGGCATCCCAGGTTCTTCCGCTGATGAGTGCGCCGAGCAAACCGCCGGCGCCGAAGGTCAAGCTGGAATACAAGGCCTGCCCGCGCGCCTGCGCCTTGCCGGGAAACCACTGGCTCACGGCTGCGATGGCCGAGGCGTGGTAAGCGCCGAAGGTAAAGGCATGCAACAGCTGAGCGAAGACCATGACGGCCAGCGACTCCACCCCCCAGCCGATCAACACGAAGCGCAACGCCGCCGTGGCAAAGCAGAAGAGCATGACGTGCCGCAACGAAAAGCGCCGCGACAGCTTCGGCATCGCCATGAAGACGACGATTTCAGCCAGAACCCCGAGCGACCACAACAGGCCGACGCTGGTCTTGCTGTAGCCATGATCGGCCAGATGGATGGAATAGAAGACGTAGTAGGCGCCATGCGCCACCGACATGGCAAAGCAGGCCAACAGGAAGCCACGTACTGGGCCGGCCTTCAAAATCTCGCCGATGTCCGGCGCCGATTCGTGATGCTTGATATGCGGCGCTTCGGGCAAGACCGTCGCGAAAGCCAGAATGCCGGACAGGATCAACGTGCATACCCAAAGCACACCAACCGGCTGCACCCAATCCAACACGGCACCGGTCGCCATGACGGCGACAATGAAGCCGATCGACCCCCAGACGCGCAACTTGCTGTAGCGCCCAGGCTCTTCGCGCAAGTGATCGAAGGTCAGCGCCTCAACCAGGGGCAAGGCGGCGCTCCAGAAGAAGGCCAATACCGCCATGGCCAACAGCATGCCGGGCAGTTTATCGAGCCAGAAAAAGGCGACAAACCCGGCCAGACCCACTGCACCCGCCAAGCGGATCACCGCCAGCCGATGCCCGAAGCGATCCACCGCCCAGCCCCAGACATTGGGGCCGAACAGGCGCATCAACTGCATCTGCGACATCAAGAGACCGATGTCCCAGGCGGAAAAACTCAGCGATTGGAGATAGAGCCCGAAATACGGCGAGAAGGCGCCGATAAAGGCAAAGTAGAAAAAGTAGTAGCCCGAAAGGCGCCAGTAGGGCAAAGCATGCATCCGGCGATTTTACCGGATGCACCTTGGGGCGAGGCTGCGCTTCTTACTTGGCAGCCTGTTGGCCGGCACGATAGGCCAGCAGGATGTGGTAGAGCTCGTCCTTCAACTTGACGCGCTGCTTCTTCATGTCTTCCATGGTGAAGTCGGCGACCGGCATGTCGTTCTCTTCCAGATCCTCGACGCGACCGGTCAGACGGTGATAGGTCGCGAACAGCTTGGCGAAGTGCGCATTCCCGTTTTTCAGCGCATCGATGGCATCGGCCATCTCGGGGAATTCGGTATGGAGGTCGTGGTGATCGACTTGCATGATAGGCTCCCTAAGTACAGCGTTCTACTAAAAATTGACGTCGAAAAGCTTTCGATTTTATGCGATTTTCCCTGGAATGCGTGGGGTCTTGCAGTCCACATCGCCACATTGGGCACGATGGCGCAATGCATGATCCATCAACACCAGCGCCAGCATCGCCTCGGCAATCGGCGTCGCCCGAATGCCCACGCAGGGATCGTGACGCCCTTCGGTCGCCACTTCGATCGCCTCGCCGTCGAGATTGATCGAACGGCGTGGCTGAGCGATGGACGAGGTTGGCTTGATCGCCATATTGACCACGATGTCCTGCCCGGTCGAAATACCGCCGAGAATGCCGCCGGCGTGGTTGCTGGCGAAGCCTTGCGGCGTCATTTCATCGCCGTGCTCGCTGCCTTTTTGCGCCACGCTGGCGAAACCGGCGCCGATCTCGACGCCCTTAACCGCGTTGATGCCCATCATGGCGTAAGCAATCTCGGCATCGAGGCGGTCATAAACCGGCTCACCCCAGCCCACCGGCACGCCGCGCGCAGTCACGGTAATCTTGGCCCCCACCGAATCGAGCGACTTGCGCAGGGCATCCATGTAGCCTTCCAGTTCCGGTACGATGCCGGCATTCGGCGCGAAGAAGGCGTTGCCGTCGATCTCCGCTTCAGCGACAAAAGGAATCTCGATCGGACCGAGCGCGCTCATCCAACCGCGAATGCTGACGCCGTAACGTTCGTTCAACCACTTGCGGGCAATCGCGCCGGCCGCCACGCGCACGGCAGTCTCCCGCGCCGACGAACGACCGCCGCCGCGATAGTCGCGAAAACCGTATTTCTGGGTATAGGTGTAATCGGCATGCCCCGGACGGAAGGTCGAGGCGATATTGCCATAGTCCTTGCTACGCTGATCCTGATTGCGGATCAACAACGCGATTGGCGTTCCGGTCGTCTTGCCTTCGAAGACCCCGGAGAGAATTTCCACTGTATCCGGCTCGCGGCGCTGCGTCACATGGCGCGAGGTGCCCGGCTTGCGGCGATCTAACTCGGCCTGGATGTCGGCTTCGCACAGAGCCAGCCCCGGAGGGCAACCATCGACCACACAGCCGATGCCCGGCCCGTGCGACTCGCCAAAAGAAGTGACCGTAAAAAGGGTACCGAAAGTATTACCGGACATAGGGCATTGCCAATATTCAGGGAAGCGCGCAGTTTATCACGCTCCTTGCCGGGCTTTCGGGAGCCGGCGCTCCGTTTTCAGGCGCTTGGACAATGAAAAAGGCGGCCATAGCCGCCTTTCGTTCGAATCCCGGAAGTTTAGGCCGGCGTTTCGTCCGGCCAGTTCTTGATGTAGTTCTTCAACATCTTGTTTTCGAAGCTCTGCTCCTCCAGCACCGCCTTGGCCACATCGAGGAAGGAGATCACACCGAGCAACACACCATTGTCCACGATAGGTAGATAGCGCGAATGTCTATCGATCATCAAGCGGCGCAGGTCATTCGCCTCCATTTCCGGGTAGCCGGTTGCCGGCTCGGCCATCATCACCTGACCTACCGTCACGCTATCCGGCTGCATACCGCTTTGTTTCATGGCGCGCAGCACCTCGCGGAAGGTCAGCATACCGACCATCTTGCCCCCCTCCATGACCACCAGAGAGCCAAGATCGAGATCCGCCATCAGATCGACCGCGGAAGCCAGCGACTGCTGCGGCATCGCTGTATAAAGCGTCCCACCTTTGACACGAAGGATTTCCCGAACCAGCATCGAACGAACCTCACACAGATTTCGATGCCAAATCTTAGTGCATCCCCCACGCTTCGCAAAGTACTGCGGAAAGCAGGACAAAAAATTCGGCACCGAGTTCAAATTAACATATTTAATAAAATTAATCGCATACATTAAAAATAATTATGTCATTGACACTTGCACTTTGTCATACATGTATATACACTTGGTCATATTACCTAAGTCATATAACGCTAGGATGCTTGGGTAGCCAAATGACACTAGCGAATGGAGATTGAATGATGACCACCGTCAAGACCATCGAGAAGATCGACGCTCGCGAAATCCGTCGCAAGCTCGGACTGAACCAACAACAATTCTGGTCCACCCTGGGCGTGACCCAGAGCGGCGGCTCCCGCTACGAAAGCGGCCGCAACATGCCGAAGCCAGTGCGCGAATTGCTGCGCCTGGTACATGTCGAACAAATCGACATCAAGGGCATCAAGCGCGAAGACTGGGAAGTGATCGAGTACCTGAAGTCGCAGGAACCGGAACTGTACAAGTCGCTGAAGAAGTCGGCACGCAGCCACGCCAAGAAAGCGGCCTGATTTTTGCCCCAAACGGGGCGTGCACCGCAGCAACGGGCATTACGGGGAAACAGTCACCCGGATGCCCGTTTCTTTTTCTATTTGCTCGGCAAAAGCCTCGAGCTCTTCGGCCGGCAAGCGGCTCAGGCGCGGAGCCTGCGGCTGCATGGAAGGACGCGCCAAACCATAAAGGTGAATACCGGCAACTTGCGCTGCCAGGGGCCGCAACAAGTCGCAATAGGCCTGCCGCGAAGCCGCCGGCGGCGCCACACCATCCAGTGCGAACCAGCAGGTCTGCACCCAGGTCGGCGCCAGGTCGGCGCAAATAGCCAAGTGGCGCGCCGTTTTGTCCGGCGCTTGCTGAATCCCGTTGATCTCAGCCACTTCATCCGCCAGCGCGCGATCGATCTTGAACCAGACTTCGCCGCCCATTGCCGCCAATTCGCCAATTCCTTGCTGGACCTCGGCTCGATGTAGCAAGCTCCCATTGGTGATCAGCCGCACCGGCAGCTTGCCGGCCAAGCCAACTCTCTCCAGCACTTCGCGGACGCAACGAACGGCAGCCAGGAATTCTGGAGCACTCGTTGGCTCGCCGTTACCCGAGAAGGCAATGTCCTTCAACTGCCGCACTTCGGGTGCCACATGGCGCACCATGAAATCCCCGTGCAGCAGATCGTCGAGAAAGCCCGCCAACTCCCGCTCCAGTCGCGGCAAATCAAGTGGCGGCGGCCCGCCGCGTTGCAGGTTTTCGACCTGGCAATAGACACAAGCCCAATTGCAGGCATTGTTCGGATTCAGATTGATGCCCACCGAAACCCCACCGGCGCGGCGCGACACGACGGGATAGACGTAGAGCAGGCCGGCACTGTCCCGGCGATGATCGTTAGTGCTGAGCATGGCACATTGTATAATCCGCGACCGCTTTCGAAAGCAATACCATCATGTTGATTACCCGCCGCCTCGAATTCGACGCCGGGCACCGGATTCCCGACCACAAGAGCCAGTGCCGCCATCTGCACGGGCACCGCTACGTCATCGAAATCACGCTGTCGGGCAGCGTCATCGACAAGGCCGGCGACTCGGCCAACGGCATGGTCATGGATTTCTCCCAGGTCAAAGATCTGGCCAAGGAGCACCTGGTCAATGAATGGGATCACGCCTTCCTCGCTTTCGCCGGTGACACTGCGATCGTTGATTTTCTCAACTCACTGCCCGGCCACAAGACGGTGATCCTCGATCGCGTGCCCACCGCCGAAAACCTTGCGCGCATTGCCTTCGAGCGCCTGGATTCGGTGTACCGCGACACCTACGGCAACCACCTGCGCCTGGAACAGGTACGCCTGTACGAAACACCCAACTGCTGGGCCGACGCCCTACGTAGCCGGCTGGATTGACCCTCTGTACGTCATCTTGGCATTCGGGCATCATCATTCATAGCCCGGACGCCGCAAGAATCCGAGTCAGTCCGGCACAGGGGGACTCGTCAAGGTGGCAACAACCAGCTCATCGCCGTCGAAGGAACGCCCGCTGACCGGCCTGGTATTGACCGGCGGCGGTGCCCGCGCCGCTTACCAAGTCGGCGTCCTGCTGGCCATATCGAAACTCTCCAGCAACCGACGCCACAACCCTTTTCCCATTCTCTGCGGCACCTCGGCTGGTGCCATCAACGCCGCCAGCCTGGCCTGCCTGGCCGACAACTTCGGCAAGGCAGTCTCTCGCTTGGCCAACGTCTGGCGCAACATGCACGCGTCACACATTTACCGTGCCGACCCAGCCGGCATCGCTGCCTCCGGTGCACGCTGGCTATCGCTGATGGCCTTCGGCTGGCTGATCCGTAACCAACCGCGCTCCCTGCTCGACAACTCGCCGCTGCGCAGCCTGCTTGAACATCACCTCGACTTACCCGGCATCGAGCGCAGCATCGCCAGCGGTGCGCTGCACGCAGTCAGCATCTCCGCCTCGGGCTACGAATCCGGCGAAAACATCAGCTTTTTCCAGGCGCATCCCGGCACCCAACCCTGGCAACGGGTTCAGCGCATCGGCATTCGCGCCCAACTCGGCATCGACCACCTGCTGGCATCGAGCGCCATACCCTTCATCTTCCCGGCCATGCGCATCCACCGCGAATATTTCGGCGATGGCTCAATGCGCCATTTGGCACCCATCTCTCCGGCAATACATCTCGGTGCGGAAAAAATCCTGATCATCGGCGCCGGACGCAAACACGAAACACAGGAACGACACGCCGAGGGCGCCTATCCATCGCTAGCGCAAATTGCCGGTCACGCACTTTCCAGCATCTTTCTGGATAGTCTGGCAGTCGATATCGAGCGTATGCAACGCATCAATCGAACACTTTCGGTCATTCCACCGGAAGTTCGTGCAACCGCCGGACTACCACTGAAGCCGATAGAATCGCTGATCATCTCACCATCTGAACGGCTCGATCGCATTGCCGCGGATCACGCCAATTCACTGCCGCGATCGGTCAAACTATTATTGGGAGGATTGGGTGCAATGAACCGACGCGGCGGTGCGCTGACCAGTTATCTGTTGTTCGAGAAGCCTTATACCCGCGCCCTGATCGACCTGGGGTATGCCGACACGCTCGCCCGTGACCGGGAAGTCGGCGATTTTCTCGAACTATAAGAGGGGGATTGGCGGGGCCGGTGAGATTCGAACTCACGATGCCTTTCGGCACGCCGGTTTTCAAGACCGGTGCATTCAACCGCTCTGCCACAGCCCCGTGCGGCGCGCATGATATCACAGCCCAGCTCTCGGCCGCATAAGCAGAGCCGTCAACGATTGAAACTTCCTTGGCCGTCCGCTAGTCTTACGCTTCAATTGAAACAGCAAAAGGAGTCTGCTGCATGACCACCAATTTCGAAATCGCCCGCCAAACCTCCACCGATCTTGCCCAACAGCAGAATCGAGTGCTGCGCAATACGTACATGCTACTCGGTCTGTCCATGATTCCGACGGCCATCGGCGCACTGGTCGGCATTCAACTGGGGTTCAGCTTCTTCGCGGGCAGCCCGCTGATTTCTTTCCTGCTTTTCCTAGGCATTGCCTGGGCCTTTATCTGGGGCATCGAAAAGAACCGCAACAGCGCAACCGGTGTTGGGCTGCTACTTGCCTTCACCTTCTTCATGGGGCTCATGCTGTCGCGCATACTGCAATTCGCCCTGGGCTTCTCCAACGGCGGATCGATGATCACCCTTGCAGCAGGGGGCACTGCCGCGATCTTCTTTACCCTCTCCTCCGTCGCCGCCGTCAGCAAACGCGACTTCAGCGGCATGGGCAAATTCCTCTTCGCGGGCCTGATCATCGTCCTGCTGGCCTCGGTGGCCAACATCTTCTTCCAAATCCCGGCCCTGTCGCTCGCCATTGCCGCGGTCATCGTTGTGCTCTTTTCATTCTACCTGCTCTATGACATCAGTCGCATCGTGCAGGGCGGCGAAACCAGCTATGTCAGCGCCACCCTCGCTGTCTATCTGGATCTGTACAACATTTTTGTCAGCCTGCTGCAATTGATTATGGCACTGACCGGCGAACGCGACTAACTCATATCCTGCCAGTAAAAAAGGCGGCCTATGCCGCCTTTTTTCATTCCCGCTCGAATAGCGCAATCGATTCGACATGGGCCGTATGCGGGAACATATTGACCACACCGGCCGACTTTAGCGTGTAGCCTTTGACCTGACAGAGTACTGCTGCATCTCGGGCCAGGGTTGCTGGATTGCAGGATACATAGACGATTCGTCGCGGCGCCTCAGCCCCCAGCGCCTTGACCACCTCGATCGCCCCCTCGCGCGGCGGATCGATCAACATCTTGTCGAAATGCCCAAGCTTGCCGAGAGACTCTTCGGTGCAATCAAAAAGGTTTGCCACACCGAACTCTACCTGCCCAGCCAAGCCATTCCGCTCTGCGCTTTCCTGCCCCCGCTTCACCAAGCCAGGGCTTCCTTCGATACCAATAACCGTCGCACCGGAACGCGCAATCGGTAGCGTGAAATTACCCAAGCCACAGAACAGGTCGGCGATACGCTCGCCGGGTTGCGGATCGAGCAAGCGCAAGGCTCGTCCGACCAGTACCCGATTGACCGCATGGTTCACCTGCGTAAAGTCGGTTGGTCGAAACTCGAAAGAAACGTCGAATTCCGGCAAGGAATATGTCAGTGCAGGCCCCGGCAACGGATAAAAACGCTGCGCCGTATCCGGTCCTTTGGGTTGCAGGTAAATCACTACCTGATGGTGATCGGCGAACTCCCGGATCAGCACCTCATCTTTCTGTGTTGGCGGTACCAGAATGCGGAAAACGAGTACCGTACACTCCTCCCCAACAGCGACTTCAACTTGGGGCAGACGGTCGGAGATCGATAACGCACCGAACAGTTCACGCATAGGCATCAACAGATCGGAAACGTGCCGCGGCAGAATCGGGCAGGTGCGGATATCGGCGATGTAGCTGCTCCTCTTCTCATGGAAACCGACCAGCATGCCACCTTTTTTTGGCACGTTGCGCACACCGAGGCGGGCCTTGTGACGATAACCCCAGGCTTCGCCATGAATCGGCGGTAACATGGTTTCCGGGCGCACACGACCGATATGCCACAAGCTATCTTCAAGAATGCGCTGCTTCACCGCCACCTGAGTAGACGGTTCCAGGTGCTGCATCGCACAACCGCCGCAAATATTGAAATGAGGGCAACGTGGCTCAACCCGAGCATTCGAGGGTTTGAGTACCTCGATCAGGTGAGCCAGTTCATAATTCGGCTTGCGGCGAAAGCTGGCATATTCGACAGTCTCACCCGGCAAGGCTCCATCGACAAAGATGGCCTTGCCTTCCTGACGGGCAATTCCTCTCGCCTCATGATCCAATGATTCTATGATCCCGATCGGCACGCTCGTCTCCGAAAAAAGCGCGAATTCTATCAATCGGTTACACTAAGCGCCATGTCTCGTGAACTGATCACCTCTTGGGCTGACTATCAGTTGGCCATAGACCGACTGCTGGCAATGGCCGAGCACTCGATCCGCATTTATGACGAGGATCTGCTCGCCATGAAGCTCGACACCCCCGTGCGGATTGAAGAATTAAAACGACTACTGCATTCCGGACAACGCGATGCGCTGCATATCGCGGTTCGCAATGCAGAACCTTTACGCCATCAGCACCCACGCCTGGCCAACCTGTTTTCCACCTATACACATCTGGTCTCGGCGCAACAAACCCCTGATCAACTGGCCCATTTGCGCGACTCAATATTGCTTGTAGATGGCTGCCACGCCTTGATCCGCTTCGACCGAGATCAGGCACGCAGCAAGTTGCTGATCGATGAAGCAGAGGAAATTCGCCCCTATGCGAACCGATTTGCCGAAATCTGGGCGGAAGGCGGGGAACCAGCCACCGGTTCGACGCTCGGCCTGTAATATTCCGTTACCATTGCGCAGCGCACCAATACCTCGTCAATCAACGAAATGGTGCTATACTTACCACCCGATCAGGTAGCTCCTGATCTCCGATAATTCAGATTTTATTGGTTCTTGTCGATAAGGAAATCCCATGAACAAGTCTATTCTCGTTGCTGCCCTGCTCGCCGTTGCTCTGACCGCTTGCGGTAAGAAGGAAGAACCGGCTGCTGCCGCTCCGGCTCCGGCTCCGGCTCCGGCTCAACCGGCCGCCATGGAAGCCGCTAAGCCGGCTGAACAAGCTGCTGGCATGGCCGGCATGGAAGCCGCCAAGCCGGCTGAGCAAGCTGGCATGGCCGGCATGGAAGCCGCTAAGCCGGCTGAGCAAGCTGGTATGGAAGCCAAGAAGTAATCAGGCTTCGCCGCAACGAAAAACGGGGCTTCGGCCCCGTTTTTTTTCCCCCTTCCATTTGCCAGGGTTCAATTTATAGAGCTTTTAACTGGTCACCCGCACGCAGTTGGCAAACAGACAAGAAAAAGCCCGGCGATCGCCGGGCTTTCCATTTCCAGCCGACTAAGTGATCACTGAAGCTGCTGTAGCAACAGGTTCAGGATACGCTTGGCAGTCTCCGACTTGTCATTTCCACCTTCGCTGGTCAAAACCTGAACCATGCTTTGACTACCGGCATCGCTGACATGGATACGGTACTGAACCTGAGGGGTGACCGGAGCAGAACTGCCCTTCCAGAATGCCAATTTTGACATCCAGCCTTCGTCCTTTTTGCGATTATCCACTTCAGGATCAACATAGCGGACAAAGTAAATGCCTCGCGAACGATCCCTGTCTTCGACCGTGAAGCCAACACGATCAAGGGCTAAGCCCACGCGCCGCCAAGCACGATCGAAACGCTCATAGACTTCCAGCTTGCCGCCGTCGCCTGCCGCCAACTTGGCCTTGGGTTCTGCTTTGACTGCCGCTGCCAAGGATGCTTCCGCACGCTTGTCATCGGCCCCCAGACGCACCATCAGGCGACGCAGCATTTCTGCTTCCAACTCCGGATCCGGCGGACGAGGCTGCCAACGCGTATCGTCCTTTGCCGATGACGTATAAACCTCCTCCATCCCGCGGTGGCTGATGTAGATATCCGTCGTTCCTGGCTCCGCTCCTTGTTCGAAACGTGTACGGAACTTGTCCCGCTCACCGGTCGAATAGAGCGTATCCAGCAGTTTACCCAAGGTACTACGAATCAAATCATCTGGAATCTTGGCCCGGTTTTCGGCCCAATCGGTTTCCATCACACCCGCATCAGGACGCTCGACCGATATGATGAACCCCAATTCCTGCCAGAACTCCTTGACGTTATCCCAGAGCTTGTCAGCCGGCGCCGCAACAACCAACCAACGCTGACTACCGGAACGCTCAACACGCACCTTGTCGACCTGCGGCAGAACAGCCGAGTTCTGGGCCTGATTGGACGCTGAGCGGTCTGCGCTATAGGCGGAAAAGGTTGCACTCCCCTTCCCACCAACATCTGGCACCTGATAGCGATCATCTCGCGAGACCTGAGACAGATCGGGAGGGATCTCCAAGGTCGGGGCCTTGCCGGCCGACTTGTATTCAATCTTGCGCGACTCGGGAATTGCACTACAACCTGCCACCGCAACAGCAAGCAGGGTCAGCGCCAGACCAGACAGACGACAATTCATTCGCTTCTCCTTAGCCGATCAGACCGGCTTGCCGTAAGGCGGCAAGCACTCGCGCCTGTCCCGCTTCAGACAACGTTGTCAAAGGCAAACGAATGCCGTTCTGCATCAAGCCAAGCTTGTGCACAGCCCACTTGACCGGAATGGGATTGGCTTCGCAGAACAGGTCGCGATGCAGGCCGAGCAACTTGAATTGGATTTCGCGAGCCTTGGCTACATTGCCGGAGGCTGCCGCCACGCACATCTCGTGCATCATCCGTGGAGCGACGTTTGCCGTCACCGAAATATTGCCGTGGAAACCCATCATGATGGTCGACACACAAGTCATGTCGTCGCCGCTATACAGCGCGAAATCCTTCGGCGCCCGGGCAATCAGGTCGCAGGCACGGTCAAAATTACCCGTTGCATCCTTGACACCGACGATTCCCGGCACCTGTGCCAGACGCAGGATCGTGTCGTTGGACATATCGGCCACCGTGCGACCGGGCACGTTATAGAGCAACACCGGCAGATCGACCGCCTCGGCAATAGCTTTAAAGTGGCGATACAACCCTTCCTGAGTCGGCTTGTTGTAGTACGGAACCACGGAAAGCGCCATGTCGGCACCGGCCTTTTTGGCAAACTCGGTCAGCTCGATAGCTTCAGCCGTCGAATTCGCCCCCGTTCCGGCGATGATTGGGATCCGGCCTGCGGCGTGCTCCACCGTCACCTTGATCAGTTCGCAATGCTCTTCGACATTGACCGTCGGCGATTCACCGGTGGTACCGACGACGACGATCGCATCTGTACCTTCACGCACATGAAAGTCGACCAGGTTACGTAGTGAGCCAAAATCGAGACTCCCATCCTCGTGCATGGGGGTGACGATGGCAACAATGGATCCAGTAATCATGACCTAATTCAGAGAAAATGATCTGACGATTGTAACTGAAGGCCAAGTACCGCGGAATGCCGGTCGGTAACAGAATGTATTTATTTTGCCATCCAGGTCAGCCGACCTTGCGCTACACGCATTTCACCGTCCGGCAGGACCAGCGCCGGATGCCTATCGGGTCCTGCACGCCGTAACTGCCTGACAAACTCGGCGAGCCGTGGGGCATCGGGGGTTCGCCAGCCAAGCTGGCGCAGGCGAAAACGCAGCATATTCTTGATCCGCTCAGCCGAGAGTTGGCGCAAATGCTTTATTTGAACCTCCTCACCGAGTGCCACATGCTTCCAATCCAGTGCCGCCAACTCGTCGAGCAAGACCGACGCTTCGGCAAAATTCTCGGCAGCCTGAGCAAGCCCCGACTCAACAGAGGGAAATCGATCAGCAAGTGCCGGCAGAATTTCATGCCGCAAAAAATTACGGCTGAAGGAAATATCGGCGTTGCTCTCATCATCCACCCAACTCAATCCGTGTTCCCTGGCGTAAGCCTCGATTTCGGCTCGCGAGATCGAGAGCAAGGGGCGCAGAACGCGTATTCCGCGATATTCCCGCTCAACAGGAATAGCTGCAGCACCGACGACGCCAGCACCGCGCAGCAAATTGAAGAGCAAAGTTTCCGCCTGGTCACCCCGATGTTGGGCCAACAACAGAAAATCGGCACCACATTCAGCAAAGGCCGCATAGCGTGCCCGGCGAGCAGCAGCCTCTAGGCCCTCACCGCTGGCACGTTCAACTTGGACATGGCGGACGATGAGCGGAATACCGAGCACATTGCAGTAATCCACGCAATGCGCACTCCACGCATCGGCATTGCCCGAAAGGCCATGATGCACATGGATAGCCGAAAGCTGTACAGAGAACCGGCTCGCTGCAAGCAAGTGCAAGAGCACGACCGAATCACATCCGCCAGACAGACCAACCCAAAGGCGACTATCGGGAGTGACGCGTCCGGCCAGAAACGCGTCAACCCGGCTCGGCAAATCAGGCGGCCGCTTGTTCCTTGAAGCGGCCATAACTCATCAGCCGCTCGTAGCGCGCTTCAAGAAGCTCTGTGGTCGACATGCCGGACAACTGTTTGAGCGCATCCTGCAAGGCTTTTTTCAGATTCTGCGCGATCGCCGCATGATCGCGATGAGCTCCGCCCATCGGCTCATTGACAATACGATCAATCAGCCCGAGCGTCTTCAGACGCTGCGCCGTAATGCCCATAGTTTCAGCGGCTTCCGGTGCCTTTTCTGCACTCTTCCACAGAATGGAAGCGCAACCTTCGGGGGAGATGACGGAATAGGTCGAATATTGCAGCATCTGAACCACGTCGCCGACCGCGATGGCCAGCGCCCCACCAGAACCGCCCTCACCAATGATGGTGACGATCACCGGCACCTTGAGTTCGGCCATGACATAGAGGTTGCGTCCGATAGCTTCGGACTGCCCACGCTCCTCGGCATCGATCCCCGGATATGCCCCTGGCGTGTCGACGAAGGTCATCACCGGCAGGCCGAATTTCTCGGCCAGTTTCATCAAGCGCAAGGCCTTGCGATAGCCTTCCGGACGCGGCATGCCAAAATTGCGATAAATCTTTTCCTTGGTATCACGGCCTTTCTGATGCCCGATCACGACGACCGGCTGACCGTTGAAACGAGCTAGGCCACCGACGATCGCGTGATCGTCAGCGAAGGCGCGATCACCATGGAGCTCTTCGAAATCAGTGAAGATCAGCGAAATGTAATCAAGCGTATATGGCCGTTGCGGATGGCGCGCGACTTGGGAAATCTGCCAGGGCGACAGCTTCCCGTAGATATCCTTGGTCAACTGCGTACTCTTCTGCTCCAGGCGCTCGATTTCGTCGGAAATGTCGACCGCCGAATCATCCTGCACGAAGCGCAGCTCTTCAATCTTTGCTTCGAGGTCCGCGATGGACTGCTCGAAGTCGAGAAAACTAGTTTTCATGGATAACTCGTTTCTTAAACTGGCGCGCATTTTAACTCAAAGGGCGCCAAGCCGCCGTCTCAGTACTCAACCGCTACCGGATCAAGGCTGCGCCAGAGATACCAGGTAGCCACGGTACGCCACGGCTGCCAGCGTTTGGCAAATTCAGCCAACTGTCGCGGCGACTGTTTTTCGCCAGCAAAATAGTGTTCGCGAATGGCGCGTTGCACTCCCAGATCTTCCACCGGAAAGATATCCGGCCGCATCTGGTTGAAAATCAGGAACATTTCAGCCGTCCACCGGCCGATGCCGCGCACGGCACATAGCTCTCGAATCAGCGTTTCGTCGTCGAGGCTGCCCCATTCCTCTGGGTTCAGCCAGCCATTGGAAAAATGCAGCGCCAGATCGCAGACATACTCGATCTTTCGTTGTGACAAGCCGCACCCGGCCAATCCAGTCGCCCCCAATTCGACGATCCGCATGGGTTCAGGTTTCTCCACAAGGGCAAGAAAACGCCCCCAGACCGCATCAGCTGCCCTGACCGATATCTGCTGCCCGACAATTGAGCGAGCCAGAGTGGCAAACGGGTCTCCCCGCGAAACCAGAGTCAACCCCGCGTACTTTTCGATGAGCTGTCCCATGACCGGATCGCCACGGGAAAGATCTTGAATTGCCGATTGCCAATAGTGAGGAACCATAGCTATTAATTGTAGAAGGTCAGCAATAGTTGACCGGCGTCAGAATGATGCACTCTCGAAAACGCTAAAATCTACAATGAAAAAATTCAGCCATCATGCATAGAACAGCCTACTTTCTGCACCCCCTGCTTGGCGCCGATGATACATGGCACGCCTATCTCGTCGAATCACCCAAGAGCGCCTCTCCCGCCGACCTGTTCGCACAGTTGACACACGCACTTCTGGAGGGAGACTTCGACCTGCACCGTCCATGGTTTGCTCCGGCCGACAGTCTAGCGCCAGACGCCATCTCGCCCATGATATTCGTGCCAACCTTCCCGGCCAATCCCCCTAGCCAGGAGATTAACGAATTGGCCGATCTGGAAGCCGGCTTCCGTCAGGGGAAATGCAAACTGGCGCTCACCGCCTCAAGCGAAAAAGGTTTACCGGGTAGCGGCGAGTGGGACTATCTGATGATTGCAAGCAATCATGCCCGTAGCCTGCCGCCATTTACCTTGCTCGGCATGGCGACCCGTACAGGCGTGGTGATGACCGATCTGCACAATGCCCAGGAACGTCAGTGGGCCTTGACCAACGGCTGCGCAATGACGACCGGCGAGTTTCTCGTCATTCCGACTGGCGACAACAAACCGGCCGACACCTCGCGCCTTCGGCTGCTGGAATTGCTCGGTCTGGTTGCTGCCGATGCCGAAACCTGTGAACTGGAGGCGATCCTCCGCCAGGAAGCAAAGCTTTCCTACAGCCTGCTGCGCCTAGTCAATTCCGCAGCCATCGCGCCGCGCACGGCGATCACGAGTTTTGGCCAGGCGATCAACCTGCTTGGCCGCCGCCAGCTTCAGCGCTGGCTGCAATTGCTGGTCTATGCCGATTCCGAGCACGGACACCACCCCAGCCCTCTGCTGCAGAAGGCTGCCAGCCGCGGCCGACTGATGGAACTGCTGACCTGTCGTCTCCCCGAGGTGGCCGACCTACCCGACATTGGCGACACCGCGTTCATGATCGGTGCTTTTTCGCTGCTGAATGTTCTGCTCAATATGCGCATGACGGACATTCTCGAACACCTGCCCTTGCCGGAGATTGCCTACAATGCGCTGGGCGCTCGCAGCGGCGCGCTCGGACAACTGCTCGAAGCGATTGATCTGGCCGATCGCCGCGAATTGGACAAGGCGATCGACAGACTGGTCAATCTGGGAATTGACGGGACCATCTTCCTCAATGCCCAGGTCGGCGCCCTGAACTGGGCGGAAAAGATTCGCGCCGCTTAACCGAAACGACCGCTCAGGAAGGGGTTGTACTGGCGCTCCTCGCCGAAGTTCGACATCGGGCCGTGGCCGGGAATGAATTCGACGTCGTCACCCAGCGGAAAAAGACGTTCCTTGATCGAGCGAATCAGCGTGGCGTGATCGCCACGCGGGAAATCGGTACGGCCGATCGAGCCTTGAAACAGCACATCGCCGACCTGCGCCAGACGGCTCGGTGCATGGAAGAAAACGACATGGCCCGGCGTGTGCCCAGGGCAATGCAGGACAGATAAGTCGACCTCGCCGAAGCTGACGGTGTCACCGTCGTGCAACCAGCGATCCGGCGTGAATCCCTGGACATTCGGGAAGCCGAACATGCGGCTCTGCTGCTGCATGCCATCGATCCAGAAACGGTCTTCTTCATGCGGACCTTCGATGGGCACGCCGGTCAGTTCGGCTAACGCCGCTACGCCACCGGCATGATCGATGTGACCATGGGTCACCAGGATCTTCGCCAGCGTCAGCCCCTCGCTCTCCAGTGTTTTCAGGATGCGTTCGATATCACCGCCCGGATCGATCACTGCCGCCTGACGGGTTTTCTCGCACCAGAAAATGGTGCAGTTCTGCTCGAAGGGTGTGACGGGAACGATGGAATAACGCATGACAATAATCGGAGAGGTTGAACCGGCGCCATTATCGCATGCAGCGGCCTTGCCCCTGGCGCCGCCCCCCCTTAAACTGCCGGCCATCGGGGGGAACACCCCAGAGGGGACTTTAATGCTCGATCATGCCTTACCGGATATCGAATCCTGGGTTCTGCTGTTCAACAGCAACAGCCTGCCCGTACTGCGCATCACCAAGCGGCGGATCGACGAAATGCGTGCCAATATGGATCGGGTCGATGCCCGCGAACTGGCCCGCGTCATCCTGCAGGACCCGATCATGACCGTGCGCGTGCTAGCCTACATCCAGCCCTTCCGTGGCCGCGCCCTGCAACACGACATCACGACCATCGCCAGCGCCGTCATGATGGCCGGCATCGAACCCTTCTTCCGCCGCTTCGAGGAGTTGTTCACGGTCGAGGACCAGATGAAGGATGGCGGTAGCCCCGCCCTGCTCGGTGTTCTGCAGATCATTCGGCGGGCGCAGCGTGCTGCCGATTACGCCCAGGAATGGGCCAAGTGGCGCCACGACATCAATATGGAAGAAGTGCGCATCGCCGCCCTGCTGCACGATCTGGCCGAAACCCTGATCTGGTGCTCGGCGCCCAGACTGGGCCTGGCCGTTCAGGAGTTGATGAAGAATGAACCGGGCCTGCGTGGGATCGATGCCCAGAAACGCATCGTCGGCTTTCCTTATCTGGATGTGCAGCGGGAGCTTTGCCGCGTCTGGCACCTGCCCGAGTTGTTACAAACCCTGATCGACGACGACAACGCCGACCAACCGCGCGTACGCAACGTCACGCTGGCCGTCCGCCTGGCCCGCCATTCCGCACATGGCTGGGACGACCCGGCCCTGCCCGACGACTATGCCGAGATCGGCCAGTTGCTCAACATCACGCCGGAAGCCGTCCGCCAACGCCTCGGTCTCGCGCCGATGCCAGCCCGCGAAGCCGACGGTGAATAGCTGGCGTAGCCGGATTTCGCGCTGATCTACAGACTGCTGCGGTGCACTGCCTGAAAAGGCAAAAAACCAAATCGCGTGCCGGAATGCCGAGCAGAGCACCTCGCCTCGGCAAGCCCGCTCAGCCCTGATTGGCCGCCCGCGACTCCAGCGCTTCCCAACGCTCCAGCAAGACCAGCAACTCGTCGTCGATCGCCGCCAGGCGCTCGGCAGCCTGCTGCGCCGCAGCCGGATCCGTCTGGTAGAGCGCCGGATCTTCGAGCTTGGCCGTCAGCGCGGCCTGCTCGGCTTCCAGATCGGCGATTTTGCCGGGCAAGGCTTCGAGTTCGCGTTGCTCCTTCCAGCTCAGCTTGCCGCCCTTCGGCTTGGCCGGCTCGACCGGCTTGGCCGCGGGTTTCGCCTCGGCCTTCGGTTTCTCCGCTTCCTTCGCGACGCTGGCCTTGTAAGTTGCCCAGTCGCTGTAACCGCCGGCATATTCTTTCCACGCTCCGTCGCCTTCGGCCGCGATGGTCTGCGTCACGACGTTGTCGAGGAAAGTCCGGTCATGGCTGACCAGGAAGAGCGTTCCCTCGTAGTCCTGCAATAGCTGTTCGAGCAGCTCCAACGTTTCGATGTCGAGATCGTTGGTCGGCTCGTCAAGGACCAGCACGTTGGCCGGCTTGGCAAACAGGCGGGCCAGCAATAGCCGGTTGCGCTCGCCACCGGACAGTGAACTGACCGGCGAACGCGCCCGCTCCGGTGCGAACAGGAAATCTTCGAGATAGCCGATGACATGCTTGCGCGCGCCGCCGATCTCGACATAATCCGAGCCCGGTGAAATGACGTCGGCCAGGGTCGCATTCGGATCAAGCTGGGTGCGGAACTGGTCGAAGTAGGCGATTTCCATCTTCGTACCCTGACGCACCGTGCCGGAATCCGGCGTCAACTCACCAAGGATCAGACGCAGCAAGGTGGTCTTGCCGGCGCCGTTGGGGCCGATCAGTCCAATCTTGTCGCCACGCTGGATGCGCGTGGAGAAATCCTTCACCACGTCGCGATTGCCAAAACGCTTGCCAACATGCAGCAATTCGGCGACCAGCTTGCCACTCTTGTCGCCGGCATCGAGTTGCAAATGGACCTTGCCCATGCGCTCGCGCCGCGCCTGCCGCTCGGCGCGCAGACGATCCAGCCGCTGGACGCGGAACACCGCGCGCGTACGCCGCGCCTCAACGCCCTTGCGGATCCACACCTCTTCTTCCTTCAGCAGCTTGTCGGCACGCGCATTGGCCAGCGCTTCCTCGTGCAGCATGGCTTCCTTGCGTTGCTGGTACTGCGTGAAGTTGCCGGGGAAGCTCGCCAGCTTGCCGCGGTCGAGTTCGACGATGCGCGTGCACACGCGATCCAGGAAGGAACGGTCATGGGTGATGAAGAGCAGTGTCACACCGGTCTCGATCAACATGTTTTCCAGCCACTCGATGGCCCCGATATCGAGGTGGTTGGTCGGTTCGTCGAGCAGCAGCACCTCCGGTGCCACGGCCAGGGCCTGGGCCAGGGCCAAGCGTTTTTTCTGCCCGCCGGACAGGCTGCCAACGCGCGCCTCGGGGTCGAGCCCGAAGCGGGCGATCACCCGCTCGGCTTGCGCCTCGTAGGCCCAAGCCCCGCGCGCTTCCAGTTCATGCTGCAGCTTGTCCATGCGCGCCAGAAGCGCCTCGTGATCGGCCTCGCCTTCGGCCAAGCGATGCGACACCTCGTGGTATTCCGCCAGCAGTCGCGAAGTCTCGCCCATGCCCGAAACCACCGCTTGGAAGACGGAGGATTCGGCATCGAAGGGCGGTTCCTGCGGCACGTATCCAACTCTGATGCCCGGCTGTACCCAGACCTCGCCGTCATCCAGCCGCCCCTTGCCGCTGCCGGCCGCCATTGCTGCCAGCAGCGACGACTTGCCGGTCCCGTTACGGCCGATCAGCGCAACGCGCTCGCCCGGGTCGAGCTGAAAATCGGCATGGTCGAGAAGCGGCACGTGGCCGTAGGCAAGGCAGGCGTCGTTGAGTTTGAGATAAGGCATGGCAGCAAATAAAAACGGCGCCCCCGCTGGGCGCCGCGTTGGGAATTTCCCGATTTTAGCCGTTCAGGTCGTAAAGCGCGAAAGCTGCAGCTGCAATTCGGCCGCCAGACGCTGCAGGTTCTGCGCCCGCTCGGCATTCTGCGACGCTCGCGCGTTGCTGCCCTCGGCTGCTTGCGCGATGTTTTCGACCAAGCGGGCAATTTCCTGACTCGCGGCACTCTGTTCCCGGGTGCTTTCGGCAATGTCGTGCACCACATCCACCGTCTGTTGTGTCCTCTGATCGATCGTTCCCAGCGACTCCCCAGCTCCTTGCGCCAACGAAACGCTGGCGCTCATGTTGCCACTGACCGCCTTCATCCGTTCGACCGCCCCCGCCGTTTCCTGCAGGATTGCGCCGACCGTGGTGGCGATTTCCTGGGTCGACAGGGAAGTGCGCTCGGCCAACTTGCGTACTTCGTCGGCCACGACCGCGAAACCCCGCCCCTGTTCACCGGCCCGCGCTGCCTCGATTGCGGCATTCAAGGCCAACAGATTGGTCTGTTCGGCAATTTCACGAATGACGCCAACCACACTGGAAATCTGCTTGGAGCGCTCACCCAAGGACTCGATCAGGGATGCCGATTCGGTAATATCGCCAGCTACCCGCTCCAGTTCCGCCATTGCCTGGCCGACGACGTCGCGACCACTGACGGTCACGCTCTTCGCTTCCTCGGAAATCTGCGCCGCGTGCATCGCGTTATCGGCAACGTGGCTGATACTGACTGACAATTCCTCCACCGAGGCCGCAATGCCGCTCGCCGACTGCGATGCCTGAACTGAACTATCGAGCGCCCTACGGGCTGCCTCCTGCAACTCATCAGCCGCCCCGGCGACCTGCTGTGAGCTTGCCGAGACGCCCCGCACCAGCACTTGCATACTCTCGGCGATTTGCTTGAAGGCATAGGCAATCGCATGCACCTCATTGCGACTGGAGGGATCAGCATCCTGCACGGAATTCGCCCGCAAGTCACCGGAACTGACGCGCGCTGCCTCTTCCACCAATTGACTCAAGCCCTTCAAGCGCGCATTGACCACGACATAGATGACAACAGCCAACACCACGCCCGAAATCAGACTGATCAACAACAGCAGGTTACGCAGTGCCCGGCTTTCTTCCAGATACTCTTCCAACCAACTGCCGGTCGCCACTGTCCACCCCCATGCCGACGAGGTGGCGGCAACGACGATCTTCTCACGTTCGTTCCCTTTCTCATCGGGCAGCATGTAGCGGATCATGCCGTTCTGCATGCGTAGCACCTCGACAATTGCATTTTTACTCGCCACCGGAATATCCAGCTCGGCCACCGTTTTTTCCTGGAAACGTGGATGCAGGACGAACTCACCCAGAGTTTTCTCATCGGTCGGCCTGACGATATAGACATAACCCGTCTTGCCGGCAACAACACTGCCGAATTGATTACGAAGACGCTTGAGTTCGCCATCCAGCCCAATCCGAACCGAATAAGCCCCCCACACCTTGCCATCAGCCCCCTTGAGCACCTTGACGGTACTGAAATTGTATTTGCCGCCCCGGATCGCCAGCCCTTGATAGTCCTGGCCAGCCAGCACGGCTTTCGCCACGGCGTCACCGTCATTTACCGGTACACCGTGCATCGGGCGGCCCTCCTTGTCCTTCAGGAGGGTACTCAAGCGGTAGACCCGGTTGTCCTTGACCACCAGAAATGCCGCCTCGTCCCCGGTCAGGTCGCGAAATGCCTTAAGCATCCGGTCGTTCGCATTCAGTACTTCGTTGCCTATCCGAACCACAGGGAGATCCACCTCACCGACCCGCTGACTCCCCTGCCCAAGTTCCGGCTGACCGCCGACGAACCGCTTGAAAAAATTGGCTTGCGCGTCGCCCCGTACCTTCACAGCTTCGAATAAGGAATCGAGCACTCCCGCCATCAGCTTGGCTTCGTGTTCGAGATTACGTTCCGCCATGGCAAGCGCCGCCCTGTCCGAATTGCGTTGAACAATCAGCGTCATGACCGAAAATACGAGGATCAACGCCAGTAGGGTGACAAAAATCAACTGCTGCGCAATGGGACGCCGTTGAAATTGGCTAAACATGTCGCACTCCTCGATAATTATTATATTTGTCAATTTAGCACATTTCTTAGAAGATGCATCTACCCCAAGAGGAGTATCCCCCGTTACAATGCGCGCCTGCCGACTGGCATGTTGGCCTCCATAGTTAAATGGATATAACACGCCCCTCCTAAGGGCGAATTGGTGGTTCGATTCCACCTGGGGGCGCCAAGAATCCTTCCAACAGAGTCCGACAAAATCCATAGCCCCGCGCAAACGCAGGGCATGTTGTTTCTCGACCGGCCCAGGCCGCCTGCACCTTCCCAAGTCGAACCCACACCGTTTTTCTGGCAGCCAATGGGCCGTTTGCACGGAGTACCGTCCGCTCACAAACAGCCTGACTGGGCGAGCCCCCGGTCGATCCAAACGACAGCGCCAGCGTTGAGCCATTCAGAAAATGGCTTACGCCCGTTTTTGGCCGGCTCGCACAGTGCACCGCAGCATTCTCCCGCATCCCGATCAGGCCGTCCTTGCGCACCCTTGCATTTTTATTCTTGGTAGATTTTTAGCAGGCATCAAAGCCCCACTTCACCACTCGGAAATACCATCGCCCCGCCAAACAATTTCCGAAAGGGGGAAAGACAATGAGTGGCGCGTTCACCAAATCGATGGCGCGGAACATTTTCTACGGGGGGACGGTTTTCTTCTTCCTGTTGTTCCTTGCGCTGTCCTTCGATACCCATTCGCAACTTCCCAAACGGGACATGCGGCAGAACATCACGCCGCAAGTCGCCGAGGGTAAAAAGCTGTGGGAAGTCAATAACTGCATCGGTTGCCACACCTTGATGGGTGAAGGCGCTTACTTCGCTCCGGAACTGGGTAACGTCGTTGTCCGTTACGGCGAGGAAGGTACCAAGGCGTTCATCCAGGCTCGCCCGAAAGAGGGTATCCCGGGCCGCCGCAGCATGCCGCAGTTCAACTTTACCGACGAGCAACTGAACGCCATCGTGGCCTTCCTGAAGCACGTCAATTCGATCAACGACGCTAACTGGCCGCCTAACAGCCAGGGCTGATCGAGAGGAGAACCGAGTCATGCAATACAAATCCCAAGCGGTTGCAAAACCCTACTTCATCGCGGCGATCGGCCTGTTCGTCGGTCAGATCCTGTTTGGCCTGATTCTTGGCCTGCAGTATGTGATCGGTGACTTCCTGTTCCCGGCGATTCCGTTCAACGTGGCCCGCATGGTCCACACCAACCTGCTGATCGTGTGGCTGCTCTTCGGCTTCATGGGCGGCGCCTACTACATGATTCCGGAAGAGGCCGAGACCGAACTGTTCAGCCCGAAACTGGCGCTGGCCATGTTCTGGATCTTCCTGATCGCCGGTGCGCTGACCATCGTCGGCTATCTGGCCGTGCCGTATGCGACCCTGGCCGAACTGACCGGTAACAACATCATCGAGACGATGGGCCGCGAGTTCCTTGAACAACCGCTGCCGACCAAGCTGGGCATCGTCGTAGTCGCCCTGGCCTTCCTGTTCAACATCACGCTGACCGTGCTGAAGGGCAAGAAGACCTCGATCTCGATCGTGCTGCTGCTGGGCCTGTGGGGCCTTGCTGTCTTCTTCCTGTTCTCCTTCTACAACCCGGTGAACGTCGTTGTCGACAAGTTCTTCTGGTGGTGGACGGTGCACCTGTGGGTGGAAGGCGTGTGGGAACTGATCCTCGGCGCATTCCTGGCCTTCGTGCTGATCAAGACCACCGGTGTCGACCGTGAAGTGATCGAGAAGTGGCTGTACGTCATCGTCACGCTGACCCTGGTCACCGGCATCATCGGTACCGGTCACCACTACTACTGGATCGGCACGCCGGAATACTGGCAGTGGTGGGGTTCCATCTTCTCCGCACTGGAACCGATCCCGTTCTTCGCAATGACCGTCTTCGCCTTCAACATGGTGAACCGTCGCCGCCGCGAGCATCCGAACAAGGCTGCCGTGCTGTGGGCCCTGGGTACCGGTGTTATGGCCTTCCTTGGCGCTGGCGTGTGGGGCTTCCTGCATACCCTGGCTCCGGTGAACTACTACACCCACGGTACGCAGATCACCGCCGCACACGGTCACATGGCCTTCTACGGCGCCTACGCGATGCTGAACCTGATGATGATCTCCTACGCCATGCCCATCCTGCGCGGTCGTGCTGCCAACAGCAACAAGTCGCAAGTGCTGGAAATGTGGTCGTTCTGGCTGATGACCGTCGCCATCGTGTTCATCACGCTGTTCCTGACCGCTGCCGGCATCCTGCAGGTCTGGCTGCAACGCGCCTCCGACTCGCCGCTGCCGTTCATGGTGGCCCAGGACAAGATCGCGATCTTCTACTGGATGCGTGAATGGTCCGGCGTCGTCTTCCTGATCGGCCTCGTCATCTACATCGCCAGCTTCTTCGTTGGCGGTGACGAGAAGGAAGCTGCTTAAAGAGTAATTCCTCCAAGTAGCACTTGAGGCGCGGCGCTTCGGCCCCGCGCCTTTTTTATTACTCACAATTCTTCACAATTCTGCCGGCAGCACTGCCCGCTTGACTGGCAGAATTAGTAAGTATTTATAAAGCAGCCTTCGTAACCGATGAATAACCCTCGAGCATTCCTGGTAGAGGCTGCGGTATTGTGCCTCCCGACCGCAGCCCCTAGCATGCTGGCGGGCTCAATCGAACTTCCCATCGCCAACGCACGATGATCAGCCTGTGGCAACGCAGCTTGCTGTTTCGTACCGTCGCCAGCATCGTGGCAATCACCATCGTGGTCGGCGGCCTGCTCGTTATGTCGCTTTCTGTCTTGGTGGCCCAGCGAGCCGAGGAGGCTGCCCACAAACGTCTCGGTGAACTGATCGACACTGTCGAGAGCACCGTCAAGATCGCCTGCTTCGTCGGCGACGACCAGCTCGCCACCGAAGTTGCCCGCGGCCTGTTGAAGACGGCAGAAATCAGCGCCGTAGTGATTCGTTCGGAAAAAGGCGACCTGATTAACCTGGACCGTAGTGGAAATGTCCCTGACCCTTTCCGGAAAGCCGGCACCCCGCTCCAACGCCAGATTTTCTCGCCCTTCGACAAGAACCTCGTGGTCGGCGATATCCTGCTTTTCCCCGATGTGTCCGCCATCGAAGCCCAGGTCACCACATCCAAGATACACATTGCTTCGCAGATCGGCGTACTCATCGCTGCCGTCGCCATCGCCCTGACCCTGACCGCGTTCCGCCAGGTCATTCGGCCGATCAGCGATCTCTCCAAGCGGATGCACACGCTGGATGCTGAGTCCGGCGAAAAACTGGCACCGCCCCGCAATCACGAACATAACCTGATCGGCCAACTCACCGCCGACATCAATGGACTCACTGCCCGACTGGTCGACACCATACACACCGAGCAGGTCCTGCGCTGGCAACACGAAATCGACGAACGCAAATATCGGGGCATTTTCGAGAATGCCGAAAGCGGTATCTTCATCACGAACCGGAAGGGGAAGCTGGAGTCGTACAACATCTCGCTCTCCCGTTTGACCGGATTACCGACTCCCGAGAGACATGCCTGTAGCGTTCTCTCCTTGCTTGATCTTCCTTGGACCGCTAACGCCTTGGTCGCCAACCTGATCGCCGACTGCATCGAGCGCAATCTCGCCTGCGCCGAAGATGTGGAATTGCAGCATCCCGAACACGGCAGCCGCTGGCTGAATATCGCCTTGACCCCGGTTGGCGCCGGCTTGGTCCAGGGCATCGTCAGCGACGTGACGGTCCGCCACAATGCTGAGGTGCGTGCGCAGCGCTTGGCTGTCACCGATACGCTGACCGGCCTGCCCAACCGCCTCGGCTTCGAACAACACTGGCAGGAACAGATTCGCCAGCGACCGGAGATCCCCTTCGTTCTGCTCATCGCCGACCTCGATGGTTTCCGCGAGATCAACGATGCCCTGGGTTTCCCGGCCGGCGACAAGGTGCTGACCGGAATCGCCGCACGTTTCCTGACCAGCCTCAAGACCAACGATTTCGTGACCCGCCTGGGCGGCGATGAATTCGCTATCATCCTTCCTGGCATCAGCAATCCCTCGGCCATCGAAAAGGTCGCCAAGCGCCTGATTCAGAGAGTCGGTGAACCGTTCCAGATCAACGAACAGGAAATTTGCCTGAGCATCAGCATCGGCATCGCCAGTTTCCCGAACGACGGCGACAATCTGCCGACCCTGCTACGCAATGCCGAACTGGCGCTAGCCCAGGCCCAACATGCCGGCGGGCGGGCCTGGCGGGTGTTCGATCACTCCATGGTGCAAGCGGTAGAACATCGGCACCAACTGGCCAACGAGTTGCGCGGTGCGGCCGAGCGCGGCGAATTGCGCCTGTTCTACCAACCCATTGTCGACTTGAACAATTTGCAGGTCAGCGGTGCGGAGTGCCTGATCCGCTGGCAACATCCGGCGCACGGCCTGGTACCGCCCGACAGTTTCATTCCGCTCGCCGAGGAAACCGGCTTGATCAAGGATATCGGTCTGTGGTGTCTGGAAGCGGCCTGCCAGCAACTGGTCGCCTGGGATAACCAAGGACTGGCCCTTAACCTTACCGTCAACGTGTCGGCGCGCCAGATTCCGGAAAGCCTATCGGCGCAGATTGTGAACGACACGTTAAAGCGGCACGGCCTGGACAACGACCGGATCGGCCTAGAGATTACCGAAAGCACCTTGGTCGGTGACGGCCCGGCGGTCGAGGAGTGGCTGGCCGCACTGCGCACCCAGGGCTGCCGCGTCTATCTCGACGATTTCGGCACCGGTTACTCATCGCTCTCCTACCTGAAGCGTTTCAAGGTCGACGCCATTAAGATCGACAAGGCCTTCATTCGCGACCTGAGCGAAGACTCGAACGACCGGGTCATGGTCGAGGCGGTCAGCATGATGGCCGACAGCCTGAAACTGAGCGTCGTCGCCGAGGGCGTAGAAACGGCCGAACAACTGCATATGCTTCGCCAGATGGGCTGCCACTACGGCCAGGGCTACTTCTTCTCGCGTCCGGTGCCACCGGAACAATTCCCGGAGCATATGAAGCGCATCGACCGAGGGAATCAGGCTCCGCTTATTTAGGCCATATCAAGTTGCACGGCACGGGCAATCGCTAAGATGCCGCCATGTCTGCCGAAACCACCCCTCTGACCCCGCAACCGCCCGCCCGCCACCTGCCTGGCGACCTGGCTATCTGGTTCTTCATCCTGGCCGAGATGCTGGCCTTCGCCGTTTTCTTCGCCTCCTACGCCTTCGCCCGGGCCAAGAACGTCGAGATGTTCAATCTCTACCAACAGACACTGGATCGGAATGCCGGGGCACTCAATACGGTTCTACTGGTCACTGGCTCCTGGTTCGTCGTACTGGCCGTGCAGGCGGCCCATCGCGACGATCAACCCGCCATCTCGCGCAATATCTTGCTCGGCTTCCTGTGCGGTGCCGGTTTCCTGATCGTCAAGGGCTTCGAATATGCGGCCAAATTCGGCGCTGGCATCAATCTGTCGACCAATACCTTTTACATGTTCTACATCTCGCTGACCTTCTTCCATTTCATGCACGTGCTGCTCGGCATGGTCATTCTGGCCATCCTTTGGTTCCAGTCGCGTCAGGGAGCTTACGGCAGCCACCACGCCAATGGCCTGGAAAGCGGCGCTGCCTATTGGCACATGGTCGACCTGCTGTGGATCGTCCTCTTCCCGCTGGTTTATGTGATGCGCTGATGATGAACGCCCTGAAAAACCCCGCCAACCGCGCCTGGCTTGTCCTCCTCGTCGCCACCGGCATCACCTGGTATCTCGGTGAAGTCGGTGCCGCCGGCACCTCGGCCATCGTCGCCATGCTGCTGATCGCCTTCGTCAAGGGCCGCCTGGTCATCCTCGATTTCATGGAGCTGCGTGAAGCCCCACGCCTCTGGCGCATCCTGCTCGAAGGCTGGATGATCGTCGTCGGCAGCCTCATCCTCATCGCCTACTGGATCTCGCTCAAATGAACGATTTGCCCTTCTACGAACCTTCAGGCAACGAAATCTCGCTGTTCGAACATGCCTACCACCAGCGCCTGCCGCTACTGATCAAGGGCCCGACCGGCTGCGGCAAGACGCGCTTCGTCGCCCACATGGCCGCCCGCCTCGGCCTGCCGCTATACACGGTGGCCTGCCATGACGACCTGACTGCCGCCGACCTGGTCGGCCGCCACCTGATTTCCGACAAGGGCACCTACTGGTGCGACGGCCCGCTGACCCGCGCCGTGCGCGAAGGCGGCATCTGCTACCTCGACGAAGTGGTCGAGGCGCGCAAGGACACTACGGTCGTGCTGCACCCGCTGGCCGATGACCGCCGCATCCTCCCGATCGACCGCACCGGCGAATTGCTCGAAGCGCCGCCCAACTTCATGCTGGTCGTCTCCTACAACCCCGGCTATCAGAATCTGCTCAAGGGCCTGAAGCCCTCTACCCGCCAGCGCTTCGTCTCGCTGCGCTTCGACTTCCCCGGCAGCGAGCGCGAAACTTCCATCCTGCTCGGCGAAACCGGCTGCGATGCCGATCTGGCCAAACGCCTAGTCGGCATCGCCAAATCCTTCCGCGCCCTGAAGGACCGTGATCTGGAGGAAGTGGTCAGCACCCGCCTGCTGGTCTACGCCGCCTCGCTGATCAAAGCCGGCATGGACGTCAGCGCCGCCTGCCGCGCGGCGCTGGTCGAGAGCCTGACCGACGATGAAGAAACCGTGGAAGCGCTGATGGAAATCGTCAACGCTACCTTCGGCCGCTGAGTCTTCCACCATGAGCAGCGAAGACGACTTTGGCATCCCGGAAGAACACGCCGGCCAGGGCTTGGCCATTGCCGCCGAAGCGCTGTTCCTGCTCAATCTCCTGGTCATTCCCGGCCTCGGCTTCGTGATATTGGCGGCGCTCTGGTTCAAGTATCGCGATAGCGCGCCGCCGCTGGCCGCCCAACACCTCAAGCAAGCGACCTACGTCAGCTTCTGGGGTGGCTTGCTGATCGTCAGCGTTGCCAGCCTGATCGTTGGCTTCATGGGCCTGCACTCGGAATGGAGTTGGGTGGCGCTGATCCTGTACTTCACCTGTATCCACTCGACCCTTGTCCTGCTCGGCATGTTCGCCTTGATCAAGGCCATGTCCGGTCAAGCCTGGCGCTACCCGTTGATCGGCCCTGCTGCGGTGCACCTGCCAAAACAGGCAAAAAACAAGTGACGAAAGCCTTGTTGCAAAAGCAACGCGTCTGGGCACAGATCGGCTTTTTTACGCTATTCGCGCTGACGCCAATCTTCGATCTCTTCCGTTACGACCTGGTGGCCAACCACGCCTGGTTCCTGACCCGGCCGTGGCACCTCGGCATTGATGACTTGCTGGCCGGTACGGGCAGCGCCACCGATGCGGCGCTCAACCTGCTGCTCTTCATGTTCATCCCGATCTTTGCCGTACTCGGCCTGATCATTCTGGTCGCCTGGAAATGGGGGCGCCTATACTGTGGTTGGCTATGTCCGCATTTTTCGGTGGTCGAAACGATCAACCGCCTGATGCTGTTCGCCACCGGCAAACACTCCGTGTGGGACAAGAAGCAGACGCCCCCGTGGGAACCGGACGGCACACCAGCCCCGCGCAACAAACGTTACTGGCTGGCCGTCGTCCCGACCGCACTGGCCTTCGCTTTCGTCTGGGCAGTGGTCGGCCTGACCTACCTGATGCCGCCGATGCATGTTTATTCCGGCCTGCTCACCGGCTCGCTACTGCGCGGCGAAATCATCTTCCTGCTCGCCGCCACCACGGTGCTAACCCTCGAATTCCTCTTCGCCCGCCACCTCTTCTGCCGCTACGCCTGTGCCATCGGCCTCTTCCAGAGCTTTGCCTGGATCGCCAACAAGAAAGCCATGGTCGTCGGTTTCGAGCGCGAACGCCTGACCGATTGCGCCGATTGCCTGAACGGCCACGGCTCGGCCTGCGACGCCGTCTGCCCGATGCGCCTGAAGCCGCGCAACGTCAAACGCTGGATGTTCGCCTGCACCCAATGCGCCCAATGCGTCTCGGCGTGCGCCACGGTCAATCGCGACAATCCACACGGCCAGTTGCTGCGCTGGGTTAGCAACGACGAAGCCAAACGCAACGAAGCCCGCTTCTCGGCACTATCGCAAACCGACGAAGACGCTGGCGCCCGCCGTTAAACTGGAACAAACATGGAAGAACTGATCGGCAAACTCTGGCACAACTGGGTCACCAAGGCCGCCGGCGACCATTTCCCCGAAGCTGCCGTCAAACTGGCCGACGTCGAGAAAACAGCCGGCATCCTGTTCCGTGCCTTCGGCGGCGATCCCGGCCTCAAGGTGGCAGCGGCCACCTCTGAGCAACATGGCGCCCGGCGTCGTTGGCTGCAACGCATCGCCGGCAGTGGCGAACGCGTCGCCCAGGCGCGGCGCGACAACGAAACCCTGCGCCTGCCGCCGGAAATCGCCGTCTTTCCTGAGCCTTCACTCAATCGTGACCTCTACCTGTGGCTGGCCGCGCTGGCCGCCTGCGATGTCGCCCCAGGCCAGCCCTGGTTCAAGCGCAACCAAGCCGCCGCCCAGGCCGCGCTCGAACGCTACCCTGGCCTGCGTCCGCGCTACGAACGACTGGTCGACGCCCACCTCGCCCGCCGCATTCCGCCCGAGAAGATGCAGCCCGACGAAGCCGCTCAGGAAAATACCCTGCGCCAAGCCTTGCGCCAGCCAGGTTCGATCAGCGGCCTGCCACCGCTCAATTCGCGCAAATCGAAGCCGCCGCAGCCGGTGCTGCTCTGGCTGATCGCCAGCGAAGAAAGCGCGGCCAGCCAGATTGCCGATCCGGAAGAGGAATTGCCGCCCGAAGGCAGCGGCCAGCCAGAAACGGCGCCAGAAGCGCACAAGGCCGAACAGGTCGAGACGCCCGACAACAAGAACCCGATGCTGATCATGTTCCGCGCCGAAAGCCTGCCGACCTGGGCGGAATACGTGCGGGTCAATCGCGCCTACGACGAGGACGAGAACCCGGACGCCAAGAACACGGCGCGAGACCTGGAACGCCTGTCGCTGACCCGCGATGGTCAAACGGCCAAGTCGCGGGTCAAGTTCGACCTCGATCTGCCCTCGGCCGCCGAAGACGACACGCCGATCGGCCCCGGCATCCAGTTGCCGGAATGGGATTACCGCAAGGCTTTGATGCAGCCGGCGCATTGCCTGATCCAGCCGATGATCGCCCGCGATGCCGGCGAAGCCGCCCTGCCGCAGGAACTGGCCGCCACCGCCAAGAAGCTGCGCGGCCAGTTCGCCGCGCTGGCACCGCAGCGCCGCTGGCTGAAGGCGCAACCGGACGGCCCGGAACTCGACATCGATTCCTGCGTGCGCAACCAGGCTGACCGGGCCAGCGGCCACACGCCAGAGACTGGCGGCTATCTGGCGCAGGCCCGCTGCGAACGCGACCTCGCCTGCCTGTTGCTGGCCGACCTGTCGATGTCCACCGATGCGCCGATTTCTGACTCGCATCGCATCGTTGATGTCATCCGCGACTCGCTGCTGCTCTTCTCCGAAGCCTTGACCGCCACCGGCGACCGTTTCGGCATCTACGGCTTTTCCTCGCTACGCCGGCAAAACGTGCGCTTTCATTTGCTCAAGGATTTTGGCGAACGCTACGACGCCAAGGCTCGTGGTCGCATCCTAGCCATCAAACCGGGTTTCTACACGCGCATGGGCGCAGCCATTCGGCAGGCCGCCAGCATTCTGAACGGGCAGGCTGCCGGCCGGCGGCTCTTGCTGATCATCACCGATGGCAAGCCCAACGATCTCGACCTCTACGATTCACGCTACGGCATCGAAGATACCCGCATGGCGGTCTACGAGGCGCGCCGCATGGGATTGACCCCGTTCTGCGTCACCATCGACCGCGAGGCCGGCGCCTACCTGCCCTATTTGTTCGGTCCGGCTGGCTTTTGTGTCATCCGCAAACCGGAGGAGTTACCCCGCCGATTGCCGCTGCTTTATGCACAACTGACCCGCCAATAGGTAAATCCAAAGAGGTATTGCGTTCGGATTAGTCCGATGCGACTATTCCCCGTCCAATAACTCAAATAATTCTTACTCATGAACGGCAACCACCCGATCAATGTCGAAGCATTGCTGACCCATATCCCACTCTTCAACGGCCTAGCGCCGGAAGAAATCGCCCGCATCGCGCGCGGCACACGGGAAATTCACGCCAGCAAGGGAGAGATTCTGTTTCACAAGGGCGACCCTTGCAACGGCTTCCACCTCTTGGTCTACGGTCAGATCAAACTGGCCTTCACCTCGCCACAAGGCAGCGAAAAAGTGGTCGAGATCATTCGTCAGGGACAAAGCTTCGGTGAAGCGATCATGTTCATGGACAAGCCCTACATCGTCTTCGCCCAGGCCTTGAACGACTCCCTACTGTTACATGTCTCGAAGAGCGCCGTTTACGAGGAGCTCGACCGCGACCCCAAATTCGCGCACAAGATGCTGGCTGGCATGTCGATGCGCCTGCATCAGTTGATGAACGATGTCGAATCCTACTCGTTGCATTCGGGCAAGCAGCGCATCATCGGTTATCTGCTCCAGGAATTGCCGGAGCACGAGGAAAACGGCAGCAATGTGGTCATCACCCTGCCGACCAACAAAGGCGTCATCGCCTCACGCCTGAATCTGACGCAGGAGCACTTCTCACGCATCCTGCACGAGCTGACCGAACTGGGCCTGATTGTCGTCGAAGGGCGAAAAATTCACATTCCCAGCGTCGACAAACTGCGTAAACACGAAGGCTAAACGGGGAGAGTCGCCCCGACAACAAAAAAGGGCGATTTTCGCCCTTTTTTGTTGTGCACCGCAGCCCTACTCTCAGGCCTGCACCACTGGCCCAGTCGCGCCATCCACACCCAACTCCTTGAGCTTGGCAAGATCCTCTTCCGTCCGCACGCCGACGGCGATGACGATGATACCGACCGTATGGGCCACGCCGCAGAAGCGCTTGACGAACTCCTGGTTACCGTCGTTATCGGCAATCCCCTGCACCAGACTGGGATGAATCTTCACGTAATCGAGCCCTAGTTCGGTGAGCCGCTCACTCTCCGCCATGCGCTGGCCGAAATATTCGATACCGACATGACAGCCCAAGTCTTTGAGCACCCGGCAAAGGTCCTTGAACGCCTCGAAATGCTTGAATGCCCCGTACTCCGGCACCTCGAACCACAGCCGGTGGCAGAGGTCCGGAAAACCGCGCAGCAAGGCCGACAATTCATTACGGAAATTCCAGTTGCTCAAGGTTTCAGCCGATAGATTGACTGCTACGTCATCCTTCACGGCGCGCAAGTGCTCGATGGCCAAGCGAATCACTGCCAGGTCGATCGGCGCCGTCAGATGCAGATGGGCAGCGATCGGCATGAAATCGGCCGCTGTCAGCGACGGCGCATCCGGTTCGTCCTGCAGACGAATCATGCCCTCCTGGTGCACCGCCCCCCCCATCTGCCTGACCACCGGGTAGAAGACCAGGCGCAGCTTGCCGCCGTCAATCGCCTGGGTCAGCAGCGAGCGCCACTGCTCGCCAGGGATGACGCGGCGCAAGGTCTCGCCCTCGATGGCATGCCAGGCGTTGCCGCCTTCGCCCTCGGCCAAGGCCAGGGCATGGTCCAGTTTGGAGAGAATTTCACTCCAGTGCTCACCCCGTTCGTAACGGACCACCCCGAGGTGATACAGATCGGGCAAGGCCGACCACTTCTCCACCAACTGCGCCTCGAACAGTCCGCTCAACTCTTCCGCCACCGCCTTGGCATCGTTGGCACCGGGCAAGAGTAGTGCAATTTCTCCCGCCTTCAGGCGGGCAGCCGTGGCATTCGTTGCCTTGCCCGCCTGCTCGCGGAATAGTTGCCCGACATCCTTCAACAGGCTATTGGTGCCCACCCGGCCCAGCACCTCGTTCACCTCATCCAGATCGGGCAGGCGCATCACCGCCAAAACGCCGGTTTGGGCGGCCTCCGCGCTTTCCAGCTCTTCCTGAAAATGCGCCACGAAATAGCCGCGATTAGGCAAGCCGGTCAGGGCATCGTAATTGATTCGATGCTGCAACTCCTCCAGGCGCTTGGCCTCCTCGGCAAACATCAGACGAACCCGCTCGACCATCGCATTCATCGCCCGGGCCAGCATGCGCAGCTCCGGCGTGCGCGGCTCCGGGATGGTAATGAAACGCCGTTCCCCAATCGCGCCAGCCTGCTCGACCACGTAACCCAGCGAACGCCCGATCATGCGCAAGCCCAGCATGCCGATCCCTCCCGCGACGCCGCCGCCGAGCACGAACCAAAGCAACAGCTTGCCAACTTGCTCCCACAACGCCCGGTAGGCGAACTGGTTGTGGCTGACCACCTTCACCGTCGCATACTGCTTCCAACCATCGCTCACTTGCGCCATGCCCGGCTTGGAGGGAATCGGAAAAAAGCTGACGAACCATCCCGGCACATTCGACTCAACGGTTTGCTGTACCCGCTCCGAGATCACCTTGCCATGAGGATCGGTCACCGAAATTTCCTGATAGAAGCCGGTGTCGAACAGCGCGGATACCTGCAGGTCGATGGTTACTGGATCCTTCTCCTGCTGCGTCATCGCCAAGGCAAGCGAGGAAGCATTGTCGAGGTTCTTGCGCTCCAGTTGCTGGACGAGATAGCCGCGCGCCGACCAGACACTGATCGCCAAGCTACCGGTGAATGCCGCCAGGGTCGTAAAGACCACGGCCAACCATAATTGACGCATCAGAGACATAGACACCTCGCCTTATTCAATTCCTTCTGCCTTCATCTTTTCGACCAAGTCGTTCCACTTCGAAATCCGGCTGCCGCCGCCGGGCTGCGGCACGCCGCCTGCGCCGTAAACGCCTTCCGAGTTGAAACTGAAGATCGGTTGCAAATCCGTACGCCGAGAGGCCGGGCGAATCTCGCCGACCAGATTGTCCAGGACCAGCGGCTCGGCATCCGGCGTCGGGTAATAAGTGAGCACCATGTGAGCTTGGCTGATATTGCTTCCAGCGCCACCAATGATCGCGCGCACATAGGTAATACGTAGTTTGGTTACCGGCACCCCAAGGAATTTCAAGGTGAAGTACTTAGCGATAGCGTAATCCTCGCAATCGCCCGCTCCCTTGGTCAGCGACTCGATGGGGGTCGCCCAGTAATCGTTTTCGCCCCAATTCTTCTGGTCGTCGACAAAGCGCAGACGACGGTTAAAGAATTCATTGACATCCTTTAAGCGCTGGGTTTCCGAACCGCTGCGAAACAAGGTCAACACATTGCTCCAATCCCGCACCGCCTGAACCGCCCCCGCACCATACCTCTGTTGCGCTGCCGGCAATACTTTGTCTACAGGGAAAATATCAACAGCAACACCCAGCCAGGCCAGCCCAGCCCCAACCCCCAGGATGATCAAGGTCAACAAGGTGTGGAAAAAACGGCACAGCACGCGAATTAACAAGCCTCCATGCAATTTAAATGGTGGACACCACGCAGTTAGTTTAACTACAATCGACTCAGATTACTCCGTTGTCACATTTTATATTTCACGAGGCCAATTATGACACCCAACTTCAAGCGTCCGTTGATCGGTCTGCTTCTCGCCGCCGCTTTTGCTGGCTCCAGCCAAGCTGCTGCTGGCCGTCTTGAAGAAGCCGCTGCGCAAGCCATTAAGACCAACCCGGATGTCCTCGGCAAATACCACCAATTCCAGGCCAGCGTTCAAGAACGTAATGTAACCTTGGGGCGTTACCTGCCGACCTTCGACGTTTTGTTCGGCACCGGTTACGAGCGTCGCGAATCGCCGCTTTACAACCCACGCCAGCAGCGTGAGTACAACTTCCAGACTACCAAGGCAACCCTGCGCCAGAACTTCTTCGAAGGCTTCGCCACCTGGAACGACTCCAAGCGCCTAGAACATGCTTCCCTGGTCCGCTTCTATGAAATGCTCGATCTCTCCGAGAATACCGCCCTGGAAGCCGCCAAAGCCTATATTGACGTCTATCGCTATCGCCAGCTGGTTGCCTATGCTGAAGAAAACTACGCAACCCACCGCGTGATCTACGAAAAGATCAAGGAACGTGCCAACACCGGCGTCGGCCGCAAGGTCGACCTGGAAACCGCAGCCGGCCGTCTGGCTCTGGCCGAATCCAACCTGCTGACCGAAACCTCCAACCTGCACGATGTCACCGCGCGCTACCAGCGTATCGTCGGCAGCCTGCCGCCGGCAGAAATGGAAGCCCCGCCGGCCGCCTTGCTCGGCCAAGACTTCCCGACCGACCGCGTCGGTGCCATCAATCGCAGCTTCGACAAGTCGCCGGCATTGAAGGCTTCCTACGAGAACGTCCTGTCGGCCATCCGTAACGTCGAAGTACAGAAGGCTGGTTACTATCCGCGCATCGATGGCTATATCGAACAAGGTCACGACAAGAACTCTGGCGGCTATGGCGAACAATTCGACAGTACCACTCCGGGTTCGCCGCGCTCCAGCACGAACTACACCACTTATGGTCTGACCGCTACCTGGAACCTGTTCCGTGGCTTCCAGGATGTTTCCAAGCAGCGCAAGGCTTCCGAAGAAAAGAACAGCGCCAAGGATCTGCGTGAAAAGGTCTGCCGCGAAGTTCGTCAGAGTTCTGCCATGGCCTTCAACGATCAGCTCCGCCTGACCGAACAGATGAAGTACTTGGATCAGCACATGCTGAGCACCGACAAGGCTCGCGAAGCTTTCCGTCGCCAGTTTGACATTGGCCAGCGTACCCTGCTCGATGTTCTAGATACCGAAAACGAGTACTACACCGCTCGTCGTAACTATCTGAACGGCGAAAACGATCTGGCCATCGCCAAAGCCAAATACCAGGCCGCAGCCGGCAACTTGCTGAACACCCTGCAGCTGAAGAACCTGGACATGGATCCGCCCAGCCCCTCGACTACCCCGGACGAGGACATGGCAACCTCCTGCCCGGCTGATACGATTGACATGGCGACAGTGGACAAGGAGGCTGTCTTCAAGCGCGCCCAGGCCAAGGAAGACCTGTACCGCACGCAGAATGCCGCTCCTGCCCCGGAAGCCGCCAAGCCTGCAGCCAAGGCCAAGAAGGCTCCGACCAAGGTGAAGCCAGTTCAGCAGTAATGGGTATTACTCGACACTAAGAAAAACCGGCCAAAAGGCCGGTTTTTCTTTGGCTCTGCCATCGCCGAGTTTCGATTCATAAGGACCGCTTTGTGTCGAAACAAGCCCTAAATGCGAGAGCAAGCCGCCCAAAAATTAAGAAGGCGATGGATTTTCCAACGCCTTCTTTGTTTTTTGCCATTCCAGCCAGTGCACCGTAGGAGCCACCATAGCAGCCTGGACCGAGGCAATTTCAGGTTGGCTTCACACGGCGAGAAACACGTCTCCGCCCTCGACCTTAACTTCGAACTTGCTGCACGAGCCGACATCGGGCGCGACGGCCTGGCCGTCTTCGAGGCCAATGTTCCAGCCGTGCAGCGGGCAGGTGACTTTCTTGCCGTGCACGATGCCTTGCGACAGCGGGCCGTTCTTGTGCGGGCACTTGTCGTGCAGGGCGAAGACTTCGTCGTCAGAGGTGCGGAAGATGGCGATGTCGCCGCCGGTGGCGCGCTCAACGACGCGCGAGCCGAGTTGCGGGATGTCGTCCAGCTTGCAGATCAGTTTCCAGTTGCTCATGGTTGTTCTCTCGTAATCGTTGAAATCAGGCTTCGAGCTTGATCGGGATGAATTGCTTGATCGGCTGTTCTTCGCGCGAGGTGGCCCACGGGTCCTTGGCGTCCTTCAGCGCATCGAGCAGGCGCTGGTAGTAGGCCTTGCGCCCTTCTTCGTCTTCGAGAATCTTGCTCTTGATGTAGTCGAGGCCGACGCGCTCCATGTAGTGGCAGGTGCGCTCCAGGTACCATCCTTCTTCGCGGTAGAGCTGCAGGAAGGCACCGGAGTATTCCATGACTTCCTCGTCGGTCTTGACCTTGCACAGGAACTGGGCGACTTCGGTCTTGATGCCGCCGTTGCCGCCGATGTACAGCTCGTAGCCGGAATCGACGCCGATCACGCCAACGTCCTTGATGCCGGCTTCGGCGCAGTTGCGCGGGCAGCCGGAGACGGCGAGCTTGACCTTGTGCGGGGCGTACATGTCGAACAGCATTTTTTCCAGCTTGACGCCCATGTCCATGGCCAGCTGGGTGCCGAAGCGGCAGTGTTCGGCGCCGACGCAGGTCTTCACCGTGCGGATCGACTTGCCGTAGGCGTGGCCGGAGACCATGCCGGCGGCGTTGAGGTCGGCCCACATGCGCGGCAGGTCTTCCTTCTTGACGCCAAGCAGGTCGATACGCTGGCCGCCGGTGACCTTGACGGTGGGCACGTTGTACTTCTCGGCCGCATCGGCGATGGCGCGTAGTTCGGCCGGCGTGGTCAGGCCGCCCCACATGCGCGGCACGACGGAGTAGGTGCCGTCCTTCTGGATGTTGGCGTGGGCGCGCTCGTTGATGAAGCGCGATTGCGGATCGTCCTTGGCTTCATGCGGCCAGGAGGAGATCAGGTAGTAGTTGATGGCCGGGCGGCACTTTTCGCAGCCGTTCGGGTTCTTCCACTCCAGCGCCTTGAAGACGGCTTCCTTGCTGGTCAGGTGCTGGCCGAAGATGGCTTCGCGCACCGTCTTGTGCGAATGCTCGGTACAGCCGCAAATGGGCTTGGTGTCGAGCGCGGCCGGGGTGTAGGCGCCACCAATGGTGGAAGCGAGGATCTGCTCGACCAGGCCGGCACAGGAACCGCAGGAGGACGCGGCCTTGGTGTGCTTCTTGACCTCGTCGAGGGTGAACAGGCCCTTTTCCTTGATGGCCTTGACGATGGTGCCCTTGGTCACGCCGTTGCAGCCGCAGACTTCGGCGCTATCGGCCATTTCGGCAGCCTTGCTGTTGCCGGCATGGCCGACGTCGCCGACCAAGTTCTGGCCGAAGATCAGCGAGTCGCGCATGTCGTGGATGTCACGACCGTCCTTGAGCAGCTGGAAGTACCACGGGCCGTCGGCCGTGTCGCCATACATGACGCCGCCGACCAGCTTGTTGTCCTTGATCACCAGCTTCTTGTAAACGCCGCCGTACGGGTCGTTCAGGACGATTTCCTCGTAGCCTTCGCCGCCCATGAATTCGCCGGCCGAGAAGAGGTCAATGCCGGTGACCTTGAGCTTGGTCGAGGTCACCGAGCCGGTGTAGCGGCCGATGCCGTAGCCAGCCAGATGGTTGGCGGCAACCTTGGCTTGCTCGAACAGCGGGGCGACCAGGCCATAGGCGATGCCACGGTGGCTGACGCATTCACCGACGGCATAGACCTTCGGATCGTAGGTCTGCATGGTGTCGTTCACCACGATGCCGCGGTTGCAGTAGATGCCGGACTTTTCGGCCAGCGAATAGTTCGGGCGGATGCCGGCGGCCATGACGACGAGGTCGGCCGGGATCTGCATGCCGTCCTTGAAGCGGATGGCGGCGACGCGGCCGCTTTCGCCCTGAATCAGCGCCTCGGTATGCTTTTGCAGCAGGAACTTGAGGCCCTTGTCTTCGAGCGACTTCTGCAGCATGCGGCCAGCGACTTCGTCGAGCTGGCGCTCGAGCAGCCAGGGACCGATATGCACGACGGTGACGTCCATGCCGCGCAGCTTGAGGCCGTTGGCGGCTTCCAGGCCGAGCAGGCCGCCGCCGATGACGACCGCGTGCTTGTGCTTGGTTGCCGCGTCGATCATCTCGTCGGTGTCCTTGATGTCGCGGTAGCCGATGACACCGGGCAGGTCGTTGCCGGGAATCGGCAGCATGAAGGGCGTCGAGCCGGTGGCGATGAGCAGGCGGTCGTATTCTTCCTCGGTGCCGTCCTCGGCGATCACCTTGCGCTTGGCGCGGTCAATGGTCTTGATCTGCTTGCCGGTGTGCAGCTTGATGTTGTTCTCGGTGTACCAGTCGAGCTCGTTGAGGATGATGTCCTTGATCTGCATTTCGCCGGCCAACACCGGAGACAGCAGAATACGGTTGTAGTTCGGGTGGGGTTCGGCGCCGAAGATGGTGATGTCGTAATGATCTGGCTTGATCTTCAACAGCTCTTCGATGGTGCGGACACCGGCCATGCCGTTACCGATAAGGACGAGACGGGGTTTGCTCATGATTGACTCCAACGTTGCGCGCACCAGCCGGTGCAAAATTCGTTTTCAGCGCATGACGTCATTGCCATTGGACCGCCCCCGTTGGCGGTTAACTCGCTGCATCTGGATTGCTTAATGCAATCCGTGTGCCAACAACTTAATTCCCTGATTTTTGGCCATTTTGGCTAGTACACCGCAGCAGCGACGCACCAGAAGCGTGCACCGCTCGCCAGAGCGGTGCAGCCATTTCAGTTGCCGCCAGTGGCCATGCCGGTCAGTTCGACCGCGACGATGGCCTTGGCTTGGTTGAAATCCTCGGCATAGCCGCTGGCGTAGAGGCAGCAGGCCAACTGGTTGGCCAGCGGCTTAGGCAACGGTAGCTGCTTGTCGAGGATGCGGCTAATCCAGCGAGCGGTACTTGCTGCATCGGCGGCCTCTGGCAAATTCGGAATGGCGCGCAGGCTTTCGTGCTCAGCCTCGAACAGCACGTCCACCACGCCGTCGTGGATATACTCCAGGCGCGGGCGGCGTTTCGGATTGGCGAAGGGCTCGCCCTCGGTACCACGTAGCAGCAGGCCGTTTTCACCGCGGGCAACGAGGATGTTGCGCATCAGTTCGATAAAATCCGGGTGCGTCGCCGGCGAGACCAGCACCGGCTGCCCAGAAAAGGGATTAAGCATCTTGACCAGACTGTGCGCACTATTGCGCACGCCCATGCGGCTACGCAGCGAGAGCAGTTGATGCACGCCGGGACAGAGCGCGGTGAGCGGCACGAAGGCCAAGCCCTTCTCGTCGAGCTGGGCTTGCGCCTGGGTCGAGGAGGTGGCCGGCATGACGCCGAGTTCGCGGAAGATCAGCGCCGAGGTGACGCGGCCAAAGCCTTCGAGCAGGCCATGCACCACGACCGGAATGCCGAAGCGTTGCAGCAGCAAGGCGAGCAGCGGCGTCAGGTTGGCTTCCTTGCGGGCGCCGTTGTAGGTTGGCAGCACCACCGGGCGGACACGGCCGTGCGGCATGTCGAGGCGATGCACACGCTCGTCGATGGCTTCGAGGAAGCCGAGCATCTCGTCGAGCGACTCACCCTTGACACGCAGGCCGAGGATGATGGCGCCCATTTCGAGGTCGGGCACGCCGCCATCGAGCATCGCAGCATAGAGCTGGCGCGCATCCTCGAGCGGCAAGTCGCGCGCGCCCTGCGGGCCGCGGCCGATTTCCTTGATGTATTGTCCGTAGCTCATCTTGTCTCCTCCGGGCAGCTCAGGCGGCCGCCGCGTGTGTGGTCGCGTATTCTGCCACCATGCGCTTGATCTCCGGTACGCAAGAACCGCAGAAGGTGCCGCATTTGAGCTTGTCCTGCAACTTGGGCAGGTCGGCGCCCTGCGCCAGCTCGGCGGCGATCTGCGTATCGCTGATGTCGGCGCACTTGCAGACGATATTGCGCGGCGCCATGGTGACCGGCGGCTTGGCCGTCGGCGCCAAAGCGAAGCGGACCAGCGAGGCGTCGAGTTCATCCTCGGCCATCGCCTGCTTCAGCCAGGTCTGAGCCAGTACTTCGCCCGCCAGGCGCACGCCGAACAGGCGACCTTCGCGCACGATGGCCTTCTTGTTGATGCTGCGCGTGGCGTCGGCATAAACGATGGCACCTTCTTCGCCGTCGAGGCCGAACAACTCGTCGAGCGCTTCGATGGTGGCAGAAGAAATCGCTTGGGGTGTCGCAGCACGGAAAATGACCAGGGGCGTCTTCCGACCATAGAGCCCGACGTTGGCATAGGGGAAATCGTCGAGCAGGTCGCGTGCCCGCTCCAGCAAGACTAGCGCCTCGCCCTGTCGGGCACAACGGCGCACGACGGCGAGCGGATAGCTGAGTTCTGTCTTAACGATCTGCACTGCCGCATGTTTGAGTTCCGGCTGCTTGGAGTACGGATCGGTGGCGTCGCAGGCTAGGGCATTGACGCCCGGCGTGTTCATGAACTGGTTGCCCCAGTGCATCGGCATCCAGGCCCGGCCCTTGACCAGGCCGGCTCGGTCTTCGACGCGCACGATCATCTCGCCGCGGCCGTTGGTCACCTTGGCCAGATCGCCGCTCTGCAGGCCACGGTGGCGCATGTCGCAAGGGTGCATGGCAAGCAGCGGCTCATCTTCAAGGTTGAACAGACGCGGCACCGTGCCGGTACGACTCATGCCGTGCCAGTGGTCGCGCATACGGCCAGAGAGCAGACTGATCGGCAGCGCCGGCTCTTGTAGGTCGGCAGTCGGCCGATGTTCGATCACCACGAAGCGGGCCTTGCCGTCGGCAGTCGGAAACTTGCCATCTTCGTACAGGCGAACCTTGCCGCTGCTAGCGCCTTCCGGGAAAGGCCATTGTTGCGGGCCACCCTCTTCGAGCAATGCGTAGGATAGGCCGGTGATGTCGAGATCGCGGCCGCGTGTCGATTCGCGGTGCTCGTTAAAGATGGACTCGAGGCCGTCGTACGGGAAGAGCGTGTCGGTTGCCACATTGCCTAGGCGTTTCCCCAGACGGCGAGCGAAATCGACGACGATATCCCAGTCGTGCCGGGCTTCGCCTGGCGCCTGCACGGCCGGCTGCACACGCGTTATGCGGCGCTCGGAATTGGTTACCGTGCCGTGCTTCTCCCCCCACCCGCTGGCCGGCAGCAGGAGATCTGCGTAGTCGGCGGTGTCGGTATTGGCGTAGGCTTCCTGCAGTACGACGAATTGGGCATTGGCCAGGCCGGCGCGCACGCTGGCCTGGTTCGGCAGCGATTGGGCCGGGTTCGTACAGGCAATCCACACTGCCTTCACCTCGCCGGTTTTTAGCGCTTCGAACAGGTCCACCGCAGACTTGCCGGGTTTGTCCGGCACTGAGGGAATGCCCCACAGCTTGGCGACTTCGGCGCGATGGTCCGGGTTAGCCAGATCGCGGTGAGCCGAAAGAAGGTTAGACAAGCCGCCGACTTCGCGGCCGCCCATGGCGTTCGGCTGGCCGGTTAACGAGAAGGGTCCGGCGCCGACCTTGCCGATCTGGCCGGTGGCCAGATGTAGATGGATGATACCGGCGTTGTTGTGGGTACCGTGCGCCGACTGGTTAAGACCCTGACAATACAAGGAAAGCGAAGCCGGGCTCAGCCCAAACCAACGGGCGGCCTGGACGATAGCCTCGGGGGCCAGCCCGGTCAGCGCGCTGGTCACTTCCGGCGTGTAGCCGCGGACGATTTGATACAGGGCATCGAAGCCGGTGGTGTGGGCGTCGATGTACGCTCGGTCGATCAGGCCTTCGGCGATCAGCACATAAAGCATACCGTTGAACAGCGCGATATCGCTACCGGGTTGCAACGCTAGATGCAGATCGGCGATCTCCGCCGTTTCGGAACGGCGCGGGTCGGCGACGACAATCTTCAGGTCGGGATTGGCCGCCTTGGCATCCTCAATGTAACGAAAGACGATCGGATGCGCTACAGCCGGGTTGGCGCCAGCGATAAAGATCATCTTGGCCTGCAGGATATCCTCGTAACTGCACGGCGGCGCGTCTGCGCCAAGCGTCTGTTTGTAGCCGGCAACGGCCGATGACATGCACAGTCGGGAATTGGTATCGACGTTGTTAGTGCCGATCAGGCCCTTGGCCAGCTTGTTGAAGACGTAGTAATCCTCGGTCATCAGCTGGCCGGAGATGTAGAAAGCCACGGCGTCCGGGCCATGCTGCTCGATGATGTCGGCGAAACGCTCGACGACCTGGTCGAGCGCCTTGTCCCAACTGACCGTCTCGCCCTTTTCACCGCGCTTGGCGCGAACTTCCGGGTGCTTCAGACGATAGGTGTCGTCCGCCGTCTGATTCAGCGTGGCGCCCTTGGTGCACAAGCGGCCACGGTTGGCTGGATGCTCGGGGTCTCCGCGCAAGCCGGTGATCTGACCATCCTCGGTTTCGATCAGCACACCGCAGCCAACGCCGCAATAGCAACAGGTGGATTTGATTTCAGTTTTCATGATTTTCCTTCCGCGCACCCTTTTAGCAACACACATGCCACGCCTAAAAATCATAGACTTAGAAAAACAAAAGGGAAATTCCACATGGGAATTTCCCTTTTTTGGTGCGTATACCGCAGCTATCGAACTTATTTGATGCGCTGCAGCTTCGGACGCCCTCCTTCTGGGCGCGGAGGTTCCGGCGGCTCGTCGCCGCCAAGTTCCTCAGGCACAGCTTCCGGCAGGTCGCCTTCGGCAAAATTGCCTTCCGCACCGACTTCAAAGGCCATGCCCGCGCCGTTTTCACGGGCGTAGATCGCCGACACCTGCTCGATCGGCACCGAAAGTTCGCGCGCGACACCGCCGAAACGGGCGTGGAACTCGATCAGTTCGTTACCCATCTGCAGCTTGTTGGTCGCGTCGGGGCCGACGTTGAGCACGATCTGCCCATCACGTACGAATTCGCGCGGCACCAGCGTGCGACCATCGACCTGGACCGCGATATACGGCGTATAGCCGTTGTCGCAGCACCATTCCCAGATGGCGCGCAGCAGGTAGGGCTTGGTGGAAGGCAGTTCCATCCTTACTTGCGCATGGCCTTTTCGGACGGCGTCAGGGCGTCGATGAAGCCCTGGCGGCTGAAGATACGCTCGGCGTACTTCATCAGCGGTGCGGCAGCCTTGCCGAGGTCGATGCCGTAGTGGTCGAGACGCCACAGCAACGGGGCGATGGCCACGTCGAGCATGGAAAACTCATCGCCCAGCATGAACTTCTGCTTGCTGAAGATCGGGACGATTTCAGTCAGGCGGGCCTTGATCTCCTGGCGCGCCTTGTCGGCGGCCTTGCCGTTCTTCTCGATCACTTCCATGTGCGAGAAGATTTCGCGTTCCATGCCAACCAGCAACTGGCGGGCACGGGCGCGCATGATCGGATCAGCCGGCATCAGCTGCGGATGCGGGAAGCGCTCGTCGATGTATTCGTTGATGATGTTCGGTTCGAACAGGACCAGATCACGCTCGACCAGGACCGGCACGCGGTTGTGCGGGTTGATCGCCGCCATTTCTTCCGGCTTGTTGAACATATCGACATCGATCACCTGAAAATCCATGCCCTTTTCGAACAGGACAATACGGCAGCGATGGCTGAAGGGACAGGTGGTACCCGAGTAAAGATTCATCATAGATGGTCACCCTCAAAATGAGATTCGGCATCGGGGGCCGGCCGAAGCCTAGCCCGCGATGCCGTTAGCCGATCCTTAACAGATCAGTGAATGTCTTTCCAGTATTCCTTCTTCAGGGCGTAGGCCACGACGAAGAGGACTGCCAGGAAGGCCAGCACTAGGAAGCCCAGAGTCTGACGGAACTCTTGCTGCGGCTCGCCCATCCAGACCATGAAACCAACAAGGTCAGAAACCGCCTTGTCGAATTCGCCCTGAGCCATGGTGCCCGGCACGGCCAGTTCCAGCTTGTGCGTTTCGTGATTCAGCACTTGCTGGCCTTGCAGGCCGTACAGAATATGCGGCATGCCGACATTCTCGAACACCACGTTGTTCCAGCCGGTCGGACGTTTTTCGTCACGGTAGAAAGAACGCAGGTAGGTGTAGAGCCAATCTGCACCAGCCTTCGGCGCACCGGCATCGCCGCGGGCACGGGCAATGATGGTCAGATCCGGCGGGGTCGCGCCGAACCACAGCTTCTGCTCGTCGGCACGCGCCGCAACAGCCATCAGACCACCGATCTTGTCGGAGGTGAACATCAGGTTGTCCTTGACCTGCTGTTCGGTCAGACCGAGGTCGAGCAGGTTCTTGTAGCGCATGTAGGAAGCGCCGTGGCAGTTCAGGCAGTAATTGACGAACAGCTTGGCGCCGTTTTGCAGCGCAGCCTTGTCACCGACCGAACCCGGCCACTTGTCGAGGTGCACGTTGCCGCCGCTGGCGAAAGCCAGCATCGGCGCGAAGAGCAATGCGATAAGGAATTTTTTCATTTTAGGCATCCTCTCACTTGAACGTCACGCGGTCGGGAACCGGCTTGAACTTGTCCATTCGGGACCACCACGGCATGCCAAGGAAGAAACCGAAATAGAACACCGAACAAATCTGCGAAACCAACTCACCCATCGGCGACGGGGACAGGGTACCCAGATAGCCAAGGACGATGAAGCAGATGACGAAGATGGTCAGCAAGGTCTTGTAGATCGGGCCGCGATAGCGGATCGACTTGACCGGGCTGCGATCCAGCCACGGCAGGAAGGCGAAGATAACCACCGAAGCGCCCATGGCAACCACCCCCCAGAACTTGGCATCGAGGCCGAACAGGGGATAGGTCACGGCACGCAGGATCGAGTAGAACGGCGTGAAGTACCAGACCGGCGCGATGTGCGGCGGGGTCTTCAGCGGGTCAGCCGGGTAGAAGTTCGGTGTTTCCAGGAAATAGCCACCGCCTTCCGGTGCGAAGAACAACACTGCGGAGAAGACCATCAGGAAGACCACAACACCGACGATGTCCTTGACTGTGTAGTACGGGTGGAACGGGATGCCGTCACGCGGAATGCCGTTCTCGTCCTTGTTCGCCTTGATCTCGACGCCGTCGGGGTTGTTCGAGCCGGTTTCGTGCAGCGCCAGAACGTGGGCAGCAACCAGACCCAGCAGAACGAGCGGGAAGGCGATGACGTGGAAGGAGAAGAAGCGGTTCAGCGTAGCATCGCCAACGACGAAGTCGCCGCGGATGACGATGGACAGGTCCGGCCCGATGAGCGGGATGGCGGAGAACAGGTTGACGATCACCTGAGCCCCCCAGAAAGACATCTGGCCCCACGGCAGCAGGTAACCGAAGAAGGCTTCACCCATCAGCACCAGGAAGATGCCGACGCCGAACAGCCAGGTCAGTTCACGCGGCTTGCGGTAGGAGCCGTAGAGCAGACCACGGAACATGTGCAGGTAAACCACGATGAAGAAGGCCGAAGCACCGGTAGAGTGCATGTAACGAATCAGCCAGCCTCCCGGAACATCACGCATGATGTACTCGACGGAAGCAAAGGCGACCGGCACGCCGTTGGCGTTCAGTGCTGCATCCGGCTTGTAGTGCATGACCAGGAAGATGCCGGTAACGATCTGGATGACCAGAACCAGCAGAGCCAGCGAACCGAAGAAATACCAGAAGTTGAAGTTCTTCGGAGCGTAGTACTCGGACAAATGTCCTTTCCACATCGACGTCGCGGGGAAACGGGCGTCAAACCACTCCAGCAAGTTGCCGCCGATCGAGCCGTCGGACTTGTACTTTTCGTAAGTGCCACCAGCCATGTTATGCCCCCTTCTTGTCTTCGCCGATCAAAATGCGCGTATCGGCGAGATACACGTGCGGCGGAACTTCGAGATTGGTCGGTGCCGGCTTGGCCTTGAACACGCGACCTGCAAAGTCGAACGTAGAACCGTGGCAAGGGCACAGGAAACCCCCCAGCCAATCGGCGCCCATACCCTCTTCGGCACCCTTCTTGAACTTGGAGGACGGCGAGCAGCCGAGGTGGGTACAGATACCGACCACGACCAGAACTTCCGGCTTGATCGAACGAGTATCGTTTTGAGCATAGGCAGGCTGTTGATTCTTCTCCGACTTCGGATCAGCCACGGCATCGGCCAACTTCGGCAGCGTTTCCAGCATGTCCTTGGTGCGGTTGATGATCCACACCGGCTTGCCGCGCCACTCGACGGTCATCATCTGACCCGGTTCGAGTTTGCTGATATCGACTTCGACCGGTGCGCCTGCCGCTTTGGCGCGTTCGGACGGAAGCAAACTGGAGACGAACGGAACAAGTGCGCCTACCGCACCGGCCCCGCCCACGGCTGCAGTCGCAACGACCAAACGCCGCCGCCCGCAGTCCACTTTTCCTTGATTGCTCATAACGCTGACCCCTAAAGGAATTGGATGGGATTAAATACAAACGCTAAATTATACGACATTGGAACCTTCGAAAAAAGCCGCTGTCACGATGAACAGCTCTTTCTCTCACGCAAGGCCTGCGCCAAAGTTCCCGGATCCACGTATTCGAGTTCGCCGCCAACCGGAACTCCGCGTGCAATACGTGTGACGGCAATACCTTTCGGCTTCAGCATTGCCGTGATGTAATGTGCTGTCGCCTCGCCTTCATTGGTGTAATTAGTCGCCAGAATTACCTCCTTGACCTCTCCGTCCAAGGCTCTGGCCAGAAGGCGATCTAGCCCCAGTTCTTTTGGCCCGACGCCATCCAGCGGTGAGATACGTCCCATCAGCACGTAGTACAGCCCCGGAAAAGCCAGGGTTTGTTCCATCATGTTCAAATCGACAGGCGTCTCGACCACGCACAGCAGGCCTTGATCGCGACGTGGCGAGGCGCAACGCTCGCAGATATCGGTTTCGCTGAAGGTATTGCAGCGCCGGCAGTGACGTACATGCTCCAACGCATGCAAGATCGTCTCGCCGAGGTGCTTGGCACCCGGTCGGTCACGTTGCAGCAGGTGATACGCCATGCGCTGCGCCGACTTTGGCCCGACACCGGGCAAGCAACGCAGCGCCTGAATCAGGGCTTCGAGCCCGCTCGGATTCACTTAGAATGGCAGCTTGAAACCTGGCGGCAGGTTCAAGCCAGCCGTGAAGCCGGACATCTTTTCCTTGGACATTTCCTCACCACGACGTATGGCATCGTTGACTGCCGCCGCGACCAAGTCTTCTAGCATTTCCTTATCGTCCATCACCGACTGATCGATGCTGACACGACGAACCTCATGGGCGCAGGTCATCACCACCTTGACCATACCGGCGCCAGACTGTCCCTCGACCTCGACCTGAGCCAACTGGTCCTGCGCCTTTTTCATGTTTTCCTGCATCACTTGGGCCTGCTTCATCAGGCCGGCCAAACCACCCTTCATCATATTCTTTGCTCCGTTAGGCGATGGGTTTGATTGAAGATTGCACGATCGATGCATCACACGAATCGATCATGTCACGCACAAATGCATCTTGTTCTATCGAATTTACTGCTGCATCTAGGCGTTGCTGGCGTTGCCGCCCTGCGACAACCGCCGGCGTTTCGCTATCGTTTTCACCGACCTCGATACGCAAAACGATGGCGCGACCGAGATAGTCCGACAGCGCCTGCTGTAATTTTTCCGGAGACGGTTTCATCTGCAAGTGGGCACGACTGGGCGCCAGACGCAGAATGCATTGCCCTTCATTCAGACTTCTCAATTCGCAGTTCTGCGCCAACTCTCGCGCCAAACCGCTGATCGCTAGCGCGCCAACCATCGTGTGCCAATCATCAGCGGGATCGGCTACGGGACGACGCTCAGCAGTTTCTTTAGAGACATTTTGGACCGGGGCCGGGCTCGGCGGAACGGCTACCGGGACCTCGGCTTTTTTCGGCCGAGCAGAAGCGATATTGGCAACCATATCTGATACAGAAGCCGGCTTGAAAGCATACAGGCGCAGCAAGGTCATCAGGAAGCCCGAGTACTCATCAGGGGCACTGGCCAACTCCATGCGCCCAACATTGGCAATCTGATAAGCCAATTGAATGAATTCGGCCGGCAACGCCATCGCCAATTCCTGCAGACGAGCCTTATCCGGATCATCTTCCAAAGACGCCGGTACGCATTGAGCCACCTGCAAGCGCGTAAGCAGTGATGCGAGCTCTTGTAAGGCCGAATTGAACGACAGGCTGCGCATTGCCATATCGGCGGCAACTGCAACCAAGGCCTGGGCATCGCCACCGAGAAGCGCCTCTAGGATGGCAAACAGAAAGTCCTGATCGACCGAGCCCAGCATCGCTCGGACCTGAGATTCATCGACGACGCCAGCCCCATGCGCGATGGCTTGATCCAAAAGAGATAGGGCATCCCGCATACTGCCCGCCGCCGAGCGCGCGATGAGTGCCAGTGCCGGCTGATCGAACTGAATGCCTTCGGCTTCAAGGATATGCGACAGATGCCCGGCAATGGCCGGAACCGGCATCTGCTTCAGATTGAACTGCAAGCAACGCGACAGGACAGTGACCGGAATCTTCTGCGGATCGGTCGTCGCCAGAATGAACTTAACGTGCTCCGGCGGCTCCTCCAGGGTCTTCAACATGGCATTGAAAGCGGACGTGGAGAGCATGTGCACTTCGTCGATCACATAGACCTTGAAGCGGCCGCGTGTCGGAGCGTAAACGGCATTTTCCAGCAACTGCCGCATCTCATCGACACGGGTATTCGTTGCCGCATCGACCTCCAATAGATCGACAAAACGTCCGCTATCAATTTCCTGACAGGTCGAGCAGGTTCCGCACGGATTGGGCGTGATGCCCGTCTCGCAGTTAAGCGCCTTGGCAAGGATACGGGCGATGGTGGTCTTGCCAACCCCCCGCGTTCCGGTGAACAGATACGCATGGTGCAAACGCTGCTCGGAGAGCGCATGCGTCAGAGCACGTACGACATGCTCTTGACCGACAAGCGTTGAAAAATTGCGCGGTCGCCACTTGCGCGCAAGAACCTGATAACTCATGCGCCCCACACCAAAGCAGAAAATGGAAATGGCGAGCCTAACCCCCGGCACTTGCAGTCAATGGCTGTGGCTGCTTCCTTCCGGACCTGACCAGGTTCACCACCCTGCAATGCGGGGAGACCCGCCGCTTTGAATTCTAACATATGCAGGAGAGTGCCTGATGGGGTGTAGGCGATTATTTTGAATCTTGTTTTTTGATGTGTGAATGGCAAAGCCCCCTGCAGCGGTTGAGCTGAGGGGGCTTTGGAATGGGGAGCCTGGCGGTGA